>NZ_SJFN01000062.1 GCF_004328075.1 Siculibacillus lacustris | reverse complement strand
CTTCTCGCCCCATTCGGCACCGGTGTGGGCGCCGATCTCCAGCTCCATCAGGCGCTCCGCGGCGAAGCCGATCATCTCGCGCAAAACATCGGCGTCGGCGCTCTTCTCCACGAGCGTCCGTAGGCTCATCATCATGTCGGTCATCGGTGGCTCCTCGGTCGGGTTGGTTCTCGCAACTCCGACCATACCGCCGCACCGCCGATGACCACCGTTCTCGTCAGCTACACCACTTCATGGGACACGACCCACCCGACCCAATCGCTTGACGCCTCTTCGTGACTCGGACTAGCTATTCGACGTGACCAGTACCGGGCGGTGCCGCGGCTTGCCCCAGCCCTCCGGATCCTCTGAGTAAACCGTCCATCGACCCTGTGACGCACCGACCTCGACGGTCGGGGCGAGGGCGAACGTGCGCGTTCGTGCCCCCTCGAGGTTGCCTGTGGATGGCTTGGCAAATGCTTCGTAAACACTATATTTAGTGTTTGCCGTCAGTCTGAGTACAAGATATCCCGTCAGGCAGACGGAATCATCGAAACGCGGCGGCCACCGCCACCGCAACAGAAGTCGGGATCGGGACGGCGCGAAACACGCCCCCGACGGGCTCGAGGGATCGAACGACATGCGCATCGAACGTCGCTTCACGACGGCTGGTCAGTCGCCCTACCAGGCGATCGACTTCCGCACCACGACCAGCGAGATCCGCAACCCGGACGGATCCGTGGTGTTCCGGCTCGACGGCATCGAAGTGCCGGCCGCGTTCTCCCAGGTGGCCGCCGACATCCTCGCGCAGAAGTACTTCCGCAAGGCCGGCGTGCCCGCCCGCCTCAAGCGCGTCGAGGAATCGACCGTGCCGTCCTGGCTGTGGCGCTCGGTGCCCGACGAGGCGGCGCTGGCGGCCCTGCCGGCGGCGGAGCGCTACGGCTCCGAGATCGACGCCCGTCAGGTGTTCGACCGGCTCGCCGGCACCTGGACCTACTGGGGCTGGAAGGGCGGCTATTTCGATTCCGAATCGGACGCCCGCGCCTTCTTCGACGAGCTGCGCGCTCAGCTCGCCCGCCAGTTGGTCGCCCCCAACAGCCCGCAGTGGTTCAACACCGGCCTGTTCTGGGCCTATGGCATCGACGGCCCGAGCCAGGGCCACTTCTACGTCGACTTCGAGACCGGTGAGCTGGTGCGCTCGGCTTCGGCCTACGAGCATCCCCAGCCCCACGCCTGCTTCATCCAGTCGGTCGCCGACGACCTCGTCAACGAGGGCGGCATCATGGATCTGTGGGTGCGCGAGGCGCGCCTGTTCAAGTACGGCTCGGGCACCGGTTCGAACTTCTCCCGCCTGCGCGGCGAAGGCGAGAAGCTCGCCGGCGGCGGCCGCTCGTCGGGTCTGATGAGCTTCCTGAAGATCGGCGACCGCGCGGCGGGCGCCATCAAGTCGGGCGGCACCACCCGTCGCGCCGCCAAGATGGTGGTGGTCGACGTCGATCACCCCGACATCGAAGCCTATGTGAACTGGAAGGTGAAGGAGGAGCAGAAGGTCGCCGCTCTGGTCACCGGCTCCAAGACCATCGCCAAGCACCTCTCGGCGGTGATGAAGGCCGCGACCAATTGCGAAGGCTCGGGCGACGACTGCTTCGATCCGATGAAGAATCCGGCGCTGAAGCGCGAAGTCCGCGCCGCCAAGAAGGCGATGGTCCCGGAGAACTACATCAAGCGGGTCATCCAGTTCGCCAAGCAGGGCTACACCGACATCAAGTTCCCCGTGTACGACACCGATTGGGACTCGGAAGCCTACCTGACGGTGGCCGGCCAGAACTCCAACAATTCGGTCCGCGTCACCGACGGCTTTCTCCATGCCGTCGAGCAGAACGGCAAGTGGGACCTGATCCGGCGCACCGACGGCAAGGTCAAGAAGACCATCGACGCCGCGGCTCTCTGGGAAGACATCGGCCACGCCGCCTGGGCTTCGGCCGATCCCGGCGTGCAGTTCCACACCACCATCAACGACTGGCACACCTGCCCGGCCTCCGGCGAGATCCGCGCGTCCAATCCGTGCTCCGAGTACATGTTCCTCGACGACACGGCCTGCAACCTCGCCTCGATCAACCTCCTGCCCTACCGCGGGGCCGACGGCGCCTTCGACGTCGAGCGCTACGAGCACACCTGCCGTCTGTGGACCATCGTCCTCGAGATCTCGGTGCTGATGGCGCAGTTCCCGTCCAAGGAGATCGCCGAACTCTCCTATCGCTACCGCACCCTCGGCCTCGGCTACGCCAACATCGGCGGCCTCCTGATGTCCTCCGGCATCGCCTACGATTCCCCCGAGGGTCGGGCGATCTGCGGTTCGCTGTCGGCGATCATGACCGGCGTCGCCTATGCCACCTCGGCCGAGATGGCCAAGGAGCTCGGCGCCTTCCCCGGCTATGCCGACAACGCCGAGGCCATGCTGCGGGTCATCCGCAACCATCGCACCGCCGCCCACGGCCGCGCCGAGGGCTACGAGAAGCTGTCGACCGCGCCGGTGCCGCTCGACCACGCCGCCTGCCCCGATCCCCGCCTGATCGCCGCGGCGACCCGCGCCTGGGACGCCGCCCTCGACCTCGGCAGCCAGCACGGCTTCCGCAACGCCCAGGTCTCGGTGGTCGCGCCGACCGGCACCATCGGTCTGGTGATGGACTGCGACACCACCGGCATCGAACCCGACTTCGCCCTGGTCAAGTTCAAGAAGCTGGCCGGCGGCGGCTACTTCAAGATCATCAACCAGTCGGTCACTTCGGCGCTGCGGGTGCTCGGCTACCGGGAGAGCGAGATCGCCGAGATCGAGGTCTTCGCGGTCGGTCACGGCACCTTCGATCAGGCCCCGGGCATCAACCCGACCACGCTCAAGGCCCGCGGCTTCACCGACGAGGCGCTCGCCAAGATCGCCGGCGGCCTCAAGTCGGCCTTCGACATCAAGTTCGTGTTCAACCGCTGGACCCTCGGCGACGAGTTCTGCACCAAGGTGCTGGGCTTCTCCCTCGACCAGCTGAACGACCCGGCCTTCGACATGCTCTCGGCGCTCGGCTTCGCCAAGGCCGACATCGACGCCGCCAACGTCCACATCTGCGGCGCCATGACCGTCGAGGGTGCCCCGCACCTCAAGCCCGAGCATCTCGCGGTGTTCGACTGCGCCAATCCCTGCGGCCGCACCGGCAAGCGTTTCCTGTCGGTGGCCAGCCACATCCACATGATGGCGGCGGCCCAGCCGTTCATCTCCGGCGCCATCTCCAAGACCATCAACATGCAGAACGACGCCACCGTCGAAGACTGCAAGGCGGCCTACATGCTGTCCTGGCGGCTGGCGCTGAAGGCCAACGCCCTCTATCGCGACGGCTCCAAGCTCAGCCAGCCGCTGAACTCGCAGCTGGTCGCCGACGACGAGGACGAGGCCGAGGACGCCCTCGACGCCATGAAGTCGTCCGAGCCGGCCAATGCCCGCGCCACCGTGATGGCCGAGCGGATCGTCGAGCGGATCATCGAACGCGCCGTGGGGGCCCGCGAGAAGCTGCCCAACCGCCGCAAGGGCTACACCCAGAAGGCGATCGTCGGCGGCCACAAGGTCTACCTGCGCACCGGCGAATACGACGACGGCCGCATCGGCGAGATCTTCATCGACATGCACAAGGAAGGCGCCGCCTTCCGCGCGATGATGAACAACTTCGCCATCGCCATCTCGCTCGGCCTGCAGTACGGCGTGCCGCTCGAGGAATATGTCGAGGCCTTCACCTTCACCCGCTTCGAGCCGGCCGGCATGGTGCTCGGCAACGAGGCGATCAAGAACGCCACGTCGATCCTCGACTACGTGTTCCGCGAGTTGGCGGTCAGCTACCTCGGCCGCCACGACCTCGCCCACGTCAAGCCCGAGGACATCGGCCACACCGCCATGGGCTCCGGCGTCGACGAGGGTTCCAAGCCGCCGCAGGGCCCCGAGGCCTCGGTGTCGCGCGGTCTGGTGCGCGGCAAGTTGCCCGAGCGCCTGAAGGTGGTCGACGGTTCCGGCCCGCGCGCCGCCGCCTCGGCCCAGCCCTCGGGCACGGTGTCGTCGTCCTCGACCGCCGCCCTGGCGCTCGCCTCGGTGTTCGGCGCCACGGCGCTGAAGCAGGGGTCGAACCTCGACGTGCGGCCGCAGACCGCCGGCCAAGCCGAGACCAAGCCGTCGACCGCCGCCGACCGCCGGGCGGAAGCCCGGATGAAGGGCTACGAAGGCGAGAACTGCTCGGAATGCGGCAACTTCACCATGGTCCGCAACGGCACCTGCCTGAAGTGCGACACCTGCGGCGGCACGAGCGGCTGTTCGTGAGACCCGCGCCGGGGAGGCTCGCCCTCCCCGCGCGCTCCGCGACGGGATGACGGAACGGGGCCGCGATCGCGGCCCTTTTCTGTGTCGCGGCCGGAGCGGCGGCGCCCGCACGGCGGCGAGAGCGCCCGGTCAACCCGGGACGGAAACGCCGATCCGGCGCTCCGGGCCGACCTCCCGGACGACCGGCGGATCTGCGAGGATTTCCCCGAAACTCCCGACGGCCGACGCCGCGACCGGTCCGACCCCGTCGAGGCCCGCGAAGTAGCGGGCGAGTTCCGCGCCCGGTCGTGGCTCGCCGAACAGCGTGCCCTGGGCCTCGCGGTAGCCGGCTTCGGTCAGGATCGCGAGCTGCCCTTCGGTCTCCACGCCCTCGACGTTGAGGCCGAGCCCGAGATCGCGGCACAGGCCCGCCACCACGCGTACGATCGCCGCATTGTGGCCCTGCTCCAGATGGGCGGTGATGTGCCGATCGATCTTCACCGCGCCGACCGGGAAGCGGGACAATTGCCCGAGCACCGATCGTTCGGTTCCGAAATCGTCGATGCGCACCGCGACGCCGAGCCCCTTCAATTCGCCGAGCACCACCGCCGTGACCTCCGGCGACACGGTCAGCGCGCGCTCGCCGAGTTCCAGTTCGAGGCGCTGCGGTGCCAGGCCCGCGTCGGCCAGCGCCGCGGCGACCGTCTCCCGGAAGCCGTTGGCCAGAACCTCGACCAGCGACAGATTGAACACCAGCTTCATCGACTCCGGCCAGCTCGCCGCCTGGGCGCAGGCCCGCGCCAACATGCGCGCACCGAGCCGCACCATCACACCGGTCTCCTCGGCCAAGGCCAGGAAGGCGTCGGGCCCGATCAGCCCGCGCTCGGGATGGTCCCAACGCAGCAGGGCTTCGAAGCCGAGGACACGACGGGTCGCGAGGTCGACGATCGGTTGGTAGTGGAGATCGAACTCGTCGGCGGCGATGCCGCGCCGCAGATCCGCCTCGCGGTCGATCCGGCTGCGCATGTCGGCCTCGAGCCCGAGGTCGAAGAACCGCCACCGCCCGCGCCCGTCGGCCTTGGCCCGGTAGAGGGCGAGGTCGACGATCTTCAGGAGATGATCCGGATCGAGACCGTCGCGCGGGGCGAGCGCGATGCCGGCGCTGCCGCCGATGTGGATACGATGTTCGCCGACAAGGAAGGGTTCGGCCAACAGCGCGATCATCCGCGACGCCAGCCGCTCGGCCTCGCCGGCGGTGCCGACGTCGGCCTGGATCACCGCGAATTCGTCGCCGCCGAGGCGGGCGAGCAGATCGGTGTCGCGCAGCGCGCCCTGGAGACGCGTCGTGACCTCCTGCAGCAGGGCATCGCCGGTCGGGTGCCCGAGGGTGTCGTTGACCTCCTTGAAGTGGTCGAGGTCGATCAGCGACAGCGCGAAACCGGCGTCCCGCCGCGCGCCGGCCAGCGCCAGATCGAGCCGTTCGCGGAACATCAGCCGGTTGGGCAGGTCGGTCAGGGCATCGTGGCGCGCCAGATGGGCGATCCGGGCCTCCGCCTCGCGCTGGTCGGTGACGTCGATGATCACCCCGGTGGCGCCGATCAGCTTGGCGTCGGGTCCATACTCGTAGCGAACGCGGACGTTGCAGGACCGGTCGCCGCCGTCGTCGACACGCCGGATGCGATAGTTGCGCGAGACCTCGGGCCGCCCCTCGCCGCTGTCGATGGCGATCCACCCCTGCAACTGCGCCCGGTCCTCCTCGACGATGATGTCGAACCATTCGTCGGCCGGGATCGGTCGGTCCACGTCCGGCAGGCCGTAGAGCATCCGGGTGGTGGCGTCGCAATGGACCAGACCGGTCGTGAAGTCGTGATGGAAGGTGCCGATCCGCCCGATCTCCAGCGACAGGCGCAGCAGACCTTCGGCCTTGCGGGTCTCGGTGACGTCGATCAGCACCCCGGTCGAGCCACAGCGGCCGTCCGGCGCGTAGTCGTAACGCGTCCGGGTTTCGATATGGCGGATGGCGCCGTCGGAGGGGCGCACGAAGCGGAACGCGTAGGCGTGTTCCGGATCGCGGCGCGCCACCGCTTCGGCGATCTCGCGGCGCACCTGGGCGCGGTCCTCGGTGGGAATGAACGCCCCCCACTCCGACATCGACAGACGGTCGACCCCGGGCTGCAACCCGAGCATCGCTTGCGCTTCCGGTCCGAAGTCGAAGATCTGGCTGTCCATTTCGCGCCGGAAGGTGGCGATGTGACCGATCGCCATCCCGAGCCGCAGCATCTCGCGATCGGCCTGCGACCGCTCCATCGCCTCGCGCAGCGCGCTGATGTCCTGGACCACCGCCATCAGCCGGGACGGGCGACCGCGGTCGTCGACCTCGGAGACCTTGATCCCGACATGCGCCCACACCACCGCTCCGTCGGGCTGCAGGTAGCGCATCTCGGCTTCGACGGCGCCGCCGGCGTCCAACCCCGCGACGCGGGCGCGCAGGCTGGCCTGATCCCCCGGATGACACACGTCGCCGGGACCGAGGCCGCCGAGCATGGTCGCCTCGTCGCGCCCGGTGATCTGGCAATAGCGCCGATTGACCCGCACGAAGCGCAGGTCCGGCAAGGAGACCTCGGCGAATCCGACCGCGTCGTTGTCGAAGATCACCGCGAGCGCGCGTTCCTCGGCGCTCCGGCGCCCGCGCGTCTCGCGCACCTCGGCCCGCCGCCGCGCCACGTCGGCACGCCGGACGGTCGCCCGCTGCCGCCGGATGAACACGAAGCCGGCGACCAGGGTCGCTTCCCAGACGATCAGCAACAGGCCGAGAGCGATCGCATGACCCCTCCACGACGACAGAGCGGCCCCGGTCGCGCGGTCGACGATCAGAACCAGCGGCAGACCGACGATCGCCCCGGTGGCGGTCAGGACCGGTTCATCGGTCGTGCGGCTGCGCCCGCCCGAAACGGCGATGATCGACCGCCGACCGTCGGCGGCGACATGGGCGAGGGCGACCCGCGTGCCCGCTTCCCGCTCCAGCTCGGCGAACAGATGATCGAACCACGGCGCCGCCACCGTCGCCACCACCGCCCCGATCGCTGCGCCGCGATCGCCGCGCAGCCGTAGCAGCACGTGCAGGGCGGTCTCGCCGTCGACGGAGCCCGGAACCACGACGAGGTCCCCGCCCACCGGATCGACGACTTCGGTCGGCGGGACGTCGTCGGACGAAGCCGCACTCGGGCTCGGCCGCGAACCGGCGAGCCTGAGCCCGTCGCCGTCGACCACGAACAGATCGGACACCTGGGCCAACTCACGGGCCCGGGCGCGCAGAATCACCGGAAAGTCCGGAAGAGACGCGCGTCGACTCAGGTCCCCGGGCGCGGTCACCCCCTCCGAACGCAGCCAGTTGGCCAGTCCGGCTTCCACCTGATGGAGCGAGCGGAACGCCGTCTCGAAGCGGGTGGCGTCGAGCCGCATGACCAGGTGCAGGTCACGGTCGGCGTCTTCGAGCACACGGGTATGGCGGACGTAGAGTTCGGCGCCGATCAGCGCGAGCGGCAACAGACCGAGGACCGCCCCGAGCGACAACAGAGCGAGCGAAGTCCGCACCCGCAACCGAATCGCGGTCCCGAGACGGTTCCATCGACCGCCGCCCGTTTCGGACCCCATGGGCACCCACCTCGAAAGTCAAAAATAGATTCATGTTGCGCGGCAGCTTGGGCGCGACTCTCTAAGACATTATAAATCCCAAGAGAAAAATGCTCGACTGCTCGCCCGATCGAAGATCTTACGCTGCGTAATTACAGAGAAACGGCGGCGCATCGGCGATGCACCGCCCACTCACGATGACGGAAGGGTTGTCGTTCCGCGAGCGAGACCACTCGGGGGACGCGGAGCGCGCGCCGTGGTCTTCCGCACGCCCGCCGCTCGACCACCCCCGTGGGACGACCGCCGCCAGCGCGGACCGCGGGTCCGACCGAACCGGCGCCCACTGACCACTGCCAGGGGCATCCCCCGCACCGCGTGGATCTCGCGCGACCGCGATCCGCGCGGCGACGCCCGCGCCGGTCGGGATCACCGGCGCCAGTCGGTCAGGGCACCATCTTGATCGCCTTGATCCAGGCGAGCCCGGTCTCCGGCCACACCGCCACCGGCAGCCCCTTGGTGAACTTCACCGAGAAGCCGTGCTTGCCCTGGGCGAAGACGTGGAGCTCGGCCGGCACCCCGGCCCGCTTGAGGGCGCGGTAGTAGCGGATCGCGTTCTCCGGCGGCACGTCCTGGTCGTCGTCGGCGAGGATCAGCAGGGTCGGCGGGGTGTCCTTGGTGACGTGCAGATCGGAGGAATAGGCCTCGATCGCCGCCTTGTCGGGGGTCGCGCCGAGCAGCGCGGTGCGCGTGTCGGGATGAGTGATCCCGTCCTCCATGCTCACCACCGGGTAGAGCAGCATCAGGAAATCGGGCCGCGCGCTGAGCTTGTCGGCATCGTCGACCGGGGCATAGACCGGCGCGGCGAACTTGGCGCCGAGCATCGACGCCATGTGCCCGGCCGCCGAGAAACCGAGGAAGCCGATGCGGTCGGGATCGAGGTTCCATTCGCGGGCATGGGCGCGCACCAGACGGGCCGCCCGCTGGGCATCCTGCAACGGCACGTCGCGGCCGTTCGCATGACCTTCGCCGGGCAGGCGATAGGTCAGCACGAAGACGGTGATGCCCTTGGCCGCGTAGAGCTTGGCGATCTCGACGGCTTCCTTGTCGAGGACCTCGCGCAGATAGGCGCCGCCCGAGGCGACGATCAGCGTCGTGCCGTTCGGCGCCGCCGGCAGATAGGCGATCAGGTTCGGCTTGACCACGCCCTGGATGATCCGGTCGGGCTCGTAAGGATTCTTGCTGCGCTCGGTGATGCGGGCCTCGGTGGTCAGCGTCTCCGATCCCGGCGCCGCCCCCGGCCACAGCGGAATCTGCTGGCCCTCGGTGAGCGGGGCCGCAGCGGCGAAACTGCCGAAGGTCAGGCCGGCGACGAGCAGCGATGCCGCCAGCGACAGGTGAGAGGTGATCATCGGACGTCTCCCCGAGTTGGGCCGGCCCCCCCGACACGGCACCCGCATCGTCCCCGGCCGATGGCGCGCCACGCCGCAGCGCGGCACCGCGAACCGTGTCGCTGTCGACTAGAGCGGATCGGCGGAGCATTGGTCAAGCCGCCCGACCGCGCGCAACCGTCGCAGCGCCGCCGATCGGCGATCGGGGACGCACGCGGCGGCGATGCTCCCCCGGGTGTCCCCTGCGGCGTGTCGTCGCGGAAACTCTTAATCGTTTCAGTTTACGGTCCGCGGCCAAGGTGTACGTTGATTCACCGAGTCCGTTCCCTTCCGAACCGAGGATGCCCCGCATGAATCGCTCCCGTCGTCGCTCGCGCCTGTTCGACCGTGCCGCCCTCGCCTGTCTGTTGGTCGCGCTGCCGGTGGTCCCCGGCGCGCTCCACGACGGCACGATCCTCGTCGTCGCCGCGGCCCGCGCCGCCGACGTCACCCTCGAAGGCCTGGCCTTCGGACCTGACGCCTCGGCGGTGAAGATCGCCCGCGTCGAAGTCGCGGGTACCAACCTGACCCCCGAGGAGTGGAAGAAGCTGTTCACGCCGTCGACCGGCAAGGACGAGGCCCTGGCGCTCCTCGCCCGCCTGGAGGCGACGCGCATCGCCATCCCCGAAGTCGTGCTGTTGCCGCCCGACTCCAAGGACGGGCCGATCACCCTGCGCGGCTTCGTCGCCACCGACGTGGCGCGCGGCAAGGCCGGGCGCATCGTCATCGACGGCTTCGACGGTGCGGCCTCCGACGCCAACGGCAAGACCACCTTCAAGGCGGCGCGCCTCGCCGTCGACGACATCGATCTGACCCAGGTCCTCGCCGCGGTCCGCGCCGGCGACGCCGGCAAGGCGACGGCGCGCTTCTCCCGCGCCGCCTGGGACGGCTTCTCCGCCACCGTGCCGGACAAGGACACGCCCGCCACCGCCCCCGGCGGCAACCTGATCACCCTCGGCCTGCGCTCGCTGACCGTCGAGCAGGTGTGGCTCGGCGACCTGCCGCAGAAGACCGCGGTGGCGATCAACAACTTCACCGTGGTGATGCCCAAGGCCTCGCAGGCCGGGGCGGCGCTGGCCGGCGCCGGTTACGACCGCATCGACGCCTCGCTGCGCCTCGCCGCCAGCTACGACGCCGCCCGCCGGACGCTGATGGTCGACGATCTGTCGATCACCGCCGCCGACGTCGGCTCGCTCGGCCTGCGCGGCGAATTCGGCGGCATCGACAAGGACGCCCTCGCCGCCGGCAGCGATCAGGCCGCCGCGGCCCTGCCCAAGGCCACGCTGGCGTCGCTCGACCTGCGGCTCGTCGATCTCGGCGGATTCGACAAGGCCCTCGGCTTCGCCGCCGTCGCCGCCGGCAAGACCCCCGACGCCCAGCGCGCCGAATGGGGGGCGCTCGCCACCCTGATGCTGCCGGCGATGCTCGGCGGCGATCCGGCCGGCCAGAAGCTCGGCGGCGCCGTGTCCAAGTTCATCGCCGCGCCCAAGAGCCTGACCGTCACGGTCAAGGGCAAGGCCGGCCCGGTGGCCTTCGCCGATCTCGCCGGGATCACCGACCCGGCCGCCCTGCTCGCCAAGGTCACCCTCGACGCCTTCGCCGAAGCCGGCGCCGCCCCCAAGGCCGCCGCTCCCGCCGCGGTCGCTCCCGCCCCGGCCCCGGCCGCCGCG
>NZ_SJFN01000061.1 GCF_004328075.1 Siculibacillus lacustris | reverse complement strand
GCCCCGGCCCCGGCCGCCGCGGCGCCCGCCCCGGCCCCGACGGTCGCGGCCCAGGCGGCCGCCCCGGCCCCGAACGCTGCCGCCCCGGCCGCCAAACTCACCGGTCTCGCCGCCTGGAACAGCCTGGTCGGCAACACCATCTCCGGCAAGTCCGGCGACGGCGAGGAGTTGTTCGAATTCTATCTCGCCAACGGCAAGGTCAAGCAGTCGATCGACGGTGAGACCGCCACCGGCAAATGGGCGGTGAAGGGCCAGAAGATCTGTTTCGAGTTCCCCGACGACGAAGACGAGACCTGCTACAAGCTGGAGATCGACGGCACCACCGCGTCCTTCACCGCCGACGACGGCGGCGTCACCAAATACGAGATCCTCAAGGGCAACGCCAAGAAGCTCTGAGCGATCGCGTTCCGGGAGGGCGGCGACGCCCTCCCCTCCGCCTCGTCGCGGCGACGTCAATGCGCGTCGTCATCGCGCTCGCCCGGGTCGACTGCCGCATAGCCGGCGATCCACCACAGGGCGACCGCGACGACACCGGCCAGCACCAGGATCGTCAACGCCAGCGGCCGCCCGCTCCACAGCGCGTCGAAACGATCGCGCAGATGGCCGGCGGTCACCGCGAAGCGCCCGCCGAGCCGCTCGAGCTGCAGATCGATCACCCGCGCCCGGTCGAGCGATGCCGTCGATCCGTCGGTCGCCGACGCCGTGCGATCGATCGCCGCCGCCGCCGCGAGGCCGGCGAGCGCCACCGCCCCCGCCGCGAGACGCAGCACCACGTGCGCTCGCAGGCCCCGGCCCGGCCGTCGCGCGCCGTCGTTCCTCGATCCCGTCCTGTCGTCCATCGCCGCCGAGCCCTCGATCGCCGCGCCCTCGCCCGGATCTGCCATGACGCGCCCTCGCGTTCAACGCCCGCTCAGCCGCCGCCGACCCGCACCAGCACCTCGCGCGGAATGCCGTAGACGGCGATCGCCTCGTCGTGGCGGCGCAGGCCGCAGACCTCGCGCTGGATGAAATAGGCCCACACCGCCTCCGCCGCCGCCCTGATCAGCCGGTCGTGGTCGGACGCATCGCCCGCGGCGAGTGCGGCGAGCGTCGCCTCGACCCGCCGCCCGGCCCGCCCGAGCGCCGAGGCCTGTTCGCCGAGGATCTCGAGATCGATGCCGAGGATGCCGTTGACCTCCGCTCCGCGTCCGATCGATCTGCCGGCCATCGCCATCTCCGCTCCCGGTGGTGACCGCGTCAGTGTGCGCCCCGCACGGTTTCGCGCAAGTCCGCTGGCCGCAGGGGCAGGACGTGGAGCCTCACGACGTCGAGGCTGTGGATTTGGGCGTGCCGGCTCGCAACCGAACCATGTCGGGTTCGACCGAAGGCGTCCTCTCCCCCTCGCAGCGAGGGCGATTGGGAGGACACCATCGAAAGGACTCGCTCGGACGCTGCGGTCGTCGTCCCCTCCCCCCTCGAGGGGGAGGGACAGGGAGGGGGGGGTACGCGGCGCCTCCTCGGTGCAAAAACCGATTTTGATCAATAGGTTGTCCCTCACCCCCCCTCTCTGTCTCTCCCCCTCGAGGGGGGAGAGGACGCTGGGGAGAGCGCCCTCGTCCAACATCGCTCCGATGTGCCGTCTCCGCCCCCTTTCCCCTCGAGCGGGAGGGGCCGAGGGGGCATCGCCGATGCGTAATGCCAAGACAGACTTCCGATCGTTGCGCGCGCCGACCTCGTGCACGCCCCATGCCGCCTTGCACGCCCCTCCCCACCCGACGCCCTCCGGTCACGCCCGAGGTTCGGCTGCCGCCCATTCCCGGGCATACTGGGCGCCGGCGATTCGCCGTAGGAGATGCAGTCGTGGCCGACGCCTTGTTCGCAACGCCCAATCGTGTCGAACGGTTGCAGATCGAGATCACCACCGGCTGCAATCTCGCCTGCGCCGGCTGCCAGCGCACCATCGGCATCGCCGCCGGTCAGTGGACCAACGCGGTGATGAAGCGCGCCGCCTTCGAGAAGGTAATCGCCAATGCCCCGCCGGCCCGCGTCCTGGTGCTCCAGGGCATCGGCGAACCGACCCTCCACACCGACCTCGAAGCGCTGATCCGCGTCGCCCGCGCGACGGGCAAGTTCGAGGTGATCAGCTTCAACACCAATGCTCTGCTGCGCAGCCTCGACGACTATCTCGCGCTCGCCCGCGCCGGCCTCGGCCACGTCAGCGTCTCGGTCGACAGTTTCGATCCGGTCACCGCCGAGTTGCTGCGCTCCGGGACCGACGTGGTCCGGCTGGAGGCAATGGTCGCCGGGCTGGTGCGGCTGTTCCCCGGAATGACCCTGTCGATCGTCCTCAGCCGCCGCAATCTCGGCGAACTCGAAGGCCTGATCGCCCATGTTCACCGCCTCGGCGTGCGCTTCGTCGAGGTCCAGCCGCTGATCTCCTACGCCGACGGCTCGATGCCCCATTGCCTCGATGCCCGCGACGTCGCCGAGGCGCGGGCGATCCTGGCGCGCGCCGGGCGCGCCCATCCCGGCCTGGTGCTGATGCCGGCGGCGGCCCTGACCCCCAACGGCAACCGCTGTCGGCGGCCGTTCCGCGCGCTCTATGTCACCGTCGACGGCTTCCTGACGCCCTGCTGCACCACCAACGACGTCGATCTGTTCGGCCGCACCGATCTCCTCAACCGCTCCTTCGCCGAGGCCTGGGCCGCGGAAGGGCCGCGCCGCTGGCTCGACGCCTTCTTCGACCGCGACGACGCGATCTGCCACGGCTGCGCCTTCAATCCCGCCGGCCCCGAAATCGTCCGCCCCGACCTCGCGACCGCCCGCGCCCATCAAGACGGCGGACGCCTGCCGGAAGCCGAGGCCGCGCTGCGGGCGGTCGCCGCCGACCCGACGGTGGTCGAGAGCCTGCACCGCCTCGGCCTGATCCTCGCCGACAAGGGCGACGACCACGCCGGGGCAGCGCTGCTCGAGGCCTCGGTGACGCTCTCCGACGAGCCGCGCTGGGCCCACAACACCGCCCTGATCCTCGGCCGCCAGGGCCGCCTCGACGAATCGATCGCCCGGCTGCGGGCGCTGCTCGCCGCGCGCCCCGACTATGTCCCGACCTATCGCAGCCTCGCCGCACGCCTCGACGAGGCCGGCGACGCGGTCGGCGCCGCCGACGTCCTGTCGATCCTGGTCGAACGCGCCCTCGATTCCGACGCCGCGGACGCGCTCGCCTCCGGCCTCGAGGCGCTGCTCGCCGGCGCCGCTCTGCCGCGCAATCTGATCTTCCTCGCCAACCGCCTGCGCATGGCCGGCCGCCAGGACGACGCCCGGCGGCTGCTCGACCGCCGCCTCGCCGTCGCCCCCGACGACCTCGAAGCGCGCTTCACCCGGGCGATCGCCGCGCTCGCGGTGGTCCATCGCGACGAAGCCGAGATCGACACCCGCCGCGCCGCCTATGCGCGCGACCTCGCCGACGTCGCCGAGCGGGTCGCCCAGGCGAGCGCAGCCGAACGCGCCGCAGCGATCGGCGTGGTCGGGGCGGCGAAGCCGTTCTTCCTGTCCTACCAGGGCCGCGACGACCGCGCCCTGCAGGAGACCTACGGCACCATCGTCGCCGCCCTGTCGCAGAGCCGCCGTGTCGCCCTGCCGGCGCCGGCCCCGGCGCCGCGTCTGCGCATCGGCTTCGTCACCTATTACTTCACCCTGCACTCGGTCTCGAAACTGTTCGCCGGCTGGATGGAACACCTCGACCGCGCCGGTTTCGAAGTGTTCGGCTACAATCTGTCGGGCGGCAGCGACGCCACCTCGCGCCGCATCGCCGCGACCTGCGACCGCTGGCATCAGGAGGCGCGCTCGACCGAGGCCTGGATCGACACCATCCGCGCCGACGCGCCCCATGTGCTGATCCATCTCGAACTCGGCATGAGCGACGTGGCGATCCGGCTGGCGACCCATCGCCTCGCCCCCGTCCAGTGCCAGACCTGGGGCCACCCGGTGACCTCCGGCCTCCTCGACATCGACTACTTCCTGTCGAGCGACCTGATGGAGCCGGCCGACGGCGCCGCCCATTACCGCGAAACCCTGGTCCGCCTGCCCAATCTGTCGATCGCCTATGCCCCCCTCGACACCGTCGGCGGCCGCCTGCGCCGCAGCGACGTCGGGCTCCGCTCCGGCGCCACGGTCTACATGTGCTGCCAGTCGCTGTTCAAATACCGCCCGAGCGACGACGTCGCGCTGGTGCGCATCGCCGCCGCGGTGCCCGATTCGCAGTTCCTGTTCATCGCCGGCGACCGCCGCCCGCCGACCGTGATCTTCCGCGAGCGCCTGGCGAGCGCCTTCCGCGCCGCCGGCCTCGATCCCGACCACCATCTGGTCTTCGCCGCGCCGGTGCCCTTCGAGAATTTCCATTCGTTGATGGAGATCGCCGACGTCTATCTCGACAGCATCGGCTGGTCGGGCGGCAACACCACGCTGGAGGCGCTGGCCGCCCATCTGCCGGTGGTGACCTTGCCGACCGGCCTGATGCGCGGCCGCCACAGCTTCGCGATCCTGACCCGCATGGGCCTCGACGAGGGCATCGCCGCCGATCTCGACGGTTATGTCGCCGCCGCCGTCGGCCTCGCCGATCCGGGAACCCGCGCCGCCGCCCGCGCCCGTGTCGCCGAACGCCTGCCCCGCCTCTACGGCGACCTCGAACCGGTCCGGGCGCTGGAGGCCTTCTTCGTCGAGGCGGTCGCGCGCGCCGCGGCCGCGACGACGACCGCCGACGCCCCGGCGCCGGTCGGCAGGTCCGTCGACGCCGCGTGAGCCCCACGCCGCACCCCTCGGGGCCGCGGACCGCCGCTCACGCCCGGCGCGGCGCGGTCGCCAGCCGGTGCAGCACCACGCCGGCGCAGGTCGCGACGTTGAGGCTGTCGACCCCCGGCGCCATCTCGATGGTGACGCGGCGGGTGCGCGCCAAGAGATCGGCGGAGAGCCCCGGCCCCTCGGTGCCGAACAGCGCCGCGGTCCGCGCCGCCGGCTCGAGCCCGGCCAGCGCCTCGCCACCCGAGGGCGTCAGCGCCAGCGCCTCGAAGCCGGCCGCCGCCAGCAGGCCGAGCGGATCGACCTCGGCGGCGATCCGCGCGAAGGGCACGGTCAGCACGTGGCCGACCGACACCCGGATCGCCTTGCGATAGAACGGGTCGCAGCTCGCCGCATCGATCAGCACCGCGTCGGCCCCGAAGGCCGCGGCATTGCGGAACAACCCGCCCATGTTGTCGTGATTGGCGATGCCCAGCGCCACCACCACGGTCGCGCGATCCCCGAGCCCGGCGAGCAGCGCCGCGGCGTCGGGCAGCGCGCCGCGCCGGCCGATCGCCAGAATGCCGCGATGGAGCGGAAAGCCGGCGATCGCATCGATCACGCTCCGTGTCGCGACGAAGATCGGCACGTCGGCCTCGACCGTGGCGAGCCGCTCGGCGAGGCCCGCGACGCGGCTCGCGTCGAGAAGCAGCGACAGCGGCCGATGGCGCCGCGAGGCGATGAGCGTGGTCAGAACCACCTCGCCCTCGGCGATGAAGAGCTCGCGCCGCCCGACCAGATCGCGCTCGCGAATCGCCCGGTAGTCGGCGATGCGCGGATCCTCCGGATCGTCGATCGTCACGAATCGCCCCATTCCGCCCTCCCCTCGCCCGCCGACGGCGTCCAGCCCGCCCGATCGCGCCCGACCGACCCCGGGCCGGCCGCGACCGCCGCCTGCCTGCACCCGCGCCGCGGCGAGAGCAACCCCGCTCCGGTGCTTTTGCCGGCCGCGGCGCGAGGGAGTGCCGACGCGAAAGGCGCGAAGTCCGATGCGGCGTCGGAGCTGGCGAAGGATCGCGGGCGGTGGCGATGACGCCGGGGAGCGGAGGACGATGATGGTTCCGACGCGGCGGAGCACACACGATCACGGTTTTCGGCAGTGGAAAGCCGGCGTTGCGGGGCTTGCCCGTCCGTTCGAACCCATATAGAACGCCGGTCGTGAGCGCCCTTCGTCTATCGGTTAGGACGGCAGCCTTTCACGTTGCAAAGACGGGTTCGACTCCCGTAGGGCGCGCCACACACGTACACCCCCCGAACACATCCGTTCTTCGTCCGTTGCCCGGATACGGCGGCGGCAAGGATCGGCTGGTCAGCGATGATCCGGATGCGTCCGGCGCCGACGGTGATCCCAGAGACGACCGGGCGAATCACGTCCTGGCGGGCCTGAACGTCGCCGGTCTCCATTTTTTCCCGCATCGGGCGACCAAAGGCTTCGACCTTCGCCGCGTCGATCGTCACGTCGAGGCCGCCGGTAGCGCCCGCGCGATCCAAGGCTGCCCGAGCTTTCTCGCGTTCGGCCTTCAGGATCGTTATGCGCTCGTCGAGAAGTCCATCGAGCTCGACGATCCTCGCCTCGATCGAGCGACGACCGCGCCGTGCCCGTCGTCGACCGGGTCGGACCTACAGCCCCGCCCAGGCGCGCAGCGCGGCGATCGGGCGGCGCAGGAGCCAGTAGCCGAGCCGAACCGGTTGGCCGGCGAGGCGCGACACGCCCTTCAGGCCGAGCCGCGGCTTCTCTTCACCGTCGTCGATTCGGGCGCGCACCCGATGCGCGAACGTCCCGTCGGGCCGCGCCGTCGCCTCGTAGGCGACCGACCGCACCGTGGCCGTGATCGGCGACAGGGGGGCGACGTTGAGAAATACCGTCAGCCCGGCATTCGGCGGCAGATCGATCGCATCGCCCGGGGCGAGCCAGGCCTCGATCTCGGTGTCGTGTTCCTCGGCGAGTTCGAGAACCTTCTCGCCGACCGCCACCGGCCGGCCGATCCAATCCGACGGATCGGACAGCACGGTGATGCCGCTCTGCGGTGCCTTGACCACGATTCGCTCCTGAAGGCGCTGCAGATTGGCGAGTTCGGCCGCCTGCTCGTCGCGTCGGCCGAGCGCGAGCGCCAGCTTGGACTTGGCGCCGGGGTCGAACACCGCCTGTTGCGACAGTTCCCGCAACTCGGCCTCGGCGGTCGCCAGGGCCTTGCCCGCCACTTCGAGCTTGCCCTTGAGCACCGTCTCGTCGAGCGCGAACAGCGGCTGCCCGGGAACGACCCGCTCGTTCGGGCGCACCAGGACGCGGTCGACGACCCCGTCGCTCGGCGAACGGATCACCGCGGGATGGGCCGGCACCACGTCGGTCGGCGCCAGCACGGTGAGCGGCACCGGCACGAAGGAGGCGGCGATCACCGCCACGCCGGCGAGCGGCCACAGTCCGCGGCGCAACCGCCGCCGTCCACCGGCCCCCCCGAACATCCGCCCCACGACAAAACGGTCGAGCACGAAGGCGTAGGCGTCGGCGAGTTCCAGAAGGAGTTGGAGCTCGGTCTCGCCGAACGGCTCGTCACGCGCGACCAGCAGCCCGATCTTCGGCTTGCGGGCGCCGAGCGGCAACGGCAGCCACAGCGCGGCGGCCGGCAGCCAGTCCGCCCAGGCGTCGCGATCGGCCGGATCCAGCATCGCGCGATCGATCGGGCCGGGTTCCGTCATCGCCACCGCCAGGCGACGCCCGACCCGGTCCAGCCATTGCAGCAGCGGTGCCGACGGGTCGGCGGTGGCGACACCGGATACGGCGGTGATGCCGCTCCGCTCGTCCCACAGGACGGCTTGTCGATAGGGCACCAGTCGATAGGTCTCGTTGACGATCACGAACCGCAGTTCCGCCTCGCCGGCGACGCCCCGCGCCCGCCGTTGCAGCTGGAGGAGATTCAACAGGTCCGTGCTCATCTCACCTCTTCGGCGTCAACACGACCTTGCCGCTCATGCCGGCGATCAGATCCGGTTGCCGCCCCGCCAATTCGCCGATCACCCGGATCGATTGGCTGACCGGATCGACCCGTGCCCCGAGCCGCACCACATGCGCCGGATAGGTCCGGCCGGTCTCGTCGACTTCGATCTCGAACGCCGCACCCGGAGCCAGGAAGGTCAGCCAGCGCGACGGCGCCAGGAATTCGACCTGGAACACGTCGTCGTCGATGATCTCGAACAGCGGTGTCGCCGCCTGGACGAACTGCTGCTCGCGGATCTTGAGATCGGCCAGCCGTCCGGCGTAGGGGGCGACGATCACGCATTTGCCGACGATCGCCGAGGTGGCGCGGACGTCGGCCTCGGCTTTGGCCACTTCGACCGCCGCCAGCTCCGTCTCCAGCGTCCCGCCCGCCCGCAACCGCCGCAGGCTGCGGTTGACTTCGAGCGTCTTCTCCGCCCCCGAAAGCGTGGCCCGCGCCTTGTCGAAGTTGGCTTGGTGCAGGGCGCAGTCGATCCTGAGCAGAATCTGTCCGGCGCTGAAATGATCGCCTTCCTTGACGGTGATCTCTTCGACCTTGCCGGCGATCTCGGCCGAAAGGGTGGTGAATCGACGCGGCGAGATCTGGGCGCGAACCTCGCCGACCGCCGGCTCGGACTCCGCCGCCGCAGCCCGATCGAACGGCCCCACCATCGCCCAGGCGAGACAAGCCAGTCGGAGGACCCGCATCACCATCTCTTGCCTGTTCCGATCCCGCGATGCCCGCGCATCGTCCCGAGGTCGACGCCGGCCCGCGACCGCGACGCCCGATCGGGCCGGGCGATCGCAGCGAGAGAGACCGACACCCCCCGATCCCTCACTTCTCCACCGAGGCGGTCACCGTCGGCAGCGGCGCGGGTTTCACCGGCTCGATCGCGGTCGAGGGAAACCGGCCGCGATCCCAGGCGGTGAGCGACTGGGCGACGGTCGCCGTCAGCGCGTCCAGATCATCCGAGGTGGTGCCCTCCGGCAGGAGGTCGATACCGAGGGTCGCGTAGACCCGCGCGAGCGCCTGCTGCGCATCGGCATAGGCCACTTGGCGCCGCAGTCTGGCCCCGATCGCCGAGGTCTCGCTGCTGATCCGTTCCAACACACCGAGCGCATCGCCGTCGCTGCGGGCGCGGACCAGCGAGGTGAGCCGCCCTTCGACGTCGGCGATCTGGCTCGCCCGCCGATAGGCGCGCCGCGAATTGCCGTAGTCGAGATAGGCGATGTGGACCTGCGACAGGACCGCCATGCGCACGGCCAAGCGGCGGGCGTCGGCCAAGGCCTCGTTGGCGGCGCCGAGCTTCATCCGATCGGGGATCGACAGCAGCGAGATCAGGTTGAGGCTGACGCGCGCGCCGGCGTCGTACCACTGCTGCTTGATCAGGAAGGAATTGCTGTCGAACTCGCGGCTCGCCGTCAGGCTGACGTTGGGCAGCAGCTTGAGGATCGACTTGCGGGTTTCGTCGGCGGTGATCCGCGCGACATAGGCCTGCTCGCGCAGGTCGGGGTTGCCGACGAAGGCGATCTCCTCCATCTGCGGCAAGGAGTAGGGGATCGACGGCAGGCCGCGCTCGCCCGCCGCATCGAGACGCAGCGGCGTCCCCGGCCGGACGTTGATCAGGACGCACAGTTCCTCGCGCGCCGTCGCCAGTTGCTGCGACACCAGTTCCAACTGACGGATGTTCTCGAGCAGGCTGCGCTGGAAGCGCAGCGCATCGATCGGGCTCTTGAAGTTCCCCGATTCGACCGCGCGTGAATCGCGCAACGCGCCTTCGGCCTCGGCGATCGTCCGCCGCACCGTGCCGTCGAGGGCCTGCGCCGCCGCCGCCTTCCAGAAGGCGGTGCGGACGTCCTGGACGAGCTTCTGCACCGCCTTGCGCCGATGTTCGGCGGCCACCAGCACCCGGTCGGCGTCCTGATGCGCGTTGAAATAGCTGACGCCGAAATCGAGCAGGTTCCAGGCGAGGCCGAGATCGGCGGTGCCGCGGTCGCGATCGAGCGAATAGGACGGGTTGGCGAGGGACGGCTGACCGGTCACCGAGTCGCGGCTGGTCGTCGTCGCGTGATCCGAACGCCCGACATAGCCGCCGGACGCCGCCGCCTTCGGCAACAGATCCCAGCCGTCGACCTCGGTCTGGTTGGCGGCCAGGGCCTGTTCGATCATCTTGGCGCGATTGTCGAGGTTGTACTTCAGCGCCCGCGCGATCGCCCCGGCGAGCGTCAGGTGTTGCGACACCGGCTCGTCGGCGGCGAACATCGCCGTCATGTCGGCGGTCGCCTTGGCCTGGAACTCGGCATCGGTGAAGGTCGTCGGCGCGACTGCGCAGGAGGCGAGTGCCGTCGCCACGACGAACGCCCCCAGCGCTCGGACCCTGCGCATCCCCAAATGAACGGTCACCCTGAAATCCCCCGTGAAACGCGCCATCGCCTGAGTCTTCATCGTGTCACCGGAGTGCCGGCGGATCCGGCCAATGCCAGGATCTGCCGGTGGGCACCGGAATGCGCTGCTCGGATCTGCGCCGCGAGCCCCTGCCGCCCGACGGCCCCCCCGGGCCGATCGATCGGAGAATGCTCGAGCATCGTCTGCCCGCCGGGCCGCAGAGTGATCTTGAAGGTCTGGGCGACGGAGTGACCGTTGTTGTCGAGCGCGATCACCTTCACCTCGACCGTCCGTGCGCCGGGCGGCGGATTGCCGACGAAAGTGCCCGTAGCCGAATCGAAATGCAACCAATCCGGTAGGCTCTTTCCGTCGGCCGTCGTCGCTTCGAGCGACACGACGACGCTCGGTTGGGTCACGCCGAAGGCGTCGAAAGGCACCGGCACCGCGATCGGGCCCGAGCTCGCGACCACCACGTCGGCGATCCGGTTGACGACGACCACCGTCCCGGCATCGCCACCGGCGCGAACCGGACCGGACACCACCGGCACCCGGAAGGCGCCCTCGGCCGGTGCCGACAGCAGGGTCGGCGGGACCCAGGCCACCGGCGGTGGGACGTCCGGCGGCGGCGGCGGCACGACGATCTGCGGCGCCTGAACCACCACCGGCGGCGGCACGACGACCGGCGGCGGCGCCGGCGGCTCGACCGGCGGAGCCGGCGGTGGTGTCGCGGCCGAGACCATCTCCAGGGTCGTCGTGCCGCTCTTCATGCCGCCGATCAACACCGAGTCGCCGACCGTCACGGTGAGCGTCAACGACACCGAACCGAAGCGGGTCGGCGTGAAGGCGAGCGAAGCCAGCGCCGCCTCGACCGCCGCCTTCGAACCGGTGACGACCAACGATCCGCTGTCGTTGGCCCCCGCGGTCACACCGATGCCGGTGAGATCGAGGTGGATCGAACCGCCACTCGCCGTGAGCGCGATCGTATAGAGCGAACCGCCGAGCGTGTCGGAGAGTGCGAAGCCCGACAGCGTCTGCCGCTGCAGATCGATGAACGGCGCCACGGTCGGCGGGGTGATCGACGGCGTCCCGCTGTTGACCACCACCGAGATCGTGGCGGCGCGCGCGAGGGTGGCCGTCGCCACACCGCCGTTGGCGGTGCCGCCGTCGTCGGTGATCGAGGTCAGCGTGACGACGCGATCACCGCTCGTCCCGGTCACCGTCGAGGCATTGCGATAGCCGAGCCCGTCGACGACCCCCTGCCAATGGGCCGGCGTATCGGTCGCGGTGAGCGTCACCGTGGCGACCGTTCCGGAAACCGCGACGACGTAGTGCAGCCCGTGCGCGGCGGTCGTGCCGCTCGAGGCCACGTCCAAGGCGATCGCCTGCCCGTCGACCACCAGGATTTCGTTCGGACCGTCCGCGAGCCCCGCCACGGTCAGTTGCAGGCCGGTGATCGACTGGCCGGCCTCGACCGTGCCGATCGCCGTGGAACTGAACAGCGAGACGATCGCCGTGGTCGTATCCGCGGCCACGGCACCCGTCGCGGCGAGCGTCGGCGCGTCGTTGACCGGGGTCACATGCACGGTCGCGGCCGCCGAGAGCGCCGTCGTGTCGACGCTGCCGGCCCCGCTGCCGCCGCTGTCGCGGATCGAGGTCAGCGTCACCACCCGGGCGCCGGCGGTCGGATCGACCGAGCCGTTGCCATAGGTCAGCCCGTCGACCAGCGTCTGCGCCGCCGCCGTCGTGAAGTCGCCGCCCCGCGTCACCGTCAGCGTCGCCGTCGAACCGGCCACCGTCACCACCACCGTCGCGCCGCCCGACGTCGTGGTCGAACCCGCCACCAGCGCCACCGCCGTGCCGTCGATCGTCAGCTGCTCGGCCGCGCCGTCCGACACCGACGACACCGTCAGCACCAACTGCCGGATCGTCTGCCCGCCGTCGCCCGTCCCCAGCCCGATCGCCGTCCCCGAGAACAGCGACACCGCGCCGCCCTTCTCCACGAAGGTCGGCGTCTCCGCGGTCGTGGTCAGCGTCGGCGCATGGTTGAGCCGCGCCACCGTCACCGTCTCCGCCGCCGGCAACCCGGAAGTCGTCGTGTCGACGCCGCCGTTCGCCGTGCCGCCGCTGTCCTTCACCGAAGTGAGGGTGACGACGCGGTCGCCCGCCGTCGGATTGCCGAGGTCCCGATAGGTCGCCCCC
>NZ_SJFN01000007.1 GCF_004328075.1 Siculibacillus lacustris | reverse complement strand
CGAACCGAGGTCGTCGGCATCTTCCCCAACGAAGATGCCATCGTCCGGTTGGTCGGGGCGATCCTGCTCGAACAGAACGACGAATGGGCCGTCCAACGCTCCCGCTACATGACGCTGGAAACGATCGCCGCCATCGACGATGATCCTGCCGTCCTCGGCCTGCCGAACATGGCGGCCTGAGGACGCCGCCCATATCGGCGCGCCCGCTGGCCACCGGTCAGCTACACCACCTCTCGGGACACGATCAATTTTCTTTCGAAGGCGCCGATCTCGTCGACTTCGTCCGCAAGGCGGTGACCTATCTCGTCGCCGCCGGAGCGCGGCCCTACAATTACGGCGGCGAGTCTCCCCTCGAAAATCCGGTCGGACGAGTCGTCTTCGGCGCCGACACGCCCGAAGAGATCGTCGCCGGTGTCGTGTCGACCTGGGTCGACGCCGGCATGCCGACGCGGCTTCCCTGGGGGTGTCTGCGTCTCAACTATCCGGAGATCGAAGAAAACCGGGTTCCGCTCGTCTGAACGCGACCGGACGCCCCCTCCATCACCGCCTTCATGCCTGCCCACGCCCTTCGGGCGTTGAGATCCTCGCCCCGGTCCGTTAAGACTTTCGTCGACGTCGGCAGCGAGGGTCGCCCAGTGACGCGTACGATCTATCACATTCGTCACGGCGAGACCGACTGGAACGCCGCCGGCCGCCTCCAGGGCGGGCGCGACATTCCCTTGAACGACCGCGGGCGCCGTCAGGCCGACGGCAACGGCCGCGCCCTCGGCGCTCACTTTTCCGCGATTCAGCGTGATCCCTCGACCCTCACCTGGATCGCCAGCCCGCTCGGCCGCACCCGCGAGACCATGGAACGGGTCCGCCGCGGCGCCGGCCTCGAGCCCTCGGCCTACGCCACCCACCCGGACCTGCGCGAGGTCTCGTTCGGCCGCTACGAGGGCCTGACCTACGCCGATCTCGACGTCCAGGCGCCGCGCGCCGCCGCCGAGTTGCGCCGCGACAAGTGGAATTTCGTGCCGCCCGACGGCGAGAGCTACGCCATGCTGATCGCCCGGGTCGGCGGCTTCCTCGCCGGCACCTCCGGCGATCTGGTCATCGTCTCCCACGGCGGCGTGTTCCGGGTGCTGCGCGCCCTGATCGAAGAGAGCGAAGATCACGAACTCGCCCATCTCTTCGTGCCTCAGGATCGCATATTCCGCTGGCAGGACCGTCACGGTGCGTGGTTATGATTACGTAGTCCGACGGAGGTGGCGTTGCCTTGCCGCCCCTCGGACCTCGTTCTCGTTTCCCGACCCGCGACAGGAGAATCCCGCGCCATGTGCAGCCTCGACGGATGCGGTACCTACGCCGATCTGCCGCCGATCGTCGTTCCCGACGAGAAGCGCCGCCTCTTCCTCCAGGGCCTCGTCGGCCTGCCGATCGCCGCGGTGCTCGCCGATCCGACGCTCGCCCGCGCCGCCGCCGCCGGCGTCGAAATGGTCACCATCCCCACCGCCGGCGGCCGCGCCGTCACCCTCGCGGTGGCGCTCCCCGCCGCGGGCAAGGGGCCGGCGGTGGTGCTGATCCACGAATGGTGGGGCCTCAACGACCAGATCAAGTCGGTCGCCGCCGAATTGGCCGCGCAGGGCTACGTGGCGATCGCCGTCGATCTCTACGGCAAGCCCGCCGCCACCACGCCGGAAGCGGCGACCGCGCTGATGAAGGCCGTCGATCCGGCCGTCGCCACCGATCAACTGGTCTCGACCATCGCCTGGGCTCGGGCGCACGCCCGCTCGACCGGCAAGGTCGGCACCATCGGCTGGTGCTTCGGCGGCGGCTGGTCGCTCAACGCCTCGCTCGCCACCCCGGTCGACGCCACGGTGATCTACTACGGCGACGTCAAGAAGACCGCCGATCAGGTGAAGTCGCTCAGCGGCCCGGTGCTCGGCCAGTTCGGCAAGCTCGACGCGTGGATCAACGCCGAGATGGTCGGCGGCTTCGAAGCGGCGATGAAGGCCGCCGGCAAGGCCGATCGCCTGACCGTCCACTGGTACGACGCCGACCACGCCTTCGCCAACCCGACCGGCGCCCGCTACGACGCCGCCCCCGCGGCGCTCGCCTGGCAGCGGACGCTGGCCTTCTTCAAGACCAATCTCGGCTGAGTCGCGACCGCGTACGGCCTGCGTAGTCTCCGCTATCGACGGTCAAGCAAACCGCCGATAGCCTACGCCTGCAACTTGTGTGCGTGGCTCGAAGGCGGCGAAACATTCGCGCGACCCGGCGGCCTCGAACCAGCGGAGGCGGGCGATGCGGATCGGGACGGTGGTCGGGGCTTTGGCGTTCGGTGGACTCGTGGTCGTCGGGGCGGTGACGAGCGCCGATGCCGCGATCAAACGGGTGGCGAAGTCCGGGGTGGTCACCGAGGTCGGCAAGAGCAGTTATTACGCCCCCCGGACTTGCATGGGCGCAGCGCCTCCCTCCATCCGCGTCGTCACACCGCCACAGCACGGGGTGGTCAGCGTCACCACGGGGCAAGACGTGCTGCACGTGGAGGGAAACTGCGCCGGCAAGCCGGTCACCGCCAGTTTCATCTTCTACCGGTCCGACAAGGGCTATCACGGTCCGGACGGGTTCGCGGTCGAGATCGACAGCGAGGCCTACGCGACGCGACGGATCGGCACTCATACCGTCGGCCGCGTCTACGAAATCGACGTCAAGTGAGCCTGCCGGCATGACCCCTCGGGTTCGACGGCAGTCCCTCGGCAGCCCTCGGCACCCCGCGGCGCCTGCGGCCGCGGCGGAGCGGGATCGCCGGTTTCGCGACCGACCCCGGCCGTGCCGCGACCGCGCATCGCCTGCGTAGTCCTCGTTATCGACGCATCCCGGTCGTCCCACTAAGGTGGGGCCGCAACTTGAAGGTGCAGTCCTGAGGCGGCGAAGCGTTCGCGCGGCGGGGCGACCGTGGGAGAGCGTGATGCGCGGATCGTGGCTCGTGGGAATGGTCGGTTTGGTCTCGGGCGCGGCCTTGATCGCCACGCCGGCGCTCGCCGAGGATCGGCGTCCGGTCAAGTCGGGCGTCCCGACGGCGGTGTTCGGCGGCGGCGCCTATTCGCCGGTCACCTGCATGGGCGCGGCCCTGCCCAACCTCCGGGTGGCGACGCAACCGCAGCACGGAACGCTCTCGATCGAGCGCGGGCAGACGGTGGTGCGCGAGGGGAACTGTACCGGCAAGTCGGTTCTCGGGGTCTACGTCGTCTACCGTTCGACCCCCGGCTATCGCGGCCCCGACGCCTTCGCCGTCGAACTGCAGATGAATGCCTATGACGGAGGGCGCATCGGTACCCATACCGAGAGCCGATCCTTCGAGGTCGACGTCAAGTGATCGAATGCCGCCGGCCGCCGCCGTCGGCCGCCGGGTTTGACGGCCGCCGACCCTTGCCCTAACACCGATCGAACCCTTGTTCCTCCCTTCGGTCGGTGGTCATGTCGCACAATACCTTCGGACATCTGTTTCGCGTCACCACCTGGGGCGAGAGCCACGGCCCGGCGATCGGTGCCGTCGTCGACGGCTGCCCGCCCGGCATCCGCCTCACCGCCGAGGACATCCAGGCCGATCTCGACCGCCGCAAGCCCGGCCAGAGCCGCTTCGTCACCCAGCGCCGCGAAGAGGACCGCGTCGAGATCCTCTCCGGGGTGTTCGAGGACGACCGCACCGACGGACCGCGCACCACCGGCACGCCGATCTCGCTGATGATCCGCAACACCGACCAGCGCTCCAAGGACTACGCCGCGATCCGCGACGCCTATCGCCCGGGCCACGCCGACTTCACCTACGACGCCAAATACGGGGTGCGCGACTACCGCGGCGGCGGTCGCTCCTCGGCGCGCGAGACCGCCTCGCGGGTCGCCGCCGGCGCGGTCGCCCGCAAGGTCCTCGACGCTCTGGTCCCGGGCGGCGTCACCATCCGCGCCGCCCTGGTGCAGATCGGCAGCGAGGCGATCGATCGCCTCAACTGGGACTGGGCGCAGGTCGACGCCAATCCCTTCTTCTCGCCCGATGCCGAGGCGGCCGTCCGCTTCGAGGAGCACCTCGACCGCATCCGCAAGGCCGGATCGTCGGTCGGCGCGGTGCTCGAAGTGGTCGCCGAAGGCGTGCCCGCCGGCTGGGGCGCGCCCCTCTACGGCAAGCTCGATCAGGACATCGCCGCGGCGCTGATGTCGATCAACGCGGTCAAGGGCGTCGAGATCGGCGACGGTTTCGCCGCCGCCGAGCTCTCCGGCGAGACCAATGCCGACGAGATCCGCCGCGGCCCCGACGGCCGGCCGCAGTTCCTGTCGAACCACGCCGGCGGCATCCTCGGCGGCATCGCCTCGGGCCAGCCGATCGTCGCCCGCCTCGCGGTCAAGCCGACTTCGTCGATCCTCACCGCCCGCCACACCGTCGACCGGCACGGCGCCGAGGTCGACCTCGCCACCAAGGGCCGCCACGACCCTTGCGTCGGCATTCGCGCGGTGCCGGTCGCCGAGGCGATGATGGCGATCACGCTGGCCGACCATGCCCTGCGCCACCGCGGCCAGACCGGACGGTGACCTCCGGTTGCGGGAAAACCCGCGAATCCGATTTCTTGCACACGGACAGATTGCCGCAGGGGTATCGTAAAAATGGACAAGGGTAGATTTCAGGGTGCTTGAAGATGTTACGCAGCGTAAATTATGAAAAAGCCGCTCGTTCTCCTATAATAGTCTTCCCGTCGACTACCTATTCGCGCGCGTGTCCCGAGACCACGCTTTGAAATTAAGAAGTTTTTAACCATGCTGGACCGATCCTCCGCTCGACCGACCCGCGGTCGAAGAGGACCGGATCATGCGCATTTCCGATATTCGAATCCCGACCAAGATCATCGCCGGTCTTCTCGCCATCTCACTGGTCGCGGTCGGCGCCGTGATCTTCGGCGGGCTCACCGCTGCGCGCGTCTCCTCTCAGGCCCAGGCGGTCATGGACGGCGAACAGGCCGCGGCGCTCGCCCTGTCGCGGGCCAATCAACGCACCTTCCGCAACGGCGACATCGCCTATCGCGGCCTGTCGCGCACCGACCCCGCCGAGATCCGCGAGCTCTACGGGCGCTTCGACGTGACCGTGAAGGAGTTCGGTGAATTGGTGGCGGACGCCAAGAAGGCGCAGCCGAGCCGCGCCGCCGACTTCGATCGCTATACCGCCGCCTTCGCCGAGGTGGTGCGCATCGGCCGTCAGGCCGGCGATCTCGCCGCCAAGGGCCAGCACGACGCCGCCTATGCCATGCTCACCGAACACTTCGATCGCCCGCTCGACGCCCTGAAGACCGAGATCACCAAGGACGTCGCCAAGATGAGCGAGCAGGCCAAGGCCCTCGCCGACCGCGCCGATTCCGACGCCGCCTCGGCCGTGAAGGTCGAAATGGCTTTCGTCGGCACCGCCATCGCGGTGGTCCTCGGCCTGATGATCTGGCTGTCGCTGGGCGGCATCTCGCGGCCGCTCGACGCCCTGGCGGTGCGCATGGAGAGTCTCGCCCGCGGCGAGCTCGACCGCCCGGTCGAGTCCGCCGAGCGCGGCGACGAAGTCGGGGTGATGGCCCGGGCCGTCGCGGTGTTCCGCACCAATGCCATCGAAATGCGCCGGCTCGAGGCCGAGCAGTCCGCCGCCGCCGCCCGCCTCGAGGCGGAGAAGCGCAAGGCCATGCACGAACTCGCCGATCGCTTCGACAAGGCGGTCGGGGGCATCGTCGCCCTGGTCTCCGCCGCCGCCACCGAACTCCAGTCGACCGCCTCGACCCTGACCTCGTCGGCCGAAGAGACCTCCTCCCAGTCGATGGCGGTGTCCTCGGCGTCGGAAGAAGCCTCCGCCAACGTCCAGACCGTTGCGGCCTCCGCCGAAGAACTGGCCTCGTCGGTGCGCGAGATCGCCCGTCAGGTCGAGCAGTCGTCGCGCATCGCCGCCAAGGCGGTGGGCGAGGCGGAAGAGACCAACACCGAGGTCGGGGGTCTCGCCAGCGCGGTCGAGAAGATCGGCTCGATCGTCGGCCTGATCAACGACATCGCCTCGCAGACCAACCTGCTCGCCCTCAACGCCACCATCGAAGCGGCGCGGGCCGGCGCCGCCGGTCGCGGCTTCGCGGTGGTCGCCTCCGAGGTCAAGGGCCTCGCCGAACAGACCGCCAAGGCGACCGCCGAGATCGGCGCCCAGATCGGCGCGGTCCAGGCCTCGACCAAGCTCGCCGCCTCCAAGATCCACGACATCGGCCGCACCATCCAGGACATGAACCAGATCTCGTCGGCGATCGCCGGCGCGGTCGAGGAACAGAGCGCCGCCACCCAGGAGATCGCCCGCAACGTCCAGCAGGCCTCACGCGGCACCCACGAAGTGTCGAGCAACATCAGCGGCGTCACCCGCGCCGCCGAGGAATCGAGCGTCGCGGCCAATCAGGTGCTGATCGCCGCCGGCGATCTCTCCCGCCAGTCGGAACTGCTGCGTCGGGAGGTCGACGGCTTCCTGGCGGGCGTCCGCGCCGCCTGACCGACGACGCCGCGTCTCACGCCTCGGCGACCACGCCGAGGCGGCGGGCTTCGTCGACGGTCGCGTCGATCGCCGCGTCGATCTGCGCCGCGTCGTGGCTGGCGTTGACGAAGAAGCGCAACCGCGCCGACTTTTCCGGGACGCCCGGCGGCAGCACCGGGAAGGCGTTGATGCCCCGTTCGAGCAGGGCCTGGGCGAGGCGGACGGTGCGCAGCGTGTCGCCGACGATCACCGGCACGATGCCGAGCCCCCAACTGGTGCCGACGTCGAGCCCCACGGCTGCGAGCCCGTCGCGCAGACGTCGCGACAGGCTCTGCAGACGCGCCACCCGCTCGGGCTCGCGGTTCATCAGGTCGAGTGCCGCCACCGACGCTGCCGCCACCGCCGCCGGCATGCCGACCGAATAGACGAAGCCCGGGGCATGGTGCTTGAGGATGTCGACCACCACGCCGTTGGCGGCGACGTAACCGCCGCAGCTGACCAGCGTCTTGGACAAGGTGCCGAGCCACAGATCGACCCCGGCGGGATCGACCCCCTGGTACTCGTGCAGGCCGCGCCCGCGCGCCCCCAGGACGCCGAGCCCATGGGCGTCGTCGATCATCAGATGGGCGCCCCAGCGGGTCTTGAGCTCGATCAGCCGCGCCAGATCCGGCCCGTCGCCGTCCATCGAGAACAGGCCCTCGCTGACCACCAGCACCCGTTCGACCCGGTCGCGCTCCTGCGCCAGGATCTCGTCCAGCGCCTCGAGGTCGTTGTGCGGAAACAGGCGGCGCTTGGCTCCGGAGAGCTGGGCGCCGACGACGATGCAATTGTGGATCACCGCATCGTGGACGATCAGGTCGGCAGGTCCCATCAAGGTCGCCAGCGTCGACACCGCCCCGGCATGGCCGGAGACGAAGGCGATCGCGTCCTCCGCCTCGTAGTTGGCGGCCAGCGCCGTCTCGAGCGCGCGGTGGATCGGCCGTTCCCCGGCGCTGATCCGGCTCGCCGACACCGAGGTACCGAAGCGCGCGGTCGCGTCCGCCGTTGCCGCGACGATCTCCGGATGGCCGTTGAGGCCGAGATAATCGTAGGAGGCGAAGTTGATCACCGCCCGCCCGTCGATCGTCGAGGTCGCGCCGGCGCGACCCGCGTGCGAGCGGTAATAGGGATCTTCGACGCCGATCGCCGTCGCCACCTCGCGATGCAGGCGCATCTCGCGCCACAGCGGATGCCCCTCGAAGCTCGGGGTGGCCACATGCCGCCGCCGCGCCCCGCGATCGGCGGCGAGCGCCTGCGGCCCGGTCTGCATTGCGTCGAGCAGGCGGGCGAGTTCGGCATCGGACAGCGGGCTGTCGTCGGCGGGGGTCATGCGGGTCGGTCGCCGGGGTTGGCCACCACCCGCTCGCGCAGGGCATCGACCTGCTCGAGCGTCACCTCGCCGACCGCATGGGTCGCGGCGAGATCGAGGATCTCGGCCCGTTCCCGCTCGACCACCGTCGCCTCGGGCGACGACTGCTCGGCGCCGGTCAGCTGGTCGTAGATGGTCGCGGCGATGTCGGCGATCCGCCGATCGGCGGTGCCGACCATCGGCAGCTGGGCGCCCGACAGCCGTTCGATCCCCATGTGCAGCTCGAGCGCCATCAGCGAATCGAGCCCGAGTTCGGCGAGCGGCCGGCCGGGATCGATCTGCGCCTCGGGCATCCTGAGGATGTGGGCGACCTCGCGGCGCAGCACCTGCGCGAGGCCCGCCACCGCTTCGGACCGGCTCTTGCCGGCGATCAGCGCGGCGAGGTCGGACCCGACCTCCATCCGCTCTTCCTGGTGGGTCGACAGCAGGCCGGCGAAGGCGGGGCTGGCGAGCAGCGCCAGTTTGCGCGCCGCGCCGCTCGGGGCGATGTTGGTGTAGAACTGCACCGGCTCGATCGCCGCGCCGGCCGCCAGCAGCCGGCCGAGATGGGCCAGCGCCTCCGCCGAGCGGATTCCGACCACGCCGGTGGTCCGGCGCAGGCGTTCGCCCAGCGCCCGGTCGCGGGCGATGATCCCGGCATCGGCAATCGCTCCCCAGCCGATCGCCAGCGCCGGCCGACCGGCCGCGCGGCGGGTGCGGGCGAAGCCCTCGAGGAAGGCGTTGGCCGCGACATAGGCCGCCTGACCGGGGCTGCCGACCACCGTCGTCGCCGAGGAATAGACCACGAAATGATCGAGGGGTTGATCGGCGGTGGCCGCGTCGAGGGCGAGCGCCCCGCCGACCTTGGTCGCCAGCACCGCCCGCAGCCGCTCGGGGGTGAGTCCCGAGATCAGCCCGTCGTCGAGATGCACCGCGGCATGGATCACGCCGCGGATCGGTCCGTGTTCGGCGACCACCTGCGCCACGAGGGCCGCCACTGCGGCGGCGTCGGTGACGTCGAGCGCCACCGTCTCGACCGTCGCGCCATGGGCGCGCAGCGTCGCCAGATCGGCCTCGAGGCCGTCTTCGACCCGTCCCCGCCGCGAGGCGAGGATCAGCGTCGTGGCGCCGCGCGCCGCGAGCCAGCGCGCCGTCTCGAAGCCGAAGCCGGCGGTGCCGCCGACGATCAGCTGGACGCCGGGCGCGGCGTGATAGGTCGCAGCCGTGCGGTCGATCTCGGCGTGGCGCGCCGGGCGCACGACGATCTTGCCGACGTGTTCGGAGGCCTGCATCGAGCGGAAGGCGGTGGCGATTTCGTGGGCCTCGTAGACCTGATGCGGCACCGGCGTCAGCTCGCGCGCCGAAAAGGCCGCGCCGATCTCGCGCATCATCGTCGTCACCGCCCCGCGGTCGTGGGCGATCAGCTCGTCGAGGTCGACGCCGTCATAGGCGACGTTGCGCACGAAGGGCCGCAGCGGCAGCGGCGTGTTGTCGAGGAAGTCGCGCTTGCCCAGTTCGATGAACCGCCCGAACGGCCGCACCAGACGGAAGCTCGCCGCCATCGCCGGGCCGGCCAGCGAATTCAGCACGACGTCGACCCCGCCGATGTCGTGCTCGATCGCCTCGGCGAAGCGTTCGCCGCGGGACTCGAAGGTCAGTTCGGCGCCGGCCGAGCGGGCGATCCGCCGGCGTGCCGGGTTGCTCGCGGTGCCGAGCACCCGCGCCCCGAGGCGGCGGGCGATCTGGGTCGCGGCGAGGCCGACGCCGCCGGCCGCGCCGTGCACCAGCACGTCCTCGCCGGCCTTCAGGCGGGCGCGGTCGACCAGCGCATACCAGGCGGTGGCGAAGACCACCGGCACCGTCGCCGCGGCTTCCGAGCCGACGCCCTCGGGCACCTTGAAGAACTGCCAGTCGGAGGCGGTCAGATGCGAGGCGAAGGCGTCGCGGGCAAAGCCCATCACCCGATCGCCGACCCGGAAGCGCGTCGCTTCCGGCCCGAGCCGCACCACCGTGCCGCAGCATTCGAAGCCCATCGACGCCGCGGTGTGGCCGGCTCCGAGCAGGTCGTCGTCGAGGATCCCGAGCACCACCAGCAGATCGCGGTAGTTGAGGCCGGTCGCCGCCACCGCGATCTCGATCTCGTCGCCGATCGGCGGTCGGCGCGCGCCGACCCGCCACACCAGCCCGTCGAGACCGGCGGCCGGTTCGACCGCCAGCACGCTGCGCCGCTCGCCGTCGATCGCCACGCTCTCGCCGAGGCCGCGGCGGACGCGTTCGACCAGCGGCCCTTCGGCCTCGACGAACCATTCGCGCTCCGCCCCCGGATCGGCGGCGATCCGAAGCACGGTCTCCGGCGCTCCGGTCGGGGCGAGGTCGATCTGGCGCAGGTCGATGGTCGGATATTCGTTGATCGCCACCCGCACGAAGCCGCGCACGCCCGCCTCGACCGCGCCGTCGCCGCAGCCGGCGCGCGCCGATTCGGTGATCACGAAGACCCGCACGCCGCGCTCGGCGACGTCGGCGCGCGACAGGATGCGGGTGATCGATTCGATCCGCCGCGCGAGCCGTTCGACGGCGTCGCCGGCGCGCGCCTGGGGCGGGATCAGCAGGGTCGGCGTGACCTCGGCCGCGAGTTCGGCGAGCCAATGGGCGAGCCCGGCGTCGTCGACCAGGGTCCCCGCGGCGTCCCAGTCTGTCGCGCGGGTCGGATCGTCGCGCTCGCCGAGCACGGCGATCGCGATGGCTTGCGGCGTCGGCGCGGCGGTCGGCGGCGCGGCGCGTCCGCGCAGCAGCCGGCCGAGCCCGTCGGCGGTCGGGGTGGCGCCGAGATCGGCGACCCCCGCCCGTTCCAGGCGGCGCAGCACGTCTTCGGCGGCGGGGAAGGGGCCGTGGCCGGCCGCACCGGGGCCGTCGGCCCACAGACCGCACAACACGTCGAGCGTGGCGTCGGCGCCCGGCACCGCGACGATCACCGGCGCCCCCGGCACCAGCCGTTCGACCGCCCGGGCGAGCGCCTCGCCGTCGACCATCGGCGCGGTCGCATGGCCGACCAGCGCGTCGAAGGCGATCGGGCTCGCCGCACCGGCGAGGTCGAGGAATTCGATGCCGCTCTCGCCCTCGAAAGCCTCGCGCTGGGCGTCGAGCACCGCCGGGTCGAGGGCGGCGACCGCCAGATCGAGGCGGCCCGCCTGCACGAGCGGCAGCAGCGCACGGCGCAGCCCGGCCCCGAACGGCGCCACCGCCAACACCCGCAGGCGGGTGTCCCGCGCCGCGGAGAGATCGCCGACCGCCACGGCCAGCGCCACCACCGACGGCGCGGCGAGCAGCGAATCGGCTTCGAGGCGCTGCCGCATCGCCGCCGGCAGGTCCGACAGGGCGCCGGCGGAGAGGCTGGTCTCGGCCTGTTCGAGGGCTTCGGCGCAGAGGCGGATCTCGACGTTGGCGGCCGGGAAGCGCCGCATCAGCGTCGCCAGCAGCACCTCGGGCGAGGGCAGGGCGGGGGCGGCGGCGTCGGCATGGGCCGCCACCAGATCGGCGAGCGCATCGAACCACGGGCGCGCCGTTTCCGGCACCGCCTCGGCTCCGATCGACGCGGTCAGACGGCGGGCCAGCGACAGGCAGAAGGCGCGCACCAGGAGCCAGGCGGTCGGCGTCTCGGGCACCGTCTCGGCATCGGCGCCGCTCTGCCGATCGGTCGGCACCAGACGATCGGCGGCCACCGGCACCGAGCGGAAGGTGCGATCGGCGATCGCCGTCTTGAACAGATGGACCGCGCGCAACACCGCCGCTTCGACCGAGGCGACGACCACGCCCTCGGCCGACAGGAGCGAGATCGCCACCACCTTGAAGCGGTCGGTCTCGCGGACCAGATGGGTGATCGTCCGCCGGATCGGCACGCCCGGCTCCCACGCCACGACCCGCCGGAAGCGCACCGGCAGATGGGCGCGGCGCTCGCCGTCGCGCTGCGGCCGGGCGACGAACAGGCCGTGGAAGGCGGCGTCGAGGGCCATCGGCTCGATCACGAAGTCGTCCGGCCGGACCCCCTGCGGCAGATGGGTCGGGTCCAGCCGCGCCTCGACGGTGTCGTCGTCGCGGGTGACCTCGCTCACCGCCCGGAAGGCCGGACCGTAGTCGAGCCCGGTGCGGGTCGCTTCCGCATAGACCGCGGCGGCGCCGTCGATCACCGCCGTCTCGGGTGTCGGGCCGGCCAAGGGCGCGGGCCGCGCGCGGCGCGACACGGCGAGGCTGCCGCGGGCGTGCAGCAGCCAGCCGTCGGCGGCGAAGCGATGGCGGCTCCAGATCTCGATCGTCCGGGTCTGGTCCGACCAGCGTGTGGCGATCTCGCGGATCTCCCCGGGCGCCAGCGTCAGGGCCTTGGAGATGTCGAATTCGCCGATCTCCAGCGGGCCGGTGCCCAACAACTCGCGGGCCGCGGCCAGCGCCGTCTCGATCAGCGCCGCTGCCGGCACCACGATGCCGCCGTCGACGCGATGGTCGCCGAGCCACGGCACCAGCACCGGATCGATCAGGCTGCGCCATTCCGCCGAGCCGTCGGCGAGCCTTGCCCCGAGCAGCGGATGCAGCGGCGTCGCACCCCAGGTCGTGCCCAGCGCCGTCATCGCTTCCGCGGTGCCGGACAGCAGATGGTCTGTGTCCTGGAACGGATAGGCCGGCAGCGCCAAGGCCCGGCGCGGGCGCGGCCCGAACATCGCCGTGCGGTCGAAGCCGGCGCCGTGGGCGACCATCCGCGCCACCATGCCGGCGACCGGATCGCCGAGATCCTGGTCCTTCTGGGAGAGCGTCCCGAACACCCGCCCGTCGACCTCGCGGGCGCGCAGACAATCGCGGATCGCCCCAGTCAGGATCGGCGCCGGGCCGATCTCGTGGAAATCATGGATGCCGAGGTCGATCGCCCGATCGACCGCCGCGGCGAAATGCACCGGCCGGCGCAGATTGGTCCACCAGTAGTCGCCGGTCAGGGCGGCGCCCTCGACCATCGTGGCGGTGACCGTCGACAGGAAGGGGATGTCGCCGGCATGCGGCGCGAGGTCGGCGAGATCCGCGACGATCTCCGCCTCGACCCGGTCGAGCGCCGAACTGTGGAACGGATAGTCGATGTCGAGGGCCACCGTGGCGACCCGGGCGCGCCGGCAGCGACGCGCGAAGGCGGTGAGATCCGCGTCCGGTCCCGACACCGTCGCCGAGGCAGGGCCGTTGATCGCCGCGATCTCGATCCGCGGCGAGCCGAAGTCGGCGATGAGGTCGGTGAGCTGCGCTTCGGCGGCGGCGACCACCAGCATGCGGCCTTCGCCGCGCACCTCTTCCTGGCGCAGGCTGCGGAAATGGATCAGCTTCAGCGCGTCGTCGCGATCGAGGATGCCGGCCGCTTCCGCCGCCGCCACTTCGCCCATCGAATGGCCGAACACCACCGCCGGCCGCAGCCCGCGGGCCTTGGCCACCGCGGCGAGCGCCGACTGGATCGCATAGAGGATCGGCTGACAGATCGAGGTCCGGGCCAGCCGCTCCGCCGACAGGCCGGTCTCCAGCGCCGCGGCGATCGACCAGCCGGCGAGCGGCCGGAAGCGCCGATCGAGATCGTCGATCTCGCGGCGGAACGCTGCCGAGCGCGCATAGGCGACCGCGCCCATCCGCTCGTACTGGCCGCCGTTGCCGGAGAACACCCAGGCGATCGGTCGCGCCTCCGACGCGGCCTGGCCGAAGGCGCCGTCGCCCTCCGCACCGCCGGCCGCGAAGCGCCGCAACGTCGCCGCCACCGCGTCGCCCGCCGCGGTCGACACCGCGAAGCGCACGGGCAGGATCGCCCGGCGATGGCCGAGGGTCGCCGCGACCGCGGCGATCGGCGCGCCGGCTTCCAGCAGCGTCGCGGTCTGGCCGAGCCGAGCGCTCAGCGCCTCGCGGGTCGCCGCCGAAACCACCAGCAGCGGGGCGTCGGACGCCTCCGCCTCCGTCGCTTCGGGAACGATCGCCGCGGCGTCGCCCTCGCCGAGCACGACATGGGCGTTGGTGCCGCCGAATCCGTAGTTGCAGATGCCGGCGACGAGCGGGCCGCGGTCGGTGGCCAGCGGCAGGGCGGTCCGCACCACGGTGAGATTGGCGGCGTCGAAGTCGATCAGCTCGTTGGTCCGCGTGCAATGGAGCGACGGCGGCAAAAGCCGGTGTTCGAGCGCCAACAGGGTCTTGAGGAACCCGACCAGCCCCGAGGCGGCTTCGAGATGGCCGACGTTCGACTTGACCGAACCGATCGGCAGCGGTCGCGCGCGGCGCTTGGCCAGCACGTCGCCGATCGCCGTCGCCTCGATCGGATCGCCGACCTTGGTGCCGGTGCCGTGCGCCTCGATGAAGGCGAGCGCGTCGGGATCGAGCCCGAGATGGCCGTAGAGGTCGCCGAGCAGGCGCTTCTGGCCGTCGAGCGACGGCAACGAGATGCCGGTGGTGCGCCCGTCGGAATTGACCGCCGTGCCGAGAACCACGCCGCGCACCCGATCGCCGGCGGCCCGCGCGTCGGCGAGGCGGCGCAGCACCACCGCCGCCGCACCCTCGGAGCGCACGTAGCCGTCGGCGTCCTGGGAGAACGGTCGCGACCGCCCGGTCGGCGACAACATGCGTGCCTGCGAAAAGCCGATGAACGGAACCGGCGTCAGCAACAGGTTGACGCCGCCAACGATCGCCGTGTCGATGCGGCCGGCCTCCAGGGCCGCCACCGCTTCCGCCAGCGCCACGAAGGACGACGAACAGGCCGAATCGAGCGTGAAGCTCGGTCCGCGCAGATCGAACACGTAGGAGATCCGATTCGACAGGATCGAAAGGGAATTCCCCGACATGTAGTGGGATTCCATGATCGCCGGATCGATCGACGCATGGGCCTGATGGTCGACCGCCGAAGCGCCGACGTAGACGCCGACGGTCTGGGTCGCGAGGTCGGCCGGCGCGAGGCCGGCGTCCTCGAGCGCGATCCAGGCGATCTCGAGCAGCAGGCGCTGTTGCGGATCCATCTGCCGCGCCTCGCGCGGCGACAGCCCGAACGGCGCCGGATCGAAGGCGAAGGGATCGTCGAGATAGCCGCCGGCGAAGGAATAGGTGAAGCCCGGTTCCGGGGCGCCCGGACGCAGGAACCGCTCGACGTTCCACCGCCCCACCGGCCGGTCGACGACCGAACAGTCGCCGCGCGTCAGGAGCTCCCAGAAGGCGTCCGTCGATCCGGCCCCCGGCACGCGGCACGCGGCGCCGACGACGGCGATCTGGGAGGCCGAGAGGCCGGGACGAAACGACATGTTCATGTTCTCGGGGCGCTGCGCGTCATCATCGATCCGGCGCCGGTGGTTGGGCCATCCATGCCCCATGCGTTCAGATTCCGCTAAAGCGGGCGTGTCAGCGTTCGGCGTTGGTAACAGCCAACACCATACGTGTCCAGTTGGTGAAAGGCAGATAGAGACGGCCTCGACTCGAGGGAAATCAGTCAAGGTTGGCAATGTTCGAGGTGATGCGTCGATTTCTCGCTTTCGTCATGATCTGGTCGAAATATTGACGAGAATTGATCAGTGTGATGCAATTCAGGATTGTAATTTATTACATTGTCCTTAAAAATTGTAGTTCCGGCTATTGATCCGCACGCGACTCATGGAGCAGAAATGTTCCTGCCGCGTCGCCCTTGGTTGTACCCTGCGACGACGTCCGAGTCGGCCGAAACTCCAGAACGGCACAACGCGATCGAGAACATCGACTTGAACACCGTCATGGCGCCCCGGACCGAGCGTATCCACGCCAGTCCCCTGTCGGAACTCGAACGGCGCGCGCTCACCCTGTTGGTGCGGTGGATTCCGGATCGTGTCACTCCCGATCACCTGACGGCGTTCGGCATACTCGGAGCCGTTGTGACGATGGCCGGATACGCGGCCTGCTGGCTGTCGCCGGCCTTCGTCTGGCTCGCCTCTCTGGGACTCGCCATCCACTGGTTCGGCGATTCGCTCGACGGCTCGCTCGCCCGCCACCGCCGCGTCGAACGGCCGCGCTACGGATATTTCCTGGATCAGAACATCGACGCCGTCGGCAATCTGATGATCGGCGTCGGTATCGGCCTGTCGCCGTGGGTCGATCTGCGCGTCGCGCTGTTTGCCCTGACCACCTACCACATGCTGTCGATCTACGTCTTCGTGCGGGTCCACGTCTCCGGCGAGTTCCACGTCACCGTGGCCCATTCCGGGCCGACCGAGATCCGCTTGGCGATCGTCGCGATGAACACGCTGATCGCGCTCTTCGGCGCCCCGCACTTCGTGCTGGCCGGCGTGGCGATGACCTGGTGCGACCTGGCGGTGGCCTTCACCGGCGCGGCCTTCCTCGCCACCTTCCTGTGGGTGGTGTTCGACTATGCGCCGGTGCTGCGCGCCGACGACGACCGCGCCCGGCGGGAACGCGATGCCGCCGGCGCCGCCGGCTCCGGCGACGTCAACGACGAGCGCTGAACTTCGCCGCGATCCGGCCCTGGTGCCAGCGGAATCCCGGGGCGATCAGGCTGGCCAGCGCCCCGAGCAGCGCCAACTGGCGCGACGGCACGAGCATGAAGCGCCCGGCCTCGGCCCCGGCGATCAGCCGTTCGGCGACCGTCTTCGCCGCCCACACGCCGGTGCCCTCGGCAATCAGCCGCGTCGCCTCGGGGCGGGTCAGGGCTTCGCCGGCCAGCTGCGGCGTATCGGTGTCCGGCGGGAAGGCGACGCTGACCGAGATTCCCTTCGGCGCCAACTCGACGCGCAGGCATTCCCCGAGCCCCCGCACCGCGAATTTCGAGGCGCCGTAGCCGGAATAGCCGAGGATGCCGATGAACGCCGCGGCCGAGGCGATCATCGTGATCCGCCCGCCGCCGCTCGCCGCCATCGCCACCGCCGCCGGTCGGACCAGATTGAGCGTGCCGAAATAGTTGGTCTCCATCTCGCGGCGAGGGCCGGCGGGATCGCCGTCGAGGAACATCCCCGGCTCGACGATGCCGGCCGAGGTCAGCAGCCAGTCGAGGCCGCCGTGGCTCGCCACGACCTCGGCGACGGTCTCGGCGCAGGCCGCGGCATCGGTGACGTCGAGGCGCCGGGTGGTGACCGCCGCGCCCTCGATCGCTCCGAGGCGCGCCGCCGCCGCCAGCCGGTCGGGGTCGCGCGCCGCCACCACCACGGCGTAGCCGCGCCGCACCAGGATCTCGGCGCAGGCCAGTCCGATGCCGCTCGAGCCGCCGGAGATCAGAGCCACCGGTCGGCGCTCGGTTCCTTGTTGCGATGCTTGCATGGGGGTCACTCCCGGATCGCGCACAGGATTGGTCGTTCACTCGATCGGCGCGATCGAATCGTCGAGATAATACCAGCGGTCGAGGTGGGCGGTGATGACGGGTTCGATCTTTGCGTTGAGAAAGGCGACGTCGTCGAGCACCGTCCGCCCCGGCGTTTCCGGCAGCCGGAACCGTTCGCCGGCCCGGATCCTGAAGCGGCAGCCGTCGAGCCGCTCGCAATGGGCCACCACCAGCCGTGCGTCGGTCTTGCGCGCCAGCCGCGCCGCGATCGACAGATTGCCCGAGAGGTGCGGCGGGCGGCCGAACAGCGGTGCCATGGTCTTCCCAGAGCGGGCCTCGTCGCCGAAGATCGCCACCAGACCGCCGGCCCTCAGTTCGGCGAGGGCGTCGCGCAGCCCGGCGAGGTCCGGCGACAGCAGGCGAATGCCGACCTGCGTCCGCGACTCTTCGACGATCCGGCGCTGCATCGGCGTCTTCGGTGGATCCCAGAAACTCGCGACCCGCCGCCCCACGTGCTCGAGCGCGGCACCGATCACCTCCCAATTGCCGAGATGCAGGACGATCGCCAGGATCGGCTGGCCCGCCTCCTCCGGAGAGTCGGGGTGAAAGCCGATCATCTCGACCCGGCCCTCCGGCACCATCCGGTGCAGCACGGCGAATTCGCCGTAGAGCCGGCCGATGTTGTCCATGTAGCGCCGCACGCCGGCCTCGATCGTCGCGGCATCGGCCTCGGGGTGGTGGATCGCCAGATTGCGCCGGGCGCCGTCGATGGCGTCGCGGTGGTTGATCCGCATGTTGATGCCGACGATGACCGACCCCAGCCACGAGGACAGACCGATCGGTCCGTGCGCCATCAGCCGGTACATCATCAGATGCCAATGATCGACGAGAGCCCGCAGGGGGCCATTCATGCCGCGGCCTTTCGCGCCCGGGGCTCGATCGTCGCCGGCAGACCGCCGAGCGGCCGCAGCGTCAGCCGGCACACCGGCTCGACCTTGCGCCCCGGCCGCGGGATCACCCGGAAGCGTTGGGCGAGCATCGCCAGACAGAGGATCGCCTCGCTCAGTCCGAAGTTGAGCCCCGGGCAGATCCGCGGCCCGACCGAGAACGGGATATAGGCGAAGGGATCGATCCGGGTGCCGTCGGTGAAGCGTTCCGGCAGGAAGTGGTGCGGCCGCTCCCACAGATCGGGCGAGCGGTGGAGGAGCCACGGCACCACCATCACCAGGGCCCCCTTCTCGACCTGGACGTCGGCGATGCGGTCGGCGGCCCCGGCCTGACGCGGCTGCAAGGGTACCGGCGGATAGAGCCGCAGCGTCTCCTGGATCACCGCCCGGCACAGATCGAGGCGCGGCAGGTCGGCGAAGGTCGCGTCGCGGAGCCCGCACACCGTGTCGATCTCGGTATGGATCGCTTCTTCGACCCAGGGCGCGTTGGCGAGCAGATACCACGCCCAGGTCAGGGTCGTGGCGGTGGTCTCGTGGCCGGCCATGAAGATCGTCGCCGCCTCGTTGCGCAGCGCCGTGACGTCGAGGCCGAGGTCGGGGTTGCGGCGATTGCGCTCGATCAGCAGTTGCACCATCGAACCGGCGTCGCCGGCCCCGGCCAGATGCGCTTCGATCACCCCCTCGACCACCGCGTGGACCTCGGCCACCGCCCGCCGCTTGCGCGGCCCCTGGAACAGCGGCCAGCCGTCGTCGGCGCCGAGGAAATAGCCGAGATTGAAGGAATCGACCGAGGCCTGATAGGTGGTGAACCCGTCGATCACCCGCCGCGCCGCCGCCTGCCCGAGGCGGCTGCCGAACACCGTGCGCGCGATGATCTCGGCGGTGAGTTGGGCCATCTCCACCGTGACGTCGAATTCGCTGCCCGCCGGCAGTTCCGCCCAGCGGTCGGCGACGGCCCGCGTCACCTCCTCCATGGTCGGCGCGAATTCCGGCAGGCGCTTCTTGTGGACGATGTCGGCGACCAGCGGCCGGCGCTTCGCCCAGGTCGCCCCGTCGGAGATGAACAGCCCGTCGCCGATCAGCACCTCGAGCGCCCGGCGCATCTGCGGGCTCTTGCGCTCGTAGATGTCGTTGCGGGTGACCATCACGTGTTTGACGTGTTCGGGCGCGTTCACCAGCACGATCTGGCGGCCGAGGATCGGGAACGAATCGACCCCGCTGCGGTAATGGTCCTCGAGCCACGAACCGAGCAGATTGTAGCGCGCCCCGAGCATCAGCTGCAGCAGGCCGGCCGGCTTCGTGAGGGGCCGCGGATAGGCCGGGACGAACAACTCGTCTCCGTGTTCTTCGACCACCGGCGGCGGTTCGTAGAGTCCGAAATACATGGCGGCCTCGCGTAGGACGGCGGCGTCGCGTGCACCGGCCGCGTCATTCGACATCGCCGGCCGCGAAGTCGTCAAGGCGGCCCGCGACGGCGGCGGCCTGCACCGGTCGATCGCCGGTCCGATTGCCGCAAATGCCGCACCCCGATTGCCGGTCCGACCAATTGTAGCGACTTGGCAACACTCCTCGGCTACAGTCGCTCCGCGGTGGCGGGTCGATTGACCCGGCGGCGTCGCATCTGCGAGTCTTCGGCCGGTTCGCCCGGGAACCCCATCGGAATTGTGAGTGGGTATGAACAGCTGTGCATCGGAAGCCCGCGTGCGACGTGTCGTGACGGCGCTCGTGGTCTGTCTGTCGACGGGGCTGGCCGGCTGTTCGACGCTGCCCGGGCAGGGACCCTCGGCCTCCGACGTCGCCGGTACCGCCCAGAGCGCGCCCAACGAACACTACGACGGCTATCTCGTCACCCGCCTCGATTCCCGCGTCGCCGGCATTCTGGCGCGCAAGAACGGCGCGAGCTTCCACGGCCGATTCGCCGACCATCGCCCCGCCCCCTCACAGGTGATCGGCGTCGGCGACGCCCTCTTGGTGACCATATGGGAGGCCGCCGCCGGCGGTCTGTTCTCGAGCCCGGTGATCGACCGCGCCTCGCCCGGATCCCATACCGCGACCATCCCCGAGCAGGTGGTGGCCCGCGACGGCTCGGTCACCGTGCCCTATGCCGGCCGCATCCAGGTCGCCGGACTGACCCCGCCCGAGGTCGAGCGCCGCGTCGTCAAGGCGCTGAGCGGCAAGGCCATCGAGCCGCAGGTCCTTGTGACGATCAGTCGCAACCTGTCCAATTCGGCGACCGTCGCCGGCGAAGTCACCCAAGGCGCGCGCGTGCCGCTGTCGTCGCGCGGCGACCGCATCCTCGACGTCGTCGCCACCGCCGGCGGCATCCGCTCGCCGGTCCACGAGACCTTCATCACCCTGACCCGCGGCGGCCGTTCGGCCACCGTGCCGATGCAGGTGCTGCTGACCTCGCCGGAAGAGAACATCTTCGTGTGGCCCGGCGACACCCTGACGTTGACCCGCTCGCCCCAGAGCTTCACCGCCTTCGGCGCCAGCGGCCGCAACGCGCTGGTCACCTTCGACGCCCTCGGCATCTCGCTCGAGGAGGCGGTCGCCAAGGCCGGCGGCCTGCTCGAGTATCAGGCCGATCCGTCGGGCGTGTTCCTGCTGCGCTCGGAGACCGCCGAGACCGTCCGGGCGATCGATCCGTCCTACCCGATCGCCCCCGGCGTCGACCGGATCAACGTCGTCTACCGGGTCGACATGCGCGATACCAACACCTATTTCCTGGCCCGGCAGGTCCGTGTCGAGAACAAGGACATCGTCTATATCGCCACGGCGCCGATCAACGATCTCCAGAAGATCTTGCAATTGGTACAGATGACGGCCTCCCCGGCCGCCACCGCCCGCACCTTGGCCAACTGATTTCGACGTGCGCCGCGGCCCGATGTCGTGGCGAGAACGATTGCCCTCGGCCGTCGAATCGACGAAGGCTTGCAGCGCATCATTCGCGGGGCCACCGGCGGGGTCGATCATGCGCATCGGATTGTCGAGGTTCACCAGGGCGAGCGCCAAGGCGTCCGGCGCCAAGGCCGCAGAGGTCGCCGCGGCGCTGTTCGGCGGCGGCGGGGGCTTCGACGAGGCCGAACTGCGCGCTTGGGAGGCGGCCGAGGCCGACGCCGAGATCGACGCCTTCGTGTCCCGACTCGCCGATCATCTCGGCGCGCTCGAGGGCCACGGCGGCCGTGCGGCGATCGAGGCCGTGGCCCGGCGGGTGCCGCAGGTGCTGGTCGGCCGCCGCCGCCGGGTCGCCGCGACACTTCGCCTCGCCGGCCTCGACGCCGGCTTCCGGGCCGCGGTGCGCGACGGCGACGCGGCCCGCGATCGCCGCGACTGGGGCGCCGGCGAACACGCCTTCTGGCGGGCGCTGCAGATCTTCCCGTTCCATCCCGGCTACCGCGTCCAATATGCCCATTGCCTGAAGGAACAGGACAAGTGGGTGGATGCCGAGCTCGAGTACCGCTCGGCCCTGGCGCTCGGCAATCGCGATGCCGACCTCGCCGTCCACATCGATTTCGTCTCCCGCCGCCGCGGCGCGCCGGCCGATCCCGCGGTACTCGCCCGGGTCGCCGGCTGGTGGAGCGTTCCCGATCCGCGGCCGCTCGCCGTGCCGCCGCTGCGCGCCGACGTCGAGGCGCTGGTCGCGCTGTTGCTCGGGCGCGGTCCCGCCCACCTCGCCGAGATCGCCGATCTGCTGGCCGCCAATGCCAGCCTCGCCGAGATCGTGGACCGCCTGATCGGCCATCCCGCCTTCGTGACGGCCAATCGCGATCTCCTCACGCTGCTGGTCGAAAGCGGATGGCGCCGATGACGACGGACCTGACCTTCACCATCGTCGTCAACACCTACAACCGCGCCGCCTGGCTCGCCGAGACCCTGGCGGCGCTGCGCGCGCTGCGCGGGCCGGCCTTCGAGGTGGTGGTGGTCGACGGCCCCTCCACCGACGGCACCGCCGCGCTGCTCGCCGCCCAGGCCGGGGCGATCAAGGTGCGGCGCTGCGCGGAAGCCAATCTGTCGATGTCGCGCAACATCGGCATCGCGGCGGCGGCGGGCGACATCGTCGCCTTCATCGACGACGACGCGGTGCCCCATCCCGACTGGCTGATCGAGCTCGCCGCCCCTTACGCCGACCCGGCGGTCGGGGCGGTCGGCGGCTTCACCATCGACAACACCGGCGTCCGCTTCCAGGTCCGCAAGACCATCTGCGACCGCTTCGGCAACGCCCATTCGGTGTCGCCGCTGTTCGACGAGCGGCCGTTGTGCTTTCCCGGCACGCCGGCCTATCCGAGCCTGCTCGGCACCAATTCGTCGTTCCGTCGGTCGATCCTCCGGGAGATCGGCGGCTTCGACCACACCTTCGTCTATCTCCTCGACGAGACCGACGTCTGCCTGCGCATCGTCGATGCCGGCCACCAGATCCACTATGCGCCGCGCGCCCTGGTGTTCCACCAGTTCGCCGAATCCCACATCCGTAACGTCCGGCGTCTTCCCAAGACCCTCTACCCGTCGTCGGTGAGCAAGGCCTATTTCGTCCAGCATCACGGCGCCCGCGCCGAGACCGATCGCGCCGCGCTCCAGCTCGAGGCCTATCGCGACGAGATCCTGCGCTCCAACGCCTGGCTGTTCACCCATTCCGACATCTCGGCCGAACATCGCAGCTCGCTCGATCAGGATCTCGGCTGGGGCATCGCCGAAGGGCTCGAACGGGCCCGCGCCGCCGCCGGGCGCACCACCGGCGACCTCGTGTCGAGCGAAGACGTGGCCTTCCTACCGATGCCGCGGCCCAACGACGCGCTGACCATCGTCCTGGTCAGCCGCTCCTTCCCGCCCGCCAACGATGCCGGCATCGCCCGCTGGACCTCGATGGTCGCGCGCGGGTTGGCGGCGCGCGGGCACGCCGTGCACGTCGTCACCGGCACCCAGGGCGAGCGCAACATCGCCTTCCGCGACGGCTTCTGGCGCCACGAGATCCACCCCGACGACGCCGGCGGCGCGGTCGTCGCCGCCGATCTCGACCTGCCGCCGAACATCGCCGCCTGGGCCGCGGCGGTGCGCCGTGAGGTCGCCTCGCTGGCGAGTTTCGGCGTCGACGTGGTGTCCTTCCCGGTGTGGGACGTCGAAGGCGCCGCCCTGCTCGACGGCTGCGACGCCGCGGTGGTGATGAGCCTGCACACGACCTATGCCCTGGCCAAGCCGTTCAAGCCCGAATGGTCGGCGCGGCCCTTGTACGAGCACTTCATGGTGCGCCGGATGATCGCCCACGAGGCCGATCTCCTCCGCCGCACCCCGACCATCCTGGCCAATTCCGAGGCGATCGTGAACGACCTCGAGGCGACCTACGGCGTGACCTTCCGCGATCGCGCCGCGGTGGTGCCGCACGGCACCCTCGATCCCCTGGCCGCGTCGCCCGCCCGCCGCACGGCGCGCGCCGCAGACGGCTTCCTGGTCGGTTGGGTCGGCCGCTTCGAGCCGCGCAAGGGCATCGACGTCGCCGCCGCGGCGCTGGTCCGCCTGCTCGCCGAAGTGCCCGGCGCCCGGGTGGTGTTCGCCGGCGACGACCTCGACGCCGAAGGCCGCGCAATCTTCGCTGCGGCAGGGGCGAGCGCGCTCGTCGACGATCCCCGCGTCGGCTTCGTCGGCTCGCTGTCGCGCAGCGCCCTCGACGATCTCTATGCCAAGTGCGACGTGGTGGTGATGCCGAGCCGCTACGAGAGCTTCGGCCTGGTGGCGATCGAAGCGGCGGCGGCCGGCGCGGTGGTGGTCGCCGGCGCGGTCGGCGGCCTTGCCGAGGTGGTCCGCCACGGCGAGACCGGTTTCCTGGTGCCCTTCGACGGTACGGAAGTCGCGACCATCGCCCGCCATCTCGTCGACCTCGCCCGCGATCCCGACCGCCGCCGGACCATGGGTGCGGCGGCGCGGCGTCTCTACGAGACCGACTACACCGTCGAGGCGATGGTCGACGGCATCGAGCGCGTCTACGCCCGCGCCGTCGCCGAACGGAGGAAGACCCCGTGACGCCGCTGCCCGAACTCGTCGAATTCGCCCATACCCAGTTTCTCGGACGCGGTCTCGCCGCCGAAGAGGTCGACGGGATCGTTGCCCTGCTCGGGTCGCGGGCCGAACTGCTCGCCGCGCTGATCCTGCGCGAGGGTGCGCTCGACGGCGAACCGGCGCTGGCCGATCGCCTCGCCGAGATCGCCCGGCGCGGCCATACCGCCGCCTCGACGCCGCGACGCCGGCGCGGCGACGCGGTCGGGGCTCGCGAACGCGCTCGTGCGGTGGCCGACGCGCTGGCCGCGGTGCTCGCCGCCGAGGCCGAGCACGCCCGATTGACGAACACGCTGCACGATGCCATGACGCGCCTGACCGGCGACCGCGACGAGCAGGGGGCCTCCCTCGGCTACCATTGGTTCGTCGGTCGCGAATCCGACCGTTGATCCGGCTCCGGCCGCGCCCTCGGGCCGATCCGACTCGAACGATCCACGGAACCAGCCTGCGGGAGCCCGCCATGTCCGAGACCGAAGTCCTCGCGCTCCTGACCGACCTCAAGCGCGAAGTCGCCGACATCAAGGTGGCTCTCGCCACCTCGCAGCGCACGCTGCGCGAGGTCCGCGATCTCGTCGGCCCCTTCGGCGTGGCGATGCCCGACGGCTCTATGCTGGTCCAGACCCTCTACGGCATCAAATATCTGATCGATCCGCTCGATCTGATCATCGGACCGCAGCTGATCGTCTACCGCCAGTGGGAGGCCGACCTCAGCGCCATGACCTGGGCTCACGCCCACAAGGACATGGTCTTCGTCGACGTCGGCGCCAATTTCGGTTACTTCACCTGCTTGCTCGGCAGCCGCATCGGCCGCACCGGGTCCGGTCGCGTCTACGCGGTCGAGCCCAATCCGGCCTGTATCGAACTCCTGCGCAAGAACGTGGCGATCAACTGGTCGATGGCGCCGATCACCATCCACCCTTGCGCCGTCGGTGCGGCCTCCACCCAACTCGATCTGGTGGTGCCGAAGAACCGCTCGGCCAACGGCGCCCTGGTCGGCCGCCGGCCGGCGCCGATCGCCGCCACCGATGCGGTCTACACCGTCGCCGTCGAGCCGCTCGACGATCTCCTGCCCGAGGGCGAGGTGGTCGATCTGATCAAGATCGACGTCGAAGGCCACGAATGGGCGGTGCTCGCCGGCGCCCGCAAGGTCGTCGCCCGCTCGCCCGGCCTGCGCATCATCATGGAATGGGCGCCGCTGCAGATGACCTCGGCCGGTTATACCGCCGACGACATGGTCTCCCTGTTCGACGAGCTCGGCCTCGACGCCTATCGCCAGACCCCGGGTTTCCGCCTCGCCGAGCCGTCCGGAACGCCGCTCGACCGCGCCGCGCTGGGGGCGCTGTCCTACGACAACATCGTCCTGGCGCCGCGCCCGCGCGGCTGAGGCGGCGGCCGGTCGTTCGGCGTCAGCCCGTCGAGGAAGGCCTCGATGGTGCGGAAATAGGCCGCCTGATCGGCGTCGACGGCCGCCGGCAGGGTGCCGCGCGGCGCGGCGCGATCGGCCGCCAGTCGCGCCTCGATCGCCGCCACCCAGCCCGGCCCGTCGATCGGATCGATCAGCACGACGTTCGCCCCGCCGATCTCGCGGTGCGCCGGAATGTCCGAGGCGATCACCGGGATGCCGATCTCGCTCGCCTCCAGGATCGGCAGGCCGAAGCCCTCGGCGTGCGACGGCATCAAGAGCCCGCGCGCCCCGGCCAACAGTCGCTTCAGCGCCGCCGACGACAGGCCCGACACCACGTGGATGAGCCCGGTGGTCGCCTGGGCCCGCGTCAGCCGGTCGACGATCGACTTGCCCAACCATCCCGGCGAGCCGACCACCACCAGATGCGGCGTCGCCGCGCCGTGGCGCACCACCAGGCGTTTCCACACCTCGCGCAGCAGGTCGTGGTTCTTGCGCGGCTCGATCGCCCCGCAGATCACGAAATAATCGATGCCGGCGAGCCGCGGCTCGGCGGCGATCGGCCCGCCGAACACCGAGGCGAGCGGCAGCGCCGCCGCCACGGTGGCGAGGTCCGGGCGCCCGGCTTCGGCCAACGCCGCGCGGATCTCGTCGCGGGCGGTGGTTGTGGTGGTCAGGAGCCCGGCCGCCCAGCGCGCCGTCGAGGCGACCATGGTGGCATGGTGGCGGGTCGATTCGGCCTCGACGAGGTCGGTCGCGGTGAGCGGGATGACGTCGTGCAGCATGAATACCGGCCGCACGTCGGGCCGCGCGTCGAGCCAGCGCAGGAGCAGCGGCACGGTCAGCGCGGTGTGGCCGATGTTGAGATAGACCGCGCCCGGCGGCACCGCCCGGCGCACCGGCCGGCCGAAGGAGAAGCCGGTGGCCGCCAGCAGCGACCCCATCCGCCGTGTCTGGCGCCACAGGCCCGGGTTCCACGCCGCCGCCCAGTCGACCGCCGGGCCGCCGGCCAGCGCCGTGCACAGGCTCGCCCACACCTTGTCCTGGTCGAGCCGCCGGTTCTCCGCCAACAGCGCCTCGAGCCGGTCGAGCCCGGCCCGCACCCGGTCGCCGGAGAACACCCGCATGCCCCAGAAGGTCGGCAACACGCCGACGCAGTCGCGGCTGGGGTGATCGAAGAAATGGCGGGCGAAGGCGTGATCGACCCGGTCGATGCCGCGCGGCGTCCGGCTCAGCGGGCCGAGGAACAGGCGCGTCACGTCGTAGGCGATGGCTGACGGCATGGTCCGACCGGTTCGCGAGAGGCGGGGAGGGCGAGCCGCCCGGACGGCCGGCGACGCCCCGCATCCGCCGCGGCGAGTCGCGCCGCCCGTTTCTCTTGACACTTCGCCCGCCATCCGACAAGCGATCGGGCGGCACGGCACCGCTCCGTCGACCGCCGGTCCCCGGTGCGCCGGATCGGGTCGCCCGGGAGAGACCGCATGACCACCGCCGCACCGCGCCGCCGCGTCCTGATCGACGGGTTCAATCTCGGCCTGCCCAAGGGCACCGGCGTCGCCACCTACGCCCGCAATCTCAGCCATGCCGCCCAGGCGCTGGGCTGCGAGACCGAAGTGCTCTACGGCCTCGCCCACAGCCGGCCGGCGCGCTCGTCGCTGCTGCGCGAGATCGCCTTCTTCGATCCGACCACGCCGTCGTCCGGCTGGGGCGCGGCGATGGCGGCGATCGGCCGGCATCTGCCGCGGCCCTTCGGCGTCCCGACCTTTCCGATTCCGGTCACCGGCGCGGTCGTCCTCGACGGCCACGGCGCCCGGCTGCCGAGCTTCGACCGGATCTCCAATGCCACCGATCTGTTCCGCATCGCCGAGATCGCCTTCGCGCTGACCGGCCGCTTCACCCGGGTTCGCCACGATCGCCCGATCGACGTCGCCCACTGGACCTATCCGCTGCCGGTGCGCCTGCCCGGCGCCCGCAACGTCTATACGATGCACGATCTGGTGCCGTTGCGGCTGCCCTTCACCACGCTCGACGACAAGGCCTACTACCTGCGCCTGATGCGCCGGATCGTCGCCGACGCCGATCACATCGTCACCGTCTCGGAGACCTCGCGCGACGACATCGTGCAACTGCTCGGCTGCCCGCCCGACAAGGTGACCAACACCTATCAGGCGGTGTCGATGCCGCAGGGTCTCCTCGACAAGAGCGACGAAGAGGTCGCCGCCGAGGTCGAGGGCGCCTTCGGCCTGCCCTACAAGGGCTATTTCCTGTTCTTCGGGGCGATCGAGCCGAAGAAGAACGTCGGCCGGCTGGTCGAGGCCTATCTGGCCAGCGGGCTCGACGAGCCCTTGTTCGTGCTCGGACCGCAGGGCTGGAAGGCCGACGACGAGGTCCGGCTGATCGACGACAGCACCCGTCTGCGCAAGGAGCTCGGGCCGGCCGCGGCGACCAAGGGGGCGCGGATCCGGCGCTTCGACTATGCCCCGTTCCGCCTCCTGGTCAGCGCCATCCGCGGCGCCAAGGCGGTGGTGTTTCCCTCGCTCTACGAGGGGTTCGGCCTGCCGATCCTGGAGAGCATGTTGCTCGGCACGCCGGTGATCACCTCCGATCGCGGCGCCATGCGCGAAGTGGCGGGCGACGCGGCGCTCCTGGTCGACCCCTACGATCCCGGCGACATCGCCGCGGCGATGCGTCGGCTGTCGAGCGACCCGGCGCTCTGCGCCGACCTCTCCGCCCGCGGCCGGGCCCGCGCCGCGACCTTCTCGCCCGAGGCCTACGGCGCGCGGCTCACCGCGCTGTGGGATCGATTGCGGTGACGCGCCGACGCTGCCAAGGTTCCGGAGCGCCGCTCGAATCGCCGACCGCCGTCGGGGCGGCCGACCTGCCAGAGGATGCCGAATGACCAACCCTGTGGATCTCGAAGCCCTGGTGCGGCTGATCGGCCCCGATTCCCGGCCGAATCTCAACCCGCTGATGATGAAGCTGCGCAACCTCGATGCGCTCGCCCTCAGCGTGAAGTACTTCGGCTACGAACTGGCCCATTCGCTGGCCCAGTCCCTGCCGGTGCGCAGTGGTCTGTTTCCCCGCCACGTCGGCCTGCGCTCCAAGCCCTCCACCCAGGCGGATCTGGAGAGCGAGTGGGCGGCGGTGTGGCTGCAGGAGCTCAAGCTGCCCTTCGTCTATCATCGCAAGCTCTGGGAATTCGCCTATGTGCTCCAGGCGATCTGGGAGCACGGCAGCTTGCGCGAGAACGCCCGCGGCCTCGGCTTCGGCTGCGGCATGGAACCCTTGCCGAGCTATCTCGCCGCCCGGGGCGTCGACGTCACCGTCACCGATCTCGAACCGCAGCAGTCCGCCGCCGCCGGCTGGTTGCGCACCGCCCAGCACGCCGCCACCCTCGATCACGCCTACAAGGCCGATCTGGTCGACCGCGCCACCTTCGACCGGCGCGCCCGTCTCGAATTCGTCGACATGACGGCGATCCCGAAGCATCTTCAGGACTACGACTTCTGCTGGTCGATCTGCGCCTTCGAACATCTCGGCTCGATCGCCGCCGGCCTCGACTTCATCGCCAATTCGTTGGCGACGCTGCGCCCGGGCGGGCTCTCGGTGCACACCACCGAGTTCAACTTCCTCGACGATCGCCAGACCATCGACAATTGGCCGACCGTGCTCTTCCAGAAGCGTCACTTCGCGGCGATCGCCGAACGCCTGCGGGCCGCCGGGCACCAGGTCGCCGAACTCGATTTCGACGTCGGGATGAAGCCGCTCGATCGCTTCGTCGACGTGCCGCCCTGGGCCCACGACATGTCGGACTACATGAAGGGCACCTGGGGCACCCACACCGCCCACCTCAAGCTGGCCATCGACGGCTTCGTCAGCACCTGCTTCGGTCTCGTGATCGTCAAGGCGGAGTGACCGCCTCGCCGATCCGCACCAGATGGGTGCCGCGCAGCTCGAGGATCCCCTCGATGGCGCCTTCCCAGGTGGAAATGCGCAGCTGCACCGGTTCGCGCGGCTCGAACACGTCGAAACTGGCGCGCACCGAAAAACGTCCGGCGGCCGGCAGCGCGAAATTGTTGGCGACCAGCACCGTGCCATGGAAGATGTCGACCTCCAGCCGGTTGCCTGAGAGGTTCTCAGCCACTTCCAACTCGACCTCGAGCTCCCACAGGCCCTGCGGCAGACTCAGATAGGGCCCGTAGACGAGACAGCGGGCCGGGCCCAGGAGGTCGATCGGTCCGTCCACACTGTCGTCGGGCCGTCCGCCCGGAATGAACATCTCGAGCGGCCAGTGCACCCGGGTCGGCAGCCGCCCTTCCGACATCTCGCGGAGTGTGCGCAACAAGGGCGCGATCGCCCGTTCGTCCGCCGCCGACAGGCCCTCGAGGGCCTGACCGCGCGGCCGGGCGTGGGGCCACAGGGCGAGAAAGCCGGCCTCCACCTCGTCGCTCGGACCGAGCTCGCCGCCGGGGTCGACCCGCCGCATGATCTCGGCGAGATGCGTCGCCTCCAGGGTGATGCCGAACTGGGCCGCGGCGACGCCGAAGAAATCGGCGAAACTCGACGCCACCTCCCGGTGCATCAACAGGGTCGACTCCTCGGCGACGAAGTCGGCGATCGTCGTCAGGCACTGGTTGGCGAGGCGCACCGCCCAGCGCCAGTCCATCTCGCGCTCCCGCATGATGAAACCGACGACGTCCTCGGGATCCTCCAGGAACACCAGGGCGGGCGCCCGCGCCTGGACGAAGACGTCGACGATCTGCCGTTCCGGGCAGTCGGAGAAGAAGAAGAGATGCGGCCGCGTGCGCTGCGACCACGCCTCGCGCAGCCCGGCGATCTCCACCGCGGTGACGTAGTCGACGTCGACCAGCGCCACGTCGGTCATGATCCGCAGGAGATAGAGGCCCCACTGGGTATATCCTGACGGCGGCCCCAGGGTGGTGATCAGCATCGCGTCTCGTCTCCGCGGGCCCCGAGCCGCCCGCTCCTCGTCCGTCGGCGCACCGGCGCTCCCGCGTTCACAGCGTCGAATAGATGCTGATCGCCAGGTCCAGGTCGTCGAACACCCGCCCGCGGCCGGCCTTCAGCACCAGGGCCTTGTCGCAATATTGGCGGATGATCCCGATGTCGTGGCTGACCAGGATCATCGCCGAATTCTTGCGCTTGATGAACAGTTCCTCGTGGCACTTGCGCTGGAAGCGCTGATCGCCGACCGAGATCACTTCGTCGATCAGGAAACAGTCGAAGTCGACCGCCAGCGTCAGGCCGAAGGCGAGGCGCGCCCGCATCCCCGACGAATAGGTCTTGACCGGCAGCAGCAGGTGGCGTCCGAGCTCGGCGAAGTCGTCGACCGCCGCCACCGCGTCGGCGACCGGGATGCCGTAGACCCGGGCGATGAAGCGGATGTTGTCGACGCCGCTCATCGTCGCCTCGAAGCCGCCGCCGAAGGCGATCGGCCAGGACATGAACAGGCCGCGCTCGATGGTGCCGGCGGTCGGCGGTTCGACGCCGCCGATGATCTTGACCAGCGTCGACTTGCCGGCGCCGTTGCGCCCGAGCACCGCGATCTTCTCGCCGGCGCCGATCTCGAAGCCGATGCCGTCGAGCACCCGCCGGACCCCGATCTGGGTGTGGTAGTCCTTGACGATGCCGGTGAGGCGGATGGTCGGCCGCGCGCCGCCGTCGACGTCGCAGACCTTGGGCGGCAGATGCGCCCGCCGCATCACCGGCGGCCCGACCCGGGTCCGCATCATCGGCGGCACCAGCCGGCGCAACGACAGGGGCAGGGCATCGGCCATCAGCGATGTTCCAGGGTCGAGGCGACGAAGGTCCGGGCGATCCACCACACCGCGAAGGCGAGGCCGGCGACCAACAGGATGTCGGTCAGGCGCCGCGGCAGGGTCGGCTGGTCGGGCTTGCTCGGCACCACGATGGTCTGCAGATAGATGCGCTGCGACTGGGATTCCTGGCGGGCCTTCTCGAGCTCGATCATCGCCGTGCCGAGCGACCGCGCCGCCAGCTCCCGCTCCAGCATCAGCATCTCGTAGCCCTGCAGCTTGCCGGCGATCGACCCCGGGCCGCCGACCACGCTGCGTTGGCGCTTGGCCAGTTCCTCGCGGTAGGACTTGATCTTCTCGCGCTGCGGCGCGATCCCCGGGCTGTCGGGGGCCATCGCCAGCTGCTGCGCGAGGCTCGCCTCCTGGCGCGAGATCTCGGTGACCAGGGTACCCAGCGCGGCCAGCGTGTCGGCCGATTCGCGCCCCGGATCGACCACCATCTCGCGATTGCGATAGTCGGCGAGCCGCTTCTCGACGTCGGTCATGCGCGCCCGCGATTCGGCCACCAGCGCCTCGCCGAAGCCGATCGCGTCGCCGTTGGCGCGGGCATTGAGGCGGTTGACGAAGGCCTCGCCCTTGGCGATCAGCGCCGCGGCGAGGCGGGTGGCGTCGTCCGGTCGCGACGCACGCACCTCGAGCAGCGAGATGCCGGTCGAGGTGTCGACCGACACGTCGACCATGCGCCGGTAGGCCCGGTAGAACTGCTCGTCGTTGACCTTGCCGAAGGGGCCGGGATAGCGCGAGAACACGTCGGCTTCCGGCCGCGCCATCACTTCGCGCAGCCCGTCGTCGTGGGCGAGCAACTGGGCGGCGTCGCGCGACAGGATGTATTCGCCGACCGCATGGGTCTCGTCGACCGCGCGCGACATGCCCTGGGTCTGCATCAGAATGGCGAGCCCGCCGCCGTCGCCGCCGTGCGCCGCCGCCCGCACGATGAACTTGGCTTCCGAGACGTAGACGTCGGAGGCGATCCATCCGAACAGCACCGTCGCCGCCACCACCGGCACCACGAACAGCGACAGGAAAAGGGCGTTGCGCCGCAGGAACCCGGCACGCGTCGGCGGTGCCCCGTCGGCCTCGGTCCACTCCGTCTCGTCCTCGGGGGTGAGGAGCGCCGACATCTCGATCCGCCGCAGCGGCCGCGCCGCGCCGACCTCGGCGGGCGGCGCCAGCGACGGCGTCTCGTGGCGGACGATGGTGGGCGTGTCGCGGCTCATGATTCCATCCGAACGTGCTTCTGCGCGTATTGCACCAGGGTCACACCGATCGCGGTGGTGACGATGCAACTGACGAGCAGGAAGACCGGATCCCACGCGGTCTCGACCATCGACCCGAACAGGCCGCAGCGGAACATCTCGAAGCCGTTGACCAGCGGCGACCAGGCGAGGATGCGCTGGGCCTCCACCGGCAGCCACGCCACCATGTAGAACGATCCGGTGACCGGCAGCGACAGGTACATGATCGGCCCGACGAAACGTTCGACCGCTTCCGAGAGTTCCGTCAGGCCGGCCAGGATCAGCCCGAAGCCGAAGGAGAACCACGACATCAGGATCCACGCCGAGAGCAGGATCAGCGGATCCTCCATCGGTTCGAGAGCCCCGAGCAGGACCAGCGGCACATAGGCGATGTAGAAGGCCGCGAGCCCGCCGACGCTCTCCAGGATCGCCCGCGCCACCAGGATGTCGAGGAAGCGGATGTTGCGATGGAACACCAGACCGATGTTCTGGCGCATCGCATGGACCGAGCGGAACACGATGTGGCGCCACAGGGTCAGCAACGAATAGCCCGACAGCACGAAGGGGATGACCCCGATCGAATGGCCATGGGTGCCGCCGGTGAAGGTCCACACCACCATCACCCCGAGGGTCAGGATCAGCGGCTCGCCCATCACCCAGAAGAAGCCGAGGTTCTCATGGCCGAAGCGGGTCAGCGCCTCGCGGATCATCAAGGCCGAGATCACCCGGCGTTGCACCGCCAGCGAGGCGAGGAAATCGCCGGGCGGCACCGGGCGGATCGGGTCGGGAGCGGCGAGGCTCATTGCGCGTGTTCCCCCGCGCCGACCGTGACGATCCACACCACCGCGAACACCGAGAAACCGAGCACCAGTACGGTGAACAGACAGCGCAGCCGCTCCGGCTCGGTCGATTCGTCGGGCAGGTTGGCCGAGACCACCTCCTCGATGTAGATGTGCTGGCGGCGCACCTCCTGGCGGGCCGTCTCCAGCGCCCCGAGGGCCGCCGCGAGGCTCTTGTCGGCGATGTCGCGGCGCAGCGCCAACTGGTCGTAGATCGCCACCTTGCTCGCCAGCGAGCCGTCGCCGCCGGTCATCTTGGCGCGTTCCAGCCGCACCCGCTCGTCGAGCGCCGCGATCTTGGCCTTCAGCGACGGGATGCTGGGATTGTTCGGCGAGGACGACTGCAGCTCGCGCAACTGTACCGAGGCGAAGGCCAGATCGGTGTTGAGGTTGCCGATCGTCTCGATCAGCGACACGATCGACTTGGACGGGTCGACCAGGACCTCGCGGTTGCGGAAGGCGGTGACTTCGGCCTGGGCCGCCAGGACCGCGTCTTCGGCGCGCCGGACCTCGGTCTGGGCGCCGCCCATGGCGTCCTGCTGCGCCCGCTCGTTCATCCGGTTGACCATCGCCTCGGCCATGCGCAGCAGCGTATTGGCCAGAAGCTGGGAATCCTGCGGGCGGAAGGTGACCACACGAAGGCTGAGGATGCCTTTGACCGAATCCTCGTGCACCGAGATGTGGTCGAGGAAATAATCGTAGAGCGCCTCGTTGGAATCGGTCCGCCAGATCCGGGGATGGCGCGACAGCCGATCCGCCTCCGGGCGAGTGAAGATCGCCCGGATGTCGACGCCCTCGGCCGGCAGGGCCGCGACCACGTCGCGCGACAACAGAAACTTCTGGATCAGAAAGGCGTCGTCGACGGTCTTGGCGAGGCCGAACGAGCGGAACAGCATGTCGATGCCGCTCATCCGCGAACTCGACACCGAGCGCACGATGAAACGGGCCTCCGACGCGTAGCGCGGTCCGGCCAGGACACCGTAGAACACCGCCGCCGACAGGGTCGGCACGATCACCGCGAGCACGAACACCCATCGGGTGATGCGGGCGCGCATCCGCACCAGCGCGACGTAGGCTTCGGAGGCACGATTGGCGGGGTCGCGGTCGGTGGCGACGGCGACGGTCCTCGACGCGCTCCGCAGGATACGGTTCATACTCGTCCAGTCTCTCCGGTCGACGACGACGCACCCGTCAGGGTACCCGATATTCGCCCCCCGGTCACCTTTCGGCACCGGGCGTGCCGGGCGCCGTCGTCCCGTGGCCCATCGTCGCGATCGGGCGTCGGCGCCTTTGTTTCCGAGCCGGGGACTGGACAGATACCGACCGACACGGTCCAATCGGCCCGATCAACCGCCGCGCCGGCCGGGCTGCGGCACCCACCTCTTCGTCGACGACGCGCTCCCGCCCTCGAGAGCGCCGTCCGACCCAGTCGGATCGCGGTGCGATCGCCCTCGCTCGCCCGCCGAATGGAGCCTCATGGGCCGCCCGAACAAGTCGATCGTCATCGCCTGCACGCTCAGGTCGGGATCCAATCTCCTGTGCGAACTCCTCCACCGCCTCGGCTATGCCGACGCCACCGAGTTCTTCCAGGAATCGCGCTATTACAACCGGCTGAGCGCCAATCGCCCGGATCTGCCGCAGCCACCGTCGATCCTGGAGCTGCGCAGCGAGTTCGAAGCCCGTCACGCCGGTCTCGACCACTACGGCGTGAAGTGGAACCTCGCCCAGTACGAACTGTTCCTCGAGACCATCGCCGGCCAGATCGAGGCCCGCGACTTCGCCGACTGGCTGCCGAACGCGGTGTGGATCCGCCTGAGCCGCCGCCACGCCATCGATCAGGCGGTGTCGCTGGTGCTCGCCCGCAAGACCGGCATCTGGGTCTACGGCGACCTGCCGGCGATCGAGAAGGCACCGGTCTACGACTTCGACGAGATCTGGGCGACCTTCGTCGATCTCGCCGTGGAAGAAGCCCGCTGGAACGATCACCTGCGGCGGATCGGCGTCGTCTCGGTGCCGGTCGTCTACGAGGACTTGATCGACGACTACGGCGGCACGATGCGGCGCATCCTGGCGGTGGTCGATCCGGCCGCCGTCGATCGGGTGGCGCCCGGCGAGGCGCTGCCGCCCGGTCTCCTCAACCAGTCGATCGGCAATCCCAACGCCGCCGAGTTCATCGAACGCTTCGCCGCCGATCTCGCCGCCGGCCGCCGCTCCGATCACGACGTCGCCGAGATCCTGTGGCCGCTGATCGAGCAGATGACCAGTCGGCGCGACGTCGATCTGTTCTCGCGCTTCCTCGGCGACCACGCCGGTCACCATCCGGTGATCCGCAAGCTCGACCTGCGCCGCCTCGCGGCGGTCGAGGGCGACGTCTTCTGGGACGAGCGGCCGCATTTTCTCGACGGCATCGCGGTGCGCCTGACTCCCGGAGCGAGCCTGCGCCTCGAAGCCACCTTCGCCCGCCTGTTCATCGAATTCCTCGGTCATCCCTGGTCGGGCACCGTCAAGATCGACGTCGACGGGGTGACCGAGAAGCTCTCGCTGTACAGTCCCTCGACGGTGACCGTGCCGTGGCTGCTGACCTTCGAGGACACGCGGGCGCGGGTGATCACCCTGCGTCCGCTCTCCGAGGCGTCGCGGCTCTCCGACGGTTACGAGGTCTGGACCCAGCGGGTCTGGATCAGCGCCGACGCGGAGTGAACCGCGCCGGCGTCGGCCCTCAGCGCCGGGACTCGAGCGCGGTGATCAGTTCGGCGGTGGGATAGCCGTCGGCCGGCAGTCCGACCTTGACCTGAGCGGCGCGGATCGCGCTGCGGGTCGCTTGGCCGAGGCGCCCGTCGGGTGTCTCGTCGGTGAAGCCGGCCTTGACCAGGAGGCCCTGCAGGCGGCGCAACTGCTCGGGGGCCAGCGCCGCCGGCGCGCCGCGGCCGTGCGACACCGGCGCCGCACCGGCCAGCCGCGTGGCGAAATAGGCCGCGGTGGTCGAATAGACCATCGCCTTGTTCCAGCCGAGATAGGCCTGGAAATTCGGATAGGCGAGGAAGGCCGGGCCATTGCGGCCCATCGGCAGCCACAGCCAGGCCGGCGGCCCTCCGGCGGCGAGCGCGCTGCCGTCGGCGCGCTGCACCCCGAGGCCACGCCAGCCGGCGCGCTCGTGGGCGATCTCGGGATCGGCCTCGGCCCAGTTCATCTCGGCCGGCACCCGCACCTCCTCGAGCCACGGCTCGCCGCGCCGCCAGCCGAGATTCTTCAGGAAATTGGCGGCGGACGCCAGCGCATCGGGCACCGAGCGGATCAGGTCGCGCCGCCCGTCGCCGTCCTCGTCGACGGCATAATGGAAATAGTCGGACGGCGTGAACTGCATCGGCCCGAGCTCGCCGGCCCAGTCGCCGACCATTTCGGAAGGCTTGAGGTCGCCGCGCTCGACGATCCGCAGGAGGTCGATCAGCTCGGCCCGGAAGATGTCGCCGCGCCGGCAGTCGTAGGCCAGCGTCGCTACCGCGGTCGGCACATTGAACTTGCCGAGATCCGAGCCGAAGTCGGTCTCGAGCCCCCAGAAGGCCACCAAGACCGGTCCCGGCACGCCGTATTCCTGTTCGATCCGCCGCAGCAGGCCGGCATAGGTCTGGAGCAGGCGGGCGCCGCGCGTCAGCCGGTCGGCCGACACCATGCGGTCGGAGAACTGCAGGAAGGTCTGCTGGAACACCGCCTGACCATGGTCGCGCCGGACGATCGACGGATCGAAGGTGACGCCGGCGAGCCCCGCCTCGATCGCCGCGCGCGACACCCCGGCCGCCGCCGCTTCGGTCTTGACCCCGGCGAGCCACGCCTCGAAGCCTTCGCGGCGGCAGGACGTGTCGGCGAGCGCCGCGGAACTCGCGCCGCCGATCGCCAGGGCCATCGTCAGGAGCGTCGCCAGGGGCATGCGGTTCATGGGTCTCGTCTCGCGGGCCCGAATGCGGCGGGAACGGACGGCGCGCGACGGGGAGTCGGGCGGCGGCGGCTCGGATCGAGCCGCCGCGCGGTCGCTCGGGCGAATCGGCCGCGTCGCCGCCAACCTGCGGCGAGATCTGGGCGGTTCTGCGCCGCACCCGCGCGGGAATTGCCGGTCACGTCGCCAGATGGCAGGCGACGCTGCGCCCCGGCGCCACGTCGCGCAGCACCGGGCTCTCGACCCGGCAGCGGTCGATCGCCAGCGGACAGCGCGGATGGAAGTGGCAGCCCTTGGGCGGATCGACCGGCGAGGGCGGTTCGCCCTCCTGGAAGGTCATGGCCACCGCCCGGGTCGGGTCGGGCTCGGGCGAGGAGACCTTGAGCAGGCGGGTATAGGGATGGCGCGGATCGACGAAGATCTCCGGCACCGGCCCGGTCTCGACCACCCGGCCGAGATACATCACCACCACCCGCCGGCAGAAATAGCGCACCACCCCGAGGTCGTGGGAGATGAAAACGAAGGCGAGGTGGCGCTCGGCCCGGAGCGTCTCCAGGAGTTTCAGGATCTGCGCCTGGACCGAGACGTCGAGCGCCGACACCGGCTCGTCGGCGAAGATCAGGTCGGGTCCCAGCGCCAACGCCCGGGCGATGCCGATGCGCTGGCGCTGGCCGCCGGAGAACTCGTGCGGATAGCGATCGAGCGCGCTGTTGGGCAGTCCGACCTCGTCGAGCAGACGGGCGACCATCGGCCGCACCGCCGCCCCCGAGGCGAGCCCGTGCACCCGCAGCGGCTCGCCGAGCGCGTCGACGATGCGCTGGCGCCCGTCGAGCGACGACGACGGGTCCTGGAACACCATCTGCATGCGGCGACGGATCGCCCGCATGTCGATCTTGGAGGCCTCGAGCACGTCGGCGCCGTCGAAGTTGACCGAGCCGCCGTCGGCCTCCTGCAGGCGCAGGGCGACGCGGGCGACGGTCGATTTGCCGCAGCCGCTCTCGCCGACCACGCCGACCACCTCGCCGGCGCCGACGGTGAAGGACACGCCGTCGAGCGCCTTGACCACCGAGGTCCGGGCGATCGGCCAGCCGCGCCGCGAGGTGAAGCTCTTGCGCAGGTCGCGGATGTCGAGCAGCGGCGTCGCAGGGATCGCGTTCATGTGTCCATCCTCACCCAGCAGCGCACACGATGATCGGGATCGCCGCCGACCGCGGCGAGCGGCGGCAACAGTGCGCAGCGGTCGATGCGCAGCGGGCAGCGGCTCTGGAAACGGCAGCCGACCGGCATCTCGGTCAGCGTCGGCACCTGACCGGGGATCGGTTGCAGGCCGCCCTCGCCCTCGATGCGTGGCATCGCGGCGAGCAGCGCCGAGGAATAGGGATGGGTCGGCCGTGCGAAGAAGGCGGCGACCGGCGCGCTCTCGACCACGTCGCCGCCGTACATCACCATCACCCGGTCGGCGACCGAGGCGACCACGCCGAGATTGTGGGTGATCAGCAGGACCGCGAGGCCCTCCTTCTCCTGGAGATCGGCGAGCAGCGCCAGCACCTGCGCCTGGATGGTCACGTCGAGCGCGGTGGTCGGCTCGTCGGCGATCAGCACCCGCGGCCGGCAGGCGAGCGCCAGGGCGATCATCACCCGTTGCCGCATGCCGCCGGAGAACTGGTGCGGATAGGCGTCGAGCCGATCGGCCGCCGCCGGCACCCGCACCCGTTCGAGCAGCTCGCAGGCCCGGGCGCGCGCCTGTTTGCGGGTCAGCCCGTGGTGCTGCATCAGCGCCTCGCCGACCTGGAAGCCGATCGGCAGCACCGGATTGAGCGAGGTCATCGGCTCCTGGAAGATCATGCCGATGCGGTCGCCGCGCATCGACTCGCGCTTGGCCTCGGCGGCGGCGGTCATGTCGACGCCGTCGACGACGATCCGGCCCGCGGTCACCGAAGCGACGCCGGCCGGCAACAGCCCCATCACCGACAGCGCCGTCATGCTCTTGCCGCAGCCGGATTCTCCGACCAGCGCCAGCGTCTCGCGCGGCCCGATCGAGAACGAGATGTCGCGCACCACGTCGTGGCGATCGGAGCCGACATGGATCGAGGTGGTGAGATGTTCGACGATCAGCGGCGGACCGTCGGTGGCCGCGGTTGCGGCGGGCGCGGGGATCGCGGTCATTGGGGGGCCCTCGGGTCTGAGGCGTCGCGCAGGCCGTCGCCGATCATGTTGAGACCGATCATCACGGCGAGGATCGCCAAGCTCGGGAACAGCGCCAGCCATGGCCCGTCGAGCAGGTTGTCGAAGCCCTCGCGCACGATGCCGCCCCAGGTGGCGGTCGGCGGCGGCACCGACAGGCCGATGAAGGCCAGCGTCGATTCGGTGCGGATCGCCGAGGCGAGCCACAGCGAGGCCATCACCACCAACTCGTCGAGGATGTTCGGCAGCACGTGCACGAACATGATGCGGAAATCGGAGAAGCCGAGCGAGCGGCAGGCGTCGACGAAGTCGCGCTCGCGCATCGCCAGGGTCGAGCCGCGCGCCATGCGGATGAACGCCGGCACCGCGGTCACCGCGATGGCGATGATCAGGTTGGTCAGCGACGCGCCGAGCACCGCGACCAGCAGCAGTCCCATGATCAACTGCGGGAAGCTCAGCAACACGTCGGTCGCCGCCACCACCAGCCGGTCGACGATGCCGCCGTAATAGCCGGAGATCACGCCGATCACCGTGCCGATCACCACCCCGGCGGCGGTCGCCACGAAGCCGACGTAGAGCGACACCCGCGCCCCCCACAGCACCCGCGACAGCACGTCGCGACCGAAGGCGTCGGTGCCGAACCAATGGACCGAGTCCGGCGTGCCGAGCACCAGGAGCACGTCCTGGGCATCGGGGTCGTAGGGGGCGATCCACGGGGCGCCGAGGGCCGCGGCGATCATCGCCACGACGATCACCGCGCCGAGCACCAGCCCGACGTTGCGCAGGGCCTTGCCGAGCACCGACAGGCGGCGGCGCGGCTGGGGGGCGGGAGGAGCGGCAGCGGTCATTGCGTCTTCACCCGCGGGTCGACGAGGCCATAGGTCAGGTCGGTCAGGATGTTCGCCACCACGATGGCGAAGGCCGAGACCACCATCAGCCCCTGGAGGAGGGTGTAGTCGCGCTGGTTCAGCGCGGTGACGATCAGTTTGCCGATGCCCGGCCGGTTGAACACGATCTCGGTCAGCACCGCATTGCCGATCAGCACCCCGAGATAGAGCCCGACGACGGTGACGATCGGCACCAGCACGTTGCGGAAGGCATGGCGCCACACCACGATCCGGTAGGGCAGGCCCTTCGATCGGGCGGTGCGGACATAGTCCTCGCCCAGCGCCTTGAGCATCCCCGAGCGGGTGACGCGGGTGACATAGGCGACCATCAGCAGGCCGAGATTGACCGACGGCAGCACCAGGGCGCGCAGTCGTTCGAGCGGATCGGCGGCATTGGCCGAGGAGATCACCGGGAACCAGCGCAACTGCACCGAGAACACCATCAGCAGCAGGATGCCCGAGACGAAGGCCGGGAAGGACACGCCGGCCAGCGAGAAGATCCGGGCGAACCAGTCGGCCGGGCCGTCGCGCCGCTCCGCCGCCAGCACCCCGAGGGGGATGCCGATCACCGTGCCGACGATCAGCGAGGCGATGGTCAGTTCGATCGTGTAGGGCAGCACCGCCAGCACGTCGTCGACGATCGGCCGGTTGGTGGCCAAGGACCGGCCGAGGTCGCCGTGCAGGATCTGGCCCATGAAGTCGAAATACTGCGACAGGATCGACTTGCCGAGCCCGAGCCGCTGGCGCAGTTCCATGCGCGAGGCTTCCGAGGCCTGATCGCCGAGGATGATGATCGTCGGGTCGCCGGGGACCACCCGGACCAGCACGAACACGGTGGTCAGCACGGCCCACAGCGTCGGGATCGCCAAGAGCAGCCGTTTGATCACGAATCGCAGCATCGCTGGAGCACCCCGCTCGGTGACGACCTGATCGGAAGGGTTCCGTCGGTGCCGGCCCCGGAGGCCGGCACCGACGGAAGACGGGTCACTTCTTGGTGGTCGCCTCGGTGATCACCGGGCCGAGGTGGATCGCCCCTTCGAAGGTGTAGCCGTAGTCGACGGTGGTCTTGCGCGCCCACACCTGGAGCTGCTCGAACAGCGGCACCGCGCAGACGTCCTCGATGATCTTGGCCTGGGCGGTCTTCCACAGTTCCTTCTGCTTGGCGGCATCGCCCTCGATCGCCGCGGCGTCGATTTCGGCGTCGGCCACCGCGCAGTGGGAGAAGTTGGTCACCGCCGTCGGCTTGCCGACGATCGAGTCCGAATGGAAGAACTGGCGCAGGTAGACGTCGGCGACCGGGAAGCGCGCCGCCGAGTAATAGACCGCACCCGACAGGTCCTTGCGGATCTGCGAATGGAACGACTGATGGTCGACCACTTCGAACTGCAGGTCGATGCCGGCCTTCTTGAGCTGGCTCTGCACGATCTGCATCGAGTTGAGCATGGTCGGTAGGCTGGTCTGGATCACCTTGATCGCCACGCCGTTGGGATAGCCGGCCTCGGTCAGCAGCGCCTTGGCCTTGGCGATGTCGTTCGGGAACAGCTTGGCCTTCTCGTCGGTGCCGAGATACCCGGTCGGCACCACCGAGACGGCGGGAACGGCGGTCGCCGCACCCTTGAAGCCGGCGATCTGCGGCCGGTCGATGGCATAGGCGATCGCCTGACGCACCCGCTTGTCGTCGAGCGGCTTCATGCCCTCGTTGAGATAGAGGGTCGCCAGTTCCGACGGCTTGACCACTTCGACGACCGTGCCGGGCTCCTTGGAGAAGCGCTCGACCCAACGCTGATCCTGGCGGCCGTAGACGATGTCGAGTTCGCCCGAGGAGAAGGCGAGATCGCGCGACGCGTCGGCCGGGATGAAGCGATAGACGATCTTGTCGATCTTCGGCTTGCCGCGGAAGTAATTGGGGTTCGAGATCAGCGTCAGGCTCTCGTTGGACTTGTACTCGACGATCTGGAACGGCCCGGTGCCGACCGGCTTGGTGCGGAAGTCGGCGCCCAGCGCCTCGGCCGCCTTCTTCGAGACGATGTTGCCGCCGTGGTAGTTGGCGACCAGACCGAGCAGCGCCGGGATCGGCTTCTTCAGCACGATCTTGACCGTCACCGGATCGACCGCTTCGATGCTCTCGACCACCGCATAGTCGGGGGCGAAGGCCGAGGTCTTGCCGTCGGCGGCGCGCTTCAGCGAATAGACCACGTCCTCGGCGGTCATCTCGCCCCAGTCGCCGTGGAACTTCACGCCCGAGCGCAGGTGGAAGATCCAGGTCTTGCCGTCGGCGCTCTTGTCCCAGCTGGTGGCGAGGTCGGGCTCCAGCGTCTCGAGGCTGGCCGAGCCGGGCTTGAAGCGCACCAGGCCGTTGAAGATCCACGACACCACCGGCTTGTCCTGGGTAGTGGTGGCGCGATGCGGGTCGATCTGGCCGATGTCGGCGGCCGCCATGCCGATGTTCAGCACGGTTTCGGCGCGCGCCGTGGCGAAGCTCGCCAGCAGTATCGCGGCGGTGGCGAAGATGTGTCGCTTCATCGTGCGGTTCCTCTTTGCTAGGGACGCGACCGGGCCCGGTCGATGGTCTGGTGGAGCGAGCCGCGCCGCGGAGCGCGAAGCTCAGTGTTCGGTGTGAGCGGCCTCCGCGCTGGTCGCTGTGGGCATGTCGCGGAAACGGGTGATCGCGAAAGGCTCGATCGGCGAGGGCGTGCGGCCATCCGTCACCAGTTCGGCGAGGATCAGCCCGATCACCGGCCCGAGCTGGAAGCCGTGGCCGGAGAAGCCGAAGGCGTGGATCAGCCCGGGTGTCGTCGCCGACGGCCCGATCACCGGGATGTGGTCGGGCATCTGGCCGTCGAAGCCCGACCAGGTGCGGATGACGTTGGCCTGGGCGAGGCTCGGCACCAGTTGCAGGGTCCGTCGCATGCCGTCGAGCGACTGCTCGGCGGTCGGCCGGCCGAACCCGAGCTCGACGTCCTGCCAGCCGTGGCCGCCGCCGAAGATCGCATTGCCGCGCCGCGTCTGGCGGATGTAGACGTCGCCGCCGCACACCCCGATCGAGCGCGAGATGAAATAGGGCAAGGGCTCGGTCACCAGCATGTTGGGCGACAGCGGCGTCACCGGCACCGTCTCGCCGAAGGCGGTGGCCAGCAATCCACCCCCGGCCCCGGCGGCGTTGATCAGATGGCGGGCGGTCACCGTCAGCCCTTGCGCCTCGATCTCGAAACCGCGGCCGGTCGCCACCGCACCGGTCACCGGCGTGAATTCGCGGATCTCGGCGCCGAGGCGGCGGGCGAGCCGGGCATAGGCCGGCCCGACCACCCGCGGATTGGCCTGCCCGTCGGTCGGCGACAGCGAGGCGCCGAGCACCTTCTCGCCGAGCCACGGCAGTTCGGCATGGACCGCGTTGGCGCCGAGCATGGTCAGCTCGAGGCCGTACTCCTGCGCGGCGAGCCGGTAGGCTTCGAGATCGGCGAGATCGGCCTCGGAGCGGGCGAGCTTGATGTGGCCGCTGACTTCGAATTCGACGTCCTCGCCGAGCAGGGCGGAGAGGCCGTCCCACAGGGTGCGCGAGCGGCGGGCGAGCGGCAGTTCGCGTAAGTCCCGGCCCTGCTGGCGCACGCCGCCGAAATTGACGCCGGACGCACCGGCGCCGCAGCGACGCTTCTCCAGCACCGCCACCGTCAGGCCGTGGCCCCGGAGTGCGACCGCGGCGGCGCAGGCCGCGGTGCCTCCACCGACGATCGCCACATCGACGTCGAGACGTTCGACCATCACAGCGTCTCCTTGACCGGGATCGGTTTGACCGGCGGATTGCCGCGCAACCGGCCGACCGCCGCCGGCTCGCTCGCCAGCGTCCGCGCCAGGATCTCGGCGGCCGCCTGACCGCACACCCGGCCCTGGCAGCGGCCCATGCCGATGCGGGTGAAGGCCTTGAGGCGGTTCATCTCATGGGCTTCGCGGACCTTCGCGGTGTCGCGCAGGCGACCGACCGTGATGCCCTCGCAGCGGCACACCATCTCGTCGTCCGGCACCGCGTCGAGGAGATGGCCGGGGAAGGGATAGGCCGCTTCGAGCGCCGCGCGGAACCGGCGCTGGCGGGCGAGGCGGCGATCGAGCAGCGCGACGCGGGACGCGTCGACCGGCCGGCCGAGATCGGCGAGCAGCGTCAGCGCGGTGCGTTCGCCGGCCAGCTCCGCGACATCGGCACCGCCGATCGCCGCGCCGTCGCCGGCGAGATAGACGTCGGCCCGGCTCGACCGGCCTTCGGGATCGCGCTCCGGCTGCCACTGGCGGGTGACCGCGTCGAAGGTGAAGCGGCAGCCGGCGAGATCGGCGAGCTGGGCCTCGCTGCGCAGTCCGAAGGACGCGCCGACCGCGTCGCAGGCGACCCGGTGTTCGCGCCCGCGGCCGTCGGTCCACACCAGCGCCTCGACCCGCGCGCCGCCCTCGACCCGCAAGGATTTGACGCCGAATCGGATCGGGTGGCCGGCGAGCGTGATGTGGGCGGTGTACCACAGGCCCTTCAGCAGCGTCGCCGGCTGCCAAGCCAGGCCGAGGCCGTGGCGGATCTTCGGCGCCAGCGGCGTCACGTCGAGGACGGCGGCGATCTCCGCCCCGGCCTTCAGATATTGATGGGCGACCAGCGGCAACAGCGGCCCGGCGCCGACCAGCGCCACCCGGCGGCCGATCGCCACCCCTTGGGCCTTCAGCGCGATCTGCGCCGCGCCGAGGGTGAACACCCCCGGCGTGGTCCAGCCGGCAAAGGGCAGGACGCGGTCCATCGCCCCGGTCGCCAGGATCACCCGGTCGAAGTCGATCTGGTCGAAACTGCCGGCCGACAGCAGGTCGAGACGGTTCTCGAGCAGGCTCCAGGCCAGCGTGTCGGGGCGGTGGTCGACCCGGTCGCCGAGCCGGTCGAGGAGGCGATGCAGGGCCACCGCCTTGGGCGCTTCGAAGCCGTAGAGGTCGCGCGCCGGGCGCTCGGCGCCGACCGGCGGCTGGCGATAGATCTGGCCGCCGGGGCGCGGCGCCTCGTCGATCAGGATCGGCCTGAGGCCGGCCGCGGCCAGGGTCTCGACCGCCCGCAGCCCGGCCGGACCGGCGCCGACCACCACGATCGCCGGATCGCGCTTCGCCACGTCAAGCATCCTGCGGGTCCTCCCCGATGATCACCGCCATGCCGGCTTCGACCGGCGTCGAGCACGAGCGCACCCGGCGGCCGTCGGCGAGCTGGACCCAGCAGTCCTGACAGCCGGCCATCAGGCAGAAGCCGGCGCGCATGCCGGCCGCGAATTCGAAGCGCCGGAGATGGGGGCGATGGGTCAGAATTGCGGTGATCAAGAGATCGCCGGTCTGGGCTTCGACCGGTTCGCCGTCGATGGTGATCGGCACCGGCGGACCGGCGCGCGGCACCAGACGGTGGAACAGGGGCGTAGCGGCGGCGACGGGGTTCTTCACAGCGTGGTCTCGTAGCGGCAGTTGACGAGGAGTTCGGCGACCGAGGCGGTGTTGGGCAGCGCGACCACGGTGGCGACGAGGCGGGCGAGATCTTCGGGCGCGGTCATCGCCGCGGCAGGGATCTCGGTGACGCCGGCGGTGAGGTCGGTGGCGACGTAGCCCGGGCACAGCGCGGTGGCGCGGATGCCGTGCTCGAAGCCGAGCCGGCGCACCGCGTGGGTCAGCCCCACCACCGCGAATTTCGACATCTGGTAACCGGCGTTGAGCCCCAGCACGCGCTTGCCCGACAGCGACGCGACGGTCACCACCCGGCCGGTGCCGCAGGCCTTGAGGGCCGGCAGCGCCGCGCGGATCAGCCGGAACGGCGCCTTGACGTTGATCTCGAACATCGTGTCGAGGTCGTCGTCGGCGCCGTCCTCGAGCCCGACGAAGGGGGCGATGCCGGCATTGGCGACCAGCACGTCGATCCGTCCGAAGCGTGCGAGCGTCGCCGCCACCCAGGCGTCGCCGGCGCCCCGCTCGGCCGCCTCGTAGGGCAGCGCGACCACCGCCGGCCCGTCCTCGGGGAACAGCGCGGCCACCGTCTCGGGCCGCCGCACCCCCAGCGACAGGGCGAAGCCGTCGGCCCGCAGGGCCCGGGCCACCGCCAGGCCGATGCCGCGGTTCGCTCCCGATATCATCGCCACTCTGGTCATTCGATCGACAGCCTCGTAAGGGATTTTTCTGATTTCCGATCAAAAAACGCCGTCTGTCAATTTGATCTCTTGATAAATGGAATTTTGGAGCAAAGAATTCCACTCAATGGAATTTGCTCAAGGAATGAACGGGAGTCGTTTCGGATGAAGAAACAGGCAGACGACCTCGCCGCCCCGACCAGCCTGCAGCGGGGCCTGCGCATCCTGGCGGTGCTCGGCAGTGCTCCGGTCGGCGGCATGCGCCTGTCCGACATCGCCGAGGCCTGTACCGCCAGCGAGGCCACCACCCACCGATTGCTGAAGTCGCTGATCGCCGAGCGCTTCGTCGACCAGACCACCGAGCGCCGCTATCGCCTGTCGCTCGACTTCTTCTCGCTCGCCGCCTGCGCCGCCAATCCGGACAATCTGCGCGACATCTGCCGACCGCATCTGATCCACCTCTCGGCGACCCTCAACGACACGGTGTTCCTCCTGGTGCGCAGCGGCTTCCACGCGGTCTGCGTCGATCGCGCCGAGGGCCCGTTCCCGATCCGCTCCTTCACCGGCGACATCGGCGGCCGCATCCCGCTCGGCATCGGCCAGGGCTCGCTGGTGATTCTGGCGTTCCTGCCCGAGGAGGAGCGCGAGGAGGTGATCCGCTTCAACATCCCGCGGCTGCTCGACATGGGGGCGATGGACGAGGTGGTGCTGCGCACCGAGATCGCCCGCGCCGTGGCCCAGGGCTACAGCGGCGTCGAGACCGGGATCATTCCGGGGATGACCGGCGTCGCCGTGCCGATCTTCGACACCAACGGCCGGGTCGTCGCCGCACTCAGCGTCGGTACGCTCAAGGAACGCCTCGGCCCCGACCGGCGCCCGACGGTGATCGAGCTGCTGCGGCGTGAGGCGGCGATCATCGGTGCGCGGGTCTCGCCCTTCGATCCGGCCCTGCGCCGGCCCGCCCAATATCTCGGCGGCGTCGTCGCTCCGCTCGCCGCGGCGTCGCGGGTCACGCCCGGCGACGTGTCCTGACGCGGGCCTCGGCCGGGCTCAGCCGGCGTGGGCGAGCATGATGCGGAAGCGGTGGACGGCGAAGGCGAGATAGACGACGCCGAGGCCGACCATGATCGCCAGCGGCTGCCAGACGATCTCCAGCGTCGCACCGCGGTAGAGCAGGCCCTGCGCGAACTGGACGTAATAGACCGAGGGCGAGACGTGCATCGCCCATTGCAGCGCCTGCGGCATGCTCTCGAGCGGCGTCATGTTGCCCGACAAGAGCATCATGGTGGTGAACACGGGGATGGCCATCAGCGCGAACTGCGGCATCGACCGCGCCAGGGTGGCGATCAGAATGCCGAGCGAGGTGGTCGAGAACAGGTAGAACACCGTCCCGCACAGGAACAGCGCCCGCGATCCGGCGATCGGCACCCCGAGCCAGCCGCGCACCACCAGTTCCATCGACAGCACCACCGCCAGGAGCAGCACCGCGCCGTTGGCCAGCACCTTGGCCAGCGCGATCTCGAAGGCGCCGACCGGCATCACCAGCAGGTGCTCGATGGTGCCGTGTTCGCGCTCGCGGATCACCGCCGCCCCGACCAGCAGGATCGACAGGATCGTGATCGAATTGGTCAGCTGCATGATCGACGAGAACCAGCGGCCTTCGATGTTCGGATTGAAGCGCACCCGCGAAACCACGGCGATCGGCAACTGCGCCTCGAGCGGCGTGCCCTGGAGATAGGCGGTGGCCTCGCGCAGCAGGATCGACTGGATGTAGGCGGCGCCGTTGCCGGCCTGGACCATCACCGTGGCGTCGATGGTCAGGCCGATCGCCGGCACCCGCCCGCGCAGCACGTCGGCCTCGAAGCCCGGCGGGAACTCCAGCACGAAACCGTAGCGCCCGACGTCCATCGCCCGGTCGACCGTGCCGCGGTCGATCACCTCCGGCGTCTTGAAATAGGGGGCGGCGAAGGCGTCGGTCATCCGCCGCGAGAGCTGCGAGCGATCGTCGTCGACCACGCCCATCGTGGCGTTGACGACCTCCAGCTTGACCCCGTCGGCGACCATGATCACCGCCGCCGAGAAGGCGTAGACGATCAGGAACAGCATCATCGGATCGTGGCGCAGGCTCTGCAGTTCCTTGATCGCCAGCCGGAAGACGTTCAGGAAAAAGCGCCCCATGTCACTTCTCCTGCTTGGCGAGCAGCGCGCAGGCGCCGCCGATGAACACGAGCGCGAAGCCCGCCAGCGCCAGATCGCAGGTCAGGAGATCGAGCGCGCCGACCCCCTTGGCGAAGCTGCCGAGGGCGATGGTCTGGAACCACGCCGCCGGGAACAGCAGCCCGACCCAGCGGGTGACGCCCTCGATCGACGACATCGGATTGATGAAGCCCGAGAAGTTGATGGTCGGCACCACGCACAGGATTGCCGTCGCCATGATCGCCGCCACCTGGGTGCGCACCAGGGTAGAGACGAGCAGGCCGAAGCCGGTCGCCGCCATCACGTAGAGCGCCGCCCCGATCGTCAGGGCCACGAAGGAGCCCTGGAAATGCACCCCGAAGAACAGCCGCGCGAAGGCGAACAGCACCCCGAAGCTGATCATCGCCACGACGACATAAGGGATCTGCTTGCCGACCATGAAGGCGAACACCGGCGCCGGTGACGCCTGGAAATTGGCGATCGAGCCGATCTCGCGTTCGCGCGCCACCCCGACCGCGGTCATCACCGCCGGGATCAGCACCAGGAGCAGCATGATCACCCCCGGGGTGATCGCGTCGAGCGACAGGAAGGCCTGATTGTAGGCGAAGCGCGGGCGCAGATCGAAGGGCATCAGCGCCGGCACCCCGGTCGGCCCGAGGACGTCGCCGGCCCGCTCGGTCGCCCAGGCGAGCACCACCCCCTGGACATAGGCCTTGACCGTCTCGGCGCGGAAGGTGTTGGCGCCGTCGATCCACACCGACACTTCCGGCCGGCGTCCGCCGATCAGATCGGCGCCGAACCCCGGCGGGATGCCGAGCACCAGCCGCAACTCGCCCGACACCAGCCGGCGGTCGACCTCGCGGTCGTCGGCGATCGGCGCCTGCGCCGCGAAATAGCGCGAGCCGGAGAAGGCGTCGATCAGCCGACCGCTCTCGATCGAGCGGTCGCGATCGAACACCGCATAGGGCAGGTTCTCGACGTCGAAGGAGATGCCGTAGCCGAACAGCACGAACAAGAGCAGCGAGCCGAGGATCGCGAAGGACAGCCGGACCGGATCGCGCAGCAGCTCGAGCCCCTCGCGCCGCGCGAAGGCCCAGGTGGTCGCCAGCGTGTCGACCCCGCCGGCGGCGGTGGTCGCCGGCGCCTCGGCGGCGGGCGCGCCGGCGATCGCCGGTGCGGCCGCCTTGGGGCCGGCGGCCGCGGCTTCCGCGGTCTCGAGGCTGGAGATGAAGGCCTCTTCGAGTGTGGCGGCACCGGCGGCGCGCACCAGTTCGGCCGGCGGCCCGACCGCCAGCACGCGGCCGAGATGCATCAGCGAGATGCGGTCGCAGCGCTCGGCCTCGTTCATGAAATGGGTCGAGACGAAGATCGTCACCCCGTCGCGGCGCGACAATTCGGCGAGGAAGCGCCAGAAGTCGTCGCGGGCCTGAGGGTCGACCCCCGAGGTCGGCTCGTCGAGGATCAGCACCTCGGGGCGATGGAGGCAGGCCGCGGCCAGCTGCAGGCGCTGGCGCACCCCGAGCGGCAGGGCGGTCGGATAGGCGTCTGCGACCTCGGCGAGCCCGAAGCGGGCGAGGCTCTCGTCGACCCGCGGCGTCACCGCCGCCTCGGCCAGACGATAGAGCCGGGCGTGCAGCACCAGATTGGCCCGCACCGTCAGTTCCTCGTAGAGCGAGAAGCTCTGCGACACGTAGCCGACCCGCAGCCGCACGGTGATGTCGTCGGCGTCGACCGGCACGCCGAGCAAGGTGGCGCTGCCCTCGCTCGCCGGCAGGAGGCCGGTCAGCATCTTCATGGTGGTGGTCTTGCCGCAGCCGTTGGAGCCGAGGAAGCCGAAGATCTCGCCCTTGCCGATCCGGAACGAGACGTGGTCGACCGCGGTGAAGGCGCCGAAGCGGCGGGTCAGGTCATGGGCCTCGATTGCCGGCGCGGCGTCGTTGGCCACCCGCGGCGGCATCACGAAGGCCGGCGGCAGGGCTTCGCCGGGCGCCCGCCCGAGCCGGCGATAGGCGTCGTCGAGGGTCGCTTCGCCGGTCTTCGCCAGGATCTCGGCGACCGTGCCGTCGGCGACCACCCGGCCGGCGTCGAGGGCGATCACCCGGCCGAAGCGCCCCGCCTCGTCGATATAGGCGGTGGCGACGATCACCGTCATGGTCGGGCGCGAGCGGTGGATGTCGTCGATCAGGTCCCAGAACTGCCGCCGCGACAGGGGGTCGACGCCGGTGGTCGGCTCGTCGAGGACCAGCAGGTCGGGGTCGTGGACCAGGGCGCAGCACAGCGACAATTTCTGCTTCATGCCGCCGGACAGTTGCCCGGCCGGCCGGTCGGCGAAAGGATCGAGCCCGGTGGCGGCGAGCAGCCGCGTCAGCCGGGCGGCCCGCGCGGCGGCGTCGAGGCCGAACAGCCGGGCATGGAAGTCGACGTTCTCGGCCACCGTCAGCGCCGGGTAGAGATTGCGGCCGAGGCCCTGCGGCATGTAGGCGATGCGGGCCGCGACCCCGTCGCGCACCCGGCGTTCGCGCATCGAGCCGCCGAACACCGCGATCTCGCCGCTCTGGATCGCCCGAACCCCGGTGATCAGCCCGAGCAGTGTCGACTTGCCGACCCCGTCGGGGCCGATCAGCGCCGTCGACGATCCGGTGGCGAAGGCGAGCGTGACCTCGGCGAGCGCCGTGCCGGCGCCGTAGCGATGTCCGAGCGCCGTCACCGCGACGGCCGTGGCGGCCGCGCCGGTGCGGCGCTCGCTCATGGCGCGCCCTCGCCGGGTTTGGGCAGCCGGACCTCGAGTGCCGCCGGCCAAGTCGCCCCGGGCTCGGTCAGGAGATGGACGTCGCCGGTCAGGCCGGATTTGACATAGGCCCGGTGGGCGTCGAGCACCGCCGGATCGATCCGCACCTTGACCCGGTACATCAGCTTGTCGCGCTCTTCCGCCGTCTCGACGCTCTTCGGCGTGAACTGGGCTTCCGCCGCGACGAAGGACACCGTCGCCGGGACCACCCAGGTCTTGGCGGCGTCCAGCACGATGCGCGCCGGCGCGCCGAGCGAGACGCGGCCGACCAGCCGGGTCGGCAGGAAGATGGTCATGGTGACGTCGGAGAGGTCGAGCAGCGTGGCGACCTTGCCGCCGGCGCCGATCACCGCGCCGGGATCGACCAGCTTGTATTCGACCCGGCCGGCGGTCGGCGCCTTCAGGGTCATGTCGTCGATCGACACCTGGATCAGGTCGACCTGAGCGCTGGCGGCGTCGCGGGCGGCCATGGCGTCGGCGACCGCGGCGCGGGCCGCGTCGACCGTGGCGGCGGCGACGTCGCGCTGGGCCTTGCGCTGATCGAGCAGCGACTGCGGACTGACCGCCTTGTCGAGCAGTTCCGCCGAGCGGCGCATCTCGACCTCGGCCAGCGCCAGCTGCGCCATGGCCGCGGCGACGTCGGAGACGGCTTTGGCGATGCCGGCGGTGGCGCGGGCGACGGTGGCGCGCGCCGCGGCGCGCTGGGCCAGGAGGTCGGCGGTATCGAGCACCGCGACGACCTCGCCGGCGGCGACCAGATCGCCCTCCTTGACGCGGATCTCGGCGACGCGGCCGGGGAGCTTGGTGGCGACGTCGATGCGTTCGACCTCGACCCGTCCGTTGGCCGCGGCGACGCCGGGCGGCAGCGCCGGGGGTCGCAGCACGGTCCAGGTGATCCAACCGCCGACGGCGAGCACCGCGGCGACACCCGCGACGACGACGAATTTCGGCTTGTTCATCGCGGCGCCTCTTCGAGATTGCCGGCGGGATGACGACGACCCGATCCTAGTCCAGGTCGCCCCTCGCAGGCAGGGGACACATTACGTAAGGGATCGGTCACCCGTCGACCGCGGCGGCGCATCCGACGCCGCCGGTGCCGCCGGAACGGCCGTTCGATCAGTCGCGCAACCTAGGGCTCGGCCTCGGCGGTCGGCAGGCTCGGAATGTACTCGAGCTCCACCGCGACCGGGCGCGCCGGCACCGGCCCTCAGGCCGAGACCGCCTCGCGGATCGCCGAGCGGTGCAACATGCCGAACAGATCGCGCGGTTCGTCGGGATCGGCGAGCAGATCGAGGTCCTCGTGGAAGCCGCCGAGCGCCAGTTTCGAGCGCACATAGCGCAGCGCCGCGAAGTCCTCGATGGCGAAGCCGACCGAATCGAACAGCGTCACCCGGTCGACCGAGCGCCGCCCTGCCACCTCGCCGGCGATCACCCGCCACAGTTCCGTGACCGGATGGTCGGGGGGAAGCTGCTGGATCTCGCCTTCGATGCGGGTCTGCGGCGGATATTCGACGAAGATGTCGGAGCGCAGCAGGATGTCGCGATGGAGCTCGGTCTTGCCCGGGCAATCGCCGCCGACCGCGTTGATGTGCTGACCGGCACCGACCAGATTGTCGGTGAGGATGGTCGCGCATTGTTTGTCGGCGGTCACCGTGGTGACGATGTCGGCGCCCTCGACCGCCGTCGCCACGTCGGCGCAGATCGTCGCGGCGATGCCGTGGCGGGCGAGGTTGGCGGCGCATTTGGCGCTCGCCCAGGCGTCGATGTCGTAGAGCCGCACCCGCTCGATGCCGACGAGCGCCTTGAACGCCACCGCCTGGAACTCCGATTGCGCGCCGTTGCCGATGATCGCCATGTTGCGCGAGTTGGGTCGGGCGAGGTGGCGGGCGGCGACGGCGGAGGTCGCGGCGGTGCGGAGCGCGGTCAGGATCGTCATCTCGCACAAGAGGTCGGGATAGCCGGTGGCGACGTCGGCGAGCAGGCCGAAGGCGGTCACCGTCTGGCGACCCTCGCGCATGTTCTTCGGATGACCGTTGACGTATTTGAAGCCGTAGGTGGTGCCGTCGCTGGTCGGCATCAGTTCGATCACCCCGTCGATCGAATGGGAGGCGAGCCGCGGCGTCTTCTCGAAGGCCGGCCAGCGGCGGAAATCGTCCTCGACGAACCCCGCGAGCTCGGTCAGGAAGCGTTCGACGCCGATCGCGTTGACCAGCCGCATCATGTTGTGGACGCTGACGAAGGGCACCAGGTTGAGGGGGCGACGGGTCATGACCAACTCCGGGTCGGACGATCGAGGATGCGCCGGCCCATCAGGCTGGCGATCAGATCGACCAGCAGCAGGGCGGTGCGGCCGCGATCGTCGAGGAAGGGATTGAGTTCGACCACGTCGAGGCTGCGCACCCGGCCGCAGTCGTGCAGCATCTCCATCACCAGATGGGCCTCGCGGAAGGTCGCCCCGCCCGGCACCGTGGTGCCGACCCCCGGGGCGATCTCGGGATCGAGAAAATCGACGTCGAAGCTGACGTGGAGGATCCCGTCGCGTGCTTCGACCTCGCGCAAGAAGGCGCCGACCAGCCGGCCGATGCCGGTCTCGTCGATGGCGCGCATGTCGTGGACGGTGATGCGCCCCGCCTCCAACGCCGCCCGCTCGGCCGGATCGACGCTGCGCAGGCCCACCATGCAGACGTTCTCCGGCTTCACCGGCGCGGCGAGCGGCGGGAAGAAGCCCTCGAAGCCCGGCCGGCCGGTGACATAGGCCATCGGCACGCCGTGCAGATTGCCGCTCTCGGTCGACTCGAGGGTGTGGAAGTCGGGATGGGCGTCGAGCCACAGCACGAACAACTCGCGGCCGTCCTCGATCGCCCGGCGGTTGATCCCGGCGATCGAGCCGGCCGACAGACTGTGGTCGCCACCGAGGAAGATCGGCATGCCCTGGCCGGCGGCCGCATAGGCGGTCGCCTCGATCAGTTCGGTCCAGGCGGCGATCTCGGCGAGGTCGCGGATCGCCGCATTGGGATGGGCGCGCGGCGCCACCGGGCCGATCGCCAGGGCGCCGGCGTCGCGCACCGCGAGGCCGAGGTCGCTCAGCGTCTCGGCGAGGCGGGCGCAGCGGAAGGCTCGCGCCCCCATGTCGGCGCCGCGCCGTCCGGTGCCGGCTTCGACCGGCGCGCCGATCAGGATGCAGGTGTCGATCATCTCGGGTCCTCGCCGCTCAGGGACCCTCAGGCTAACCGTCATCAGTGGCGGAATGAACGGATCATATTGGCAAAAAGCGCGAAAGGACTTATCGATATGGTCGATTTGCCTGATCGGAGCGCTCTCCATGGACGATCTCGACCGCCGTCTGGTGTCCATCCTGCGCCATGACGGGCGCCGCAGCATTTCCGATCTCGCCCTCGAGCTCGGCCTGTCGCGGGCGACCGTCCGCGCCCGCCTCGAGCGGCTGGAGGCGAGCGGCACCATCCTCGGCTACACCGTGGTGCTCCGGGCCGATGCGGTGGCGCTGCCGGTGCGCGGCCTGACCATGATCGAGGTCGAGGGCCGCATGCTCGACAAGGTGATCGACGGTCTGGTCGGTTTTCCCGAGATCGGGGCGATCCACACCACCAACGGCCGCTGGGATCTGGTGGTCGAACTGTCGGCCCAGAGCCTGACCGATCTCGACGCGGTACTGCGGCGCCTGCGTCTGGTGCCGGGCATCACCGCCTCGGAGACCACGCTGCTGCTCGCCACCCCGCGCAGCACCCGCGCGCGGCTGTGAGCGGGGAGGGGGGCGTCGTCGCCCCCGTCACCCTTCGCGGCCGGTCATCACCATGTGCGCCAGCCGGTCGGCGTCGACGCCGTCGATGCCGCGATCGATCACCTTGCGCCCGCCCTTGAGCACCGCCACCCGCGTCGCCACGGCGCAGACGTCGGCCATGTTGTGCGAGATCAGCACCACCGTCCGGCCCTCGGCGTGCAGGCGGCGGATCAGGTCGAGCACCAGCCGCGTCTCCTGGACGCCGAGTGCCGCGGTCGGTTCGTCCATGATGATCATCCGCGCGTCCCAGCGCAGCGCCCGCGACAGCGCCACCGCCTGACGCTGGCCGCCCGACAGCCGCTCGACCGGCGTATCGGCGTCGGCGACGTTGACCGACAGGCGGGTGAGCAAGGCCCCGGCCTCACGCCGCATCCGCCGCTTGTCGAGCAGGTGCAGGCCGGGCAGCCCGGGGATGGTCCGCGTCAGTTCCGAGCCGAGAAAGATGTTCTCGGTGATCGACAGCCGCGGCGCCACCGCGAGGTCCTGATAGATCGTCGCGATGCCCTTCTGCAGCGCGTCGCCGGGTGAGGCGAAGTGCACCGGCTCGCCCTTCAGCCGGATCTCGCCGCCGCTCGGCGGATGGGCGCCGGCGAGGATCTTGACCAGACTCGACTTGCCCGCCCCGTTGTCGCCGACCAGCGCCAGCACGTCGCCCGCATGGACGTCGAGGTCGACGCCCTTCAGCGCCTCGACCGGTCCATAGGACTTGGTGACGCCGGTGAGCGACAGGAACGGGGCGGTGTCGGCCATCACGGCTTGAGGAACTGCGCGACGTTGACGGCGTCGACCAGGGTCGCGTCCATGAACAGGTAGGGTCCGGCGGTGATCGCCGCCTTGGCCTCCTTCTTGACGACGATACGGTCGAGCGCCTCGACCGCCCCGCTGCCCATCGCCTCGAAGGGGATCGCCACGGTGGCCATCAGCAGCGAGTCCGGATCGGCGATGCGGCGGAAGGTCTCGGCGCCGCCGTCGATCGACACGAACTTGATCTGGCCCTTCTTCACCCCTTGCGCCTTGAGGATGTCGTCGATGACGAAGGCCTGACCGTCGAACGAGGCCCAAAGTCCGTCGATCTCGGTGCCGTGCTGGAGCAGCTGCGTCTGCATCCCCTGGCGGACGTCGTCGCGCCACGACTGAGTGCGGGCCATGGCGTGGCTGCCGACCACCTTGACTCCGGTGTTCTCGGCGAGCACCGCATCGAGCACCCGGCCGCGGATGCGCGTGCCGACGTTGCCGTCGAAGCGTTCGGTGAGGATCTTGCCCTGGAAGCCCATCTGGCCGAGCAGCCACAGCGCGGCCTCGGCGCCGACCTTGTACTCGTTGGCCTCGATGTCGAACAGGATGTGCGGCGAGGCGCCGGACATCACCATCACCACCGGAATGCCGGCGTCCTTGGCCTTCTTCAGCTGCTCCTCGGCCTCGACCGGCTTGCCCATCGCCACGATGATCGCCGAAGGCTTGGACTGGATCAGCGTCTCGAGCTGTTCGGCGTGCTTGGGCAGCGAGCCCTCGGAGTTGAGGATCGTCGTCGACCAGCCCTTGGCCTTGCCGGCCGCGGCGGCGGCATTGGCCACCCGCGCATGGGTCTCCGACGACATCTGGAAGGCGACGACCGCCAGTTCGAAGCCGGCGGCCGCCGCGGCGGTGCCGGCCAAGCCGACGGTCGACAGCGCCAGGGCGCCTCCCACCAGGTCGCGACGCGTGATCTCGTTCATGGGCGTAGTTCTCCGACTCACGAAGGCCGTTTGAAATTCAGTTTCTCGACGAAGGCCGCCCGCCCGAGGGCACCGGCCGACAGGGCGACCGAGGCGACGATGACCAGACCCAGCACGATGTCCTGAACGTAATAGGCGGCGCCGACCAAGACGAGTCCATTACCGAGCGCCTTCAGCGAGAAGGCGGCGACCAACGTGCCCGGCACGTTGGGCCGCCCCGGCTCGAACATCGTCATGCCGAGCAGAACCGCGGCGATGGCGTAGAGAAAATGGTCGCCGGCCATGTTCGGCGCCGCCGACGACAGGCTGGCGGCGAGCAGAACGCCGGTCAGACCGGCGCCGAGGCCGCACATCGTCAGGCCCGCCCGCTTCATGCGACCCGTCGCCACGCCCGCCAGCCGCGCCGCTTCTTCCGCCTCGCCGGTGGCCCGCAAGTGAGCGCCGATCCGCGTCCAGTCGAGCAGGACCCAGCAGGCCGCCGCCGTTCCCGCCAGCCACCAGGCGAGATTCGACAGGCCGAAGATCGAGCCGCGGGCGAGCCCGGTGAAGCTCACCGGCCAGCGCCCGACGAAGGCCACGCCCTGGGTGATCATGAAGCCGAGGCCCTTGGCGATCGCCGCCATGCCGAGCGTGGCGATCAGCGACGGCACCCGCAGCCGGGTGACCACCAGCCCGTTGGCCGCGCCGCAGACGAGCCCGGTCGAGAGCCCCGCGGCGACGGCGACCGTCGCACCGAAGCCGGCATGGACCAGCGCCCCGGTCACCACCGCCGACAGGCTGGCGACCTCGGCGATCGACAGATCGAGCTCGGCGGTGACCAGCGCCAGCGTGAAGCCGAGCGACAGGATGCCGAGAAACGCCGTCTCCTTGAGGATGATCGCGAAATTGGCCGGGGTCAGGAACACCGGTTTCAGAAGCGCGAAGACCACGACGACGGCGAGGCCGGCGAGCGCCGTGCCATAGGTCGCCAGGAAGGGTCGCAGCGCGGTCATGCGGTCGGTCACCGGGTCGATGGGGCCTCGGTCGGATGCCGGTCGCGCCCGGTCTGGGCGCGCCGTCGCCGAGGCGCGGGCGGGCGGCCGCGAAACTCGCATCGCGGGATCGTCGGCGCAAGCCCTCGCCGCCGTCGATCCCGCTCGGGCAGGGCAGACGCGCGATCGCTCAGCCGCTCGCCGACGGGTCGCGGTCGATCGCCGCCAGCCGCCGGGAGACGTCGGCGACGAAGCCCTGGGACTCGCGGAAGATCGCGTGGAGCCGATCGGCGCGGCGCGCGGCGGCGGGATCGGGGCGGAACCGCTCGAAGGCGAGCCCCGCGCCGTCGATCGCCGCGGCGAGATCGGGCGCCAGCCCGAGCCCGACCTGCGCCACGGCGAAACAACCGGCGAGCCCGGTCTGGCGCTGCGGCATGGCGACGATCTCGCGCCCGATCCCGTCGGCGCGGATCTGGTTCCACACCGAACTGGCCGCCCCGCCGCCGCCGAGCCGCACTTCGCTCGCCCGTCGCCCCACCGCCGCTTCGGCGCGCTCGAGCACCAGGCGGGCGTGGAACGCCACCCCCTCCATCACCGCCCGCACCAGATCCGCCGGACCGTGGCCGGCGCCGAGGCCGAGGAAGGCGGCGCGCAGATCGCCGTCCCAGAACGGCGTCCGTTCGCCGACGAGATAGGGCAGGAACAGCAGCGGCGCGGCGTGGCGCGGGCCTGCCAGCAACCCCGCGAGTTTCGCCTCGAAGGGCAGGTCCGAGCGGTCGAGACGGTCGACGATCCAGGCGAGCGCATTGGCGCCGTTGAGCCCCGGCCCGCCGATCTGCCACAGCCCATCGCCCCACGGCAGGGTCAAGAGCCCCTCGGCTTCCGCCGCGTGGTCGGCGATCAGGCCGAACACTTCCGACGATCCCGAGATGCCGTAGGCCCGCCCCGGTGCCAGCGCCCCCAGCCCCGCCGCCGCCGCCCAGCTGTCGTTGGCGCCGCAGAACACCGGCACGCCGGCGAGCCGCGCCATGACCGGATCGTCGCTTGGTCTCACCCGCCCGACGATCGCGTGCGGGGCGAACAGCGGCGGCAGAGCCGGCGGCCGGATCCCGGCGAGTGCGGCGAGCGAGTCCGACCCGCCGGCGGTCGCCATCGCCATCCAGTGCTGCGAGACGGCGTCCGAAGCGACGCGGCCGGTCAGGCGGAAGTTGAGATGATCCTTCGGCTCGACGACCCAGGCGACCTTCGACCACACCTCGGGCTCGTGGGCGGCGACCCACAGCAGACGCGCCAGCGGATGGAACACGTTGAAGGGGCGCGCCGCCGGATGCGCCGCGAACTCCGGCCGGGCCAGCGCCGCCGCGACCTCCGCCCCCGCCCGGGCGTCGCGAAAGCCGATCGCCGGGCGCACCACACAGCCCTCCGCGTCGAGCAGCACCTGGGTGCGGGTGAAGCCGCAGATCGCGATGCCGCTCACCCGATCGAAGTCCGGCCCGGCGGCCGCGGCGATCTCGGAGAGCGCCTGCCGCGCCCCCGCCCACCACACCGCCGGATCCTGCTCGGAGATCCCCTCGCGCGGTTCGTCGAAGGCCATCGGCACCGAAGCGGTCGCCTGCAGGGTGCCGTCGGGCGCGAACAATCCGGCCTTGAGGCCCGATCCGCCGAGATCGAGGGTGAGTATCCTGTCCGTCGGCACGTCGGCCTCCCCGCGGGTCGGCCCGCGCGCCGCCCGGCCGGACCATACGAATTTCGCCACGGCCCGACCACCCCGCCGCGCGCGCCGCAGCGCCGACCGACCCCGCCTCTGGACAGGCCCGCGGTCCGCTGCTATCCACGCCGCATGACCCACGGCACCGCCAACCGACGCGCCTCCACCGATCGTTTCGCCCTCGGGCGGGAACGGGACGTGTAGGCGCGACCATCGGTCGGCCGAAGCCTCCGAGGTCCCCATCGAGCGCGATGGGGGCCTTTTTTATGTCCGGCAGCGGTCCCCGTCGCGCCTCCCTTGCAAAGGAGCCGCCATGACCGCCCATCCCATCGCCTTGTCCCCCTTCCCGCCCTCCGATGCCCTGATGGACATCGGCCCGAAACCTCCCGTGGTCTTCGTCGAAGGCCGTGGCTCGCGGCTGATCGATCGCGACGGCAAGAGCTATCTCGATTTCGTCCAGGGCTGGGCGGTCAACGCCCTCGGCCATTGCCCGCCGGAGATCGTCGACACGCTGGCCCGTCAGGCGGCGCGGCTGATCAACTGCTCGCCGGCCTTCCACAACGGGCCGCAGCTCGATCTGGCGGCGCGGCTCGCCGCGGTGAGCGGGCTCGATTCGGTGTTCTTCGCCAACAGCGGCGCCGAAGCCAACGAAGGGGCGATCAAGCTCGCGCGCAAATGGGGCGGCAAGTTCCGCGCCGGCGCCCACGAGATCGTCACCTTCCGCGACGGCTTCCACGGCCGCACGCTCGCCACCATGTCCGCCTCGGGCAAGGAAAAATGGGACGGATTGTTCGAGCCGCGCGTCCCGGGCTTCCCCAAGGCCACGCTCAACGACCTCGCCTCGGTCGAGCGTTGCCTCGGCCCGGCCACCGTCGCGGTGATGCTGGAGCCGATCCAGGGTGAGGCCGGCGTGGTCGTCGCCGACGACGACTTCCTGCGCGCCCTGCGGGCGCTGACCACCCGGCGCGGCCTGTTGCTGATCTTCGACGAGGTCCAGACCGGCATGGGCCGGACCGGCAAGATGTTCGGCTTCGAGCACGCCGGCGTGCGCCCCGACATCATGACCCTCGGCAAGGGCCTGGGCGGCGGCGTGCCGATCGCCGCGCTGCTCGCCGATCGCGCGGTGTGCTGCTTCGAGCCGGGCGACCAGGGCGGCACCTTCAACGGCAACCCGCTGATGACGGCGGTCGCCGACGCGGTGGTGGCGACCATCGCGGCGCCCGACTTCCTGGCGCGGGTGACCAAGGCCGGCGAGCTGCTGCAGCGCCACCTGACCCGCATCGCCGACGCCCGGCTCGGCGGCGGCGAAGTGCGCGGGCGCGGTTTGTTGCGGGCGCTCGATCTCGGCTGCGACATCGCTCCCGCCGTGGTCGACGAAGCCTTGCGGCGCGGCCTGCTGCTCAACGCCCCGCGGCCCCATCTCCTGCGCTTCATGCCGGCGCTGAACGTCACCGACGCCGAGATCGCCGAAATGGCCGACGGTCTCGACGCGGTTCTGCGCGACATCCTCGGCGGCCGCGCGGCGCGCGGCGCCTGAATCACGGCGGTCGGATGCGGACCCGTCAGGATCCGCATCCGCAGGCCTCACGGTGCCATGTCGAACAGCAGCACCTCGGCGTCGTCGATGCCTTCCAGCCGCAGCGACCCGGCGTCGGAGATCGCGACACCGTCGCCCTCGTGCAGCGTCTCGCCTTCGAAGGTCACCGAGCCGCGGGCGACCTGGATCCACGCCCCGCGTCCCGCCGCGATCGCGTGCTCGACGGCCTCGCCGGCCCCCAGCACCGTGGCGTAGAGATCGACGTCGGCGTGGACGGTCACCGAGCCGTCGCGGCCCTCGGGCGAGGCGACCAGCCGCAGCTTGCCGCGCTTGTCGTCTGCGGCGAAGGCCTTCTGCTCATAGCTCGGGGCGATGCCTTCCTCTTCCGGAATGATCCAGATCTGCAGGAAGTGGACGGGTTCCTCGCCCGAGGCGTTGAACTCGCTGTGGCGGATGCCGGTGCCCGCCGACATGCGCTGCACGTCGCCCGGCCGGATCACCGAACCGGTGCCGAGGCTGTCGCGATGCTGCAATCCGCCGTCGAGGACGTAGGAGACGATCTCCATGTCCTGATGGGGATGGGTCGGGAACCCGCCGCCGGGGGCGACGCGGTCGTCGTTGATCACCCGCAGCGGGCCGAAGCCCATGTGTTCGGGGTCGTAGTAGTGGCCGAAGGAGAAGGTGTGGCGGCTGTCCAGCCAGCCGAAGTTCGCACGGCCGCGATCGGCGGCTCTCCGGATCGTGAAGGTCATGGTGTCCTCGTTTCGTTTGGGGGTCGGACGATCCCGCCCCGGTGAGCGTCAATCTGGGGCTTGCGGCCTTCGGAGACAATCGTCACTATTCGACACGGACTGCATCCGATTTGGAACCGATCCATGGACAAGCTCGAAGCGATGAACGCCTTTTCCAAGGTCGTTGCGCTCGGCAGCTACGCCGAGGCCGCGCGCAGTCTCGGGCTGACCCGCTCGGCGGTGAGCAAGGCGGTGATGGAGCTCGAACATCTCCTCGGCGCCCGCCTGCTCGATCGTTCGACCCGCCGGGTCTCGCCGACCGAAGCCGGGCTCGCCTATTACGAACAATGTATCGACATCGTCGCCCGGGTCGAGGAGACCGAGCTCCGGGTCTCGCGCCTCCACGACGAGCCCCGCGGCGTGTTGAAGATCAACGCGCCGGTGTCCTTCGGGGTGCTGCATCTGGCCCCGGCGGTGGCCGAGATCATTGGTACCCACCCGGATCTCAGGATCGAACTGGCGCTCAGCGATCGCTTCGTCGATCCGATCGAGGAGGGCGTCGACGTCACCGTGCGGATCGCCCAATTGACCGATTCGAGCCTCGTCGCCCGCCGTCTGGCGCCGGTGCGGCGGGTGATCGTCGGATCCCCCGACCATCTCGCCCGCTTCGGCACGCCCGCGTCGCCCGAGGATCTGGCCCACCGGCCTTGCCTGTCCTACGGCCACACCACGACGCTGCCGCGCTGGCACCTGACCCGTGACGGCGCGGCGATCGACGTCGCGGTCGGCGCCGCGATGTGTTCCAACAACGGCGACGTGCTGCGCGTCGCCGCGCTCGCCGGCCGCGGCCTGACCCTGCTGCCGACCTTCCTGGTCGGCCCCGACGTCGCCGCCGGCCGCCTGGTGACCGTGCTCGACGCCTTCCCGGCGCCGGACCTCGGCCTCTACGCCCTCTACGCCCCCAACCGCTACCTCGCCGCCAAGACCAGGGTGTTCATCGATGCCCTGGTCGCCCGCTTCGGGCCGCGCCCGCCGTGGGACCGGTTCTGAGGAACTGGCGCGCGGGGCGTGGAGCGATGCGCTCCGATCCGCGACCCTGGCGTCGATGAGTCGCAATCAACTTACGCGAGCGTTGTCGAATCCCCGTTGTGCGGTCTCCGGATTCGGTCATGCTGTCGCGGCGGGAGTCCATCTCTGCCCTGTTTCGTCATTCCGATGAAGGGTTGCACATTTGATATTCGAAGGAAGTCAGAAATGGGCGATTTCGACGCACCATTGAGATTTATCCTAGCCATGCCGATAATTATAGCCGTGACGACGACCGTGAACATACGGTTCATAAAGAAAAAATTACGCATTTGGAATTTTGAGCGAGCTCTCGTATTCTTACTTACATTCAATATGGTCTATTCGGATAAATGTAAGCTGATAGTATTTAGATATTTCCTTATTCCGCAGGAAGAGTTGCAGGTTTTCAACAAATATCAGGGCTACTGCTTGGCGGAAACCTTTTCCGTTGCGGCTGTTTTCGTATGGGTCAACAGCTACTTCTGAAAGGCGGCGATTCCCGTCGTCTCGCCCTCGCCCGGTCGAGCCTCAGGGCGAGGGGCGTGGACCCGAAGGCCGTCCCGGGCGCGCCGGTCACCGTACCTCGCCACCGCCGCGGTTCCCCTTCGCCGGCAGGCCGGCTCCGGCCGGGGATGACGCCGAGGGTCGGGCCGGCGCAGGAGGTCGGCCGTGCGTGCCGCATGCCTCGGAGTCCGACCTTCGAGCGAAGCCCGCGTCCCTCGTGCTCCCGACTTGGATCCAAGTACGCAAGGTGCTATGACCGGCCTCGGACCGGCGCGACCGGGCCGTGATCGGGAGCTCGGCGATGAAGATCGTGGAAGTCAGGACGTCCGCCCACCGTCTGCCTCCGAGCGTGCCGTGGGAGGATGCCACCAACAAGGTCCAGGGGCTGGAGTTCGTCGTCGTCGAACTCGTCACCGACACCGGCCTGGTCGGCACCGGCTTCAGCTACACCGTCGACATCGGCGGCACCTCGATCGCCGCGCTGGTCGAGGACTACCTCGCCGCCCTGGTGATCGGCATGGACCCGCTCGACTACGAGCGCATCTGGCTGAAGCTGCAGCGCCAGTCGCGCCGGCTCGGGGTCGGCGTCAATTCCATGGCCATCGCCGCGATCGACGTCGGCGTCTGGGACCTCGTCGGCAAGTTCCTCGGCCAGCCGCTCTACCGCCTGTTCGGCGGCACCCGCGAGGCGATTCCCGCCTACATCAGCGAGATCAACCTCGCCGCCGACGACACCGTCGAGGACCTGCTCGCCCGTGTCGACGACTACATGGCCCGCGGCTATCGCACCGTGAAGATCAAGATCGGCCGCCCCGACATCGAGGACGACGTCGAGCGCATCGTCCGGGTGCGCGAGCGGCTCGGGCGCGGCGGCGGCCTGCTGGTCGATCTCAATCAGAAATGGTCGGCGCGCGAGGCCCTGGTCAAGGCCGGCCGCATCGACGGCCTCGGTCTCGGCTGGATCGAGGAGCCGCTGCTGTTCGACGACATCCCCGCCCACGTCGCGCTGAAGCGGGCGATCCGCACGCCGATCGCGCTCGGCGAGAGCCTGCATTCCCGCGCCCAGTTCCTCGACTATCTGCGCGCCGACGCCATCGACTTCGTCCAGGCCGACGTCGCCTTCGTCGGCGGCCTCACCGAATGGCTGAAGATCGCCCATCTGGCGCAGATCTTCGGCCGCCCGGTCGCCCCCCACTACATGATGGAACTGTCGCTGCACATGCTCTGCGGCGTCTCCAACGGCTTCATGCTGGAGAACGTCATCGGCGGCAGCTTCACCGAACTCGGCCTGCTCGAAGAGCCGATCGTCGTCGAGGGGGCGATGGGCCATCCGCCGCTGCGCCCCGGCCATGGCATCGTCTTCGACCGCGCCGCCCTCGACCGGGTCCGCCTCGATCCGCAGACGCTGAAGCGTGCGTTTGCCGGCGGAAGCAAATAGGCTCGGCGGATCGTCGATCGCAGGAGACCGGGCATGACGCGGATGAAGGCCGAGGAGCTGATCGCCGGACGGCAGACCCTGGACGGCGTCATCTACGACGAGCTCAGGACGCGGATCATCTCGCTCGACTATCTGCCGGGCAAGATGATCTTCGAGAACGAGATCGCCGCCGAATTCGACGTCAGCCGCACGCCGGTGCGCCGCGCCTTCTTCCGCCTGGCGATCGACGATCTCCTCCAGGTGCTGCCCCAGCGCGGCGCCCGCGTCTCCTTCCTGTCGGCGGCCAAGGTGCGCGAGGCCCAGGCGGTGCGCGAGAGCCTCGAGGCGACCGCCTTCGCCGACGTCGCGCGGCGCTGGGACGAGGCCGATCCGGCCTGCCGGGCCCTGCTCGCCGAGGTCGAGGCGATCCTCGCCGATCAGGCCGCGGCGGTCGACGCGCAGGACTACCTCGCCTTCATGCGCCACGACGAGGCGTTCCACGGCGCCTTCCTGCGCTTTGCCGGCAATCGCACGCTGATCGCGGTGATCGGCGAGATGCGCGCCCACCTCAACCGCGTCCGCTTCGTCGAGCTCCAGGAGGCCCACCACGACGCCGCCGCCCTGGTCTGGCACCGCGACATCCTCGAAGCGCTGCGTCGCAACGACGTCGCCGCCACCACCGACCGCCTGATCGCCCATCTGAAGATGCTCGAGGCCTTCCGCGAGACCATCTTCGCCAAACGCCGCGACATGTTCCTCTGACCGACCATCGGGCGGCCCGCGACCGCGGCCACGCCCAGGAGACGACCCCATGGAGTTCCCCCAGGCCTTTTCGCTCTCCGGCCATCGCGCCCTGATCACCGGCGGCGGCAGCGGCCTGGGGCTCGCCACCGCGCAGTGCTTCCTCAAGGCCGGCGCCGAAGTGGTGCTGGTCGGTCGCGACGCCGACAAACTCGAAGCCGCGGCGAGCGAACTCGGGGCCGGCGCGTCGGTCGCGGCCTTCGACGTCGCCGATGCCGACGGGGCGCAAGCCTTCGCGGCCGAGATCGAGGCGGCCTTCGGCCCGGTGTCGATCCTGGTCAACAACGCCGGCGGCACCTGCAAGAAGCCGATCGAGGACATGACCATCGCCGACTTCCGCGGCGTGCTCGACGTCCACGTGGTCGGCGCCTTCGCCATGACCCGGGCCTTCCTGCCGCAACTGGCCACGACCGGCCGCGGCTCGGTGCTGTTCACCGCTTCGATGAGTTCGTTCCTCGGGGTGCCGATGGTCGCCGGCTACTCGGCCGCCAAGGCCGCCTATGTCGGGATGATCCGCTCGATGGCGACCGAACTGGCGCCCAAGGGCATCCGCGTCAACGGCGTCGCGCCCGGCTGGATCGACACGCCGCTGTTCCGGCTGGCGACCTCCAACGATCCCGCCCGCCTCGACAAGATCATGGGCCGCATCCCGATGAAGCGCACCGGTGAGGGCGAAGACATCGGCTGGGCCATGACCTATCTCGCCGCCGACGTCGCCCGCTACGTCACCGGCCACATCATCGTCGCCGACGGCGGTGCGCTGCACGGCTTCTGACGGCGATCGACGACACGACGGAAACGCCGCCGCGCCGGGTCACACGACCCGGCCGGACTCGTCGTCGATCAGGTGCATCTGGTTGAGGTCGGCGGCCAGCGCGAAGCGCTCGCCGTGCGTGACCACGCAGTCGGGTGCGATGCGGGCGCACAGCGGTTTGCCGTCGATGAAGAAGTGCAGCAGGATCTCGCTGCCCATCGGCTCGACCACGTCGATCGGCGCCTCGATCCGGGTGACCCCGGGCCGCTCCACGTCATGGATCTCGGTGAGGTTCTCGGGGCGCAGACCGAGGGTCATCGCCTTGCCCTTGTAGGGGCCGTAGCGGTCGACCCGCGCCGCCGGCACCGGCAGCACGATGCCGTCGGCCAGCCGCAGCTTCAGCCCGCCGTCGTCGTAGAGATCGACGGGGAGGAAGTTCATCGCCGGCGAGCCGATGAAGCCGGCGACGAAGCGGGTGGCGGGATGGTGGTAGAGCTCCTGCGGCGCGCCGACCTGCTCGATGCGCCCGGCGTTCATCACCACCACGCGGTCGGCCAGCGTCATCGCCTCGACCTGATCGTGGGTGACGTAGAGGGTGGTGGTGGCGATGGTCTGATGCAGCTTCTTGATCTCGGTGCGCATCTGCACGCGCAGCTTGGCGTCGAGGTTGGACAGCGGCTCGTCGAACAGGAACACCTTCGGATTGCGCACGATCGCCCGCCCCATGGCGACGCGCTGGCGCTGGCCGCCCGACAGCGCCTTGGGCTTGCGGTCGAGGAGCGCCGTGATGTCGAGGATGCCGGCGGCGTGCTGGACACGCTTCTGGATCTCCTCGCGCGGATATTTGCGCTGCTGCAGCCCGAAGGCCATGTTGTCGTACACCGACATGTGCGGATAGAGCGCGTAGTTCTGGAACACCATGGCGATGTCGCGCTCGCGCGGCAGCACGTCGTTGACCAGTTTGTCGCCGATCCAGATCTCGCCGGCCGAGATCTCCTCGAGACCCGCGACCATCCTGAGCGTCGTCGACTTGCCGCAACCCGACGGCCCGACCAGGACGACGAATTCGTCCTCGGCGACCTCCAGGTCGATCGCCTTGACCGCCTGGAACTTGCCCTCGTAGACCTTGACTACCTTGCGGATCGAAACGCCAGCCATGCGGCCCCCCTGAATTCTTCTCTGTGTCGGTGCGGCGCCGAATCGCGGGGCGCGAGAGGCCCGCGGCGGTCTGCGCCGTCAGCCCTTCATGCCCGAGGTCGCGATCCCCGCCATGATGTGCCGCCGCAGCGCCACGAAGACGATCAGCATCGGCACGATGCTGATGACCGCGCCGGCCGCGATCGGACCGTATTCGGTGTAGAAGGCGCGTTGATAGACCGCGAGGCCGAGTTCCGTGGTGTACATGTCGCCGGTCGAGACCACCACCAGCGGCCACATGAAGTTGGCCCAGGCCTGGGTGAAGGCGAACACGCCGATCGCCATCAACCCGTTCTTGCTCAAGTTGAGGATGATCCGCAGATAGATCCAGAACTCGCTGGCCCCGTCGATCCGCGCCGCTTCCAACAGTTCGTCCGGGATGCCCATGATCACCTGACGCATGAAGAACACGCCGAAGGTCATGATCGTCAGCGGCAGGATCAGCGCCGCGAAGGTGTTGAGCATCTTCAGCTTGAACACCATGATGTAGACGGGGATCATATAGGCTTCGAGCGGGATCGTCGCGCTGGCCAGCAGCACCATGAAGATCAGGCCGCGGAACGGGAACTTGTATTTGGCGAAGACGAACCCGGCGATGCTCGACGTGATCATGATGCAGACCGTCGAGACGGTCGAAACCAGGATCGTGTTGAGAATGTAGCGCGGGAATTCGGTGTGATAGATGATCTCGTCGAAATTCGCCCAGGTCGGCGCGCTCGGCAGGAAGGTCGGCGGCCAGGCGTTGATCTCGGCCGCCGTCTTGAACGCGGTCGCGACGATCCACAGCACCGGCACCACGGTGAACAGCGCCAGAAAGGAGCAGGAGATCCAGGCGGCGATACGGACGGAGCGTTCTCGGAACATGTCACTTCTTCTCCCGGAACGCCAGGAACTGGACGATCAGCAGCGACATCACGAACAACAGCAGCACCACGCATTGGGCGCCGGCATAGCCCATGTGGTAATAGACGAAGCCGTTCGAGTAGATCTCACCGACCAACACCTTGAAGTCGTAGGCCGGCGCCCCCTGCGAAGAGGCGGTCAGCACGTAGACCGGGGCGAAGACGTTGAAGTTGATGATGGTGCAGGTGACGACGCTGAACAGGATGATCGGCCGCATCAGCGGCAGCACGATCCGCGTCAGCTTGCGCCAGGCGGTCGCCCCGTCGAGATCGGCGGCTTCCAGGAGTTCCTCGGGGATGGCGCGCAGGCCGACCCCGAAGATCACCACGAAATAGCCGACCATCTTCCACACCGAGACGGCGACCAGCGCGAACAGGATCAGCGTCGGATCCTGCAGCCAGCCGAGCCGCGCCACGCCGAAGAACGACAGCGCGTAGTTGAGCGCCCCGAAGGTCGGGTCGAAGATCCATTTCCAGATCACCGAGGCCGGCACCCAGGGCGTCACCACCGGGATGTAGAACAGCAGTTCGTAGATCGGCGCCGCCTTCTCGATGCTGCGCAACAGGATCGCACAGGCGAGTGCCAGGAGCAGCGTCGCCACCACCGCCAGCATCGAGAACAGGATGGTGTTGACCAGCGCCTCGTGGAACGGCCCGTCTTCGAACAGATAGGCGTAGTTGCCGAGCCCGACGAAGGGATTGGACCGCCGGGTGATGTGGTAGTCGTAGAACGACAGCCGGATCGTCTCGGCGATCGGATAGATGCGGATCACCACGAACAGTGCCAGCACCGGGCCGAGCGCGCAGATCACGAATCCGATGTGGTTGCGCTTCATGCGCGCCCAGCCACGGGCCAGGCGCGCAGGCAGCGACGAAGGCTGCGGTGGCAGGATCACGTCGCTCATCGCCGTCCTCCGTCGGGTCTGTCGATCAAGGCGCGAAGATGCCGGAGCGCTTCAGGATGTTCGCGGCCGTGTCATAGGCCTTGAACAGCACCGCCTTCGCCCCTTCCGGGTTGTCGAGCAGCGAGGCGTCGCGGAAGCCCGCGAGGATCACGTCGCCGGTGCGCGCGGTGGCCTCGACATAGGCGACGTTCGGGGGCTCCAGATAGGCCTGATAGCCCGGGGTCGGCTCGAGGAAGGCCTTGTATTCCGGGTTCTTGCTCAGGAAGGCGGAGAAGTCGCGGTCCATCCGCAGCGGCACCCAGCCGCTCTGCTGCAGCACGATGTCGAGATACTGCTGTTCCTGGAGCAGGCGGATCAGATCCCAGGCCGGCTTCTTCATCTTCGAGGTCTTGTTGACCGACAGGATCTCGACCAGATGGAAGTTGCCCCAGGCCTTGTCGCGCGGCAGCGGCGCGGTGGCGAACTTCACGTCCGGGCCGTTCTTGCGGATGAACGCGACCGCCCAGTCCTCACGGAACAGCATCGAGGCCAGCCCGTTGGCGAAGCCCTGCGTGTCGTGCTTCAGCGCCCAGTCGTCGACCTTCTTGGGGCCGTGCAGATGCGCGACGTAGTCGAGCAGCAGCTTGGTGCCGGCTTCGAGATTGTCCTTGTCCTTGAGCGTCACCCGCACGGTGCCGGGCTTGGGGCCGGCCTCGAGGATCTGGTGGCCGGTCGAGGCGTAGTAGTGGTCGGAGAACTTCTGCAGACCACCGGAGCCCTCGGTCAGGCGCAGGGTGATGCCGGCGCGGGTGATGGTGCCGTCGGGCGCCTTCTTGGTCAGCTTCTCGGAATAGTCCCACATCTCCTTCAGGGTCTTCGGCGGCCCGTCGAGGCCGGCTTCCTTGAAGTGATCGACGTTGTAGAAGAACGCCCGGCTGCCCTTCCACCACGGCACGCCCCACGGCTTGCCGTCGCGCGAGCACACGTCCTTGAACACCGGATCGATGATCTTGGGGTCGTCGACCACCTTGGCGAGATCCGCCGGCACGTCGTCGAGCGCATCGCCGTCGTAGTAGTGGGGGAAGATGTAGTCGTGCAGGGTCAGGATGTCGGGGCCGTTGCCGGTCGGCACCGCGACCGACAGCTTGGCCTCGTATTCGTGCAGGTCGAAGGACAGCAACTCGACTTCGACGTTGGGGTAGAGCGCCTTGAAGGCCGGCAGCGCCGCCTTGAAGGCCGGCGCGGTCTCACCGTAGCCGAGCCAGATCGACAACCGCCCGGCGGTGGTGTCGGCCGCCTGGGCAGGGCCGCGCCCCACCGAGGTCAATCCGGTCAACGCCAAGGCCGCCCCGCCGAGGAGCACACTGCGACGCTTCATGGTATTCCCTCCCGTCGTACCGGCTCCCTTCGAGTGGGGGCCTGTTGTTGTCGAGAACATATGTCAAGAGTTGGGGTCTTGCAACTCGATCGGCCGTGCCGAGAACGCCCTCCGAACGTCAGCCCTGGGTTGATCTCGGTGCCGGGGTCGGCAGCGAAATCGTTGTTCGGCAAAGCCAAAATCGACTTCCGAGGCGATCTCGGAACGGTCTCCGAGGCGGTCGGTCTTCGATGTCGACGATGCAAACTAATGTACTAGTCGTCTAGTATACGCCTTCTGAGCACCACGACGACACCGCCGGCCGACTCGGCGTCTGCGGCGAACCGCCGCAGGCCGATGTCCTGGGCGAACAAGACATCCGGCCACGGGCGGCGCAGGAAACGCCTCGAAGGCATGGACCTCGGAGGAAGCGATGAAACTGGGACTCGGCCTCTATCGGCACCAGCTGACCGACGACAACCTCGCCTATGCGCGCCAACTCGGCTGCACCCACATCGTCGTCCATCTGGTCGACTATTTCGCGCAGGGCGATCAGGCCGGCACGGGCGATTCCCAGCCGATCGGCAGCTCCGGCGGCTGGGGCGTCACCCGCGTCCGCGACGTCTGGAGCGTCGACGAGCTCGCGACGATCAAGGCGCGGATCGAGGCCGCCGGCCTGATCTGGGCGGCGATCGAGAACTTCGATCCCGGCGTCTGGTACGACATCCTCCTCGACGGCCCGCGCAAGGAGGCGCAGGTCGAAGCGATCAAGCAGCTGATCCGCAACCTCGGCCGGGTCGGCATCCCGGTGATGGGCTACAACTTCAGCCTCGCCGGGGTCGCCGGGCGGGCGACCGGCCTCGAGGCCCGCGGCGGCGCCGAGACCGTCGGCGCCCGCGGCGGCACCGACCAGACGCCGATCCCCGCCGGCATGGTGTGGAACATGGTCTACGACCCCGACCTCCTCGGCACCGGGGTGATGCCGGCGACCACCCATGCCGAGCTGTGGGACCGGCTGGCGTGGTTCCTCCGCGAGGTGGTGCCGGTGGCCGAGGCCGCCGGGGTCCGGCTGGCGCTCCACCCCGATGATCCACCGTTCCCGATGGTCCGGCAGGCCCCGCGGCTGGTCTACGAAATCCCGATGTATCAGCGGGTCCTCGACCTCGTCCCCAGTCCCGCCAACGCCATCGAATGCTGCGTCGGGACCCTGTCGGAGATGGCCGGCGGCCACGATCTCTACGACTGGCTGGAGACCTACGCGCGGCAGGGCGCGCTCGCCTATCTCCACATGCGCAACGTCGTGGGCACCGTGCCGACCTACACCGAGGTGTTCATCGACGAGGGCCAGATCGACGTGCTCCGGGTCTTCCGGATCCTGCAGAAACACGGCTTCGACGGCGTGATCATCCCCGATCACACCCCGATGGTGACCTCGCCGGCGCCCTGGCACGTCGGCAAGGCCTTTTCGCTGGGCTATCTCCGGGCGATGATCGCGGTCGCCGAAGCCGGCTGAGGCGAAGCGGCCCGCCGCCGGGGCGGGGGCCGCGCCGTCGTCCGAGGATCGCCGGATCACGGCGCCGCGGGGATCTCCAGGCCGCGGACGACCGCCGGGCGGGCGAGACCGGCGGCGAGCCAGCGCTCGACCGCCGGCCAGCGCCCCCAGCCGACCAGTTCGCCGGCACCGTAGAAGCCGATCAGATTGCGCACCCAGCCGAGCGTGGCGATGTCGGCGATGGTGTAGTCGTCACCCATCAGCCAGGCGCGTTTCGCCAGCCGGCCGTCGAGCACCCCGAGCAGGCGGATGGTCTCGTCGGTGTAGCGCTTGAGCGGCCGCTTGTCCTCGTACTCGCGGCCGGCGAACTTGTGGAAGAACCCGAGCTGCCCGAACATCGGCCCGATCGCCGCCATCTGGAACATCACCCACTGGATCGTCTCCATCCGCCCGGCGGCCGACGCCGGCAGGAAGCGGCCGCTCTTCTCGGCGAGATAGAGCAGGATCGCCCCGGATTCGAACAGGCCGAAGGGCCGGCCTTCCGGGCCGTCGGGGTCGAGGATCGCCGGGATCTTGCCGTTGGGATTCAGCGACAGGAACGGCTCGGTCCAGGTCTCGTTGCGGCCGATGTCGATGCGATGGGGCTCGTAGGGAAGGCCGATCTCCTCGAGCATGATCGACACCTTCACCCCGTTGGGGGTCGGGGTCGAATAGAGCTGGAGATGGTCGGGATGCGCGGCGGGCCAGCGCTGCGTGATCGGGAAGGCGGACAGATCGGTCATGTCGGATCCTCGGGTCGAGCGGGTTGGGCGTCGGCGATGAGAGTCGGCGATGAGAATGGCCTGTCCCGATCGGGAGACCAAGCGACTTTCGTCCGGTCGCCGTCGGGGGCGCGGAACGTGTCGCCGCGCGATGGGGGGAAACCGCGGTCAGGCGCCGTCGGCTTGGAATCCCGCGGCGCGATGGCTGCCGTCGCAGAACGGCTTGGTCTTCGACTGACCGCAGCGACACAGGCGCGCCTCGGTCACCCGTTGCACCACGCGGCCGGTGCCGGCGCAGATCTCGAGGTTGCCGGCGACCGCGAGCGGACCGTCGGCGAGCGGCGTGACCGCCAACGGCCCGTCGCGGGTCGGGAGCGGATCGAGGCTGACCGTCGCCGGTTCGCCGGAGGCGGCAAAGCCGATGTCGTGGTGCGAACCGTCGCAGAACGGCTTGTTCTTCGAGGCGCCGCAGCGGCACAGCGTCGCCCGATGGCCGATCTCGCGGCCGGCCAGCGTCATCGGCGCGCGGATCGCATAGGGGCCGGCCTCGCGGATGTTGAGCAGATTGACCGGCGGCGGCGCCTCGTCGGGTTTGCCGTCCTTGCGGCGATAGCCGATCGCCCCCGACGGACAGGCGTGGGCGACCTCGATCAGGCGATCGGTGTCGGTGTCGTCCGGATGGAGCCACGGCCCCTGGACGTTGGCGAGGAAGGTCTTCGGCGCGCCGGTGACACAGAAGCGGGCGTGGATGCAGCGCCGGCCTTCGAACGCGATGACGAGGTCGCGACCCTCGACCGACTCGATGCCGGAATTGCCGCCGACGGCGGCGGGAGGCGGGCCAGCCACCACGGGATCGGCGGGCGGCGCGGCCGTCGCTTCGGTCATGGCTTCCACCCTCGAGGCAGCCGCGGTCTTCGCGGCGATCTGGCCGAGCGCGGCGAGCGCCGCCGCCACCCGCGGCGAATCCGGCAGCGCCGTCGCACCGCGGGCCAATTCACCGATCCGCTCGGTGAGCGTCGTCGCCGCGGTGTCCGGGGCGAGGAACGGGTAGGCGCGCAGCGTCGCGAAGGAGAGACCGGCGTTGCAGGCGTCGGCATCGTTGGCGCGCAGCCGCGCCAGTTCGCGGGCGAGCGGGTCGAGCGCGAACATCGCGTCGATCGCCGTGTCGAGCGCCCGCCGTTTGCGCGTCGGATCGGTATCGCCGAAGCCCTGGGCCAGACAGCGCAGCATGTGATTGTAGACGGCGTTGCCGAGATCGAGGACGGCGCGGGCATCTTCGCGCTGGATCCACACCCGCCCGGCCGCCGCGGGCGGCCGCCGCATCACCGGGTTCTCGGCCGCCGGATGGGCGGCGACGAAGGCGGGGTCGCGGGCCAGCGCCTCGGCATATTCGCTGCGCACCCGGATGAACCGCCGGAAATGGCTGTCTTCGCGGTCGCTGGCGTGGCCTTCGCCCTGTTCGACGATCACCTCGATCGCCCGGATCGCCGAGGCGAGGTCGGTCACCGTGGCGAGTCCCGGCAGTGAGACCAGCGAGGGGCCGACCTGCAGCCGCGGATCGCCGCAGAACAGCACGGCCTCGCCGAGTTGCGCCGCGAGGGTCCCCAGGGCGGTCTCGATCGACCGATAGAGATGGCCGACGGTCGTGAAATCCTGGGCCGAGGGCATGATCTCGAGGCCGTTCAGGCCGCGGCCGTAGGCGAGCGGCGGCGCGAAGCCCTCGCCGTCCGGCTCGTCGCTGCCCTCGGGGCGCTCGAGATGGATGAAGTGCTGCAGTGTCGCCATCGAGAACGGGGCGAGCCGCACCTGCAGTCCGGCGGGGTGATAGCCGGCGGCGATCGGAAAATTCGGGCGCTGGAAATGCGCCGCCCCGCCGATCGCCGCCATCAGATTGGCGACCATGGCGAGATGGCTCATCTCGTCGATCGCCACGGCGACGATCGCCCGCTGCCACCGCCGCAGCATCGTCCCCGTCGCCTGGTCGACCCCGTCGTCGGGCTCGGTCTTCAGGCTCCAGGCGGCGTAGAGATAGCAGCACATCAGATTGTGCTCGATCTCCGCCGCTTCGGCGAGCGTGTAGAGCAGTTGCTCGCGGCTGCGGATCTCGACGTCGGCGCTCGGATCGATTGCGGCCATCGCGTCACCCCACCTTGCTCGTCGCAGCGTCACGTCGGCAGAGCCGTGACCTCGGAGACCCGGACAGAATAGCAGATTTCCGCCGCGCCAACCGCGGGCCCGTCCGTCCTGTCCTGCGTCGGTACCACGCCGATGTGACCGCCGGGAAACGCGACGGGGCCGGCCCCCGCGATAGGGGGACGCCCACGGCGACGCGCCGCCACCACCTTCGCAAACCCGGTCGCCCCTGGGAACGGATTTCCTCGATTGTTGATTATTTCGGTAGTTCATATTTTGATCAGCTGCCGTGCTTTTGATCAGATGGTCAACGAGAGCCGCCGCCGCCCGATGCCCCTCCCGAAGGGCTCGGACCTCCTCCCTTCCGCGGCGGACTCCGTTCATCCCTCCGAGGTGGCCCATGACCTTCCAGACCGCACGACACATCCTCGCCGCCGGCGCCTTCGCCCTCGGGCTCGGCGCCGCGAGCCTGCCCGCCGCCCACGCCGGCCCGACCCTCGACGCGATCAAGGCGCGCGGCCTGATCAAGGTCGGGGTCGGCACCTCGCCCGGCTTCTTCGCCCCCGATTCGAGCGGCAAGTGGCAGGGCTTCTTCGTCGATTTCGGCCGCGCCCTCGCCGTGACGGTGTTCGACGACCCCAACAAGGTCGAGTTCACCAACTCCTCGCCGCAGCAGCGTCTGCCGGCGCTGCAGTCGGGCGAGTTCGACATCCTGCTGTCGGGTGTCACCCAGACCATCAACCGCGCCTTCAAGCTCGGCTTCCACTTCGGTCCGGTGGTGTTCTACGACGGCCAGGGCCTCCTGGTGAAGAAGTCGCTCGGCGTCACCAAGGCCGCCGATCTCGACGGCGCGACCATCGGCATCCAGTCCGGGACCACCGGCGAGCTCAACATCGCCGACTTCTTCCGCAAGACGAAGAAGAAGTTCACGCCGGTGGTCATCGAAGAGACCAAGGAGTTCCACAAGGCCCTCGAATCCGGCCGCGTCGACGCGCTGACCCAGGATGCCTCCGACCTCGCCATCGCCCGCACCCAGCTCGCCAAGCCCGACGACTTCGTCCTGCTGCCCGAGCGTCTGTCCAAGGAGCCGCTGGTCCCGGCGGTCCGGGCCGGTGACGACCGCTGGCTGGAGATCGTCAACTGGACGGTCTACGCCACCATCCAGGCCGAGGAATTCGGCATCACCCAGGCCAATGTCGACGAGTTCCTGAAGAGCGAGGATCCCGGCATCAAGCGCTTCCTCGGAGTCGACAAGTCGCTCGGCGAGGCGATCGGTCTCGACCCGGCCTTCGCCTACAAGATCGTCAAGGCGGTGGGCAACTACGGCGAGATCTTCGACCGCAACATCGGCCCGAAGACCAAGGTCGGCTTCGAGCGCGGCTACAATCAGCTGTGGACCAAGGGCGGCCTGATCTATTCCCCGCCGTTCCGTTGAGCCGACAGGAGACGGCTCCGATGCACGGCGCCTTCGAGGGTCGTCTCGTTCATTACGTCGCCCCGGACCGGAAACGGCCCGGGGCGCGCGGCCGCTTCGCCGACTGGGTCGGCGAACGCCCGGTCGCCCAACTGCTGCTGTTCGTCGGCCTCGCCGGGATCGGCGCGCTGTTGTGGACGGCGCTCGCCACCAACCTCGCCCGCCTCGGCCTGACTCCCGGCTTCGCCTTCCTCGGACACGCGGCGAATTTCGAGATCGGCGAGGCGCCGATCGCCTATGCCGCCGGCGACAGCTACGGCCGGGCGATTCTCGCCGGCCTCGCCAATACGGTTCTCGTCTCTGCCGCCGGCTGCCTCCTGGCGACGATCCTCGGCGTTCTCCTCGGGGTGGCGCGGCTGTCCGACAATCCGCTGCTCTCCGGCACCGTCGCCGGCTTCATCGAGATCGTCCGCAACACGCCGCTGCTGCTGCAGCTGTTCTTCTGGAACGCCACGCTGCATGCGCTGCCCGGTCCGCGTCAGGCCTTCGCGCCGCTGCCCGGCGTGAAGCTCTCCAACCGAGGTCTGGCTTTTCCCTGGTTTTCCGACGACGGATCGAGCCCGGCGGTCGCCGGCGCGACGCTGGCGCTGCTCGCCCTCGTCGGCCTCGGTCTGGCACTGCGCCGCCGCCGTCGCGGTCCGGCGCCCCAGGGGGGCGCGGCGACCGCGGTCGGTCTCGCGCTCCTCGGCCCGGCCTTCGTCGCCGCGCTCGCCGGTGCGCCTCTGGCGCTCGAATTGCCGCAACTCGCCGGCTTCAACATCCGCGGCGGGCTGACGCTCACCCCGGAATTCGCCGCCCTGCTGATCGGCCTGACCGTCAACGCCTCGGCCGGCATCGCCGAGACGGTGCGCGGCGGCATTCTGTCGGTGCCGCGCGGCCAATGGGAGGCGGCGCGCGCCGTCGGCCTGCCGCCGATGAAGGTACTGCGCCTCGTCGTCCTGCCCCAGGCCCTGCGGGTGATCGTGCCGGTGCTCGCCTCGTCGTGGCTGAGCCTGACCAAGAACTCCTCGCTCGCCGTGGCGATCGGCTTTCCCGACCTCGTTTCGATCCTCAACACCACCGCCAACGTCACCGGCCAGAGCCTCGAGACCATCACCCTGATGATGGGCCTCTATCTGACCCTCAGCCTGCTCGTCTCGGTCACCGGCAACGCCTGGAACGAGCGGCGCCTGCGGCGCGAAGGACGCTGACGATGACCGATCTCGCCACGGTTCTGCCCCGTCCGCTCGCCCCCCCGCCGGCGGTCCGCCCGAAACTGTGGGTCGGCCTGTTCGGATCGAAGCTCAACACCGCGATCACCCTCGGCTTCGCGGCGCTGATCTGGTGGGTCGGCATCCCCTTCCTGCGCTGGGCGGTGATCGATGCGACCTGGACCGGCACCGCCGAGACCTGCGCCGCCGGCCATGGCGCCTGCTGGGCCTTCGTCGTCGAAAAGGCGCCGCTCCTCGCCTTCGGCCTCTACCCGCCCGACGAACGCCCGCGAGCGTTGGCGGCATTGCTCCTGATGGTCGGGCTGATCGTCGCCTCGACGCGGCCGCGGTTCTGGCGCCGCGGGCTGGTGGTCGCCTGGGTCGCGGTTCTCGCGACCGTCGTCGCCCTGCTCGCCGGTGTCGGCCCGCTCGCCGCGGTCTCCTCGGAACGCTGGGGCGGCCTGCCGATCACCTTCTTCCTGGCGATGACCGCCTTCGCCGGCGCCTTCCCGCTGGCGATCGGCCTGGCGCTGGCTCGGCGCTCGAAGATGGGCGGCATCCGTCTGCTCGCCGGGGCCTTCGTGGAAACCGTGCGCGGCGTGCCGCTGATCACCCTGCTCTACGCCTCGACCCTGTTGGTGCCCCTGATGCTGCCGGCCGGTGTGGCGATCGACAAGTTCGCCCGGGCGACGGCGATGCTGGTGCTGTTCACCGCCGCCTATCTCGCCGAGATCGTCCGCGCCGGCCTCGCCGCCGTGCCGGCCGGCCAATCGGAAGCGGCCCGGGCTCTCGGCCTGTCGCCCTGGCAGACCACCCGGCTGGTCGTCCTGCCGCAGGCCCTCAAGGTGTCGATCCCGTCGATGGTGACGCTGGCCATCGGCATCCTGCTCGACACCACGCTGGTGGTGATCATCGGCATGTACGAACTCCTCAACGCCGCCCGCACCGCCGCCAACGATCCCGCGTGGCTCGGCTTCTTCGACGAGGCCTATGCGGTGGCGGCGCTGGTCTACTTCGTCCTCGGCTTCGCCGGCTCGCGCTGGAGCCTGACGCTCGAGCGCCGCTTCGCCCGCGGGAGGTGAGCGGCGGCGCCGACCCGCGTCGCGGCCGCCGGCGCCTCGCCTCACTTCGCCTCACTTCACAAAGACACTCGCCGCGGTCGGCCGACCGCGGCGAGCTCGTTTTTGGGGCGATGTCGTCGCGCTCACTCGGCGGCGAGACGGGTCTCGGCGGTCGCCGCGGCGAGCGCATGGTCGAGATCGGCGATGATGTCGTCGGGATGTTCGATGCCGATCGACAGGCGCACGTAGCCGGGCGTGACGCCGGTGCGCAACTGCTCTTCCGGCGTCAGCTGCGAATGGGTGGTCGAGGCCGGGTGGATCGCCAGCGAGCGCGCGTCGCCGATGTTGGCGACGTGGTAGAACAGCTCCAGGCCGTCGATGAACTTGCGGCCGGCCGCGACGCCGCCCTTCAGTTCGAAGCCGACCAGGGCGCCGTAACCGCCCTTCAGATAGGTGTCGGCGCGGCGGCGCGCTTCGCCGGTCTGCAGGCCCGGATAGATCACCCGCGACACCGCCGGATGGGCGGAGAGGTAGTCGACCACCTTGGCGGCGTTGTCGACGTGCTGACGGATGCGCAGCGGCAGCGTCTCCAGGCCCTGGATGAACTGGAACACGTTGAACGGCGACACCGCCGCGCCGACGTCGCGCAGCAGCTTGACCCGGGTGCGCAGGATGTAGGCGATCGGCCCGAGCGGCTTGGCCGCCTCGACCCAGATCGCGCCGTGATAGGCGGCGTCCGGGGTGTTGAGCAGCGGCTGGCGTTCGGGGAATTCTTCCCACGGGAAGTTTCCGCCGTCGACGATCACGCCGCCGATCGAGGTGCCGTGACCGCCGATGTACTTGGTCGCCGAATGGACCACCACCGCCGCGCCGTGCGCGAGCGGTTTCGCCAGGATCGGCGCCGCGGTGTTGTCGACGATCAGCGGAATGCCGAGCGGCCGGCCGATCGCCGCGACTTCCGCGACGGGGAACACCTCGAGCTTCGGATTGGGCAGCAGCTCGGCGTAATAGGCGCGGGTCTTGTCGTCGGTGGCCTTGCGGAAGTTCTCCGGATCGGCCGGATCGACGAAGCGCACTTCGATGCCGAACTGCTTCAGGGTCTCGGCGAACAGCGCCCAGGTGCCGCCGTAGAGGTCGGTCGACGACACGATGTTGTCGCCCGCCGAGGCCAGCGTCAGAATCGAATAGGCCGATGCGGTCTGGCCGGAGGCGACGGCCAGCGCCGCGACGCCGCCCTCGATGTCGGCGATCCGTGACTCGAAGGCTTCCTGGGTCGGGTTCTGGACGCGGGTATAGAGGTAGCCGAGCTCCTCGAGCGCGAACAGCCGCGAGGCGTGGTCGGCGTCGTGGAACTGGTAGGAACTGGTCTGATAGATCGGCACCGCCACCGCACCGCTGGTGGGATCGGCGCGCCAGCTGCCGCCGTGCAGCGCGAGGGTCTCGGGATTCTTCGACTTGGCCATGGGTCTGTCCTCTTCGGATGCTCGGGTTCAGTAGGCGGAGGCCACGGCGTCGCCGGCCCGTTCCTCGGGGCTGAGGAGATCGGCATGGTGGCGGCGGGCGACGTCGGGATGGGAGCGCAGGCGGCCCTTGAGATGATTGCGGCCGACTTCGCGGAACAGCGGGTTGAGGGGATCGGCGGTGATCCCGCGGCTCTCGGCGCCGAGATGGGGCGGCAGATCGAGCACCGGCACGGTCGAATCGAGCCGGGCGCCGAGGAAGAAGGCGACCGAGTAGCGCTCGCTGCCGGCCGGCGGCGCCACCACGTCGTGGACGTCGGCGCGGACCCAGCCGTTGGTGGCGAGCTCCAGCACCTCGCCGGTGTTGATCACGAAGGTGCCGGGAATCGGCGGCGCGTCGATCCACACCCCGTCCTCGGTGCGCACTCGCAGCCCTTCGGCGACGTCCTGGAGCAGCACGGTGAGGATGCCGCCGTCCTTGTGGGCGCCGACCCCTTGCGAGGTTTCGGCGACGTCGCGGCCGGGATAGCGGATCAGCTTGACGTGCTGGGTCGGCGCGGGCGTGTAGATCTCGGCGAACACCGCTTCGTCCTGGCCGAGCGCCGCGGCGATCGCCCGCAGGGTCTCGATCGCCACCCGCGTCGCCTCGGCCTGATAGGCGAGCACCACGGGCTTCAGCTCCGGCAACGCCGCCGGCCACTGGTTCGGCCCGATCAGGCGCTTCCACGGCGGCGTGTCCGGGCCGATCGGCTCGGGGTCGCGTTCGCTGTTGAAGTCGATCTGCTCGCGCCAGTCGCGGGCCCCGCGGGTGTACTCGAGCCCGACCCGGTTGTAGCCGCGGAAATGCGGAGAGTGGATCATCTCGACCGCGCGCTTGTCGGCCTCCGGCAGCGCGAAGAAGCGCTTGGAGATCGCCAGAATGTCGGCGACGAGTTGCGGATCGACGCCGTGGCCGGTCAGATAGAAGAAGCCGTGGTCGTGCAGGATCCGCGCGAGATCCTCGAGAAATCGGGTCCGCTCGGCCGCGGGGCCGTGGAACCGCGACAGATCGACGATCGGCAGATCGAGCTTTCCGGGATGAACGGTCATGAGGAAGATCTCGCTTGCGGGGACGGAACGGCCCGTGGAACGGGGGTGATGCGGCGACGGGCGTGGGCTTCGTCGACTTCGCTTCATCCGACCACGGACGGAATATTTTCGATAGATTTCATATTTTATATCCGCGGACGTCCGGGGAACCGGTTTCGCCGCTCGGCCCGCGCGGCGAAATCGGCCCGGCGCCCGTGCGACCGCCCGACCGCCGCCGGATCCGAAAGGGCCGCGAACGCGGGGCACCGAAACGGATCGGGCGCCGGCGCGCCCCGCGCGGGGCGGCCGACGCCCGAGGACGCGCCGATCGGCGGTCCGGCGGAGCGGTTCAGACGCCGCCGCGGCGCCGCCGCGCGATCCGGTGATTGACCGCCCGGGCGACGGCGTCGCCGACGATCTGGACCGCCTGGACCAGCACCACCAACACCACCACCACCGCGACCATCACCTCCGGCATGAAACGCTGATAGCCGTAGCGCACGCCGAGGTCGCCGAGCCCCCCGCCGCCGACCGTGCCGGCCATGGTCGAGTAGCCGATCAGGCTGACCAGGGCGACGGTGACCCCGGCGACGATGCCGGGCAGGGCCTCCGGCACCAGCACCTTGACGACGATCTCCCAGGGGCTCGCCCCGATCGCCTCGGCGGCTTCGATCACGCCGCGGTCGACCTCGCGCATCGCCGTCTCGGCGAGGCGGGCGAAGAGGGGGGTGATCGCCAGGGTCAGCGGCACGATCGCCGCGGCCGTGCCGACCGTCGTCCCGACGACGAGCCGGGTGAAGGGGATGATCGCCACCATCATGATGATGAACGGCGTCGAGCGGACCAGATTGACCACCGTGCCGACCACCCGGTTGACCGCCGGACGTTCGGCGATGTGGCCCGGCGCGGTCACCACCAGCAGGATGCCGAGCGGCAGGCCGAGCAGGGTCGACAGCACCGCCGCCACCGACACCATGAAGGCGGTCTGCTTCAGCGATTCAACGAGGGCCGCCGTGACGGCGGGCGAGAGCAGGTCGAAGGGCATGGCCGATCACTTCCGCATGGAGACCGAGACGGGCGAGGTGGGCGAGGGCGGCGGCGAGCCGGCCGTCGCCGCCGTCGCCGGCGACCAGGGTGAGGACGCCGAGCGGCCGGCCGGCGACCTGATCGATCCGGCCGTGCAGGATGTTCGGCCGCAGACCGAACCGCCCGACCAGATCGGCGACGATCGGTTCGTTGGCCGCCGCGCCGGTGAAGACGATGCGGATCACCGGATCGCTGTCGGCCTGCGGTTCGGGCGACAGCGTCGCCTGGATCTCGGGCGGCAGTTCGTGGGCGACGATGCCGGCGAGGAACGACCGCGCCACCGGCGATTTCGGAAAGGCCAGGACATCGAAGGTCGCCCCTTCCTCGACCAGACGGCCGCGCTCCAGCACCGCGACGTGGCTGGCGATGTCGCGCACCACCTCCATCTCGTGGGTGACCAGGACCACGGTCAGGCCGAGCCGACGGTTGATGTCGCGCAACAGCGCCAGGATCTGTTGAGTGGTCTCCGGGTCGAGCGCCGAGGTCGCCTCGTCGCAGAGCAGCACCGACGGCGCGGTGGCCAGCGCCCGGGCGATCCCGACCCGCTGTTTCTGCCCCCCCGACAGTTCCGAGGGATAGGCCTGCGCCTTGTCGGCGAGACCGACCAGCTCGAGCAGGGCGGCGATGCGCGGACCCCGTTCGGCCTTCGGCACGCGGGCGACCTCGAGCGGCAGCGCGACGTTGCCGGCGACGGTGCGCGACGACAGGAGATTGAAGTGCTGGAAGATCATGCCGATGTCGCGCCGCGCGGTGCGCAGCGCCCGCCCTTCGAGGCGCGAGGTCTCGTGCCCCGAGACCACCACCCGGCCCCCGCTCGGCCGCTCCAGCCGGTTGATGCAGCGCACCAGGGTCGACTTGCCCGCCCCCGATCGGCCGATCACGCCATAGATGTCGCCGCGCGCGATCTGCAGCGAGACGTCGTCGAGCACCGGCCCGGCGGCGTCCGAAAAGGTCTTGGACAGGCCTTCGATCCGGATCACCGGCTCGGACACCGGCGGGTGCGGGGCGAGCGGCAAGCCCGCGGCGAGGCTCTCGCTCGGCAGCGGTGCATTCATGCCCGACCTCCTCACCACGCGGTGATGATGTTGCCCTTGAAGGTCTTTTCGATCGCCGCCTTGACCTCCGGCGAGCGGTAGCTCTCGGCCAGGATCTTCACCCAGGGCTCGCCGGCGCGCTTCCGCTGGACCCCGATCAGGCAGAAGTAGTCGGACTGCTGGCTCTCGATCAGGATCGCGTCGCGGCTCGGCAGCAGCCCGGCGGAAATCGCGAAATGCGAGGTGATCACCGAGAAGTCGACGTCGTCGAGCGAGCGCGGCAGCTGCGCCGTCTCCATCGCCAGGATCTTGACCTTCTTGGGGTTGTCGACGATGTCGAATTCCGTCGCCTTGAAGGTCGAGCCCGGGGTCAGCTTGATGACGCCGCCGGCCTCGAGAAGCTTCAGCGCGCGGCCGCCGTTCGACGGATCGTTGGGGATCGAGATCACCGCCCCGGTCTTCAACTCCGCGAGCGACTTCACCTTCTTCGAATAGCCGGCCATCGGCAGCAGCACGGTGCGGGCGACCGAGACGATGTCGAGGCCGCGATCCTGGTTCTGCTGATCGAGATAGGGCGTGTGCTGGAAGCCGTTGGCGTCGAGGCTGCCGTCCTGGGTCGCCGGATCGATCAGCGCGCCGTCGGAGAACTCGACGATCTTGACGTCGAGACCCTTGGCCTTGGCGACCGGCACCAGCGCTTCGGCGATCTGGGCATGGGGTCCGGCGGTGACGCCGAAGCGGATGGTCTCGGCCGACGCCGGCAGGGCGAGGCCGCAGATCAGCGCCGCGCCGGCGAGGACCAGAGTGAGGGCGGAGGAACGGCGCATGTCGGACAACCTCGGGGCAGGGGAGGGATCGGGGGAAGCGGCCGGGACGGCCTTGGGACTCATTCGGCGGCGCGCAGGCGGTCGCCGCGGCGCCAAGCGGCGAGCCGTTCGACCGCTTGCGTCAGCGTGTCCTCGCGCTTGGCGAAGCAGAAGCGGATGTGCGAGCGCACGTCGCGGGCGCCGTAGAAGGAGGAGATCGGCACCGCCGTGACTCCGGCCTCCAGCGTCAGGCGCTTGCAGAAGGCGAAATCGTCGCCGGCGTCGTCGAGCCCGTCGACCGCCGCGACCGCGAAATAGGTCGCCGCCACGTCGGCGACTTCGAAGCCCGCCGCCCGGAGACCTCCGACCAGCAGATCGCGCCGCCGGGCGAGTTCGGCACGAAGCCCCAGGAAATAGGCGTCCGGCAGACCGAGCCCGAAGGCCACCGCCGCCTGCAGCGCCGGCGGCGTGGTGAAGGTGATGAACTGATGGGCCCGGGCGATCGGCGCCAGCAACTTCGCATCGGCGGTGACGTAGCCGACCTTCCAGCCGGTGACCGAGAAGGTCTTGCCGGCCGAGCCGATGCGGACCACGCGGTCGCGCACCCGCGGATCGGCGAACAAGGTGAGGTGACGCCGCCCGTCGAGGACCAGATGCTCGTAGACCTCGTCGGCGATCACCACCAGATCGCGCTCGAGCACCAATTCGGCGAGGAAGGCGAGCTCGCTCTCGTCGAAGATCTTGCCGATCGGATTCATCGGCGTGTTGACGACGATCGCCCGGGTCTTGGGCGTCAGCGCGTCGACGAGCCGCTCGCGCGGCAGCGCCCAGTCGGGCGGGGCGAGGCGGACCGGCACCGGTATGGCCCCGGCGCGGCGGATGATCGTCGCATAGCTGTCGTAGGCCGGTTCGAACAGGATCACCTCGTCGCCCGGCTCCAACAGCCCGAAGAAGGCGTCGGCCAGCGCTTCCGTGGCGCCGGACGTGACCAGCACCTCGCGCTCCCAGTCGACGTCGAGGCCGAGGAACCGTTTGGTGTTCTCGGCGACGGCCCGGCGCAGCGCCGGCACACCCATCATCGGCGGATATTGATGCGGTCCGGCGCGCAGGGCCGCGATCGCCGCCTCGACCACCTCCGGCGGTTCGAGACCTTCGGGGAAGCCCTGGCCGAGATTGATCGATCCGGTCTCGGCGGCGAGCCGCGACATGGTTTCGAAGATCGACGTGCCACCGGCGCCGAACACGGAATTGACCATCGGGAATCCTAAGGCGCCGGCCGCCACGGTCGATCCCCGGTTCCGGCCGCACCGAGGATCGTTCAGACGATATTGTCGATCGGAACGATAGACAAAGCATGGAGCTGCCCGCCGGCCGCGCTCGGGGGGCACGGTTTGCCGGAAATCCGGGTTCCTCGGGTCTGAAATTCCTCAGCCGGCGGCGGCGACCAGGTGCAGCGACGGGCGTTGCCGCAGCGCCGGGCTCGGCCGGCGGACGCCATCGATGCGGGCGAGGAGGCGACGGCCCTCGGCCCAGCGCCCCAGCCCGCTCTCGGCATTGACGTGGCCGGCCCGCCCGAGATCGACCAGCGCGCTCTCCCAGATGTTGGCGAGGACGCGGGCACGATCGAACGGCATCCACGGATCGTCGCGGCTCGCCACCAGGATCGACGGAAAGGCGAAGGGGCGGCTCGGCAAGGGTGCGAAGCCGGCGACGACATGGTGATCGTGGGCGGCCTCGACGTCGGCCGGGGCGACCAGCAGCGCCCCGCCGATCGGCAACTCCGGGTGATCGGCGGCGAGATGGGCGATCAGGATCGCCCCGAGGCTGTGGCCGACCAGCAGCGCCCCGGGATGGGCTCGGACCGCGCGGCACGCCGTTTCGACCCAGGCGCCGCGATCCGGCCGCGACCAATCGCGCTGTTCGACCAGCACCGAATCCTCGATGTCCTCGAGCCAGGCGTGCTGCCAGTGGCCGGGACCGGAGCCGTGAAGACCGGGCAGGACGAGAACCGTCATCGCGAGACACTCCCAGACTGAGAACGGGTCGGCGGAGCCGACGCGGCCGATCACCGATCGCCGATCGATCGGAGCGTCTTCAGGATAGGGAAGAGCGCGCCGGCGGGCGTGGTCTGGCATTCCAACCGGTTCCCCCGATCCGACTTTCTTTGCCGCCGATCGGCGGTTTCGGCGAACGGCGTCGCCGATCCGCCTCCCGGCGGCCGATGTCGCGGCTCGCGCGCGTTTTCCTCCGATCCCGCACGAACCCCGGAGCGGCGCTGCCCCGGCAACCCGTCCGGCCCCGCCGCAGTCCGCCGTCGCGACCGCGCGCAGAAGTCCCGCGCCGAGCGTAAGTATTTGCGCGTGTTCGGTCTTTCGGTCGACGAAATTTCTCTCCGAGCCCCGCTTCGGGCAAGACCCGTCGCTTTCGCCCGCCGATTTTGGAACGAGAAATCTACACATTTTATCGACTACATGGTCCGATCGCTCCATGGTCGCCGGCCGGCGCGATACCCCTCGGGCGGGGCGCGCCGGTCGCGGCGACCGGAGGTGCGGCGCGGGATGCCGCAACCAGCGACGGAGTCGAGACCGGCATGGCGATCAATCTCAGAACCGTCGAGGCGGAGACCCGCGAGCAACGCCTCGGGACGATCACCCAATGGGACGGATCGGCGTCGCAGCTCGCCGCCGACAGCGTCGCCACCCATGGCTGCGGCCACGCCCGTCCCGGCGGACGGCGCCTGTGCGAGACGGCGAGCCCGTTCTCCCAGGCCTCGATGTGCGCCGAGCACATCGCGGTGACCAATGCGACGATCATCCGCGATTCGGTGGTGATCCAGCATTCGCCGATCGGCTGCGCCGCCAGTCAGTCCTTCACCGCCCGCTACGCCCGCGACCTCGCCGAGCGCCGCGGCTGGAAGCCCGAAGATCCGCATTCGGTCTGCTCCAATCTCGGCGAGCAGGACATGGTGTTCGGCGGCGTCGACCGGCTGGCCGCGGCGATCCGCGAGGCTTTCGAGCGCCACGCGCCGCGGGTGATCTTCGTCGCCACCTCCTGCGCCACCGGCATCATCGGCGACGACGTCGACGGCACCGCCCGGGCGCTCGAGGACGAGCTCGGCATTCCCGTGGTCACGCTCCATTGCGAGGGCTTCAAGTCCAAGCATTGGTCGAACGGCTGGGACGTGATCGAACACGGGATCCTGCGCAAGCTGGTCGACCGCGCCCCTGCGAAGACCGATCCCGATCTCCTCAACGTCATCCATCTCGGCGGCCCCGACGTGTTCACGCCGCTGGTCGCCCCGCTCGGCCTGCGGGTCAATCTGGTGATGGGCGGCAACACGCTGGAGCGCCTCGCCGAACTCTCCTCGGCCGCGGCGACGGTCACCATGTGCTTCGTGCTGTCCTATCTCGCGACCGGGCTCGAGCAGGAATACGGCGTGCCGGAGATCCGTGCGCCGCTGCCCTACGGGCTCGACGCCACCGACGCCTGGCTGCGCGACATCGCCCGGGTCACCGGCCGCGAGGATCGGGTCGAGGCGGTGATCGCTGCGGAGCGCGCCCGGATCGCCCCCGAACTCGCCACCTTGCGTGAAAAGTTGAAGGGCAAGAAGGGCTTCGTCGCCGCCGGCGCCGCCTTCGCCCATGGCCTGATCGCCGACCTGCGCGAACTCGGGGTCGAAGTCGACGGCACCTTCTCCTTCCACCACGACCCGATGACCGACAGCCGCGATCCGCGCCAGGATTCGCTCGGCCACCTGATCGACACCACCGGCGACGTCCCGAACTTCACCGTCAGCCCCGATCAGCACTTCCAGGCCCATGCCGCGCTGAAGCGGGCCAACCCCGACTTCATCGTCACCCGCCACACCGGCGCCATGGCCTCGCTCGCCGCCCGCATGGGCATTCCGGTGCTGCCGATCTTCTATTCCAACGACGGGCTGGCCTACGACGGGCTCCTGACCATCGGCCGGGCGATCCTCCGCACCCTTCCGAAGAAGCGCTTCTACGCCGATGTCGCGGCGCATTCGAGCTTCCCCTATTCGCCCGCCTGGCTCGCCGAGACCAACCCCTACGCGGCCCCGCCCGAACGGGTTCGGGCGGAGGAACCCGCATGCTGAGACCCGCCAAAGCCGCGACCCGCACCTCGGAAGCCGAATTCCACGCCGCCCCCGGCGCCGTCGAGCAGGTGCGCTACGGCTGTGCGCTCGGCGCGCTGCTCAGCGTCATTGCGATCCCGAACGCCGTGCCGATCACCCATTGCGGCCCCGGCTGCGCGCAGAAGCAGTTCCATGCGCTGTCCGGCATCTCCGGCTACCAGGGCGGCGAGTTCCACGTGCCCTCGACCAACATCGGCAATCGCGAGGTGATCTTCGGCGGCGCCGATCGGCTCGACGAGCTGATCGACGCGACGCTGAAGGTGATGGAGGCCGATCTCTTCGTGGTCCAGACCGGCTGCATCCCGGGTCTGGTCGGCGACGACGTCGAGAACGTCGTCGCCCGCTGGCGCCGGCGCGGCGCGCCTCTGGTCTTCGCCGAGACCACCGGCTATCGCGGCAACAACTTCACCGGCCACGAGATCATCGCCAAGGCGATCGTCGACCAGTTCGTCGGCCCGTCGACGGCGCCGAAGCGGGCGCGGCGGGTCAACGTCTGGTCGGCGCTTCCCTACCAGAACCCGTTCTGGCGCGGCGATCTCGGCGAACTGAAGCGCCTGCTCGAAGGCATCGGCCTCGAGGTCGCGATTCTGTTCGGCCCGGCCTCGGACGGTGTCGCCGAGTGGAAGCGGATCCCGGAGGCCGCCTTCAATCTGGTCGTCTCGCCCTGGCTCGGGCTCGGCATCGCCCGCCACTTGGAGCGCAGCTACGATCAGCCGTTCCTGCACCTGCCGCGTCTGCCGATCGGCGCGCGGGCGACCCGCGCCTTCTTGGCCCAAGTGGCGGCCTTCGCCGGCATCGAGGCGCGCGTCGTCGAGGATTTCGCCGCCCGCGAGGAGCGGGAGCACTGGCTCTACCTGCGCGACTTCTCGGCCTTCTATTCCGGCTGCACCAGCCAGTATCGGCTGCCGTCGCAGGTGATCGTCGCCGGCGAGAGCGCCTATGCGCTGGCCGTCGCCGGCTTCATGGTCGAGCAGCTCGGCCTGTCGCCGGGGGCGATCGTCCTGACCGAGAACCCGCCGGAATCGGCGCGCGACGGCATCCGGGCCGCCTTCCGCAACCTCGCCGAGGGCGTCGATGCCGAGGTCGTCTTCGCCCAGGACGGCCCGACCGTCCATCGCCTGATCCGCGACCATGACCGCCACGGCGAATACCCGATCGTCTTCGGGTCGACCTGGGAGGCCGGGCTCGCCCGCGAGATCGGCGCGCCGCTGGTCGAGATCGGTTATCCGGCGACCGACGAGGTGGTGCTGTCGCGCAGCCACGTCGGTTGGCGCGGCGCGCTGACCCTGGTCGAGCACGTCTACACCACCGTCGTGCGCGCCTCGACGCTCGGCTGACCGGAGGGGACGATGTCGATCCGCGCCCGCCCCCCGATCGCCGTCGCCGTCGGCAGCCGCGACGGCCGCGCCGTCACCGAGCATTTCGGCTCGGCCGAGGTCTTCGCGATCTGGCACCTCGGCGAGGGGGCTCCGCGTCTGGTCGAGACGCGCGCCAACGAAGCGGCCTGCGGCCATGCGGTCGATCCGGCGGCGGCGATGGACCGCTCGGTCGAGCTCGTCGCCGACTGCCGCGCGGTGGTGGTCACCCGGATCGGCGACTGTGCGCTGACCCGGCTGAACAAGCTCGGCGTCCTCGCCTTCGAGAGCGACGAGAGCGTCGCCGCGACGCTCGCCGAACTCGCCGATTTCTTCGCCGAAGAGCGCGCCGCCGCGGAGGTCCGGGCATGATCGAGCATCGTCCGCCCTTCGATCCGGTGCCCGAAGGTGCCACCAACCTCTGCCCGTCGAGCGCGATGCGCACCGCGGCGTCGACGCCGGCCTTCCCCGAGCTGGAGGGCCGCCATCCCTGCTTCTCGATCACCGCCGCCGGACATGCGGCGAGCGCCCGGCTGCATCTGCCGGTCTCGCCCCGCTGCAACATCGCCTGCGCCTTCTGCCGCCGCGACTTCAACGACGTCGAACATCGCCCGGGCGTGGCGAGCCGGCTGATCGCCCCGGACGAGGCGGAGACCATCGTCGCGCGGGCGCTGACGCTGTTGCCCAACCTCGCGGTGGTCGGCATCGCCGGGCCGGGCGATCCGCTGGCCAGCGATCATGCCCTCGACGCCTTCCGACGGATCCACGCGCGCTTTCCCGATCTCGTCCTGTGCCTGTCGACCAACGGCCTGAGGTTGCCCGACCGGATCGACGAGATCGTCGCGGCGGGCGTCGCCACCCTGACGGTGACCGTCAACGCCGTCGATCCCGAGATCCAGGCGCGGATCGCCCCGAAGATCGGCTGGCAGGGCCGCGGCCTGTCGGGTCGGGCGGCGGCCGAACGGCTGATCGCCAATCAGCTCGCCGGCATCGCCGCCGCTGCCGCCCGCGGCCTCACCGTCAAGATCAACACCGTGCTGATTCCGGAGATCAACGAGGCCCATGTCGGCGAGGTCGCGCGCGTCACCGCCGCTGCCGGGGCCCGGGTGATCAACGTCATCCCGCTGATCCCGCAAGGCGACCTCGCCCACCTTCCGGCCCCCGGGATCGTCGCCCGCGCCCGCGCCCGCGCGGCGGCCGCCGAGCATCTGCGCGTCTTCTCGCACTGCGCCCGCTGCCGGGCCGACGCCTGCGGCATTCCCGGGGTCTCCGACGTCTCCGCCGAACTGTGGGGCGACGGACGCGTCGCCGAACCGACCTTTTCGCACGGCTGACGCCGCGCCCCCCGACACGAGGACCGACCGATGACCAAGAAACTCAAGCAGATCGCCATCTACGGCAAGGGCGGCATCGGCAAGTCGACGACCACGTCGAACATCTCCGCCGCCCTGTCGGAAGCCGGCTACCGGGTGATGCAGTTCGGCTGCGATCCCAAGGCCGATTCGACGACGACGTTGCGCGGCGGCGAATACATCCCCTCGGTGCTCGATCTCCTCGCCGAGAAGCGCCGGGTCGATGCCTGGGAGGCGGTGTTCGAAGGCTGGAACGGCATCTATTGCGTCGAGGCCGGCGGTCCGGCGCCGGGCGTCGGCTGTGCCGGGCGCGGCATCATCACCGCCGTCGAGCTCCTGAAGCAGCAGAACGTCTTCGAGGAACTCGACCTCGACTTCGTCATCTACGACGTGCTCGGCGACGTGGTCTGCGGCGGCTTCGCCGTGCCGGTGCGCGAAGGCATCGCCGAACACGTCTTCACCGTGTCGTCGGCCGACTTCATGGCGATCTACGCCGCCAACAACCTGTTCCGGGGCATCGAGAAATTCTCGAGCGCCGGCGGCGCGCTGCTCGGCGGGATCATCGCCAACTCGATCAACACCGACTTCCAGCGCGAGATCATCGACGATTTCGCGGCGAAGACCGGCACGCCGATCATCCAATACGTGCCGCGCTCGCTGACCGTCACCCAGGCCGAACTGTCCGGCCGCACCACCATCGAGGCGGTGCCCGAGTCGGCGCAGGCCGAGGTCTATCGCCAGCTCGCCCGCAGCATCGCCGCCCACGAGGTCTCCCGCGTGCCGACCCCGCTCGGACCGGCGGAACTCCGGCAATGGTCCGCCGGCTGGGCCGACCAGTTGGTGGCGATGGAGCGGGCGGCCGCCGGCGGCGAGGGGGCGATCACCGTGCCGGTCCGCGGCAATGGGGCCGCCCACGCGGCGGCGATCCGCGCGCCGGACGGGCGCGTCGCCCGGGTCGGTGCCGCCGAATAGGTCAGATCGCCGCAGGTCCGCCTCTCGACCGCTCGGGCTGGCGGGGGCATTGTCGGAAGGTTGCGCCCGATCGATCCGCCTCTGGAGACACCCCGTCCGATGATCCGCATTCTCGCCCCCGAGGTCTACGACCGCTCGCCCGACGTGCTGGGCACCATCGCCACCCACGTCGCCGCCCTCGGCGGTCGGGCCTTCGTCCTCGGCGGCGAGACGGCGCTCGGCCTCGCCCTGCCGCAGATCGCGGCGAGCCTGGAATCGCGTGGTCTGCCCTGGGAGACCCGCCTGTTCCGCGGCCAGCCGACCGCGGCGGTGATCGACGACCTCGCCGCCGAGATCGCCACCCGCGACGGCGTCGTGGTGGTCGGGGTCGGCGGCGGCAAGGCGCTCGATGCGGCCAAGGCGGCGGGGGTCAAGGCCGGCCGGCCGATCGTCACCGTGCCGACGGTGCCGGCGACCTGCGCGGCCTGGGCGGCGCTGTCGATCGTCTATTCCGCCGAGGGCGTGCAGGAGGAGATCCGCTGGCTGCCCTACGGCCCGGCGCGGGTCCTGGTCGATCCGGCGATCCTCGCCGCCGCCCCCCGACGCTTCCTCGCCGCCGGCATCGCCGACACGGTGGTCAAGTGGTGGGAGACCTTGCCCAATCTCGCCGGCCGCGGCGATCCGCTGGCGCTGCGCCTCCAGGCGGCGATCGCCCGCTTCACCCTCGACACCATCGACCAGGCGCTCGCCGAGACCGACGGCGGTCGGACCATCACCGCCCACCCGATCGCCCACGCCGATCTCCTCGACGCCATCGTCGGGCTCGCCGGCCTGTGCGGCAGCATCAAGGGTGAAGTCGTGTGGGGCGGTTTCGCCCACCCCTTCTACGGCGCCGCGACCCGCGAGCCGGTGACTCGGCGCTTCCTCCATGGCGAGATCGTCGGCTTCGGCCACCTCGTCCAATGGGCTCTCGAAGGCCGTCGCGAGAGCGAGATCGCCGCCTCCATCGAGATGTTCCGCGGGCTCGATCTGCCGGTGACGCTGGCCGCGATCGGCATCGACGACGACGCGACGATCGATCGCATCGCCGCCCACATCGCCGCGTCGATCACCCGCGGCCCCTTCGTCGATCGCGCCGACCCCGCCCGGATCGCCGCCGCGATCCGCGCCGTCGATGGCCTCGGCCGGCGGTCGCCGGCCACCGAAAGCTAGCCGCCCGCCCCGATCGGGAAGCGCCATCCGACGATCGCCAGCCCGGCGCCGAGGGGCGTCGCCGCCGCCCAGAAGGCCGCGACCGGATAACGGGTGATGCCGAGAAAATGGTCGTTGCGGCACAGCGCCTGGGCGAGCGAGCACAGATCCGAGCGCGAGACGAGGCAGGGCACCGCGTCGGCGAGCGCCATCGACGTCGAGCCGACCAATTGGCCGTAGACGATCCACCACCAGCCGATCGCCAGGGACACGCCGATCAGGCCGATCGCCAGCAGCCCCGCCGCGACGACGCGCACCACGCGCCCGCCCGCGGGTCGGCGGGCCGTCGTGCCCGCGCCGGTCGGGGCGTCAGATCGGGACATGGGGGATCCCGAGCCGTTCGAGCACCGTTCGCCGCAGCGCGACCAGGGCCGGATCGTCGCGCCGGCGCGGGCGGTCTTCTTCGATCCGGAATTCGCCGAGGATGCGGGCCGGTCGTTCCGAAAGCACGATCACCCGATCGGCGAGCAGCAGCGCCTCCTCGACGTCGTGGGTGACGAGGAGCGCGGTGAACCCGACCTCGCGCCACAGCGCCGCGAGCTCCTGTTGCAGCACCAGCCGGGTCAGGCTGTCGAGCTTGCCGAAGGGCTCGTCGAGCAGCAGCAGATGGGGATCGTTGACCAGCGCCCGGGCGATCGACACCCGCTGCGCCATGCCGCCCGAGAGCTGATGCGGATAGGCCGCGGCGAAGCCGTCGAGCTTGACCAGTTGCAGCACCTCTTCGATCCGCCCCCGGTGGGTGGCGAGCAGGCCGCGTGCCTCGAGCCCGGTGGCGACGTTCTTCCACACGGTGCGCCAGGGAAACAGCGTCGGATCCTGGAACACCAGGAGCCGGGTCGGGTCCGGGCCCTCGATCGGCACCGCGTCGGCGCGGATCTCGCCGACCGTCGGCCGTTCGAGCCCGGCCGCCAGTCGCAGCAGGGTCGACTTGCCGCAGCCCGACGGGCCGAGCAGGGCGACGAATTCGCCGGGCGCCAGGCTGAGATCGATCGCGTCGAGGACCGGCAGGCTGCGCCCGTCGAGATCATAGGCGTGGGACACCCCGATCACGTCGAGGGCGAGGTTCTGCCGCAGGCGCGCCGGCGCCGCGACGGGGTGCGGTGCGGTGTCGAGGGTCGCGGACATCAGACGATTCCCTTCTGCCAGGCGAGCAGCCGATCGCGGATCCGGAACTGCAGGTGGACGATGCCGGCGCACAGCAGGGCCATGATCACCAGCGTCGCATAGACGTTGGCATAGCCCGAATAGGCGGTCTGGAACTGGATGTACCAGCCGAGCCCATATTTCGCCCCGAGCATCTCGGCGACCACCAGCACCGCGAAGGAATAGTAGAGCCCCATGAACAGGCCGACGAAGACGTGCGGCAACGACGCCGGGATCGCCACCCGGAAGATCAGGAAGCGCCGATTGGCGCCCAGCGTCCGGGCGACGTCGTAGTAGGCGCGATCGACCGAAGCGACGCCCGAGGCGGTCAGGATCGCCACCGGAATGCCGGCCGACAGCGCGACGATGAAGATCGAGGCGTGGAAGGTGGTCGGGAAGAAGAAGAAGGTGCAGGGGATCCAGGCGGTCGCCGGCACCGGCCCGATCAGCTTGAGGATCGGCATGCCCCAGTAGGAGAAGCGCTTCGACCAGCCGAGCGCGACGCCGAGGGCGAAACCGGCGACGATGCCGGAGCCGAAACCGAGCCCCCACAGCCGCAGCGAATAGCCGATGCACAGCAGCAGGCGGTCGAAATCGACCACCCAGACGTTGAGCAGGCCCTGCGGCGGCGAGAAGAACGGCTTCGGCAACCAGCCGGTCTTGGCGGTGGTCAACTCCCACACCGCGAACCACACCCCGATCGCCACGAACCACGGTCCCCAATAGGCGATCTTCCGCCCGAGGTCGCCGAGCCGGTCGATCGTCACCGAAAGCAGCAGCAGCGCCACCCCGCCGCCGGTGACCAGTCCGGCGAACAATCCGGCACTGCCCCAGGGGATCACGTCGGGCAGGCCGACCGTGATCGCCGCGGCGAGGAACCAGGCGGCGGCGGCGTGCAGCCCCGGCCACCAGATCCTGAGGCCGGACCGTGCGACGCCGGCCGCGCCGTCGTCCAGGGATTGCGCCAGATCGCTCACGCCGAAGTCTCCTCTGTCCATGTCGGGCGGCACGGCGGGATGCCGCGCCGCCGGATCCCGTCTCAGGCGAGCAGGTTGAGCGTCACCTGCGCGGCGAGCTTGGCCGGGTCGGTGCCCGGCTCGAGCACCTTGACCAGCTTCAGGTCTTCCGCCCCGAGCCGGATCTGCTCGACGAGGTCGGGACCGATCGGGTGATTGTGGGTGACGAGATGGCCGATCACCTCGGTCAGCGACTTCAGGTCGAGGCCGGCCGGCTTGAGGTTCTCGAGGTACCAGGCGGCGACCTCGTCCGGATGGGCGGCGGTATATTCGTGGACCTCGATGTTGCCCTCGGCGAGCCGGCGCAGCGCATCGCGGTTGTCCTTGATGAAGGCGCCGTTGGCCCCGAGCACGCAGCACGAGCGGTTCTCGAAGATGCCGGTCTGGCTGTCGGCGATCAGCTTGAAGCCGTGCTTCTTCTCGATCGAATAGGCCCAGGGGTCGAGATGGGCGGCGAGATCGGCCTCGCCGCGGGCGACGACGTCGCCGACCAGTTCGAACGGCACCACCTTCCAGGTCACGTCGGCCTGCGGGTCGAGCCCGGCCTTGGCGACCGCCACCTGGAACTGGATGTGCGGCGAGGTGCCGAGCCCGTAGACCGCGACGGTCTTGCCCTTGAGGTCGCGGATGTCCTTGACCTTCGAGGCTTCCGAGGCGAGCAGCCGCAGGCAGCCGCCGTGCGAGCCGACGAACAGCTTGACGTCGAAGCCCTGCTCCAGCGGCTTCAGCCAGTCGCCGACCAGACCGGCGCCGGCGTCGGCCTTACCGGTGGCCAACGCCTGGATCAGGGTCTGGCCGCTCGACCCTTGGAAGAACAGTTCGACGTCGACGCCGTGCTTGGCGTAGATGCCCTTGGCGACGCCGAAGCCGAGCGGCGAATGGCAGGCCGCCACTTCGGTCCAGGCGAGGCGGATCTTGGTCGCCGGCGCGGCGATCGCCGGCGTGAACAGGCCCTTGCCCACGGCGAGGCCGCCGGCGGCGAGCCCGAGGGCGCCGGCGGCGCCGGTCAGGACCCGGCGTCGGGTCGGCCCGACGGCGGGAATGGGGTTGCGGACGTCGATCATGAATGCCCCCTCGTCACGTTGGGGCCTCGTCTCGCGGCCCGCTCGAACTCAGGATAGTCCGGGCTCGGATTGAATCAACATATTCTATAGAAATAGTATTTTGTTTTGCCGGAGCGAGGCAGCATGAGCGGGCTTTCGTGCGTCCGGACGCGAAACCCCGGGCGGCGGACCCGCCGACGCCGGTCGGCGGCGGTCGGGTCGAAGCCGGAAGCCCCGGTCGGTCGGGCGGCCTGCGCTCGCGGGCTTCACCGCCGCGGGTCGTCGCCCGCGGCGGTGGATCGAGGCGTCCACCCGATCGTGACCTTCAGCCGTCGAGCGCCTGGGCGAGATCGGCGACGAGATCTTCGCCGTCTTCGATTCCTGCCGACAGCCGCACCAGTCCGTCGCCGATCCCGAGGGCGGCGCGCGTCTCCGCCGGGATCGACGCATGGGTCATCACCGCCGGATGTTCGATCAGGCTCTCGACCCCGCCGAGGCTCTCGGCCAGCGTGAAGAGCTTCGTCCGCCCGAGGAAGCGGCTGGTTCCGGCGAAATCGCGATCGAGTTCGACCGTGACGATGCCGCCGAAGGCCTTCATCTGCTCGCGCGCCAGCCGGTGCTGGGGATGGCTGTCGAGACCGGGGTAGATCACCCGCCGGACGTCGCGCCGCGCCTCGAGGAAGCGGGCGATGGCGAGGCCGTTCGCCGAATGCCGCTCCATCCTGAGCGCCAGGGTCTTGAGCCCGCGCAACGCCAGGAAACTGTCGAAGGGGCCGGAGACGGCGCCCAGCGCGTTCTGCAGGAAGGTGAGTTTTTCGACCAGATCCGGGCGGTCGCCGACCACCACCGAGCCGCCGATCATGTCGGAATGGCCGTTGAGATATTTGGTCGTCGAATGGACCACCACGTCGATGCCGTGCTCGAGCGGCCGCTGCAGCGCGGGGCTGGCGAAGGTGTTGTCGGCGACGGTGACGACGCCGCGCCGCCGCCCGATCTCGGCGACGGCCGAGAGATCGGCGAGCCGCAGCAGCGGATTGGTCGGCGTCTCGACCCACAACAGCCGGGTTTCCGGCCGGATCGCCGCCTCGATCGCAGCGGGATCGCGGAAGTCGACGAAACTCGTCGACAGCCCGTTGGTGCGCTTCTTGACCCGCTCGAAGGTGCGGAACGAACCACCGTAGAGGTCCTCGGAGGCGACGATGTGCGAGCCCTCGTCGAAGACGTCGACCAGCGTGGCGATCGCCGCCAACCCGGACGCGAAGGCGAAGCCGGCGGTGCCGCTCTCCAGGTCGGCGATGGCGCGTTCGAAGGCCTGTCGGGTCGGATTGTGGGTGCGGCCGTATTCCCAGCCGCGATGCACCCCGGGGCTGAGCTGGGCATAGGTCGAGGTGGCGTAGATCGGCACCATCACGGCGCCGGTCGTCGGGTCGTGGCTCTGGCCGCCGTGGACGGTGCGGGTGGAGAAGGCGAGCCGATTGCGGGGGGTGGCGTTCACGATGCGAGCCTCAGACGGTTGATGAAGTCGACACGGGTGACGAGCCCGAGGAAGGCGTCGCCGTCGACGACCACCGCGACGTCGCCGCGCTCGAACAACGGCAGGAGATCGGCGACCGGCGCCGAGGCGGCGAGGGTGCGCACGTCCCGGGCCATCGCCGAACCGACCAGCCCGGCGAAGCGCCCGGTCGGTTCGCCGCCGGCGCCGAGAGCGGCGAGCAGGTCGCTCTCGTCGAGCAGCCCGACCAGGCGCACGCCGTCGACGACCGGCAATTGCGACACGTCGGCCGCGCGCATGCGGCGATAGGCGGTGAGCAGCGTGTCGTCGGCACCGACGGTGACGGTGCCGCCGTCGACGTGGCGGCGCACCACGAGATCGCCGACCTTGACCGCGCCGGCGCGCGCGCCGATCCGGTCGAGCCCCTCCTCGGTCAGCCACACGTCGTTGAACACCTTGGAGAGATATTTGGCGCCGGTGTCGCAGACCAGACTGACCACCCGCTTCGGCGCGCTCTGCGCCCGGCACCACTTCAGGGCCGCGGCGAGCAGCGTGCCCGACGACGAGCCGGCGAGGATGCCCTCGCGGGCGAGCAACTCGCGCGCCGCCGCCATGCTCTCGCGGTCGGAGATCGAGAAGGCCTGCGCGACCAGCGACAGATCGGCATTCGGCGGCACGAAGTCCTCACCGATCCCCTCGACCGTCCACGAGCCCGGCTCGATGGTCTCACCGGTGGTGATCAGCGGCGCCAGGATCGACCCGACCGGGTCGGCGAGGATCATCTTCGTCTTCGGCGAGACGCTCCGGAAATAGCGGCCGAGGCCGGTCAGCGTGCCGCCCGAACCGACCCCGACGACGACCGCGTCGACGTCGCCGCCGAGCGCCTCGAAGATCTCCGGACCGGTGGTCGCCTCGTGGGCGCGCGGATTGGCCGGGTTGGCGAACTGATCGACGAAGAAGGCGCCGGGGATCTCGGCGGCGATTCGCGCGGCGACGTCCTGATAGTAGTCGGGATGGCCCTTGCCGACGTCGGAGCGGGTGTTCCGCACGTCGACGCCGAGCGCCTTCAGATGCTGCACCTTCTCGCGCGACATCTTGTCCGGCACCACCAGGATCACCCGATAGCCCTTGGGCAGGCCGACCTGGGCGAGGCCGAGGCCGGTGTTGCCGGCGGTCGCCTCGACGATGACCCCGCCGGGTTTCAATCGCCCGTCGGCCTCCGCCGCCTCGATCATCGACAGGGCGATGCGATCCTTGATCGATCCGCCCGGATTCCAGCTCTCGAGCTTGAGGAACAGCCGGCACGGGCCGGTGTCGAGCCGCGTCACTTCGACCAGCGGCGTGTGGCCGATCAGGTCGAGCACCGACCGGGCGGCGGTGCCGCCGGCATCGCGGGTGGGCATCGTGGGGATCTCCTCTGGCCATCGGCGGGACCCGGCGGGCGCGCCGTCGCGGCCGACCGGCGGCGCACCGCGCCCGACGCGGAACACGGACGAGCGGCGCCGGCCCGCCGTCCTCGCCGACCCGGGCCGGTCGTCGCCGAAACAGACAATATCGATCGATCTTGTCTTCTTTCGGATCTTAGCCGAGCCCGACCGGTTTGCGCAGGCCTCGCCGTCGCGGTGTTCGGTCGATCGGGAAAACGGATTCCGCGGGGACGCCGATCGGCGCAACGGCGATGCTCTTCGCCGGGGAAGTTGCCGTCGTCGCCGCCGGCCGGGCGCCGCATCGAACCGGCCTTCCCGTCATTTTGAGACGCATCATTGCTCTCGAAAGCAAGACGGCTCACAAATCACGAATCGAAGGGCTCGACGCGGGGGGACACCCGTCGCGGGCCTTCGGATGAGATTGGGGAAAACGCCATGTCTGGGTTCACCGTCACCGCGGCACGGGTCCGCACCGTCGCCATCGGTCTCTTTCTGGGCACGACCCTGCTCGCCGGCGGAACGTCGGGCGTGCGCGCCGAGGGCAGCCTGGTGATGTACTGCGGCGTCGACGAGGCCTGGTGCCGCTCGATGGCCACGACCTACGAGAAGGAGACCGGGGTCAAGGTCGACATGATCCGCATGTCGGCCGGCGAGACCTACGCCCGCATCCGCGCCGAGAAGGAGAATCCCCACGGCGACATCTGGTGGGGCGGCACCGGCGATCCCCATCTCCAGGCCGCCGACGACGGCCTGACCGAGCCCTATGTCTCGCCCAAGCGCGCGACCCTGCACGACTGGGCCCAGAAACAGGCGGCCATCGCCCACGACCGCACCGTCGGCATCTACATGGGCGCGCTCGGCTTCGGCTACAACAAGGACGAGCTGGCGCGGCGCAAGCTGACCGCCCCGGCCTGCTGGGCCGACCTGATCAAGCCCGAGTTCAAGGGCGAGGTGCAGATGGCCGACCCCAACGCCTCCGGCACCGCCTGGACCGTGCTCGCCACCATCATCCAGCTGATGGGCGAGGAGAACGCCTTCACCTACCTCAAGGCGCTGCACGCCAACGTCAACGAATACCCCAAGACCGGCGCCGCGCCGGCCCTGTCGATCGGCCAGGGCGAGACGCTGATCGGCATCGCCTTCCAGCACGACATCATCAACGTCGCCCGCTCCGGCAAGCCGGCACAGGTGGTCTCGCCCTGCGAAGGCACCGGCTACGAGATCGGCTCGATGAGCCTGATCAAGGGCGCGCCGCATCTCGACGCGGCCAAGAAGTTCTATGAATGGGCGCTGACCCCGGCCGCGCAGAAACTCGCCGCCGCCGCCGGCAGCTTCCAGATTCCGTCCAACCCCGAGACCCCGGTGCCGCCGGAATCGCCCGATCTCTCCAAGATCAAGCTGATCGCCTACGACTTCACCACCTACGGCTCGAAGGCGACGCGCAACCGCATCCTCGCCCGCTGGGCCGAGCAGGTGAAGAACGCGCCGCGGTGATGGACGGGTTTCCGCGCTCCGCCAAGATCTGGCTGGTGGTGGCCTGGGCCGCGCTGATCGCCCTGCCGTGGTACGGCCTCGGCGGCATTCCGCGCGGCGTGCCGGCGTGGCCGGCGGTGGTCCAGGCCTCGGCAGGTGCGCGGGGGTGGCTGATCCCGCTGATCCTCGCCCTGATCCCGGCGACCGTCGCGGTGTTCGGGCGGGCGCGTCCGCGCCTGCTCGTCGCCGCCGCCGCCACGGCGATCCTGTGGACGGTGATCGAAGGTTTCGCGATCGTCCACAACGGCTGGGGCGTCGCGGCACTCGGTCCCTGGTTCGCGGATCCCGCACCGACCCAACCGGCGCTCGGCTGGGGCGCCCTGGTGTTCCTCGTCGCGATGCTGATGCTGATCGCCAACGGCCTCGCCCGGCAGGGGGTGTGCCGCGGCGACGTCTTCGTCACCGGCGCGATCCTCCTGGTCGTCGCGCTGATCGCCCTGTTCGTGATCTATCCGGCGCTGTGCATCTTCGTCTCCGCGGTCAAGGACAACGACGGCGGCTTCGCGCCGGAGCTGTTCGGCGCCAAGCTGTTCGGACGCCCGATCTGGGGCATCGATTGCCTCGTCGGCGGCGGCGCCTGCGGCACCGCCTGGAACACCGTGGTGGTGGCGACCGTGGTCGGGGTGGTCACCACCCTGCTCGGGCTGGCCTTCGCGCTGCTGGCGCTGCGCACCCGGGTGCCGATGAAGCCGCTGATCGGCCTCCTCTCGGTGCTGCCGATCATCACCCCGCCCTTCGTCATCGGTCTGGCGCTGATCCTGCTGTTCGGCCGATCCGGCGCGGTGACGATCTGGGTCGCCGATCTCTTCCACGTGCCGCGTACCCGCTGGATCTACGGCGTCACCGGCATCACCGTGGCGCAAGTCCTGGCCTTCACGCCGATCTCCTTCCTGGTGATGATCGGCGTGCTCCAGGGCGTCGCGCCGAGCCTCGAGGAGGCGGCCGAGACCCTGCGCGCCGGGCGCTGGCGCACCTTCCGCACCATCACCTGGCCGCTGATCCGGCCGGGCCTCGCCAACGCCTTCCTGATCGCCTTCATCGAGAGCATGGCCGATTTCGCCAATCCGCTGATGATCGGCGGCAACTTCACGGTGCTGTCGACCGACATCTTCTTCGCGGTGGTCGGCACCACCCACGATCAGGGCCGCGCCGCGGTGCTGGCGATCGTCCTCCTGACCTTCACCCTGACCGCCTTTCAGGCCCAACGCGCCTGGGTCGGGCGGCGCGGCTACGCCACCATGGGCGGCAAGGGCGCGGCGGGACGGGCGACCGAGCTGCCCGGCGGGCTCAAGGCGCTGTGCTACGGCCTCGCCTTGCCCTATCTCGCGCTCACCGTCGCGGTCTACGGCACGATCATGGTCGGCGGCTTCGTCGAATCGATCGGCCGCGACAACACCCCGACGCTGCGCCACCTGATCACCGCCTTCTCGATCGAGAAGGGCATCGGCGGCTGGTTCCTCAGCGGCTCGGCGTGGAATTCGCTGGTGACCACCTTCGAGGTGGCGCTGATCGCCATGCCCTTCACCGCGGCGATCGGCATCGTCGTCGCCTGGCTGCTCGACCGCCAGCGCTTCGCCGGCCGCCAGGCCTTCGAGTTCCTGGCGATGATGAGCTTCGCCATTCCCGGCACGGTCATCGGCGTCAGCTACATTCTCGCCTTCAACGTGCCGCCGCTGGCCCTGACCGGGACCGGCACGATCATCGCCATCGCCTTCGCCTTCCGCAACATGCCGGTCGGCATCCGCGCCGGCATCGCCAATCTCGCCCAGATCGACCGCTCCCTCGACGAGGCGTCGCTGACCCTCGGCGCGCGGTCGCTGCGCACCCTGGTGCTGGTGCTCCTGCCCCTGATGCGCCCGGCGGTGACCACGGCGCTGGTCTACAGCTTCGTGCGCGCCGTGACGGCGGTCAGCGCGGTGATCTTCCTGGTCACCGGCGAATATCAGCTCGCCACCGTCTACATCGTCGGCCGCGCCGACGTCGGCGACTACGGCGTGGCGATCGTCTATTCGGCGATGCTGATCGTCCTGATGTTGCTGATCCTGCTGATCATCCGCCTGGGCGTCGGGCTCAATCGGCCCGGTGCCCGTCCCGTCCGTGGGACGGCGTCCCTCACTCCCGCGACGATGGTGCAACCATGAGCGACGTCACGACCCCGGCCGTCGAACTGCGCGGCGTGACCAAGCGCTACGGCGACGTCACCGCCCTGCGCACGATCGATCTGGCGATCGACCGCGGCACCCTGGTGACCCTGCTCGGGCCCTCGGGCTGCGGCAAGACCACCATGCTGCGCCTGATCGCCGGTCTCGAGCGGCCGGACGACGGCCGGATCCTGATCGGCGGCCGCGACGTCACCCTCGCCGCGGCGTCGGAGCGCAACATCGGCATGGTGTTCCAGTCCTACGCGCTGTTTCCCCACATGACGGTGCTGGAGAACGTCTGCTACGGCCTGCGCGCCGGCGGCATGAAGAAGGCCGAGGCGATCGCCGCGGCGACCGACAAGATCGCCCTGGTCGGCCTCGCCGGCTACGAGAGTCGCCTGCCGAGCGAACTCTCCGGCGGCCAGCAGCAGCGCGTCGCGGTGGCCCGGGCGATCGTGCTCGAGCCCGAGGTTCTGCTGTTCGACGAGCCGCTGTCGAACCTCGACGCCAAATTGCGCCGCCACGTCCGCGAAGAGATCCGCGAATTGCAGCAGAGCCTGTCGTTGACCGCGGTCTATGTGACGCACGACCAGCAGGAGGCGCTGGCGATCTCCGATCGCATCCTGGTGATGAACATGGCCGCGGTGGCCCAGGACGGCAGTCCGCGCGCCCTCTACGAGCAGCCGGAGAGCCGCTTCGTCGCCGACTTCATCGGCGACGCCAACATCGTGCCGATCGAGGTGCGGCGGATCGACGGCCCCCTCGCCGAGATCGACCTCGCCGGTCTGGTCCTGACCTTGCCCCATCACGGGGCGACGGTCGGGGCCGCCGAACTGGCGATCCGCCCGCAGTCGGTCGGCCTCGCGCCGGGCGCCGGCGCTCCGGGGACCTTGCCCGGCCGCCTCGCCACCGCCGCCTATCTCGGCAGCCACATGGAATATCGCGTGCGGATCACCCCGGAGATCGAGCTCTTCGTGGTCTCGCCGGACGTCGCCGCACCGCTGAAGCCGGGATGCGACGTCGCCGTGTCGGTCGCCGCCGACGGCGTGGCGATCATTCCTGGACGGTGAGTTCCCGCCGAGCCTGCCGGTCGCGCCGTTCCCCGCCTCGTCCGACGTGGGCCGCCGGCTAGGATTCGTAGCCGGTGTCGTGGATCGCGCAGCCCATCCCCCGGACCGCATCGTCGGTCGTGGTCGGGCGAACCCAGTTCCCGGCGGCGATGCCGGTCTTCGCCGCGGATTCGGTCGCCAGCTTGGCGGCGACGCCGGCGAGCACGCCGGCGATGTCGCGCTGCGGCACCACCGCCACCCCGTCGGCGTCGCCGATCACCACGTCGCCCGGCATCACCACCACGCGCGCGCAGGCGATCGGCACGTTGACCTCGCCGCCGCCGGTCTTGAAGCTGCCCGCCGGCGTGACCCCGCGGGCCCGGATCGGCAGCCCGATCGACCGGAGTTGCTCGATGTCGCGGACGCCGCCGTCGATCACCAGTCCGGCGACGCCGCGATGGTGGGCCCACAGCGCGAGATTCTCGCCGATCAGGGCGTTGTCGAGGTCGCCCTGTCCGTCGATCACCACCACGTCGCCGGGCTGGGCGAGGTCGAGGGCCTTGTGGATCATCAGATTGTCGCCGGCGCGGACGCGGACGGTCAGGGCCGGCCCGACGAAGCGCCCCGGGACGATGGCGACGAGCCCGGCCTCCATCACGTTGAAGGTGCGCATCACGTCGCCGACGTCGGCCGCGGCGAGGTCCGCGAAGGCCGCGATCAGATCGGGCGCGGGCCGCGGCACGCGGGTGAAGATGCGAAAGCCGACGTCGGTCATGGTGTCTCTCCGAGTGTCGTTCAGCGGAACTTCGCCGCGAGGTCGTCGGCGCCGCGCACCAGCACGCCCTGGTCGGACCCGACCGCGACGATGTCGAAGCCGGCTTCGATGTAGCGACGCGTCAGCGCCTCGTCGCCGCAGATGGTCCCGGCGCTCTTGCCCGTCGCCTTGATCCGCCGGGCGGCGGCGATCAACACCTCGACGACCTCCGGGCGGGTCGCGCCGTGCAGGAGCCCCATGTCGGCCGAGAGGTCGCCGGGGCCGAAGAAGAAGCCGTCGATGCCGTCGATCGCCGCCACCGCTTCGAGCGAGTCGACCGCCTTCATCGATTCCGGCTGGACGATGATGCAGATCTCCGCCTCGGCCGTGAACGGATAGTCCTTGATCCGGCCGAAACCCGAGGCCCGCGGTGCGCCGCAATAGCCGCGCACGCCCTTCGGCGGATAGCGGGTCGAGGCGACGATCGCCGCCGCCTGCTCCGCCGATTCGACCTGCGGGAACACCAGGGTCTGGACGCCGATGTCGAGATATTGCTTGACCAGCACCGGGTCGCAGCTCGGCAACCGCACCAGCGGGTGGCTCGGGCCGCCGGCGGCGATCGCCTGGAGCTGGGCGTAGACGGTCACCAGATCGCTCGGCCCGTGCTCGGCGTCGATGCCGATGAAGTCGAAACCGGAACCGGCGATCATCTCGATCGCCGTCGGGCTGCCGATCTGGCTCCACAGGCCGATCTGACGGCGGCCTTCGCGGAGCCCCTTCTTGAAGGGGTTGACGGGTGCGGGCATGGGACTTCCTCCGGGGGCGGATACCGCGCGTGACGGCGGCACCCTGGGGATTCAGATGGTCGAGAAGCTCGTCTCGACGCGGCCGAGACCTTCGATCTCGGCTTCGTAGCGCTGTCCGGGGGCGACCAGCGCCATCGGTCCGAGCGAGCCGGTCATCACCACGTCGCCGGCCTGCAGCGGTCGCCCGTCCAGCGCCAGCGCGTCGGCGAGCCAGACGAGGGCGGCGATCGGATTGCCGGCCACCGCCGCGCCGACGCCCGACGACACCACCGCGCCGTCGAGGCGGGTCTCCATCCGGCAGCGCAGCGCGTCGAAGTCGCCGAGCTTCTTCGGCCGCGTGCCCAGCACGATGTGACTGGCGGCGGAGTTGTCGGCGATGAAGTCGGCGACCTTGACGTCCCAATTCAGCACCCGGCAACCGACGATCTCGAAGGCCGGCACCGCATAGGCCACCGCCGACAGCACGTCGGCGACGGTGTTCTTCGTCCGATCGAGCGCGCGTTCGAGCACCACCGCGATCTCGGTCTCGAGCTTGGGCTGGACCAGGTGCGCGAAGGGGATCTCTTGGCCTTCGGCGAGACAACCGTCGGCGAACAGCCGGCCATGGGTCGGCGCCGAGACGCCCATCTGCTGCTGGACCGCCTTGGCCGACAGCGCCACCTTGGCACCGATCGGCCGGCGCCCGGCGGCGATCCAGGCGCGGTGGTTGGCGGCCTGCGCGGCATAGGCGGCGGCGATGTCGTCGGCGCCGATCAGGTCGCGGACGGGTGCGCAGGTGGTCGCGGCGGCCTGGGCCCGGCGCAGCCGCAGGGCGGCGGCGTCGATCGGAGAAAGTTCGCTCATGGAGCCTCTCGAAGGGGGGAAGCGCCGCACCGCGACGGGCCGGGAGGCCCCTCGCGGTGATCGGTCGGGGTCAAGGGCGGACGACGTTGATCGGGCGTCCGGCGAGGAAGGCGGCGAGGTTCTCTTCGGCGATGGTCATCATTCGCTGCCGCGCCGCCTGAGCGGCCCAGGCGATGTGCGGCGTGACGATGCAGTTGCGGGCGGTCAGCAACGGATTGTCGCGCGCCGGCGGTTCGCTCGACAGCACGTCGAGGGCGGCGCCGGCGAGCCGACCGGCGTTCAGCGCATCGGCGAGATCCTGCTCGACCACCAGCGGCCCGCGCGAGGTGTTGAGGAGAAACGCGGTCGGCTTCATCTTGGCGAGCGCCGCCGCGTCGATCATGCCGCGGTTGGTCTCGGTGAGCGGGCAATGCAGGCTGATCACGTCGGACTGCGACAGGAGCTCGTCGAGCCCGGCGTAACGCAGGGTCGGGCTCTCGAGGCTCTCGTCCTGGTAGGCGTCGAAGGCGAGAATCGTCATGCCGAGCGCCTGCCCGATCCGGCCGAAGGCCTGACCGATCCGGCCGAAACCGACGATGCCGAGGGTCTTCCCCGCCAGTTCGACCAGCGGGTTCAGCCAGTAGCACCAGTCGGGCCGGCGGAACCACTCGCCGTCGTGGACGCTGGCGTCGTGGGCGCCGACCCGGTGACACAACTCGAGCATCAGGGCGGTGGCGAACTGCGCCACCGCGGCGGTGCCATAGGTCGGGATGTTGGAAACGACGACGCCCCGTTCGGTCGCCGCCGCGACGTCGACGACGTTGTAGCCGGTCGCCAGCACGCCGATGAAGCGGATCGCCGGACAGGCGTCGAGCACGGCCCGCGACAGCACCGTCTTGTTGGTGAACACGATCTCCGCCACGCCAATCCGCGCGACCACGTCGTCGGCGGCGGTGCGGTCGTGGACCGTGAGGTCGCCCTGGCCGGCGATCGGATCCCAGGAGAGATCCCCGGGGTTCAGCGTATATCCGTCGAGTACGACGATCTTCATGGCGCGCCACCGTCTTCGGTTGAAGGCGTCCGGCCGGCCTCGGGCCGGCGTCGGACGGAGGGACCGCGCGGCAGGACCGATCCTCCCGCGCGGCGATTCCGGCTCAGTGTAGCGGCGCCGCCTGACCTTCGCGAACCGCCCGCCCGTCGAGGGTGAGGGCCGAGATCAGCGAGATGCCGGCGGCGATCGCCAGCCACAGACCGACCATCGCATTGGAGTCGAAGGCGTGATTGAGCCAGGTGGCGATCGCCGGGGTGAAGCCGCCGAGCACCGCCGCGGCCACCGCCTGTGCGAAGGAATAGCCGGAGGTGCGGCTCTGGGCCGGCACGGTCTCGACCATGGTCGGCACCTGGGCGGCGCTGTAGCTCGCGTACATCACCGAGAACCACAGTTCGAACACCACGAACTTGACGATCGTCGGATCGGCCGCCAGCCAGGAGAGCAGCGGATAGGCGGTGACCATCGCCGTGGTGGTGACGACGATCAGCATCGAGCGCCGATTGACCCGGTCGGCGATCAGCGAGGCGAGCAGCAGCGACCCCAGGATGGTCACCCCGACGAAGAACAGGGTGACGAAGCCGACCACGTCGCCGAGCTTGAGCGACTTGATGAAGGTCGGGGCATAGGTGGTGATCGCCTGCGAGGTGACCACCGCCATCGCCGACAGGCCCATGCAGCGCAGGATGACGCGCCAGCCGGTGACCAGGCTGCTGCAGATCTCGCCGAGCGACGGGGTCTTCTTCTTGCGGGCGAAGACTTCGGTCTCGGCGAGGCTCGCCCGGAGCCAGAACAGCACCGGGATCACCGCGCAGCCGAACAGCAAGGGCAGACGCCAGCCCCAGGCCGACATCTCGCTCGGCGACAGGGAGTAGAGCAGCAGGATGCCGGCGATCGACGCGGCCATCACCGCGAACTGCTGACTACAGACCTGGAAGCAGGTGTAGAACGAACGCCGGTTGGGCTGGGCGATTTCGGCGAGATAGACCACCACGCCGCCGAGTTCGGCACCGGCGGAGAAGCCCTGGAGCAGGCGGCCGAGCAGCACGATCAACGGTGCGGCGATGCCGATCGAGGCATAGGACGGGGTGCAGGCCACCGCGATGATGCCGAGCGACATCATGGCGAGCGCCAGGATCAGGCCGGCGCGACGGCCGTGCCGATCGGTATAGGAGCCGATCACGATGGCGCCGACCGGACGGGCGAGGAACCCGAAGGCGAAGGTCATCAGCGACAACATCAGCGACACGTGTTCGTTGTCGCTGGGGAAATAGGTCTGGGCGATGTAGCGGGCGTAGTACCCGTAGATCATGAAGTCGTAGATCTCCAGGGCATTGCCGGCGCCGACCTGGATGATCGGTTTCATACTGAATTTCTTCTGGCCCGTCGGCTGTTCGATGATGGCCGCTGCGTTCGACATGCGCACTCCTCCCTGGAGTGGTTGGAACCATGATTGGATCTCGATGGGGACCGACCCGCCCCGTCGCGGCCGCCGTCGACGGCCGCGCAGAGCTGGTCCCGGGGTGTTCGTGGGCGGATTCAGCGCTTCAGCGCCGTCGGCCCCCAATAGGCGAGACCGGTCTGTTCGACCCGGACCGCCTCGTTCCACTTGGCCATGCGTTCGGAGCGGGCGAAGGAACCGACCTTGAGTTGGCCGGCGTTCCAGCCGGTGGCGAGATGGACGATCGCGACGTCTTCGGTCTCGCCGGAGCGCGCCGAGACCACGGTGCCCCAACCTTCCGCCTGCGCCGCGGCGAGGGCGGCGCGGGTCTCGGTGATGGTGCCGGCCTGATTGGGCTTCAGCAGCACCGCATTGCAGGCCCCGGCCTTCGCCGCTGCCGAGACACGCCCGGCGTTGGTCACCAGGAAGTCGTCGCCGATGATCTGCACGCGGTGACCCACCGCCGCGGTGAAGGCGACGAGCCCCGCTTCGTCGTCTTCCGCCAGCGGGTCTTCGATCGAGACGATCGGATAGCGGTCGAGCCAGCCGATCAGCATCTCCGCCATGGCGTCGGAGGAGAGTTCGCGATCCTCGAGGGCGAGGCGGTAGCGGCCGTCCTTGCCGAACTCCGACGAGGCGATGTCGAGGGCGATGGCGACGTCCTCGCCGGGGACGTAGCCGGCCCGCTCGATGGCGCGCACCAGGGTGTCGAGGGCGTGTTCGTTGTTCTCGAAGGCCGGCCACCAGCCGCCTTCGTCGGCGACGCCCTGCAACAGGCCGCGCTCGGCCATGATCCGGCCGGCGGCATGATAGACCTCGCAGGTCATCTCCAACGCCCGGTCGAAGCTCGTCGCGCCGGTGGCGATCACCATCAGATCCTGGATGTCGATGCGCCGCCCGGCGTGCGCCCCGCCGCCGAAGATCTGGATCTGCGGCAACGGCATCTTCGGCACGGTCGCGCCGGCGAGATGCTTCCACAGCGGCAGGCCGGCGTCGGCGGCGGCCGCGAACATCACCGCCATAGAGGTGGCGACGATGGCGTTGCCGCCGAGCCGCGACCGATTGGGCGTGCCGTCGAGCGCCACCAGGAGCCCGTCGATGCCCGCCTGATCCTGCACGTCGCGGCCGATCAGCGCCGGCGCGATCTCGCGGCGGACCGCCTCGATCGCCGCCGCGACCCCCTTGCCGCCGAGCGCCTCGCCGCCGTCGCGCAGCTCGACCGCCTCGTGCAGGCCGCGCGAGGCGCCGGCCGGGGCGATGCCGCGGCCCGATCGGCCGCCGGCGATGGTGACGTCGACTTCGACGGTCGGCCAGCCGCGGGAGTCCCAGACCCGGCGCGGCGTGACCTCGGTGATGCGGCTCATGATGCGACGATCCTTTCGAGATGCGTGGCGACCGCGGCGAGGCTCACCGGCGGTTGCGCGATCAGGGGGCGGGCGGCGGCGCGCACGAGGTCGCGGCGGCCCGCGTCGAGGTATTCGGCGGGCGACTTGCCGTCGACCCGAGCGAGAAGCAGGCAGGCGAGGAGAGCGGCCGCGCGGGCTTCGAGCGCGTCGACCGGCTCCCAGTCGACATGGGCGAGATGGGCCGCGGTCAGGCGGCGGAAACTCTCGAACAGCGCCGGGCGCACCGCCGGCAGCACCGCCGCCTTGAGCAGCAGGTGGTTGAGGCAGAAGGCGAGATCGAAGGCCGGATCGCCCCACCAGGCGCATTCGGCGTCGAGCAGCACCGGCCCTCGAGGTCCGATCAGAATGTTCTTCGGCGACACGTCGCCGTGCACCAGCGCCAGCTTGGTGGTCCGCGTGGTCTCGACCACCGCCTCCAGCCGTGCCGCCAGATCGGGGTGGTTGCGCGCCGTCTCGAGCAGATAGGGATCGAGCCGCAGGGCATGGAAATCGGCGTCGGTGGCGAAGGTGGCGGCGAGCTCCGGTCGGCGCGCCGTGGCCGCATGGATCCGCCCGAGGCGGTCGCCGAGGAGACCCGCGAAGGCGGGATCGACCGATCCGGCCATCAGCCGCGCCTTCCAATTGGGATGCTCGGCCGGCGCCAGGAATTCCATGGCGAAGCAACCGGCGGCGCGGTCGACGCCGAGCACCGCCGGCACCAGGGTCGGCTCGATCGTCGCGACGGTGGTCAACCAGTCGATCTCGGCATAGATCCGCGAGATCGGCACCAGCCATTCCTTCGCCACCTTGAGACGGGGCAGTGCCTGTTTGAGACAGAGGCGGCGCTCGCCGGTGCTGATCACCAGGACGTTGGACGAGACGCCGCCGGTCAGCGGCTCGACGACGAAGGGTTCGTCGGCGGCGAGCAGCCCCATGCCGGAGAGGGTCGCGCGGACGGCGGCGAGATCGGCGCTGAGATCGGTGAATGCCATGGCCATGCGAAACCCCACCCGCGCCGGGACGTTCTGTTGCAACGCACAAAGACCGCCGAGGGTCCCGTACGATTTCGCTCGCAACCGCGAAGCAACGCCGTTGCCGCGACTGGTGCTCACGTGTGCATTATTGCTAGCGCACACGTGTGCAATCTGTCAATGCCGCGATTCCGCGTTTCGTGGCATTGCGCATCGGCAAGAGGTCGCACGGGGCGCGCGTGCCGAGAAGCGGGTTGCCGCGCGGGCGGAATCGGTATCCTTTCCGGAGGGCGTCGACCCGCGGCGCGGACGGCGGCGAGCGAGCGAGATCCATCGCGTGGCGACGAGAGAGCCGATCACCATCAAGCAATTGGCGACCATGCTCGGCATGGCGCACTCGACCGTGTCGCGGGCGCTCAACGACCATCCGGCGATCAGCGCCGAGACCAAGCGCCGCATCCAGGAGCTCGCCGCCCATCACGGCTACGTCCCCAACAGTGCGGCGCGCAGTCTGAAGACCGCCAAGAGCCGGATCATCGGTCTGGTCATCCCCGACATCGAGAATCGCTATTACACCACCATCGCCAAGACGCTGGCCGACGCCGCCGCGCCGCGCTCGCGCCAGATGATGCTGTCGACCACCGACGACCGCCCCGATCGCGAACAGTCGGCGATCCTCAATCTGCTCGAGGCCCAGGCCGAAGGCGTGGTGCTGGCGCCGACCGCCGATCCGACGCCCGAGACCCTGGCGATGTTGGCGCGGCTCGACGTCGTGCAGCTGCTGCGCCACCACCCGCAGATCGACGCGCCGCGGGTCGAGGTCGCCGACGACTACGGCCTCGCCTTGTCGGCGCGCCACCTCGTCGATCTCGGCCATGTCCGTATCGGCTACATCGGCAATCTCTCGCGCGTGTCGACCGGGGCGGCGCGCCTCGACGGTTTTCTCTCGGTCGTCGGCCGCGATCCCGAGACGCTGCGGCGGGTGCGGATCTGCCCGCCGCGCGCCGATGCCGCCGAAGGCGCATTCCTCGACCTGATGGCCGGCCCCGACCGCCCGACCGGCCTGGTGCTCGGCAGCGCCCGCCACACCGCCGGCGTGCTGGCCGGTGCCGCCCGCCTCGGTTTGCGGATCCCCGAGGATTTCTCCCTCGTCGGCTATGGCGACGGCGAGCTGGTGCCCCACCTCGCCAACGGCCTCACCACCCTGGCGTTGCCCGAACAGGAGATGGCCGACGCCTGCGCCGCCCTGCTCGGTCTGATCGAGCCGGCCGGCGAGCGCCCCGCGCGGTTCCGCCCGACCCTGGTGGTGCGCCGCTCGACCCGCGCGCCGGCGTGAGCGAGCGGAACGGTCGACGGCGGCGCAGCGCATCGCCGTTCGTCGCCACCCATGCGACGTCACGCGGCGGACTGCACGCGTCGGAGATGAGATCTTAAAGGCTCCTCGGCTAGAAACGTCTCGGACGCCCGACGAAGGCGGTCGCGAAACCTTGGGCCGGAGACGAGGCGTGTCGCAGACGATCACCACCCGCCGCACCGGGCGCGGCCTTTCGGCCCTGATCCTGCCGGCCTTCGCCGGCACGCTGTTCCTCTCGGCCTTCCTGCTGTTCTCCGTGCAGCCGATGTTCACCAAGATGGTGCTGCCGAAGCTCGGCGGTTCGGCGGCGGTATGGTCGGTGGCGATGGTGTTCTTCCAGGCCGTGCTGCTCGCCGGCTATGGCCTCGCCCATCTCCTCACCACCCGGCTCGGTCTCGCCAAGGCGATCGGCGTCCACCTGATGGTCTGCCTCGCCGCCGCGGTGGTGCTGCCGATCGCCGTGCCGGCGTCCTGGGGCGCGCCGCCCGAGCGCTTCACCGAGGTCTGGCTGATCGGCCTCTTCGCCCTCACCGTCGGCCTGCCGTTCTTCGCGGTGTCGGTCAACGGGCCGCTGTTGCAGGCGTGGTTCGCCCGCACCGGCCATGCCCATGCGAGCGATCCCTATTTCCTCTACGGCGCCTCCAATCTCGGCTCGTTCCTGGCGCTCCTCGCCTATCCGGTGGTGATCGAGCCGTGGATCGGCGCGCAGGCCCAGGCCCGCCTGTGGGCCGGCGGCTTCCTCGTCCTCGCCGCGCTGATCGCCGCCCTCGGCGCGGTGACGCTGAAGACCGCTCCGGCCGGGGCCGCGCGCGAGGTCCGCACGAAGCCCGAACCCATCGCGGCGCGGCGCGCCTTGCGCTGGGTCTTCCTCGCCTTCGTGCCCTCGGCGCTGCTGGTCGCGGTCACCGCCCACATCTCCACCGACGTCGCCGCCGCCCCCTTCCTGTGGGTGCTGCCGCTGTCGCTGTTCCTCGCCACCTTCGTGCTGGTGTTCCGGCACCGGCCGCTGCCGCCCCATGGCGCCATGCTGGCGGTGCAGCCGTTCCTGATGGCCGCGGTCGTGGCGCTCACCGCCCTGCCGGTGCTGCCGCTGCCCGCCCGCGTCGCCCTCGAACTCGCCGCCTTCTTCGTCGCCGCGATGGTCGCCCACGGCGAACTCGCCGCCGACCGGCCGAAACCCGACAACCTCACCGCCTTCTATCTGTGGATGAGCCTCGGCGGCGTGCTCGGCGGCATCTTCGCCGGCCTCCTGGCGCCGGCGATCTTCACCACCATCGCCGAATACCCGATCCTGCTGGTGGCGGCGCTCGCCTGCCGGCCGGGCCTGCGCCGGCCCTCGACCGCCGATCTGCGACGCGCGCTGCCCTGGGTCGCCGGCGCGGCGCTCCTCTTCGCCCTGCCGGTGGCGCTGCATCTGCCGCTCGGCACGCTCACCGACGCCACCCTGCTGGCGCTGGTGGCGCTGGCGGTGGTGCTGGTGGTGATGGCGCGCGCCGACGATCTGCGCCTCGCCGGCACCTTCGCCGTCACCCTCTTCGCCGCCGTCGGCTTCGCGCCGGGCCTCGCGAAGGTCGAGAGTGTGCGCTCCTTCTACGGCGTCCACCGCATCGCCGAATCGGCCGACGGGCAGTTCCGCTTCCTGTTCCACGGCACCACCATCCATGGCGCCGAGCGCATCCGCGACGTCGCCGGCGCGCCGATCGACGGCCGCCCGCGGCCGGCGACCTATTACTGGTCCGGCGGCCCGCTCGCCGACGTGATCGCAGCGGCGCGGGCGGCCGGCGGCGGCCGCATCGCCCGGGTTGCGGCGATCGGGCTCGGTACCGGATCGCTCGCCTGCCACGCCCGCGCCGGTGAGGCCTGGACCTTCTACGAGATCGACCCGGAAGTGGTGCGCATCGCCCGCGACCCGGCGAAGTTCCGCTTTCTCGCCGCCTGCAGGCCCGATCAGGAGATCGTCGTCGGTGACGGCCGTCTGACCCTGGCGCGCGCCGATCGTCCGGCCGCCGACCTGATCGTCGTCGATGCCTTTTCCTCCGACTCGATTCCCGTCCACCTCCTCACCCGCGAGGCGATCCGCCTCTACCGCGATCGCCTCGGGCCCCACGGCCTCCTCGCCTTCCACCTCACCAACCGCCACATGGACCTGTTGCCGGTGGCCGCAGCGCTCGGCACCGCCGAGGGTTTGACGGTGTGGAGCCGGGTCGGGCATCCCGACGCGGCCGGCGAGGCCGAGCACGACGGGACTTCCGCCGTGGCGGTGATGGCCCGCGATCCGGCCGATCTGGCGACGATCGCCGGCGACCCCGCGTGGCGGCGCATGGCCCCCGAAACCCAGGTCGCCGCCTGGACCGACGACCACGCCGACGTCCTCGCCGCCATCCTGCGCCGAGCGACCGGCCGCGAGCCCGAGACTCACTGACCCGAGACCGGGGTTTGGACGGGTCCGCTCCGGATGAGTAGGGTCAAACCGCGAGAACGATGGTCGGGACCGTTCGAGCGGGCGTCGGAGCCGCCGCGTGGAGCGAGGCGGCGACGCAGCGCCGCAGATCGCCGACTCGTTTCGAGCGCGGTCGAGGCGTGATCGACGGGTCGCCGCGGCCGTCATCGTGGCCGAATAGGCGCAAACTTTGCCGCACACCGGCGCCGCGAATCGGTAGTATTTCGTATGACGCGGTGTCGCGGTCGCCCCTTCCCTCGGGGAGGTCCGGCGGCCGCAGGTGTGATCTCCGCCGTTCGAAAACATCGGTAACCGGCGCTCGCCGCGGAGCCTGCGGTCCCGAGAGGGGCGGGGCGTCTGCGGTGGCCCCAGATGATCGTGGCCTTCAGATGCCGTCTCCCCGCCGCGCGGTTCGCAACGCACTCTTCGCCGCCATTTGCCTCGCCGCCTCGGCCGCCGGCGCCGACGAGGCCCCGCCGGTCTGGGCCTACCCCGTCGCACCGCGCGACTATGTGCCACCCGCCGACGACGGCTCGGTCCGCCACGTGCCCGGGAGCAGCCGCGGTTACACCCTGACCGAGATCCGCGATCTCTTCGTCGCCCGTGACTGGTTCCCGCAGGCCCATCCCCCGATGCCGTCGGTGGTCGCCGAGGGGCGCAAGCCCGATCTTCGGCCCTGTGGGGTCTGTCATCGCCCCGAGGGTATCGGCGGACCGGAGAACGCCAGCCTCGCGGGTCTGCCGGCCGCCTACATTCGGCGTCAGATCGCCGATTTCCGCAGCGGTGCGCGCTCGACCGCGGTCAAGGAACGCGGCCACGTCTTTCGCATGATCGCCGGTCTGAAGACCCTGACCGACGAAGAGATCGAACAGGCGGTCGCCTATTACGCGTCGCTGACCCTCCCGCCCCGCATCAGGGTCGTCGAGACCGAGACGGTCCCGACCAGCTACGTCCCGTCCTGGTACTACACGCCGAAAGGCGACGGCAGCACGGAGCCCTTGGCCGGTCGCATCGTCGAAATGCCCGACGACGAGGAAAATTTCGTCAATCGCGATTCCCGCGTGACGTTCACCGCCCATGTGCCGCCCGGCAGTCTCGCGCTCGGTGAAGCGATCGCCAAGCGCGGCGCTTCCGACCGCATTCCCGCCTGCGTCGCCTGCCATGGCGACGCCCTCGAGGGCGTCGCCGACATTCCGCCGCTCGCCGGGCGGTCGCCCTCCTATCTCGTCCGCCAGCTCTACGAGTTCAAACACGGCCTCAGGGCCGGAACCATGGCCGAGCCGATGAAGGCGAACACCGCCGGGATGTCGCTCGCCGAGATGGTCGCGGTCGCCGCCTATGCGGCATCGCTGAAGCCGTGATCTCCCCCCCGATCCAGAGAGGATCCGTTTCCATGCACAACATTTTCACCGCGGCCGTACTCGGGCTCGTCGTCTGTGCGAGCGGTGCGGCTTCGGCCGGCGAAACGATGCGGAGCGAACTCATCGGCTCATGGAAGCTGGTGACCAACTACGACCAATTCGCCGACGGGTCGACGCGCGACACCTGGGGACCCGGCTCGCAGGGCCTGGTGGTCTTCACGCCGGAAGGCACGTTCAGCGCCGTCATCGTCGGTGGCGATCGCGCCGCCAAGGCCGGTACCGTGCCGACCGACCCGGTCGGTCCGGCCATCGCCTATTTCGGCGCCTACGACGTCGACGAGAGCGCACGCACCTTCACCACCAGGGTCTGGCAATCGACCTTTCCGCAATGGCGGGGGCTGAGCCTGATGCGCAAGGTCGAAGAGCTGAATGCCGATCATCTGAAGGTGGTCGCGTCGCCGATCACCGATCCGAGCGGTCGGCAATTCGTACCGCACCTGGCGTTCGATCGCGTGAAGTGAGCGATGTCGGGGCGGGGCGCCTGTCGATCTCGACAGCAGAGGTGACGGCGGTTCCGATGGGTGTCGACCATCGGCCGATGCGGCACGATCTCCGCCGACGGCCCGTCGCGATGGTTCAGGGGATGTCGCGCACATCCGGCGGCGCTCGCCCGTCGTCGGCGCTCGCGGAACGCGTCGTGACCTGGCGTTGCGGCGGTGAGAGCCGATGGCTCGGCAGCGTCCGGGTGTCGGTCTCGATCTCGACGGTCACCGCCATGCCCGGCCGTTCGCCCGGCCAGCCGTCGACGCGCCACCGCTTCTTCGGACACCGCGGCGACGCGCCCGCGGAGGCGGCGGTCACATCAGGGCGGCGATCAGGAACGGCAGTCCGACATAGGCGAGCGCGGTCGACACCAGGATCATCCCGGCGACTTCTTCCGGTTCGTTGCCGTAGAGGCTGGCGAACAGATAGTTGAACACCGCGACCGGCATGGCGCTCTCGATGATCGGTGCGCCGCGGGCCGGCCCGGCGAGCCCGAAGGCGGCGGCCACCGCCCAACCGGTCAGGCCGCCGCCGCCGATGCGGGCGAGCGACAGCACGGTCGCCCGCCCGAATCGCGCCACCTTCAACTGCGCCAGGGCGACGCCCAGGGACAACAACATCATCGGCACGGCGATCGCGCCGGCGAGATCGGTGGTGTTGGTCAGCCAGGCGGGCGGCCGGATCTCCCAGATTTGCAGGGCGATCGACAGGATCATCACGTAGACGAACGGCAGTCGCAGCAGGGTGCGCGCTTCGAACCGACCCGCGGCGAGCGCCGGACCCACCGTGAACTGACCGATCACCGAAACGGCGAAATAGACCATGGCCAGCGTCATGCCGGCGTCGCCGAAGGCGAAGAAGCAGACCGGGAGCCCCATGTTGCCGACGTTCGGGAAGATCAGGGACGGCAGGAAGACGCGGGCCGAAAGTCCGGCGAGGCGCAGTCCGATCGCCCCGACCACGCCGAAGATCAGCATGCAGAGGATCGTCGCCGCGGCCATCGTCGCGACATCGGCGAGCGGCAGGTGCATCTTGGTGAAGATCGAAAACACCAGGCTGGGCGCCGCGACCATGGTCATCAGGTGGGTGATCATGGTCTGATCGAACGGCAATCCGCGTTTGGCCCAGACGAAGCCGATCAGCGAGATCAGGAACGCCGGCGCGATCACCGCCGCCAAACTGGAAATGAGGAGCATCGTCCATCCCGTCGAGAGTCGCGTCGCCGACAGCCGGTGCCACTCGTCGCCGCAACCTACCTCGCGAGACCGACGCTGCCCAGACCGCACGGGTGCCGGCGATCGGCGACCTGTTCGAAGCGAGGGCATCCCCCGGGACGAGGTCGACGGCGTGGCCGGCGCCGGGCCGGCCCTTCGAGACCCACGTCAGACGTAGCAGTGTGGCGCCGGTCGCCAGGTCTCCCAGAACGCCGGGTCGTGGCAGATCACGAGGTCGCCGTCGAGGAAGTCGGCCAGCATCTTCAGCCGGTTGATCGAGGCGACGGCGTGCTCCAGGCAATGGGCGTTGCCGGGCGGCGTCTGCGGGTGGAGGTTGGCCGGACACGACAGCGCGTCGCCGGTGAAGATCATCGTCCGTCCCGACGGCAGCCGCACCAGCAGCGACTGGTGGCCGGGGGTGTGGCCCGGGGTGGTGAGCACGGCGATCCCGGGCTTGATCACTCGATCGCCCTCGAGCAGCTCGAACGGCCGGTCCTTCTCCAGGAAGTTGCCGATGTAGGGCCCTTCGATGAAGGTGTCCGGCAGGCAGGCGAAGCGGTATTCGCTCAGCTGGATGAACACCCGCGCCTTGTCGAACAGTCGGTTGGCGCCCGAATGGTCCCAGTGGAAATGGCTGTTGATCACCATCTTCACGTCGTCGGTGGTGCGGCCGATCTCGCCGAGCCGGGCGCGGATGTCGTCCTGCGGTCCGTAATTGGCGATCATCGACAGAACGCGCGGCGGCGGCGCGTGGCCCTCCCAGCCCGGCGGCAGCATGCCCGTGTCGAACAGGATGTGCTCGCCGTCGGCCATCTCGATGAAGGCGCCGGTCACCGGGATCTCGACCCGGGTGCCCATGCCGCGGCGAAAGGTCATGGTCGACTGGTCGTTGTAGAGCGAGCCGAGGTGGAACAGCGTCACGCCGATGACCAGGGTGTCGAGCCGCGGGGGGACTGTCGCGTCGGAGTTCGTTCGGGACATGGAGGGCTCCTCAGAAGGCATGGACGGCGGCCGAACGCACCTTGAGGTGGACGATCTGGTCGACCACGAACTCCCCGGCGCTCTCCGATTCGACGATCACCGGCTGGTCGCCGATACCGTCGACTACCAGACGCGTGCGATCGCCGAGGAAGAAGGTGGCGGCGACGCGGCCGGTGAGGTCGCACTCGGCCGGGTCGGCGATGGTGACGCTCTCCGGGCGGAACATCACCTCGCGGCAGTCGGGATCGAGGTGGCGGCAGGGAATGCGCCCCGACTTGGTGACGAACTGGCCGTCGCGCACCTCGCCGGGCAGCCGGTTCATGGTGCCGACGAACTCGGCGACGAAGCGGCACCCCGGGCGGTGGTAGATCTCGCGCGGCGATCCGATCTGGACGATCTTGCCGCGATCCATGACGATGATGCGGTCGCCGAGCGACATCGCCTCTTCCTGGTCGTGGGTGACATAGACCGTGGTGATGCCGAGCCGCCGCAGCAGGACGTCGATCTCGGTGCGCAGCGTGTCGCGCAGCTTGGCGTCGAGCGCGGTCAGCGCCTCGTCGAGCAGCAGCGCCCGCGGTTGGATCGCCAGGGCGCGGGCCAGTGCCACCCGCTGCTTCTGGCCGCCCGACAACTGGTCGATCCGGCGCTCGGCGAAGGGCTCGAGCCGCATCATGCCCATCATTTCGCGCGCCCGCGCCGAGCGCTCGGCGAGGCCGATGCCGCGCACCCGTAGGCCGTAGGCGATGTTCTCCAGCACGTCGAGATTGGGAAACAGCGCGTAGCTCTGGAACACCATGCCGACGTTGCGCTTCTCGATCGGCAGCCGGGTGACGTCGTCGGCGCCGAACAGCACGTGGCCGCCGGGGTCGGGCATTTCCAGCCCCGCCATCATCCGCAGCGTCGTGGTCTTGCCGCAGCCCGAGGGGCCGAGGATCACCACGGTCTCGCCGGCGGCGATCTCGATGTCGACCGGGCCGACGGCGATCGTGCCGTCGCCATAGGTCTTGCTGCAGTTGCGCAACCGAATCGGGCTCGAGTCCATCTTGCGGATCATGGCGAAACCACCTTTTCGAGGGCACGGCGCTTACGCTTGGTCGATGTCCGCGACGGGTTGCCCCAGATCTGCATCGCGACCAGCAGCGGAATGATCATGGCGAAGAACAGCACGGTGTAGGCGCTGCCCAGTTCGAGGCGCGCGTTGGTGTAGGCGACCGCCAACCCGACCGGGATGGTCTGGGTGAAGGGCGTGGTGAGCAGCAGGGTCAGGTTGAACTCGCCGATCGACAGGGTCGTCACCATCAGCGAGCCGGCGAGGATGCCCGAACCGGCATTGGGCAGGACGATGGTCCAGAAGCGCGTCCAGAATCCCGCCCCGAGGCTGGCGGCGCCCTCCTCCAGGGTGCGCAGATCGATCGACGACAACACCGCCAGCACCGATCGCACCATGAAGGGGAGGGTGTAGAGCACGTGTCCGACCAGCACGAAGGTCCAGCTGGATCGGAAGCCGCCGAAGGTGCCGTAGAGCATCACCAACGCCAGCGCCGTGGCGAGACCGGGGATCGCCACCGGCAGGATGATCAGTTCCTCGAACATCCGCGACAGCCGCGACTGGCGCTTGGCCAGCACATAGGCGGCGGGCACCCCGATCAGGATCGTCACCACCAGGCACGACGCGGCGATGCCGAGCGACAGGAAGATGTTGTCGCCGTAACGCTCCCACACCTCGACGATCCACCGGGTGGTCAACCCGCTGGAGGGGCCGCGAAAGTAGTTCTCGGTGAAGCCGGCGAGGATCGACATGCCGATCGGGACCATCAGGAAGGCCGAGACCAGCAGGGTGAAGCCGAGTTGCAGCCAGAAGCCGATACCGTGACGCATGATCCTCACCCCGCTGCCGAGACGCCGGAACCGGCGAAGCTCCGAGCCAGCGCCAGCACCGCCCAGGTGATCAGACCGAGGACGACGCTCAGCGCCGCCGCCACCGCGATGTTCGCGTTGAGCGTGAACTCGGTATAGATCAGCATCGGCAGCACGCTGGCGCCGGCGTTGAGTGTGAAGGCGGTGCCGAAAGCTCCCATCGAAGTGGCGAAGCAGATCGCGCCCGACGAGATCAGCGCCGGCTGCAGGCCGGGAAGGATGACGTCCCGAAACACCATCGGCGGCGTGGCGCCGAGCGACCGCGCCGCCTCCTCGAGCTGGATGTCGAGCTTCTCGGCCGCCGCCATCACCGTCAGGATGACGCGCGGGATCGAGAAGTAGACGTAGCCGACGAACAGCCCGACCATGTTGTAGGCGAACACCGTCTTGACGCCGAACAGCGCCACCGACACGTCGCCGACGATGCCCTGACGGCCGCCGAGCATGATCACCATCAGACCGATCACCACGCCCGGAAAGGCCAGCGGCAGGGTCATCACCGCCACCAGCGCGCTGCGGCCGAAGAAGTCCTGGCGCACCAGGAACAGCCCGCTGATCACCGCGATCGCCAGGGTCGTCAACGTCACCAGACCCGACAGGGCGAGTGTCTGGAGCAGGCTCGAGGCATAGCGCCCGTTGGTGAGCACCGAGAGATAGGTCTCGATGCCCGCCTCGCCGCTGGCGCCGAGCGCGACCAACCGCGCGATCGGCAGCAGCCAGAAGGCCGAGAAGACGACGATGGCGGGCGTGATGAGAAGCAACAGAAGGACGTTCTCACGCGCCCGCGGGTCGGCGCCGGGAGAGACCGGCGCCCTCTCGACGACAGCGGCGATGCTGGTCATGACGGTCTCCTTGCGACGAGGTCAGCGCACGTCGGCGAGATAGCGGGCCGCGAACGGCTTCTGCGCTTCGGCCACCTTGGCGAAGTCGACCGACTTGACCCGCGCATAGTCGGAGGCCGGCAGGAACTTCGCCGCCGCTTCGGTCGACAGGGCCGCCGGTCGGATCGGCTTGAGGAAGGCATCGCCCCACACCGCCTGGCCCTGGTCGGACATGATGAAGTCGAGCGCCTTCTTGGCGTTCTCGGCGTGCGGTGCGCCCTTCACCATCACCATCACGTAGGGCACCGGCAGCGAGCCTTCCTTGGGGATGACGAAGTCGACGTTGGCCTTGTCCCGGTACTTGCCGCGATAGGCGTTGAAGTCGGCATCGATCAGGATCGGGATCTCGCCGGAGAGCACGCGGGCGTAGGAGCTCTGGTTGACGACGATCGGCGCGTTCTTCTTCAACTGCTGGAAATAGGCGATGCCGGGGTCGAAATTGTCGACCGAACCGCCGAGCGCGGTGTTGACCGCCATCCCCGACATGAAGCCGATGAAGGCGCTGGTCGGGTCGTAGTAGCCGACCAGACCGGCATATTCGGGCTTGAGCAGATCGGCCCAGGACTGCGGCATCGGGTGGTTGCCGAGCGCGTCCTTGTTGATGAAGAAGCCGACCGCGCCGGTGTGGATCGTGTACCAGTGGCCGTCGGGATCCTTCAGCTCGGCCGGAATCTCGTCGAAATGGGCCGGTTTGTAGGCTTCGGTGACGCCGAGCTTCTTGGCCTGGATGCCGAAGGTGATGCCCATGTTGGCGAAGTCGGCGACCGGATTGTTGCGCTCGGCGACGATCTGCGACAACGCCTGACCGGAGTTCTTGGCGTCGGCCGGCACGGTGATGCCGATCGCCTTCTTGATGGCGCGCAGTTCGCTGCCCCAGTCGGCCCATTCCTCGGGGCAGCTGTAGCACATCGCCACCGGCGTCGACTGAGCGAAGGCTTGCGCCGGCGTCAGGATGGTCAGGATCAGAAGCGCCTTCTTGAGCATTTTGCTCTCCCTGTCGTCTCGTTTTTCTTATGGTTTCACATGGGCGCCTCCGCCCACGACCCGTCCCGTCTGCGCGGGGCGGGGATCAGTCGGCGGCGCCGACGGCACCGGGCAGCGCAACGGCGAACCGTTCGGCCCACGGCGTCAGCCCCGGCAGGATGCCGGGGTGGAGGGCGATGCCGTCGCGCATCTGGTCCCGCCGCCGCCGCAGGGCGGCTTCGCCGGGCATCCGCAGCGAGGATCCGCCGGGGCGGGCCGGCACCGCGCGGGCGGCCTCCGCCAGCCACCCGGTCTCGCGCCGGAAGGCGTCGAGCCCGCCGAAGGCGGCGGGATCGAAGATCTCGAGGAACACCGCCGCACTCCGGCCGGTCGGTCGATCGGCGCGGCCGGAGCCGCCGAGCACGGTGGGCTCTCCCTCGACCCGCATCGCGCCACGCTCGATCTCGCCGAAATGGGCGGCGAGGAGTTGCAGTCCATGGGTCGTGTGCCCGAGGAGATCGCCCTCTACCAGTATCTCGGCGACCGCCGGGACGCGGTCGTCCGGCGCTCCGACGGCGATCGGCAGCGATCGGGCGAAGGCCGTCAGCGCGGCCGGCGAATGGCGACGGGCCGAAGTCGGGGCGGACTCGCCGCCGGACGGTCGGCGCGCCCGATCCGTCGCGATTGCCGATCTCGGCGGCTCGGCGTCCCGAAGCGGCGCCGCACGCCCGGGGGCCGCGTCGAGCCGATGGGGATGATCGTCACTGCTCCGCATCATCGTCCGCTCGCCACGAGGAAGGCACGGTCGGTGCCTTCGTTGCAACTAACATGCTTACATGTTAGCATTCCTGTCAAGGCGAACGACCATCATCTGCGAACGATTCTCGCCCCCCCCACCCGCCGCGACGGGCTTGCGCCGCGACGACGCCGTGCCCTGCGCCGGCCCTTCCGGGCGGTTCGATTCGGCCTCCCGCCGGAGCCGCCCGCCAGAGACCAGAGGACGTGACGATGTCGGAAGCGAAGCCGCGGCTCGGACTCATCGGGGTCGGCCTGATGGGCCATGGAATCGGGCGCACTCTCCTCGCCGGCGGGCACCGGCTCACCGTGGTCGGCCATCGCAACCGCGCGCCGATCGACGATCTGGTCGGGCAGGGCGCGACCGAGGCCGCGAACCCGGCCGAAGTCGCCGCGGCCGGCGACGTGCTGTTCCTGTGCGTGACCGGATCGCCCCAGGTCGAAGCCCTGTGCCGCGGCGCCGGCGGCATCCTGGAGGCCGCCCGTCCCGGCCTGACCGTGGTCGACTGCTCGACCAGCGAACCGGCCTCGACGCTGCGTCTCGCCGCCGAATTCGCCGCGCGCGGCGCCACCCTGGTCGATGCGCCGCTGACCCGCACCCCGGCCGACGCCGAGGCCGGCCGCCTCAACATCCTGGTCGGCGGCAGCGAAGCGGTGGTCGCGCGGCTCACGCCGATCCTCGCCTGCTTCTGCGAGAACGTCTTCCATGCCGGTCCGACCGGCTCGGGCCACAAGCTCAAACTGATCAGCAACTTCCTGATCGGCGGCACGGTCGCGCTCTATGCCGAGGCGCTGGTCACGGCGGCGCGCGCCGAGGTCGACGGCGACACTCTCTACCGGCTCGTCCGCGCCGGGCCGCTCTACAGCCCGCTCGTCGACCGGCTGCTGCCCCAGGCACTGGCCGGGCACTTCGACGGGGTGCGGTTTCAACTCGGCAATGCCCTGAAGGACCAGCGCTATTACGCCCACATGGCCGAGGAGGTCGGCGCCGTCAGCGTGGTCGGCGGGGCGGTCAAGCAGATGTTCACCCAGGCCAGCGTCCAGGGATTCCACGACCACTTCATCGCCTCGCTGATCGAAGCGCAGGCGCTGACCCACGGCGTCGATCTCGCCGAGCCCGGTTGAGCCGCGCTGCGGCCGCGACGGCCGCTCGCGCCTTCGAGGACGAGCGGCCGTGGTCGGTCGCGCCTCAGATCGCTGGGGCGACGATCGGGACGCCGTCGACCGACCGCGCCAGACCGAGCGGATTGCCGTCGCGCAGCGCCGCCGGCAGGAGGGCCTGCGGCAGGTCCTGGTAGCAGACCGGGCGCAGGAAGCGGCGGATCGCCAGGGTGCCGACCGAAGTGGTGCGGCTGTCCGAGGTCGCCGGGAACGGCCCGCCGTGGACCATGGCGTGGCCGACTTCGACCCCGGTCGGATAGCCGTTGACCAGAATGCGGCCGGCCCGCCGCTCGAGCACCGGCAACAGCGCCCGCGCGTCGTCGAGATCGCCCGCGTCCATCTGCAGGGTGGCGGTCAGTTGGCCGTCGAGGCGCTCCGCCACCGCCCGCAACGTGGCGACGTCGGGACAGCGCACCACCAGCGACGACGCGCCGAAGGTCTCCTCCTGCAGCACCGGATCGGCGAGGAACTGCGCCGCATCGGTCGCAAACAGCGCCGGTCGACCCTCGAACGGCCCCTGCGCCGGCCGACCCTCGGCGAGGGTTGCGACCGCCGCATGCGCCCCGAGCCGCAGCCGGCCGGCGTCGTAGGCGGCGTGGATCGCCGGTGTCAGCATGGTGGTCGCCGGAGCCGCCGCCACCGCCGCCGCCGCCTCGGTCAGGAAGCGGTCGAGGTCGGGACCGCCGACGGCGAGGACCAGGCCGGGATTGGTGCAGAACTGCCCGGCGCCGAGAACCAACGAGGCGACGAATCCGGCGGCGATCGCCGGCGCCCGGGCCGCGAGCGCCACGGGCAACAGGAACACCGGATTGATGCTGCTCATTTCGGCATAGACCGGGATCGGCTCGGCGCGCGCCGCCGCGGTCGCCATCAAGGCCACGCCGGCGCGCCGCGAGCCGGTGAAGCCGACCGCCTTGATCGCCGGATGGGCGACCAGCGCGGTGCCCATCGAACTGCCGGCGCCGAACAGCAGCGAGAACACGCCCTCCGGCAGGCCGCAGGCGGCGACCGCCGCCCGAATCGCGCAACCGACCATCTCGGAGGTGCCGGGATGGGCCGAATGGGCCTTCACCACCACCGGGCAACCGGCGGCGAGCGCGGCGGCGGTGTCGCCGCCCGCCGCAGAGAAGGCGAGCGGGAAGTTGCTGGCGCCGAACACCGCGACCGGTCCGAGCGGGATGTGGCGCAGGCGCAGATCGGGACGCGGCGCGGGCCGGCGCTCGGGGCTCGGCGTGTCGAAGCGCAGGCCGAGCCAGTCGCCGCGCCGGACTTCCTCGGCGAACAGCCGCAACTGGCCGACGGTGCGCCCGCGCTCGCCTTCGATGCGCGCGCGCGGCAGGCCGGTCTCGGCCGAAGCGCGTTCGATCAGGTCGTCGCCGAGATCGAGGATGTTCTGCGCGATGGTTTCGAGGAACCCGGCGCGGGCGGCGAGCGAGGTCTCGCGGTACGCGTCGAAGGCCGCGGCGGCGAGCGCACAGGCGCGCGCCACCTCGTCCGGACCGCCGCCGCCGTAGGCCGGGGCGAGACGTTCGCCGTTGCGCGGGTCGATCGCGTGGATGTCGCCTTCGGCGCCGTGCAGGCGCGTGGCACCGATCAGCATGTCGCCGTCGATCTTCATGGGAATGGCTCCGGACTCGGGTTGGTGCGGCCGGCGTCGCCGGTCGACGATCAGGCCTGGCGTTGCGGCGTCACCGCCACCGCGAGCAGGCCGCGTGCGGCGAGATTGGCGATCAGCGCCCGGGTGCCGAAGGTCCACTCCGGCAGGAGGTCCGAGCGGCCGACCCGGTTGACCAGAGTACCGAGCGGAGCGGCGTGGATCGAGACCAGATCGTTCGGGCGATGCGTGAAACCGCCGGTCTCGCCGCGCGGCTCGGTCGGCACGAACATGGTGCCGAGAAACAGCATCAACCCGTCCGGATATTGATGTTCGCGGCCGATCGTCGCCGCCACCAGATCGGCCGGATCGCGGCTGATCCGGCTCATCGAGCTGACGCCCTCGACCACGAAGCCGTCGTCGCCCGTGACCCGCAGGGTCAGGTCGGTGGTGCGGACGTCGTCGAGCGAGAAGCTCTCGTCGAACAGCCGCAGGAACGGCCCGATCGCGGTCGAGGCATTGTTGTCCTTGGCCTTCGACAGGAGCAGTGCGCTGCGGCCCTCGAAGTCGCGCAGGTTGACGTCGTTGCCGAGCGTCGCGCCGACGATCGCCCCGGCGCTGGAGACGGCGAGTACGATCTCCGGCTCGGGGTTGTTCCATCGCGACGCCGGATGGAGGCCGACGCCGGCGCCGTAGCCGACCGCCGAGCCCGGCTGCGCCTTGGTGAAGATCTCGGCATCCGGGCCGATGCCGACCTCGAGGTACTGCGACCACAGTCCGCGCGCCACCAGCGCCACCCGCAGGGCCTCGGCCTCGGCCGAGCCCGGCACGATCCGCGACAGATCGACCCCGATTTCGGCGACCAGCGCCCCGCGGATCGCTGCGGCGCGGGCGGGATCGCCCTTGGCCTGTTCCTCGACCACGCGCTCGAGCAGGCTGTCGGCGAAGGTGACCCCGGCCGCCTTGATCGCCTGCAGATCGATCGGTGCCAGCAGCGACGGACGGTCGGCGCGGCGCTGGGCGGGATCGCTGTCGGCGAGGAGTTCGTCGACGCCGCCGAGGCGACGGTCGTCGGGCAGGCTACGCAGGAAGCCGACCGGATCGGCCAGATCGAGCAGCGCCGATACCGTGGCGACGTGACGGCTGATGTCGTAGACGCCCTCGGGGCGTACCACCACCACCGCCGGCCCACCGTCGGGACCGGGCAGCCAGGCCCGACCCACCCACGTGCCGCGGTAGCCACCCTCGGGCGGTCGGTAGGCGTCGAACACCGTTTCGTGCATCGTCGTCTCTCTTCGTGTGCGCGGGCGCTCGCCTTCCACCACGGGAAGAGAGGGGAACGCCGGGGGGTCAGGATCCCTGGTCGAAGACCTCCGGCTGCAACGCCATCAGGGCCATCAGCTCCGCCAGAACGGTGTCGACGTGGTTCTGCATCGCCTCGGCCGCGGCAACGGCGTCGCGGGCGGCGAGGGCGCGGAAGATCGCCTCGTGCTCGGCCAGCGTGTCGGCATGCCGACGCGGCGACGACAGCATCCGCCGGGCCCGCTCCAGGCTGGCGCGCGCCGAATCGATCGCGGTATTGACCCGCTGATAGCCGAGGCAGTCGAGCATCAGGTTGTGGAAGGCGAGGTCGAGTTCGTGGAACACCTTCGGTTCGACCCGCTCCACCGCCAGGCGTTGGTACTGGATGTTCAGGTCGAGCTGATCGAGCACCGAGTCCGGCATGGTGGCGGTCAGCGTGCGCACCATCTCGACCTCCAGCGCGCGCCGGATGAACATCGCCTGGCGTACGTCGGAGACGCGGATCCGCGACACCCGGGTGCCGCGCTGCGGCAGCACCTCGACCAGACCCTCGGTCTGAAGGCGCGCCAGCGCATCCGACACCGGAAAGCGCGAGACGTCGAAGCGTTCGCACAGGGCCGCCTTGTCGATCATGCTGCCGGGGGCGAGCTCGAGATTGATGATCGCCTCGCGCACCGCCGTCTGCACGCGATTGGTGGCGCTGCCGCGCTGGTCGTCCGCCGCCATCGGTTTGAGTATCGCCATTCCCGTTTCCCACTTCGAATACGCTGTCGAGCACGTTAGAGACCGGCGCCGGCGCGTCAACGCGATACCACCGTCAACGGCGCTCCGGCCGCACCGACGAATGGTGATGCAGCACGCACCAGAGCCCGTTGCGCTCGCCGACGAGTAGGCTGAAGCGCGCCGGGATCCGCGTCTCGCGGGTCCCGCGCGGGCGGTGGAAGTCGTAGAGGCCCGAGACCATCACTTCGCCGCCGGTCAACGCCTGCATCACCGCCTCGCCCATCTCGACCTCGGACAGGCCCGAAAAATAGCCGCCGATCTGCGTTCGCCCGACGAAGAGGAGCGGGCTGGTGGTGCCGTGCAGCGTGGCGTCGTCGGCATAGAGCGCGGTCAGCGCCGCGAGGTCGCCGGCGTTGAACAGCGTGACCCATCGGTCGAGCAGCGCGCGGGCGGCGGCGACGCTGGTGGTGGCGTCCGAGGCGAGGTCGATGGTCGCGGTCACGCGCAGGTCCTTGGTCGGAGGAGCGGGTCGGCGGTCGGCGGCACCGGTCACATGGTCGCACCGATCTGCCAGGGCACGAATTCCGCATCGCCATAGCCGAGCAGTTCCGATTTCGAGCGCCGACCCGAGGCGACGGCGAGGACCATTTCGAAGATCTCCCGGCCCTTCTCGGCGATCGAAACCCCGTCGAGCACGTCGCCGCAGTCGAGGTCCATGTCGTCGCTCATGCGGCGGAAGATCTCGCTGTTGGAGGCGAGTTTGATCGCCGGCGTCGGCTTGCAGCCGTAGGCCGAGCCGCGCCCGGTGGTGAAGCACAGGACGTTGGCGCCGCCGGCGACCTGACCGGTGGCCGACACCGGGTCGTAGCCGGGCGTGTCCATGAACACGAGGCCGCGGCGATCGATCTTCTCGGCGTAGCGATAGACCCCGCGCAGCGTGGTGGTGCCACCCTTGGCGAGCGCGCCGAGCGACTTCTCGAGGATCGTCGTGAGCCCGCCGATCTTGTTGCCGGGTGACGGATTGTTGTTCATTTCCATTCGGTTGCGCGCCGCGTAGTCCTCCCACCAGGCGATCGTCGCCAGCAGTCGGTCGCCGATGGCGGGATCGGCGGCGCGGCGGATCAGCAGGTGTTCGGCGCCGTAGATCTCCGGCGTCTCCGACAGGATCGCGGTGCCTCCGTGGCGCACCAGCAGATCGACCGCGGTTCCCAGCGCCGGATTGGCGGTGATGCCGGAATAGCCGTCGGAGCCGCCGCACTGGAGCGCCAGCCGCAGTTCCGACGCCGGCACGGTCTCGCGGCGGGCCCGACCGATCGCCGGCAGCATCTCGCGGATCGCCGCGACCCCGGCCTCGACCGCCTTGCGGGTGCCGCCGACGTCCTGGATCGTCAGAGTGCGGAAGCGCTCGCTCTCGCTCACCCCGTAGGCGTCCTTCCAATGGTCGATCTGGAACGCCTCGCAGCCGAGGCCGACCATCACCACGCCGCCCATGTTGGGGTTGGTGGCGTAGCCCCATTGGGTGCGCTTGAGGACGTCGTAGCCCTCGCCCTTGGTGTCCATGGCGCAGCCGCCGCCGTGGATCAGCGGGATGATGCCGTCGATGCCGGGATGGTCGTCGAGCACGCCGCTGCGTTGCAGCTCCGCCGCGATGAAGCGGGCGACCGTTGCCGAGCAGTTCACCGAGGTGAGAATGCCGACGTAATTGCGGGTGCCGACGCTGCCGTCGGCGCGGCGGAAGCCCTCGAAGGTCGCCCGCTCACCGAGCGGCAGCACGTCCTCGGGCCGCGCGTCGATGCCGGAGAGATAGTCGCGGTCGAAGTCGCGCATCGTGACGTTGTGCTCGTGCACCCAATCGCCCGGCGCGATCGGCTGCGACGCGAATCCGATGATCTGGCCGAACTTGCGCACCGCCTCGCCCGCGGCGATCGCCGCGGTGGCGATCTTGTGCCCCCGGGGCACGGCGGTGCCGGCGGGGTGGCCCTCGACCGGCACGCCGCGGCCGACGGCATCGGCCGCGACCACGACGTTGTCGTCGCCGTGCAGGCGCACGATCCGTGGACGGGTCGACGTCTTCATTGCTCGCTCAACCACGGTTGTGGACGGCATCGGGGCTCCGTCGACGTTCAAATCAACATTCTAACATGCTAGCATAACACGAAAGACTCGACAAGCCCGATCTCCGGCGACCGCCGCGCTCATGAGGCGCGACGGGCGATCGTCGGGGGCGGGCGAAAATCCGGCGGAGGCGGCGGCGCACATGGCGCCGCGCTGCGGCGGAACGGCGGCAGTCGGGTGGGGAAGCTCCGGCCGGCGATGGCCGAGGACGCGGCGCGCCAGCACGCCCGGACCGGACGGGGGGAGGGCGAAGCCGCCCTCCCGAGGCGTCACGTCCGATGGGAGAACATCGGCTTGCCGGCGACGTCCAGGTCGGCGATCAGGATCTGGGCGCTGCCGGATTCGGTGATGTACAGCGTCTTGTTGTCGGGGCCGCCGTAGGCGACGTTGGTGGTGTGGTTCTCGGCGCAGGTACGGATGCGCCAGACCGGTTCGCCGAGGCGGTCGACCACCCACACCGCACCCATGCCGACATGGGCGATCGCCAGCCGCCCTTCGACGTCCATGGCGACGCCGTCGGGCCCGCCCCAGCCGCCGGAGAGCTGGACGAACAGCCCGACCTTGGCGACGCGGCCGTGCGGCATCAAGGGCACCCGCCAGATGCAGTTGCCCCGGGTGACGGCGACGTAGAGCATCGATTCGTCGAGGTTCATCACCAGCCCGTTGGGGCTGGGGACGTTGTCGAGCAGGCAGTCGACGCGCCCGTCGGGGGTCACCCGGAACACTCGGCCGGTCGGATCGTGCAATCCGGTCAGGCCCTGGTCGGTGAAGTAGAGATCGCCGTTGGCGGCGAAGAACAGGTCGTTGACCGCCTTGAACCGCTCGATGCCGTTGCGCACGAGATACGGCTTCACCACGCCGTTGACCGGGTCCATCTCCATGATGCCGTGCTTGTAGTCGGCGATGAAGATGCGGCCGTCCCGGTGGAACTTGAGACCGTTGGGCCAGCCGTCGTATTCGGCCATGACGTGGAAGGTGCCGCTCGGATCGACCTTGAGGATGCGGCCGTTGGGCAGGTCGACGCACCACAGATTGCCGTCGCGATCGAACGACGGCCCTTCCAGGAGCGACGACGGCGGGGTGCCGCCGGGTTGGCCGCGGACCCATTCGTTGTCGGGCCCGGCGGTGCGCAATTCGTCGGGCAGGCGGGCGAAGACCCGGGTCGGCAGGTCCTGGGGTGGTTTGAAGAACATCGGGGCTCCTCCGGTCAGACGCGAGCGTCGATGGTGCCGCGGGTCAGCACCAGCGACGAGACCACGCCGATCACCAGCAGACAGCCGGCGATGACGAAGGCCAGGTCGAAGTTGCCGGTCGCGGCGATGACGTAGCCGGTGATGATCGGCGCCAGCAGGCCGAACACGTTGCCGCCGAACACCTGCATGCCGGTGGCGGTGCCGATGTCGGCGGGCGACTTCAACACGTCGTTGAGCAGCGCGAAGTTCAGCGAGATCGCCGACGACACGCCGGTCAGCGCCACGGTGATCAGCAAGAGGATCGTCGGCACCGAATTGGTGGTCGGAACCAGCAGGATCACCGAACCGAGCAGCATCATCGCCGCCACCATCAGGCGACGGCGGCCGGTGGTCACGACGTGGCCGGTCAGCAGCCGGTCGCTGACCCGGCCGAGCAGGATGCCGAGCACCACCGCGCCGAGATAGGGCACCGCCATCAACGTGGCGCTGGCGAGCAGGCCGATCCCCTTCTGGGTCTGCAGGTAGCCCGGCAGCCAGGTCAGGAACAGGTACTGCGTGTAGACGCCGCAGCCTTGGGTCAGCATGATTCCCCACAGCGTCGGCGCACCGATCAGGCCGGCGATGCCGAGCGCCGGGGTGCCGGCCGGCAGATCGGAGCCGGCGTTGCGCTCGCGCAGGATCAGCGCGCGCTCTTCCGGGTCGAGCCAGGGAGTGAGTTCGGGGACGCGGTAGCGCATCAGCCACGCCGCCAGCCACACGAAGCCGATCGCGCCGCAGACGAAGAAGGCGATGCGCCAACCGGCGGCGGCGACCAGCGCGCCGATCACGATCGAGCCGATCGCCGGACCGAAATAGGCGCCGCTGTTGAAGATCGACATCGCCAGACCGCGCTCGCTCGCCGGCATCCATTCGCGGATGACGCGATTGCCGGCCGGGTAGGAGGTCGATTCGCCGACGCCCATCGCCAGGCGGGTGGCGATCAGCGTGCCGAAGCCGCCGGCCAGCCCGGTGAACACCGTCGCCAGCGACCACAGTCCGATGCCCGCGGCATTGACCGCGCGGGTGCCGACCCGATCGACGATCATGCCCATCGGGATCAGGCACAGGACGTAGAGCCACAGGAACGACGAGAACATGTAGCCGAGCTGCACCGGCGACAGGCCGAACTCGGCGGCGATCGGCTTGGCCGACACCGACAGCGCGACGCGGTCGACGTAGTTGATGCTGCTCAGGAAGAACAAGAAAACCAGAATCCAGACGCGTTTGTTTTTCATGACGTTTCCCCCTCGTTTCCTGGTCGGCCGGCGGGTTCGATCGCCCGCCTCGACCCTCGATGCGCCCGGTTCGGGCGGCGCCGGCCTCCGGTCGGCGCAGGCCGCCCTCCGCGCGCCGGCACCCGCGTCGCCCGACGGGCATGCGGGACACGGGACGGCGGCGGCGTCACGGCGGGCGCGACCGCGTCTCGGGCGGGCGGCCGGCCGCGGGTTCGTCGCACGTCGCGATGAACATTCTAGCATGCTAGCATTGCGAACAGCCCACGACAACCCGGCATCCGGCGAGGGCCGGACCGGGGTCGAGGCGGCGCACCGATCGGCTCAGCCGGGGACGATTTCCTGGAAATGGGCGAGGTAGGGCGCCAGCATCGCCGGCGTGATCTCGATCCCGAGCCCCGGTCCGGTCGGCACCGACACGGTGCCGTCGGCGTTGACCACCGGACGTCCGGCGAGATCGAGCAGCGGGTTGGGGCCGACGTCGTATTCGAGGTAGGGGAACGGCAGGGCCGCACCGCAGCGATGGGCGGGCAGCGTCGCCGCCAGATGCAGCGCGGCGTGGAAGTTGATGGTGCTGCCCCACACGTGCGGCACCACCGGGCGATGGTGCAATTCGGCGAGCGCGACGACGCGCAGCACGCCGGTGAGGCCGCCGCACAGCGCGATGTCGGGCTGCAGCACGTCGAGGCACCCCTCGGCGAGGAAGGGCAGGAACTGCCCGGCATGGCCGAAGGTCTCGCCGCCGGCCAGCGCCGGTCGCACCCGTCCCGCCAGCAGCGCGTAGCCGGCGACGTCGGCCGGCTGCGCCGGTTCCTCGATCCACAGGAGATCGGCACCCTCCATCCGCAGCGCCGCCTCGAGTGCGGCGCGGGGCGGATAGGACTGGTTGAAGTCGAGCATCAGCGTCCGGTCGGGCCCGATCTGCCGACGCACGGCCAGCGCCGTCGCCACGTCGTCGGCGAGGGCGAAGCCGCTGCGGATCTTGATGGCGCGAAAGCCGGTCGCCAGATAGCCGTCGATCTCGCGCGCGAAGTCGCGGTAGGGATGGCCGCCGGGCTTGAAGAACGGGCCCGACGCGTAGGTCGGGATCCGGTCGCGCAGCGCCCCGCCGAGCACGGTCGACAGGGGCACGCCCCGGCGCCGTGCGGCGAGATCGTGGAGCGCCATGTCGAGGGCCGCGACGGCCATCCGGGCGATGCCCTGCCGGTCGGCATGGCCGGCGCCGCACATCGCCAGCCACAGCCGCCCGGTGTGGGCCGGATCCTGGCCCAGCACCTGCGGCGCCAGTTTGGTGGCGATCACCACCGCCGCCGCCGCCGGCTCGGCCCAGGTCTCGCCCCAGCCCGAGAGCCCGTCGTCGCCGACCACCTCGACCACCAGGGTCTCACGGCGGTCGAAGACCATCAGGGCGTTGCCGATCGGTTCGGGCAGGCGCGCGGCGAGGTGATGGAGCCGAATGGCGACGACGCTCATGCCCGCGTCTCCACCGCGAGGTTCGGACGACGCACCAACTCGTGCATCATGGCGCCGAGGACCAGGATGGCGCAGGCGGTGGCGGCCATCGCCGCGGCGAGCACCAGCATGGCGCCGCCGAAGCCGCCGGTGAGGTCCTTCATGAAGCCGATCACCGCCGGTCCGAAGAAGCCACCGGTACTGCCGACCGAGTTGATCAGCGCCAGCCCGGCCGCCGCCGCCGCCCCGGTGAGCAGGCGGGTCGGGAAGTACCAGATGTTCGGCGAGGCGCCGCCGATGCCGGCCGCGCCGATGGTCAGGCCGATCAGGCCGATGATCGGCGACGGCGCGACCGCGGCCAGCACGAAGCCGGCGGCGCTGGCCAGGAACGGACCGGCGGTGTGCCACACCCGTTCGCCGGTGCGATCGGCGTGGCGGCCGACCACCACCATCGAGATCGCCATGAAGGCGGCGGGAATGGCGGTGACGAATCCGGTCTGCAACGTGGTCAGACCGAAGGCCTGCACGAACTGCGGCATCCAGATGGCGATGCCGGTGGTGCCCCACACCAACCCGACGGCGATCAGGCACATCAGCAGCACGCGCGGATCGGACAGCGCCCGGCCGATCGAGAAGCGGCCGGCGACTTCCTGTTCGGCGCGCTCGCTCGCCAGCTTGGCGACCAGCCAGTCGCGTTCCTCGGCGGGCAGGAAGTCGGCCTTGTCCGGCGAATCCGGCAGTTTGAACAGCACCACGAAGCCCATGATCAGCGCCGGCAGCCCCTCGATCACGAACATCCACTGCCAGCCGGCGAGGCCGTGCAGACCGTTGAGATAGGTGATCACCAGGCCCGACACCGGCGCGCCGATCACCGACGAGATCGGCACCGCGATGTTGAACAGCGCGAACATGCCGACCCGGTAGCGACGCGGGAACCACAGGCTCATGAAGAAGATCATGCCGGGGAAGAACCCGGCTTCGGCGGCGCCGAGCAGCACCCGCACGGAATAGAAGCTGGTGGTGTCCCAGACGAAGGCGGTCATCGCCGACAGGAGACCCCAGGTGATCAGGATGCGGGCGATCCACCGCCGCGCGCCGAAGCGCACCAGGAGCAGGTTGCTCGGCAGTTCACACAGGACATAGCCGAGGAAGAAGATCCCGGCGCCGAAGCCGAAGGCCGAGGCCGAGAATCCGAGGTCGCGGTTCATCGTCTGCGCGGCGAAACCGATGTTCACGCGGTCGAGAAAGGCCGCGAAATAGCAGGGCAGCAGGATGGGCAGAATGCGCCAGGCCACTTTGGCGATGACGTCGGGCCGATCATTCATGACGTTCTCCCTCGAGACGGCGACTTCCGTCGCTCTTCGGTTCGACGGCGAGTATCCAATGATTGATCTTTTCGGACAAATCGGTTGTTTGGAACGAGTCACATTGGGATAATCAAACTATGCGAGTCACCCTGGCCCAGCTCGAGGCGTTCTTCTGGACCGTGCAGCTCGGCTCGGCGGGCCGCGCGGCGCAGCATCTCGCCATCTCCCAGCCGACCATGTCGCTGCGCCTGAAGGACCTCGCCGAGGCGGTCGGCTGCGAGCTGTTCGAGCGCAACGGGCGCGGCTTGCGAGTCACCGCCGACGGGCGCGCGCTGTTGCCGCGGGTCGAGGCGATCATGGCCGAGCTGCGCCAGATCAGCGGTCGCGACCCGCATCTCGACGTGGCCGGCGCGGTGCGGATCGGTCTGGCCGAGGGCTTCGCCGTCACCTGTCTGTCGCCGCTGCTGACGGCGCTTCAGGAGGACTACCCGACGATGCAGCCGGAATGGGTGGTCTCCACCAGCACCACGCTGGAATCGGCGCTGATGCGCGACGCGCTCGATCTCGCCGTGCTGCTCAATCCGGTCGGCGATGACCGCATGCGCCTGACCCCGCTCGGCGCCCAGCCGACCAGTTGGGTCGCACCGGCCACATGGGCATTCGGGCGGGCGGTGACGCCGAAGGACCTGCAGGATCTGCCGGTGATCTCCAACCCGCAGCCGTCGGCCATGCATCGCCAGATCACCGGTTGGTTCGCCACCGCCGGGCTCGAACCGGCGCGGCTCAGCCTGTGCACCAGCGTCGCGGTGATCGCCGAACTGGTCGCCGGCGGGATCGGCGCCGGTCTGTTGCCGGTGCGCATGGTCGAGCGACATGTCGCCGCAGGCACCATGCAATATCTCGTCACCAACCCGACGGTCCTCAACGGCCGCCTCTACGTCGGCGTCCGCACCGGCGTCGACGACCCCAAGACCCGCGCCGTCGCCCGCACCATCGGGCGGGTCCTCCAGAGCATCGACTATCTGCAGACCTGACCGCGGCGATCGCCGCACCGTGCGCGCATCGCAAGCGGCGACGGTCAGCGGATCGTCTCGCCCACCGTCACCGCGACCCGCACCAGCGCCGAGATCAGCGGCGACATCGTCTCGCGGTGATAGGCGACACCGACCGTCATCTGGGGGGCCGGTCCGTCGAGGGTGCGGAACGTCGCCATCGGGCGGATGAAGTGCTGGACCTCGGAGGCGATGAATCCGACGCCGAAGCCGCAGGCCGCCATCGCCACGATCGATTGCGCCGGATAGGTCTCGATCACCGATTCCGGGCTGACGCCGACTTCGGCGCACATCCCGAGGATGCCGTCGTAGAGGCGCGGGCCGATCCGGCGCGGAAACAGGATGAACCGTTCGCGGGCCAGATCGGCCAGTCGGATCTTCGGTTCGGCGGCGAGCCGATGGCTCGACGGCAGCACCACGTCGAAGGGAATGCGGGTGATCTCCCGGCAGATCAACGCATCGTCGACCACCGGCGGGTGGACGATGCCGACGTCGATGGCGTGGGCGAGCAGCGCCTCCTCCTGTTCGGCCGTGGTCATCTCGCGGCAGACCAGATTGACCTGGGGTTGCTCGCGGGCGAAGGCCGCGACGATCTCCGGAAACAGGATGTAGAGCGCCGGGGTGGTGACGCCGACGGTCAATTCGCCGATCGTCCCGTGCTCGATCCGTCGGGCGAGATCCGCCGCCCGGTCCATGTGCGCGACGATGTGGCGCGCCTCCTGGACGAAGGCTTCGCCGGCCCGGGTCAGCGAGACGTGGCGCTTGGTGCGGTAGACGAGTTTGGCGCCAATCTGCTCCTCGAGGGCGCGCAGATGCTGGCTCATCGCCGGCTGCGTCATGTGACAACGCAGCGCGGCGCGATCGAAATGCAGCTCCTCGGACAGCGCGAGGAACGAAATCAGTCGCTTTCGGTCCATGCCCACTGATTGCGATCGCTGATCAAAAAATCAAGACAAATAATTGGACGGCATGAAAGGGATCCCCTCTACTCACCGCCAGGAGGAAACAACAAAATGAAGATCCTCTTGGTCGGCGAAGCCGCCAATCACGCGGGAAAACTCCGCGCCGAATTGAAAATCCCCACCGATGTGGTCGCTCTGCCGCGAGAAGCGGCGAGCGACCCGGCCTTCGACGACGCCATCGGCCCCGAGGACGTGGTGGTGTCGTTGCGCTTCCGCCGTCCGGCCGGCGCACCGCCCTTCCGCCTGCTGCACGTCCCTGGCGCCGGACTCGACGGCATCGATCTCGCCACGCTTCATCCCGGCTGCGCGGTCTGCAACGTCTTCGAGCACGAGATCCCGATCGCCGAATACGTCCTCGCCGCGCTGCTCGAATGGCGGGTCGGGCTTGGCCGGATGCGCGCAGCCTTCACGCCGCAGAGCTGGTCCGACCTCTATCGCGACCGCCCGCCCCACGGCGAGATCCACGGCGCCACCCTCGGAATCGTCGGTTTCGGCCGGATCGGCCGCGCCATCGCGGCGCGGGCCCGCGCCTTCGGGATGCGCATCGTCGCGGTCGACGCCTTCGCCGGCGACGGCGGCGGCCTCGCCGATCTGGTGCTGCCGCCGGCGGCGCTCGCCGAGATGCTGGCCGAGGCCGACTTCGTGGTCGTCGCCTGTCCGCTCACCGAGGCGACCCGCGGTCTCTTCGGCGACGCTCAGTTCGCGGCGATGAAACCCTCCGCGGTGTTCCTCGACGTCTCGCGCGCCGAGATCGCCGACGAGGACGCCTTGTACCGCGCGCTGGAGAGCCGTCGCATCGCCGGCGCCTTCCTCGACGTCTGGTATCGCTACCCGACCGACGCGTCGGAGCAGGTGCCGCCCTCGACCCGTCCCTTCCACGATCTCCCCAACGTCTTCGCCACCCCCCATTCCTCGGCCTGGACCGACGCTCTGCCGGGGCGTCGCTACGCGGTGATCGCCGAGAACATCCGTCGTCTCGTCGTCGGCGAGCCGCTTCTCAATCTCGTCCGCGCGGCCTCCTGACGCCGCGTGGACGCTACCGCCAGAGAGACAGCATGTCGTTCCCGATCGCCATCACCGGCGTGAAGACGCTGGTCGTCAACGCCGAAATGCGCAACTGGATCTTCGTCAAGATCGAAACCGACCAGGACGGTCTGTTCGGTTGGGGCGAAGCCTCGCTCAACTGGAAGACCCGCGCCGTCACCGGGGCGGTCGAAGATCTCGCGCCGCTGATCCTCGGTCGCGATCCCCGCGACATCGAGCAGATCGTCCGGGTGCTGAAGAAGCACAGCTACTACCGGCTCGGCATCATCGGTGCGACCGCGATCAGCGGCATCGAACACGCGCTGTGGGACATCTTCGGCAAGTCGGTCGGCCTGCCGGTGTGGCGGCTGCTCGGCGGCCAGACCCGCGACAAGGTCCGCGTCTACACCCATCTCGGCCTCGGCGACATGAAGTCGGTCTACGAGACCTTCGATCCCGGCGCCCTGCGCGACAAGGCCCTCGCCGTGGTCGAGAAGGGCTACGACGCCCTGAAGGTGGTGTTCATTCCCTATTCCGGCCACAGCGTCGGCATCGGCGCACGCCGCCACGTCGGCCGACTGATGAAGACCCTGCGCGAGGCGGTCGGCGACGACGTCGACATCATGATCGACTTCCATGGCCGCCCCGCCTCGACCGCGGTGGCGCTGCAGTTCATCGAGGAGCTGGCGCCCTACGGGCCGATGTTCTGCGAAGAGCCGGTGCAGCCGGGCGACACCGAAGCGCTGCGGATCGTCACCGAGCGCGCCGGCTGCCCGATCGCCTCGGGCGAACGGCTGGTCGGCTTCGAAGAGTTCGAGCCGCTGTTCCGGCAGAACGCCCTGCACATCATCCAGCCCGACCTCAACCACACCGGCGGCATCCTCGAGGGCAAGCGCATCGCCGCGGCCGCCGATCAGGCGATGATGGGTGTCGCGCCGCACAATCCCAACGGCCCGATCGCCGGGGCCGCCGCCCTCCACTTCGACGTCGCCACGCCGAACTTCGTCATCCAGGAGGAGATGAGCGGCGCCGTGCCCTGGTACGACGACGTCGTGCGGGTGCCGATGCGGCGGACGGGCAGCTACTGGGCGGTGCCCGAGGCCCCCGGTCTCGGTGTCGAGATCGACGAGCGGGAAGCGGCCAAGCATCCCTTCGTGCCCGAGGTGTTTCACACCAAGGGTGCGGTCCTGCCCGACGGAACCATCGTGGATTGGTGAACGGTGATGAACAGAACGTCCTTCAGCCTACCCGGCGGCGTCTACAATGCCGTTCCCCCGCGCATCGTCTTCGGCGCCGGATCGCTCGCCCAGGTCCTCGACGAAGTGGAGCACACCGGCGCGCGCCGCGCCCTGGTTCTCTCCACCCCCGGACGCGGCTTCCTGGCGGAGCGCGTCGCCGGGCTCCTCGGTGAGCGTTGCGTCGGCATCCTGCGCGACGCCGTGTCGCAGGTGCCGATCGAGATCGCCGTCGCGGCCCGTGAAAAGGCCCAGGCGATGGGCGCCGACTGCCTGGTCTCGGTCGGCGGCGGCGCCTCGATCGGCCTCGGCAAAGGCATCGCGCTCGGCCTGCCGCTGCCGATCGTGGCGATCCCCACGACCTACTCGGGCTCGGAGATGACCGGCTTCTGCGGCATCACCATCGACGGGGTCAAGCGGATGCACACCAGCCTCGACATGCTGGCCTCCGCGGTGATCTACGACCCGGAGCTCACCGCCACCCTGCCGGCCGACGTCGGCGCGGCGAGCGCCCTGAACGCGCTCGCCCACTGCGTCGACGCGATCTACGTGCCGACGGTCAGCCCGATGATGGCCCTCGCCGCGATCGACGGCGCCCGCGTCCTGCTCGACGCGCTGCCGCGGGTCGCCGCCGACCCGACCGACCTCGCCGCGCGCAGCGATCTCCTCTACGGTGCGATGCTCGGCGGCGCCGCGTTGACCGGCGGTTTCGCGCTCCAACACGGCCTCGCCCACACCCTGGGCGGCAGCTTCGGCATCTCCCATGGCCTCGCCCATGCGCTCGTGCTGCCGCACGTCGCCGCCTACAACGCCCGCTTCGCCGCCGATCGGCTCGCCCCGCTGATCGCGAGCATCCCCGGCGGCAATCTCGGCCGCGCCATCTTCGACACCATGGTCGCCACCGGCCTGCCGACCAGCCTCGCCGCGGTCGGCTTCGACCGGGGCGACATCGACCGCGCCGCCGCGATCACCGTCGAGACCGACAACGGGCTGAACCCCGCGCCGATCACCCGCGACGCCGTCCGCGCCATCCTGGAGGACGCCTTCGCCGGCCGCCGGCCGTGAACATCCGGCGCCGCCCCCTCGACGGGACGGCGCCCTCCATCGAAAAATCAGAAACGAACGGGAGGGATTGCCATGATCAAATCAACGACCTCGTCTCCGGTCTCGGGTTTCGGCCCGTCGCGACGGGCGGTTCTCGTCGGACTCGGCGCCGCCGGTCTCTCGGCGCCGTGGATCTCGCAGGCGCGCGCCGCCGAATTCGAATGGAAGTTCGGCCACGGCTTTCCCGCCAGTCATCCGGTCCACGTCCATGCCGCCGCGGCGGCCACGACGATCCGTGAGGCGACCGGCGGGCGGGTGAAGATCGACGTCTTCCCCAACAGCCAGCTCGGCGGCGACAGCGACCTGCTCAGCCAGGTGCGCTCCGGCGGCGTCGACTTCTTCTCCACCGGCGGTCTGATCTTCGCCACGGTGGTGCCGATCGCCGCGATCAGCGGCACCGGCTTCGCCTTCACCGACGCCGGCGCGGTCTGGACGGCGATGGACGGCGACCTCGGCGCCTACATCCGCACCGGCTTCGAAAAGGCCGGACTGCACGCCTTCGATCGCATCTGGAACAACGGCTTCCGCCAGATCACCACGTCGAGCAAGCCGATCACCGGCCCGCAGGATCTCGTCAACTTCAAGATCCGGGTTCCGGTCAGCCAGGTCTACATTTCGCTGTTCAAGGCTCTCGGCGCCTCGCCGACCAGCATCAATCTCGCCGAGGTCTATACCGCGCTGCAGACCCGGGTGGTCGACGGCCAGGAAAATCCGCTGGTGGTCGCCGAGTCCGCGAAGTTCTACGAGGTCCAGAAATACTGCTCGCTGACCAATCACGTCTGGGACGGTTCGTGGATCGTCATGAACGCCAAGACCTGGCGCAGCGCTCCCGACGACGTCAAGGCGGCGGTCGCCAAGGGCTTCGACGACGCCAGCCTGCGCCAGCGCGAGGCGGTCACCAAGACCAACAAGGACCTCGAGGAGTCGCTGAAGAGCAAGGGCGTGACCTTCAACGCGACCCAGCCGGAACCCTTCCGCGAAGCGCTGCGCAAGGCCGGCTTCTATGCCGATTGGAAGAACCGCCACGGTGAGGAAGCCTGGTCGTTGCTCGAAAAGTCCGTCGGACGACTGGCATGAGCCCCCGGTCGGCCGGCCCCGCCGGCGCTGCCGCCGCAGCGCTCGCGGGGAAACCCCCCTTCCTCCGGGGCGTCGCGCGGATCGACGGCTGGTTCGCGGCGGTGATCGAAGCGATCGTCGCCCTTCTGGTGGCCGTCGAGATCGTCGTCCTGTTCGTCGGCGTGGTCGCGCGCTACCTGTTCCAGGCGCCGATCGTCTGGACCGACGAATTCGCGGCGATCGCCTTCATCTGGCTCGCCATGCTCGGGGCGGTCGTCGCCCTGCAGCGCGGCGAGCACATGCGGATGACCGCGCTGGTCGCCAAGGCCGGACCGCGCACCGCCGCCTTCGTCGAGGCACTGACCGCCGCGGCGGCGATCGCCTTCCTCGTCCTGGTGCTCCAGCCGGCGATCGAATTCACCCTCGACCAGATGGTGGTGGTGACGCCGGCGCTGGAGATCTCCGACGCCTGGCGGGCGGCGGCGGTCTCGGTCGGGGTGGTGGCGATGCTGATCGTGTCGCTCCTGCGCCTCGCGCGCGCCGCCGACCTGCGCACCGCCTTCTTCGCCATCTTCGTGGTGGCGGCGATCTGCATCGCCTTCTGGCTCGCCAGCCCGCTGTTGAGCGGCCTCGGCAAGGCCAATCTGCTGATCTTCTTCGTGGTGATCGTGATGGCCCAGGTGTTCGCCGGCATTCCGATCGCCTTCAGCTTCGGGCTCGCCGCCTTCGGCTATCTGGCGACCACGACGCGGGTGCCGCTGACCGTCCTGGTCGGCCGCATGGACGAGGGCATGGGGCATCTGATCCTCCTCGCCGTGCCGTTGTTCGTCTTCCTCGGCCTGCTGATCGAGATGACCGGCATGGCCCGGGCGATGGTCGGCTGTCTCGCCAATCTGCTCGGCCACGTCCGCGGCGGACTGCAGTATGTGCTGGTCGCGGCGATGTATCTGGTCTCCGGGATCTCCGGCTCGAAGGCGGCCGACATGGCGGCGGTCGCGCCGGTGCTGTTCCCCGAGTTGCAGGCGCGCGGTCGCAGCCGCGGCGAACTCGTCGCCCTGCTCGCCGCCACCGGCGCCCAGACCGAGACCATCCCGCCGTCGATCGTCCTGATCACCGTCGGCTCGGTCACCGGCGTGTCGATCGCCGCGTTGTTCACCGGCGGTCTCCTGCCGGGCCTGGTCCTGGCGGCGACCCTCTGTGCGGTGGTCTGGCACGGCGCGCGCCGGGAAGACCTGTCGGGCGTCCGTCGCCCGCCGTGGGGCGAGGTCGGCCGCGGCTTCGTCGTGGCGATTCCGGCGATCGCCCTGCCGTTCGTCATCCGCTGGGCGGTGGTCGGCGGCGTGGCGACCGCGACCGAAGTCTCGACCATCGGCATCGCCTACGCGACGCTCGCCGGGCTGTTCGTCTATCGCCAGTTCCCCTGGCGCCGGCTCGGGCCGATGCTGGTCGAGACCGCGGCCCTGTCCGGAGCGATCCTCCTGATCATCGGCACGGCGACGGCGATGGCCTAGTGCATCACCCGCTCGGGCTTCTCCGAAGATCTCGCGCGGGCGATGCAGTCGCTGCCCGGCGGGGCGGTGACCTTCATGATCGTCTCGGTGATCGCCTTCGTGGTGCTCGGATCGGTGCTGGAGGGCATCCCGGCGATCGTCCTGTTCGGACCCTTGCTGTTCCCGATCGCCCGCTCGGTCGGCATTCACGAGGTCCACTATGCGATGGTGGTGGTCCTGGCCATGGGTCTCGGCCTGTTCTCGCCGCCGTTCGGCGTCGGCTTCTACGTCGCCTCGGCGATCGGCCGCGCCGATCCGGCCGAAGCGATGCGACCGATCGTCCGCTACATGGTGGCGCTCGCCATCGGCTTAGCCCTGGTCGCCGCGATCCCGTGGATCTCGGTCGGCTTCCTGTGATCGCGCCGGCGCGCTGCCCCCGGTGACGCCCGTCGAGGAAAAAGCGGAGCCCCGTCCGGTCCGAGGGGATCGGCGCGGACGGAGCTCCGAGTGCGTCGGTCACTGGGCGGCGCGGCCGACGAGGGTCGCGACCGGCTGCGGCAGAGCGGCGGTCGCGGGGGCGGGCGGGCTCGGGCGTTCGGCGAGTTCGACGAAGGCGCGGCCGTAATAGCTGTCGATCAGGATCGCTTCGAGTTCGGCGATCAGCGGAAACCGCGGATTGGCGCCGGTGCACTGGTCGTCGAAGGCCTCGACGGCGATCCGGCCGACCGCCGCCAGGAACGCCGCCTCCGGCACGCCGGCGTCGCGGATCGAAGCCGGGATGCCGAGATGCGCCTTCAACTCCTCGACCCAGGCGATCAGCCGGTTGACCGATCGCTCGACCTTCGGCGCGGTGTAGGCGCCGGGTTCGCCGAGACCCAGGTGATCGACGATCTCGGCGTAGCGCCGCCGTGCCTGCGGCCGGTCGTATTGTGAAAACGCCGTCTGCTTGGTCGGATTGTCGACCGCGTTGTAGCGGATGACGTTGGCGATCAAGAGCGCGTTGGCGAGGCCGTGCGGCAGATGGAAGGCGGCGCCGAGCTTGTGGGCCATCGAGTGGCAGACGCCGAGGAAGGCGTTGGCGAAGGCGACGCCGGCGATGGTCGCGCCGATGTGGACCTTCTCCCGCGCCACCGGGTCGAGGGCGCCCTTGGAATAGCTGTCGGGCAGATGGTCCTTGAGCAGCTTCAGGGCCTGCAGCGCCTGGCCGTCGGTGAACTCGTTGGCCATCACCGAGGCATAGGCCTCGAGCGCGTGGGTCACCGCATCGATGCCGCCGAAGGCGGTCAGCGACTTCGGCATGTTCATGACGAAGTTGGCGTCGACCACCGCCATGGTCGGGGTCAGCTCGTAGTCGGCGAGCGGGTACTTCATGCCGGTGACGTCGTCGGTGACCACCGCGAAGGGGGTGACCTCCGAGCCGGTGCCCGAGGTGGTCGGGATCGCCACCAGCTCCGCCTTCACGCCGAGCTTGGGGAACTTGTAGATGCGCTTGCGGATGTC
>NZ_SJFN01000060.1 GCF_004328075.1 Siculibacillus lacustris | reverse complement strand
TGGGTGGCCAGCGTCACCGTGTCGGACGAAGCCGCGCCGACCACCGTCTCGATGTTCGACACCGTGACCGTGTTGACGAAGGCGCCGAGCACCAGCTTGTCGTTGCCGCCGGCGAGGTCGAAGGAGCTGCCGGTGGCCTGGGTGGCCAGCGTCACCACGTCGGTCGCCGCCGAGCCGACCAGGGTCTCGACATTGGACACGGTCACCGTCGCGCCGGAGGCGTTGAAGGTCAGCGTGTCGCCGCCCGCGCCGAGGTCGACGATGCCGCCGGTCATGGCCGCACCGAAGGTCACGTCGTCGGCCGAGATGCCGCCGGTGACGGTCTCGACGTTGGTCACCGTCACCGTATTGGTGAAGGCGCCGAGGATCAGCCGGTCGGTGCCGTCGCCGAGATCGAGCTTGGTGCCGGTCGCGGCATTCGACAGGGTCACCACGTCGGCGACGGCCGAACCGGTCACCGTTTCGACATTGGCGAGCGTCGCCGTGGCGCCGCCCGCGGCGAAGGTCAGCTTGTCGCCGCCCGCGCCGAGATCGAGCACGATGCCGGTCGCGGCGCTGGCGAGCACCACGGTGTCGACCGAGCCGCCACCGATGATGGTCTCGGTGTTGGACACCGTGACCGTGTTGGTGAAGGTGCCGAGCACCAGCTTGTCGGCCCCGGCGCCGAGATCGATGGTGTCGCCGGTGAAGGCGCCCGACAGGGTCACCGTGTCGGCGAGGCCGGCACCGATGACGGTTTCGACATTGGCCACCGTGATGGTGTTGATGAAGGCTCCGAGTACCAGCTTGTCGCCGCCGGCGCCGAGATCCATCGTCAGGTTGGTCGCCGCCGCCGAGAAGGTGACGAGATCGTCGCCGGCGAGGCCGGTCACGGTCTCGACATTGGCGAGGGTCACGGTCGCGCCGGTCGCGTCGAAGCTCAGGCTGTCGTTGCCGGCGCCGAGGTCGACGGTGCCGCCGGTGAAGGCCGCGCCGAAGGTCACGGTGTCGCCGGAGATGCCACCGGTCACCGTCTCGACGTTGGTCACCGTCACCGTATTGGTGAAGGCCCCGAGGATCAGCCGGTCGTTGCCGTCGGCCAGATCATAGGTCGAGCCGGTCGACTGGGCGTTGAGGGTCACGAGATCGGCGACCGCCGAACCCGTCACCGTCTCGATGTTGGCGACCGTCACCGTCGCACCCGCCGCCGCGAAGGTCAGCTGGTCGATGCCGCCGCCGAGGTCGAGGATCACACCGGTGGTCGCCGCGGCGAGGGTCACCACGTCGGCCGAACCGACGCCGATCACCGTTTCGATGCCGGCGACCGTCACCGTGTTGTCGAACAGGCCGAGGGTCAGCTTGTCGCTGCCGGCGCCCAGATCGAGGGTGCCGCCGGTGAACTGGGTGGCCAGCGTCACCGTGTCGGACGAAGCGCCGCCGACCACCGTCTCGATGTTGGACACCGTGACCGTGTTGACGAAGGCCCCGAGCACCAGCTTGTCGTTGCCGCCGGCGAGGTCGAAGGAGCTGCCGGTGGCCTGGGTGCCGAGCGTCACCACGTCGGTGGCCGCCGACCCGACCAGGGTCTCGACGTTGGCGACCGTCACCGTGGCGCCGGCGGCGTTGAAGGTCAGCGTGTCGCCGCCCGCCCCGAGATCGACGGTGCCGCCGGTCACGGCCGCGCCGAAGGTCACGGCATCGGCCGAGAGACCGCCGGTGATCGTCTCGACGTTGGTCACCGTCACCGTATTGGTGAAGGCGCCGAGGATCAGGCGATCGTTGCCGTCGGAGAGATCGACGGTCGTGCCGGTCGCCGCCGCCGAGAGGGTCACCACGTCGGCGACCACCGAACCGGTGATCGTTTCGACATTGGCGAGCGTCGCCGTGGCGCCGGTCGCGGCGAAGGTCAGCTTGTCGGCGCCGGCCCCGAGGTCGAGGACGATGCCGGTCGCCGCGCCGCCGAGCACCACGGTGTCGGCCGAGGCGCCGCCGACGACGGTCTCGGTGTTCGACACCGTGACCGTGTTGATGAAGTTGGCCAGCGTCAGCTTGTCGGTGCCGGCACCGAGATCGATGGTGTCGCCGGTGAAGGCGCCCGCGAGAGTCACCGTGTCGGCGGACACACCGCCGACGATGGTCTCGACGTTGGACACCGTCAGGGTGTTGGCGAAGGCGCCGAGCACCAGCTTGTCGCCGCCGAGCCCGAGGTCGACGGTGGTGCCGATGGCGGCGGTCGCCAGCGTCACCACATCGGAGCCGTCGGCGCCGGTGATGGTTTCGATGTTGGCCGCGGTCACGGTCGCACCGGTCGGATCGATGACCAGCGTGTCGTTGCCGGCGCCGAGATCGACCGTACCGCCGGTATAGGCGGTGGCGAAGGTCACCGTGTCGGACGAGATGCCGCCGACGATGGTCTCGACGTTGGTGATCGTCACGTTGTTGACGAAGGCGCCGAGCACCAGCTTGTCGGCACCGCCGCCGAGGTCGACGGTCGAGCCGGTGGCCTGCGTGCCCAGCGTCACCAGGTCGGACGAAGCGCCGCCGGTGATCGTCTCGACGTTCGACAAGGTCACGGTGTTGACCGCATCGGCGAGGATCAGCGCATCGGCGCCGGCCCCGAGGTCGATCGCCATGCCGACCGCCTGGCCGCCCAGGGTGACGGTGTCGGAGGACACCCCGCCGACCAGCGTTTCGACGTTGACGACGGTCAGGGTGTTGACGAAGGCCCCGAGCACCAGCTTGTCGGAGCCGGCACCGAGATCGATCGTCGTCTCGTAGGCCGCCGAACCGAGGGTCACGGTGTCGGAGACCGCGCCACCGGTGATCGTTTCGACGTTGGTGACGGTCAGGTTGTTGGTGAAGGACCCGAGCACCAGCCGGTCGGCCCCGTCGCCGAGATCGACGGAGATGGCGGTGGCGGCGGTGGACAAGGTCACCATGTCGTCGGCTTCGGCACCGGTGATGGTTTCGACGTTGGCGGCGGTGACCGTCGCGCCGGTCGAAGCGAACACCAGGCTGTCGTTGCCGACCCCGAGATCGACCGAGACGGAGGCATAGCTGTCGCCGAACACCACGGTGTCGGAGGAGGCGCCGCCGGTGATCGTCTCGACGTTGGAGACGGTCACGGTGTTGGTGAAGGCACCGAGCGTCAGCTTGTCGTTGCCGCCCGCCAGATCGACGGTGGCGCCGGTGACCTGCGTGGAGAACGCCACCGTATCGGCCGAGGCGCCGCCGGTGATGGTCTCGACGTTGACGACCGTCACGGTGTTGACCGCCGCCGCCAGGATCAGGGTATCGCTGCCGCCGCCGAGGTCGACGGTGACGTTGGTGGCCTGCACGCCGAGGACGACGGTGTCGGCCGAGGCCGCGCCGACGATGGTCTCGACGTTGGACACGGTCACGGTGTTGTCGAAGGCGCCGAGCGTCAGCTTGTCGGCACCGCCGGCGAGATCGATGTGGCCGTCGGTGACCTGGGCGGTGAGCACCACCGTGTCGGCGGAGGCTCCGCCGATGAGGGTCTCGACGTTGGCGACGCCGATGGTGTTGGCGAAGGCACCGAGCCGCAGGGTGTCGGCGCCCGAGCCGAGATCGACCGAGGTCGAGACCGCGGCGGTCGCGAGGGTGACGAGGTCGTCGCCGGCCGCGCCGGTGATGGTCTCGACATTGGCCGCGGTGAGCGTGGCGCCGGTCGTATCGAAGATCAGGGTGTCGTTGCCGGCCCCGAGATCGACCGAGCCGCCGGTCATCGCCGCACCGAAGGTCACGGTATCGGCCGAGAGGCCACCGGTGATCGTTTCGATGTTGGTGACGGTCACGGTATTGACGAAGGCGCCGAGCGTCAGCTTGTCGAGGCCGTCGCCGAGGTCGAGCGTCGACCCGGTGACCTGCGCCGAGAACACCACGGAGTCGTTGGTGGTGCCGCCGACGATGGTTTCGACGTTGGTCAGCGTGACGGTGTTGATGAAGTTGCCGAGGGTCAGCTGGTCGGCGCCGCCGCCGAGATCGACGGTGACGTCGGTCGACTGGACCGCCAGGGTGACTTGGTCGGAACCGCCCGCGCCGACGATCGATTCGACGTTGGACACGGTCACGGTGTTGTCGAAGGCGCCGAGCGTCAGCTTGTCGACGCCGCCGGCGAGATCGATGGTCGCCCCGGTCACGGCGCCGGAGAAGGTCACGACATCGGCGGAGGCGCCGCCGGTGATCGTTTCGACGTTGACCACCGTCACGGTGTTGACGAAGGCGCCGAGGGTCAGCTTGTCGTTGCCGTCACCGAGGTCGACGGTGGTGCCGGTGTTGCCGGCGCCGAGGGTGACGAGGTCGTCGGCGACCGAGCCGGTGATCGTTTCGACATTGGCCAGGGTCACGGTCGCGCCGGTCGGATCGAAGGAGACGGAGTCCGCCCCTGCACCGAGATCGACGCTCACGCCGTCGGTCGCGCCGCCGAACACCAGGGTGTCGGCGAGGTTGCCGCCGGTGATCGTCTCGACGTTGACCACGGTGACGGTGTTGACGAAGGCCCCGAGCGTCAGGGTGTCGGCGTCGGCGCCGAGATCGATGGTCGTGCCGGTCGCCTGGGCGCCGAGGATCACCGCATCGGCGGAGGCGCCGCCGGTGACGGTCTCGACGTTGGAGACGGTCACGGTGTTGACGAAGTCGCCGAGCTTCAGCGCGTCGGCTTCACCGCCGAGGTCGATGGTCGCGGCGGTCACCTGGGCACCGAGCACCACGGTATCGGCGGAGGCCCCACCGACGACGGTCTCGACGTTGGAGATCGTCAGCGTGTTGACGAAGGCGCCCAGCGTCAGCTTGTCGGCGCCGCCGGCCAGATCGATCGACAGGCCGTCGGCCGCGGTCGTCAGGGTGACGACGTCGGTCGAGGCGCCGCCGGTGACGATCTCGACATTGGCCACCGACACGGTGTTGACGAAGGCTCCGAGCGTCAGGCTGTCGGTGCCCGTGCCGAGGTCGATCAGCGAGCCGGTCGCCTGTCCGGAGAGCACCACGGTATCCGCCGCAGCGCCGCCGACGATGGTTTCGACGTTGGCGATGGTCGCGGTGTTGACGAAGTCGCCGAGGGTCAGGCGGTCGGAGCCGCCGGCCAGATCGACGGTGCCGGAGGTGACTTCGGTGCCGAGCGTGATGTCGTCGGACGCGGATCCGGCGATGATCGTCTCGACGTTGGTGATCGTCACAACGTTGGCGACCGAGGCGAGGGTCAGGGAGTCGTTGCCGCCGCCGAGGTCGATGTTGCCCGAGACCGCGCTGGTCAGGGTCAGGACGTCGTCGCCATTGCCACCGACGATGGTCTCGACATTGGCGATGGTCAGCGTGTTGGCGGCGTCGGCGAGCTGCAGCGTGTCGTTGCCGCCGGCGAGATCGATGGTGCCGCCGGTCGCCTGGGCCGAGAGGGTGATCAGGTCGTCGGCGGCGCCGCCGGTGATGGTCTCGATGCCGGTCGCGGTGACGGTCCCGCCTGCCGCCGCCAGGATCAGATGGTCGTTGCCGCCGCCGAGGTCGATGGTGATCCCGTCGGTGGCCGCGCCGAGCGTCACGGTGTCGGAGGAGATGCCGCCGACGATCGTCTCGATGCCGGTGACCGTCACGGTGTTGTCGAAGGCCCCGAGCGTCAGGCGATCCTTGCCGCCGCCGAGGTCGAAGGTCTGACCGGTGATCTGCGAGGCCAGGGTCACGTCGTCGCCGGCCGCCGAACCGACGATCGTTTCGACGTTGGCCAGCGTGATGGTGGCGCCGGTGACGTCGAAGGTGACGGAGTCCGCCCCTGCTCCGAGATCGACGCTGCCGCCGTTCATGCCGCCGCCGAAGGTGACGAGATCCGCGCCCGTGCCGCCGATCACCGTCTCGATGTTGGAGACCGTGACGGTGTTGGCGAAGTTGCCGAGCACCAGGGTGTCGTTGCCGCCGTCGAGATCGAGCGAAGTGCCGGTCGCCTGGGTGGCGAGGGTCACGCGATCGTCGCCGCCCGCGCCGGTGATGGTCTCGACGTTGACCACGGTGATGGTCGCGCCGGCCGCATCGAGCACCAGAGTGTCCGCACCGCCGCCGAGATCGATCGTCGAACCGGTGTTCGCCGCACCGAGCACCACGGTATCGGCGGACGCACCGCCGGTGATGGTCTCGATGTTGGTGACCGTCACGGTGTTGACGAAGGCACCGAGCGTCAGGCTGTCGGCACCGCCGCCGAGGTCGATCGAGCCGTCGACCACCGCGGTGGCCAGCGTCACGGTGTCGGACGAAGCCGACCCGACGATGTTCTCGATGTTGGAGACCGTCAGGGTGTTGAGGAAGGCGCCGAGCGTCAGCGTGTCGCTGCCGTCGCCGAGGTCGAAGGTCGCCCCGGTCACCTGATTGGCCAGCGTGACCGAATCGTCGGTCGCCGAGCCGATGATCGTCTCGACGTTGGTCACCGTGACCGTCGCGCCGGTCGGATCGAACACCAGCTTGTCGGCCCCGTCGCCGAGGTCGACCACCGCGCCGGCGACCGCGCCGCCGAACACCACGGTGTCGGCACCGGAGGCGCCGGTGATCGTCTCGACGTTGGTCACCGTGACGGTGTTGGTGAAGTTGCCGAGCGTCAGCGTGTCGTTGCCGCCGCCGAGATCGAGGGTGGTGCCGGTCGACTGGGTCGACAGGGTGACGAGGTCGTCGGCCGCCGAAGCGGTGATCGTCTCGACATTGGCGACGGTGACCGTCGCGCCGGTCGAGTCGAAGGTCAGGCTGTCGCTGCCGGCGCCGAGATCGACGGTGGCGCCGGTCTCGGCCGCACCGAAGGTGACGACGTCGGACAGCCCGCCGCCGATCACCGTTTCGATGTTGACCACCGCCACGGTGTTGGCGAAGGCGCCGAGCACCAGCGTGTCGGCACCCCCGGCGAGATCGAGCGTGCCGGAGGTCACGGCAGTGGCCAGCGTCACCGTGTCGGACGAAGCGGAGCCGACCAGGTTCTCGACGTTGGACAGGGTGACGGTATTGGTGAAGGCACCCAGCGTCAGCGTGTCGCTGCCGCCGCCGAGGTCGATGGTCGTGCCGGTCGCCTGAGCGGAGAGCGTGACCGCGTCGTCGATGCCCGAGCCGGTGACGGTCTCGACATTGGCGAGGGTGACGGTCGCGCCGGTGATGTCGAACACCACCTTGTCGGCGCCCGCGCCGAGGTCGAGGGTCGCGCCGGCCACGGCGCCCGAGAACACCACCGTATCGTTGGAAATTCCGCCGGTGATCGTCTCGACGTTGGTCACCGTGACGGTGTTGGTGAAGTCGCCGAGGGTCAGCGCGTCGTTGCCGCCGGCGAGGTCGATGGTCGCGCCGGTCGCCTGAGCCGAGAGGGTGACGACGTCCGCCGCCGCGCCGCCGCCGATGGTCTCGACGTTGGCCAGCGTGATGGTCGCCCCGGCCGCGTCGAAGGTCACTTGGTCGGCACCGGCGCCGAGGTCGATGGCGCCGCCGGTGAAGGCGCCGCCGAGCGTCACGCTGTCGGACGACAGGGCACCGATCACCGTCTCGGTGTTGGACACGGTGACGGTGTTGACGAAGGCACCGAGGGTCAGCGTATCGGAACCGCCCCCGAGATCGATGGCGAGGCCGGTGGCCGCGGTGCCCAGGTTCACGCTGTCGGCGGACGCGCCACCGGTCACGGTCTCGATGTTGGAGACGGTGACGGTGTTGACGAAGGCGCCGAGCACCAGCGTGTCGTTGCCGCCGGCGAGATCGAAGGTCGCGCCGGTCACCTGGCCGCCCAGGGTCACGGTGTCGTCGCCGGCCGCGCCGACGATGGTTTCGACGTTGGCGAGGGTGACGGTTGCGCCGGTGGCATCGAACACCACCTTGTCGCCGCCCGCACCGAGGTCGAGGGTCGCGCCGGTCACGGCGCCCGAGAACACCACGGTGTCGCTGGAGACACCGCCGGTGATCGTCTCGACGTTGATCGCCGTGACGGTGTTGGTGAAGGCGCCCAGCGTCAGCGTGTCGTTGCCGCCGGCGAGGTCGATGGTCGTGCCGGTCGCCTGAGCGGAGAGGGTGACGACGTCCGCCGCCGCACCGCCGCCGATGGTTTCGACGTTGGCCAGCGTGATGGTCGCCCCGGCCGCAGCGAAGGTCACCTGATCGGCTCCGGCGCCGAGATCGAAGGCCCCGCCGGTGAAGGCGGCACCGAGCGTCACGCTGTCGGACGACAGCCCGCCGGTCACCGTCTCGATGTTCGACACGGTGACGGTGTTGACGAAGGCGCCCAGCGTCAGCGTATCGGAACCGGCGCCCAGATCGAAGGCGAGGCCGGTGGCCGCGGTGCCGAGGGTCACGCTGTCGGAGGACGCGCCGCCGGTCACGGTCTCGATGTTGGAGACGGTGACGGTGTTGTCGAAGGCGCCCAGCGTCAGCGCGTCGGCGCCGCTGCCGAGGTCGATGGTCGCCCCGGTGACCTGACCGCTCAGCGTCACGGTGTCGTCGCCGACCGCGCCGACGACCGTTTCGACGTTGACGATCGTCACCGTCGCACCAGCCCCGTCGAACACCAGCTTGTCGCTGCCCGCACCGAGATCGATCGTCACGCCGTTGGCGGCGCCGCCGAACACCACGGTGTCACTGGAGACACCGCCGGTGATCGTCTCGACATTGATCGCCGTGACGGTATTGACGAAGGCGCCCAGCGTCAGCGAGTCGTTGCCGCCGGCGAGGTCGATGGTCGTGCCGGTCGCCTGAGCGGAGAGGGTGACGACGTCCGCCGCCGCACCGCCGCCGATGGTCTCGACGTTGGCCAGCGTTATGGTCGCTCCGGCCGCAGCGAAGGTCACCTGATCGGCTCCGGCGCCGAGATCGAAGGCCCCGCCGGTGAAGGCGGCACCGAGCGTCACGCTGTCGGACGACAGCCCGCCGGTCACCGTCTCGATGTTCGACACGGTGACGGTGTTGTCGAAGGCGCCGAGCGTCAGCGTATCGGAACCGGCGCCCAGATCGAAGGCGAGGCCGGTGGCCGCGGTGGCCAGCGTGACGCTGTCGTTGGTGGTGCCGCCGACCAGGGTCTCGACGTTGGAGACGGTGACGGTGTTGACGAAGTTGCCCAGAGTCAGCTTGTCGCTGCCGCCGCCGAGATCGACGGTCGACCCGGTGACCTGACCGCTCAGCGTCACGGTGTCGTCGCCGACCGCGCCGACGATGGTTTCGACGTTGGCGAGGGTGACGGTGGCGCCGGTGGCATCGAACACCACCTTGTCGCCGCCGGCACCGAGGTCGAGGGTCGCGCCGGCCACGGCGCCCGAGAACACCACGGTGTCGCTGGAGACACCGCCGGTGATCGTCTCGACGTTGATCACCGAAACGGTATTGGTGAAGGCACCGAGGGTCAGCGAGTCGTTGCCGCCGGCGAGGTCGAGGGTGGTGCCGGTCGCCTGGGCCGAGAGGGTGACGACATCCGCCGCCGCCCCACCGGTGACGGTCTCGACGTTGGCCGCGGTCAGCGTCGCGCCGCCCGCTGCGAGGGTGAGGGAATCCGCACCGCCGCCGAGATCGACGGTGATGCCGGTGGTCGCGGCGGCCAGCGTCACGGTGTCGGCGGCACCGCCACCGGTCATGTTCTCGACGTTGGCGATGGTCACGGTATTGGCGAAGGTGCCGAGCGTCAGGCTGTCGGCACCGGCTCCGAGATCGATCGTGCCACCGGTGAAGGCGGTGGCGAGAGTGACCACGTCGGCCGAAGCGCTACCCGTCAGGCTCTCGACGTTCGACACCGTCAGGGTCGAGGAATTGGCCAGCACCAACTTGTCGTTGCCGGCACCCAGATCGACCGAGGCCGAGGGCATGTTGCCCCGGAACGTGACGAAGTCGTCGCCGGCTCCGCCGACCACCGACTCGACGCCGGCGACCGTCACGGTCGCGCCGGCCGCATCGATACGCAGCGTGTCGTTGCCCGCGAAGAGGTTGATCGTCCCGCCGGTGTAGGCACCGACCAGAGCGACGGTGTCGTCGCCGCCGCCGCCCAGCACGGTCTCGATGTTGCTGATCGACACGGTGTTGACGAACTCGCCGAGGGTCAGCGTGTCCACGCCGGCGGCGAGGTCGATCGTTCCCGCCGTGAAGGCGGTGGAGAGGGTGATCGCATCGACGCCGGCACTGCCGGTGATGGTCTCGACGTTGGCGACGGTGGCGGTCGCCGCCGCGCCGAAGGTCAGGCTGTCGGATCCGGCGCCGAGGTCGAAGGCGCCCCACGACACCGCCGCGCCGAGCACCACCGTGTCGGCGGAGGCGCCACCGGTGATCGATTCGACATTGGAGGCGGTCACCGTGTTGACGAAGGCACCGAGCGTCAGGGTGTCGGCGTCGGCACCGAGGTCGATCGAGCCGGTCGTGAAGGCCGAGCCGAGGGTCACCGTGTCGGCGGAGACGCCGCCGACGATGGTCTCGACGTTGAGCGTCGTGACGGTCTGCAGCGCCGCCCCGAAGGTCAGGGTGTCGCCGCCGTCGCCGAGGTCGATGGTCGCGCCGCTGACGGTGCCCGACAGGATGACGGAATCCGAGCCCGAGTCGCCGGTGACGGTCTCGATGTTGGCGACCGTGACGGTGTTGACGAAGTTGCCGAGCACCAGCTTGTCGGCGCCCGTGCCGAGATCGAGCAGGCCGCCGGTGATCTGACCGCCGAGCACGACGGTGTCGGAGGAGACACCACCGACCAGCGTTTCGACGTTGGACACGGTGACGGTGTTGACGAAGGCGCCGAGCGTCAGCTTGTCGCCGCCCGCGCCGAGGTCGACGGTGAGCCCGGTCGCCTGTGCGCCGAGGATCACCGAGTCGGAGGACACGCCGCCGACCACCGTCTCAGTGTTGAGAACGGTGACGGTGTTGACGAAGGCCCCGAGGGTCAGCTTGTCGGCGCCGCCGGCCAGATCGATGGTGCCCGCGGTGATCGCCGAACCGAGAACCACGGTGTCGGCGCCCCCGCCGGCCACCAGGGTTTCGACGTTGGTCACCGTCAGGGTGTTGGTGAAGTTGCCCAGCACCAGCTTGTCCAAGCCGCCGCCGAGATCGATGGTGCCGGTGGTGACCGCCGAGCCGAGGGTCACGATGTCGGTCGAGGCGCCGCCGACGATGGTCTCGACGTTGGACACCGCGACCGAGTTGGAGAAGGCCCCGAAGATCAGCTTGTCGGCGCCGTCGCCGAGATCGATCGAGCCGGAGGTGGCCGCGCTGGCCAGGGTGACGGTGTCGTCGGTGGCCGAGCCGACCACGGTCTCGATGTTCGACAGCGAGATGACGTTGCCGCCCACGACGCTGGACAGAACCACGGTATCGACGGAGGCGCCACCGACGACCGATTCGATATTGGCGACGGTGACGGTATTGACGAAGTTGCCGAGCGTCAGCTTGTCGGCGCCGGCGGCCAGATCGATCAGCCCGCCGGTCGCCTGCGCGCCCAGCGTCACGGTGTCGGCCGACAGGCCGCCGGTGATCGTCTCGACGTTGGAGACGGTSGCGGTGTTGACGAAGGCGCCGAAGGTCAGCGAATCCGCGCCGGCCGCCAGATCGATGGTCGCGGCGGTGACCGCSGAGGACAGCACCACGGTGTCGGCATTGGCCGCACCGACCACGGTTTCGGTGTTGGCGACGGTGACGGTGTTGACGAAGGCCCCGAGCACCAGCTTGTCGGCGCCGGCGCCGAGRTCGACGGTGCCGGTGGTGATCTGCGAGCCGAGGGTCACGGTGTCGGAGGACGCGCCGCCGACCAGGGTCTCGACGTTGGACACGGTCAGGACGTTGGCGAAGGCGCCGAGCGTCAGCTTGTCGGCCCCGTCGCCGAGGTCGACGGTGGCGGCGGTCACTGCCGCACCGAGCGTCACCACGTCGGTGGCGGCGCCGCCGACGATGGTYTCGACGTTGGAGATCGTCGCGGTCGCACCGAGCGCGTCGAAGGTCAGCTTGTCGCTGCCGGTGCCGAGATCGACGGTGACGCCGGCGACGGCGCCGGACAGGGTCACCAGGTCGGTGGTCGTGCCGCCGACGATGGTCTCGGTATTGGCGACGGTCGCGGTATTGACGAAGTTGCCGAGCGTCAGCTTGTCGGCGCCGGCGGCGAGATCGATCAGCCCGCCGGTCGCCTGAGCGCCCAGCGTCACGGTGTCGGCCGACAGGCCGCCGGTGATCGTCTCGACGTTGGAGACGGTCGCGGTGTTGACGAAGGCGCCGAAGGTCAGCGAATCCGCGCCGCCGGCGAGATCGATGGTCGCGGCGGTGACCGCGGAGGACAGCACCACGGTGTCGGCATTGGCCGCACCGACCACGGTTTCGGTGTTGGCGACGGTGACGGTGTTGACGAAGGCCCCGAGCACCAGCTTGTCGGCGCCGGCGCCGAGGTCGACGGTGCCGGTGGTGATCTGCGAGCCGAGGGTCACGGTGTCGGAGGAGGCGCCGCCGACCAGAGTCTCGACGTTGGACACGGTCAGGACGTTGGCGAAGGCGCCGAGCGTCARCTTGTCGGCCCCGTCGCCGAGGTCGACGGTGGCGGCGGTCACCGCCGCACCGAGCGTCACCACGTCGGTGGCGGCGCCGCCGACGATGGTTTCGACGTTGGAGATCGTCGCGGTCGCACCGAGCGCGTCGAAGGTCAGCTTGTCGCTGCCGGTGCCGAGATCGACGGTG
>NZ_SJFN01000059.1 GCF_004328075.1 Siculibacillus lacustris | reverse complement strand
GATAGGCCCTGCTCATGGGTCAGGCGCAGGATCGTCCGGATATCTCTCACGGTCGTTCGTCTCGCTTGCTTCCGTCTGGGCATGTCGGCCTCTCTTCTTCGTGAGAGCCCAACCTGCCAAACGGCGCAGCCGAGAACCGGCCATCAAAACTGTCCGGGAATTACCGGAATTGCTGTCCGGGAATTAGTGAAAGAGCTGTCCGGAGATTACCGAAAACGCTGTCCGGACATTACCGAAACCCGCAACCTAATGTCTGCGTGCTTCAGGAGGCGCACTTCACGCCTTCTGAGATCCAAGAGGTGGCCTCCGTGGTGGGCAAGGATCTGTTCACCGATGAACTGTGCGAGACGTTGAAGCAGTTCGTACAAGCGAAGAACTTCGGATCTCTGATCGTGCCGAAGCTGCGCGACCCGGCAGAGACGTTGCGGGTAGTGGAGGCGTGGGACTTCGGTTCCGACCTCCTGTTGAAGGTGGCGCAGGAACGCGTCGTGGCGGTGCTGCGGATGGCCGAGGCATTGTCGCCGAAGTATCACGTCGTGGTCGCCAACCCGCCGTATATGGGCGGGAAAGGGATGAACGAGAAGCTTTCTGGATGGCTAAAAGAAGATTATCCAAGTAGCGGTTCCGATTTGATGACCGCATTCATGGAGCGGTGTATGCAACTTTCCAGAAGGAGCGGCTATTGGAGCATGATCAACCTGCCCTCTTGGATGTTCCTTTCGTCTTTTGAAAAATTGCGGGCCGTCCTTTTGTCTGACGGGCAAGTAACTTCCTTGTTGCAATGCGGGCGTGGCTTGTTCGGCTCTGACTTCGGTGCTGTCGCGTTTTGCGTCAGAAACAGTCATCCTAAATTTGGCGAACAAGGCGTATATCGTCGTCTTTTCGAGCGCCACGTCGATGTTAGAACACCCGAAATCATCCGCGATATCTTTCTTGATGATAATTATGGGCGTTTTCGCGCAGCACACTCAGACTTTCAGAAAATTCCAGGTGCCCCAATCGTATATTCCGCGAGTAAGAAATTACTAGAGTGCTTTAGCGATTTAGATGCAGTTGAAGATGCTGCGGACTGTAGGGCAGGATTAACTACAGGAGATAATGTACTATTCCAGCGCGATTGGAGAGAAATATCAATATTTCGTTTTTCGAGAAACAGCAAGTCTAGAGAAGATGCGGAACTTTCCAAGTGCAGATGGTTTCCATGTAGCAGCGGCGGTGATTTCCGGAAGTGGTACGGCAACATGGAATCGGTCGTCAATTGGGAGAATGATGGAGATGCGATTTGTAGATTTTCTACACCTGATGGGCGTTTAAAGGCGAGCCCACGTAGCCGTGAATATTATTTTAGGGATGGTTTTACGTGGAGCAAAATTAGTTCCGGAAAATTTTCGCCCAGGTACCTGCCGTCTGGATTTATATTTGATGATACGGGGCAATCTGGATTTGTAAACGGACAAGATGTCGATGTCATGGAAATGGTTAGCTTGATCTGCAGTAAGACGTCTCAGCATTTTCTTTCCTATATTAGTCAGACACTATCATTTAACAAAGGGGATATAGAGAAAATTCCAATGCCGAAAGTCTTTCCAAAGACCGGTTGGATTGCAGAGAACGCCATACGCATAGCTCGCTCAGACTGGGACTCGCGCGAATCTTCTTGGGACTTTGGGACGTTTCCTTTGCTTGAGGACGAGCGCCGCATGGAAACGATAGCCGAATCATATGCCAACCTACGCGCTCACTGGTGTGACGTTACCGAAGAGATGCAGCGACTTGAGGAAGAGAACAATCGTAATTTCATTGACGCATATGGGCTCGGTGGCGAGCTTGTCCCCGAAGTGCCCCGTGAGGAAGTCACTCTTACCTGTAATCCCGCCTACCGATATCGTGGAAACGGGACAGCGGCCCAGTTGGAGGAGCGCCTGCGGAAGGACACCGTCGCTGAATTCCTGCACTACGCAGTCGGCTGCATGTTCGGGCGATATAGCCTCGATGCACCGGGTCTGATCCTCGCCAATCAGGGTGAAGGACTGGCGGACTATCTCGCTCGCGTTCCGACCCCGAGCTTTGAGCCCGATGAAGACAACATCATCCCCGTGCTCGATGGTGAATGGTTTGCTGACGACATCAACGAACGCTTCCGCAGATTCCTGCGAGTGACCTTCGGCGACAACAAATATAAAGAAAATGTTGCATTCATCGAATCGACACTTGGAAAGCCGATCCGAAAGTGGTTCGTTCGTGATTTCTACAAAATACATAGCAAGATGTATGGCAACCGTCCGATATATTGGATGTTTGCAAGCCCAAATGGGACGTTCAATGCGCTAATATACATGCATCGGTACAAGCCGGATACCGCCAGCATTCTTCTCAACGATTACGTACGCGAGTTCAAGCGCAAGCTCGAGGGCGAGCGGGAGCGACTGAAGTCGGTGACGATCAGTGCAGATTCCCGTCAAGGTGAAAAAACCAAAGCACAGAAGGATATCACTGCTCTCAACACGCAGATCCAAGAAATGGAAGCGTGGGAGCGTGACGTCCTTCTGCCTCTCGCTCAACAGCGGATCGAGATCGATCTGGATGACGGCGTGAAGGTGAACTACCCGAAGTTCGGGAAAGCTCTCAAGGCTGTTCCGGGGCTCGGGGAGGAAGTCTGATAATGAAGGACCAGATCACCAAGAGCTTGAATATCCTGTTCGAGCGATACGGCAATCGGATTGTTCTCTGGAAAGACGTCATCGGCGAGTTCGACGCCGTGTTCGACGAACTCCAGATCGAGAGCGTCGAAAAGATCCGCATCGAGAACAACGAATTCGGCGTGAAGCACCACATCCTGAGGGAGAAGCCGAAGCAGAAGTTTCTGCTCTACAGGAGTGGCACCGCACCCACCGACAGTTCGAACTGGCTACTCGATGTCGAACTCGCCCATACGGATTTCATCGCCGATTCCGTCGTCATCTGGCGCACGGAACTGGGGCTTCGACCGCAGATTCAGCACGTCATCGAAGAGCATAAGGAGTTCTTCAAATCGGCCCCCCGCCGACTCGAGAAGCTGAAGGCTCGTGTCGATGGAGATGCCTCACAGGATGCCCTGCGAACGGCCATGATGGCGATCTGCGTCGATTGCTCGGGCGGCTTCGATAACGTCGTCGAGGCTCTTGTGATCGGTGAGGCGTCGAGAGAGGAAGAGGCGACGGAGAGCAGCCAATGGCGGCTCATCGAGCGGTGCAATCTCTCAAGCCATTTTTGGAAACGTGTCGGCGTTCTCTACGGCTATCAATCGGAAAAGCCGAGCATCGCCGACTTCGCGATCACCTTGTTCGGTTCGGCGCTGACTGCCACGATTGGTCATGAAGCGATCCAACTCGGAGGGGACTGGCTGCTCCTGTTTCGGCGATTGAAGGACAGCCGATCCGCCAGCGAGGCGTTCAAGTCACTCTCGGACAGGTACGCCAATGTTCTGGAGGTCGAGAGAAAGCTCAAGAAGCTCGAACTCCGAAAGTATCAGGAGGTCGACTTCTTCGAGATCGCCGATCGTATTTGTCTGAGCGTCCTCGTCGACGAAATTGCGAAGCGCACGATCACGAGTTCGGCGGTCGCGGATCTCATCAAGGAGAGGAAGCGTAGCCTGTGGTTCAGCAAATACGAGGATCTCTATGAAGCGTGCCGCCATGCATCGGAATTCTTGCAAACGCTCCACTCGGTGAACATTTCGATCTCTGATCTGGCGGACGGCGTGAAGCGCTATACAGGTAGTTGGTCTGGCGTCGACAGGAGCTATCGGAAGTTCATCTACCATACGCAGCGGTATGGGCAGACGAATCTGCTTCATGGATTGTCCGAGCAGATCGAGAACGGATACGCCAATCAGTTCCTGTTGCGTCTCAGCGAAGCATGGCAGACGCAGGTCGACGCCGCTCCAAAGTGGATTGCCTCTCAGATCCCGCATCAGCGCAATTTCTATAATCGTTATGTCGATTCATTCAGGCAGAAGGGTCAGAAGATCATCGTGATCATTTCCGATGCTCTGCGCTATGAAATCGGTGATGAGTTGGCTGGTCGCATCCGAAGCCTCGACAGGTTCTCAGCCCAGATCGAACCGATGCTCGGTTGCCTTCCGAGCTACACGCAGTTGGGCATGGCCGCGCTGCTGCCGAATAAGACGTTGGCGATTTCGGACGATAATTCGGGGACCGTTCTCGTCAACGGTCAGAGCAGCAGCGGATCCGACAATCGCGCGAAGATCCTCGCTTCGACCAACGACCGCACTCGGGTCATGAAATCCGAGGACTTGGCCATCCTGAAGACGGACGACCTGAGGGGCGTGCTGAAGGACCACGATATCATCTACGTCTATCACGACGTGATTGATAGAGCCGGCGATAATATGAAATCTGAAGGTACTGTATTCGAGACCGCTGAAAACGCGATGGTTGAGATCGTGAAGATGGTCCAGAAATTCATGAGTGCGAACGCGAACAATGTGATCGTGACCGCCGATCATGGATTCCTCTACCAACATCGTCCGATCGAGGAGAGCGATTATTCGAATGCGACGGTGGCTGGCGATGTCGTTCTCTATCGCAACCGTCGTTTCGTGCTGGGCAAGGGACTGAAGGTGGACCACGGCCTGAGGCACTTCACGCCTTCCGAGGCCAATCTCGAGGGGGATGTCGAGATCCTGATCCCGAAGTCGATCACACGGCTACGGCAACAGGGCTCTGGTAGCCGCTTCGTCCACGGCGGTGCCACCCTTCAGGAGGTTGTCGTACCCGTTCTCCAGATCACCAAGAGACGCACCAGCGACACGTCCTTGGTCGAGGTGGACATCGTCCATTCGGGAAATGGGATGATCACGACCAACCAGTACGGGGCAGTGTTCTTCCAAACGGCGGCGGTGGACGAAAAGACGCAGGCACGGCGGCTTCGTGCTGGGCTGCATGCGGCCGACGAAACTCTGATCTCCGATCAGCAGGAACTGACGTTCGACATCACGTCGTCGAACCCGCGTGATCGCGAGATGCGGAAAACATTCCTGCTGTCACGGCAGGCTGACGCCTACAACGGGCAGGACGTGTTCCTCGTGCTCGAGGAGCAACATGGTGACACCACCCACTACACCAAATACAAACAGGCGCGGTTCACGTTGAAGCTGGGCATGGGCCGCGATTTCGATTTCTGATGGGATGAGCCATATGTCGGCACTCGACGACAAGATCAACTCGACGTTCCCGGGTCTCGTGGTCCGCAAAGACCTCGTGAAGGCCGTCAAGGGGAATGCGATCGTCCCGACATACGTGCTGGAATACCTTCTTGGTCAATACTGTGCGACGAGTGACGAGGCGTCGATTGCTTCCGGGATCGAGACCGTCAAGGAGATATTGAAGAAGCATTACGTTCATCGGAATGAGGCTGGTCTCGTTCGGTCGAACATCCGTGAGAAGGGACGCTGGAAGGTCATCGACCGTGTCAGCGTGGATCTCAACGACAAGACTGATGCCTATGAGGCAACCTTCTCCAATTTGGGAATCAAGCGCGTCGTCGTCGACTCGAGCACCATCAAGGCGCATCCCAAGCTGCTGGTGGGTGGGGTCTGGTGCATCGTCGATCTGGAATACGTCCACACCGAGGAGAAGGACGGCGTTCCGTGGATCCTGTCGGCTCTGAAGCCGATCCAGTTGTCGCGGTTCGACTACGACGGCTATTTGAGCGCACGCAGTGCCTTCACGACCGAGGAATGGATCGACGTGCTGGTCCAGTCGGTCGGCTTCAACGTCGATATGTTCGGTCGGCGAAACAAGCTGCTCCAGATCCTTCGGCTCGTTCCCTTCGTCGAACGCAACTACAACCTGATCGAACTCGGCCCGAAGGGCACGGGCAAATCCCACATTTTTTCGGAGTTCTCGCCGCACGGCATTCTGATCTCGGGTGGTGAGGTCACTGTCCCAAAGCTCTTCGTGAACAACCAGTCGGGCAAGATCGGTCTGGTCGGCTATTGGGACGTCGTCGCATTCGACGAATTTGCCGGTCGTCAGAAGCGCGTCGACAAGGCGCTCGTCGACATCATGAAGAACTACATGGCGAACAAGAGTTTCTCACGTGGTGTGGAGACCCTTGGGGCCGAAGCGTCGATGGTGTTCGTCGGCAACACGAAGCATACTGTTCCATACATGCTGAAGCACACCGACCTCTTTGAGGAGTTGCCGGTCGCCTATTACGATTCGGCGTTCATCGATCGAATTCATACCTATCTCCCCGGGTGGGAAATCGACGTGATCCGTGGAGAGATGTTCTCCGATGGATACGGATTCGTCGTCGATTATCTCGCTGAAATCCTTCGACATATGCGCAGCGAGGACTATGCGAGCGCCTATGAGGGCACGTTCACGATTTCGAACGAGATTTCGACGCGCGATCGAGACGGAGTGAGGAAGACGTTCTCGGGCCTGATGAAGCTGCTGTTTCCCGCCGGCGGCGCAACGGATGCCGAGATCGCCGAGATCCTGTCGCTGGCGATGGAGGGGCGTAAGAGGGTCAAGGACCAACTCATGCGCCTCGATACGACCTACCCGCAGGTCGACTTCTCCTTCACCGACAAGGCTGGTCGGACGACACGCGTCAGCACGCTCGAAGAGACCGAATATCCGTCCCTCTATCGTCTCGGTCGGAGTGCCGTCGGGGAGGACGAGACGGTCGCTTCTGCGCCACTCGCGACGACGTCGTCACCTCTGACGGCAGCGTCCGCGCCGACGGACGTGCGTGACGATCAACCCGCCGAAGGGCACCGCGTGTTTCAGGAGAACCAGTCGGGCGTTTCCTTCCAAGAGCTATTCTGGCCTTGGCTGGCGGGTGCATCGAAGATCACGATCACCGACGCCTATGTCCGGCTGTTTCATCAGATCAGGAATGTCGTGGAGTTCATCGAAATGGTCGCGGTGAACAAGGACGCGAGTGACGAGATCACCATTCACCTCGTCACCTCCGTTGAGGAGTTCAGCCCGGATAAGCAGGCGGACTATCTGAATGCAGCCGTCGGAACTGCGCAGTCAGCGGGCATCGAATTCACATGGGTGCTGGAGAAGAGCACAGCTATTCATGCTCGTAGCATCGTCACGGATACTGGTTGGAAGATCAGTCTCGATCGGGGGCTCGATGTCTTCCAGAAGTATGAAATGAACGATGCCTTCAGTCTGTCGAACCGAATTCAAAAGTATCGTCGGGTCAAAGGCTTCGAGGTGACGTATATTATCAATAAATAATTTAATTACGACTGTTGATGTTTATCTTTCGCGCGCTTTATGAGGCGAATTAAATTAGAGAAGGTTTGTTGATCGAAGCGAGCCTCTTCAAATAGTAGCCGATACCTTGGTGCGGAAGTTTTTATCACAGAGATTGTATCGACTATTTTCTTTTCTATGATTTCAACGGATGCAGGCTGCAATAAATTGTTATTAATTGCGGCTGCGTTTATTTCAAGAAATGCCAGAAAGGCGACGTAATGGTGATCTTTCGCTTCTTCGTCTGATGATGCATGAATCTCCCATTCATGCCTAGCTACGTCCTTTTCAAATTCGCGCAATGCTTGAAGGTCGGCAGCCTGTGCGGTAATTGTTAGCTGCTTAGCAGTCAACTTTAATTGATCGGAAGAGGAACGTAGTTGTCGATAAATAAAATAGTATCCTCCAAGAGACACGGCAACGGATGCAATCTGCGCAAGGCTAGATGCTGCAGTCCAGAAATCACTAGAAGTCATTGGTCCGTCGTTCCCTGATTGCTGGATCCGATGGGACTGTGCCCCTCTTGGGAGGTGGAGGTGGTATTCAACTGAGCGCTGTCCCTGGGAGACGATGCGGGCTGCAGAAAATCGCCTACGTCCGACTGCGGTGATTGTGTATCTTTCAAGCTATTCGCAAGATTAAATGAAGGCATGCTGCGTTGACCTCGTTTTACCGGGTGGGCGACAGATGCCTTGAGGGCTGCGAAAGAACGTGGATGTTGTCTTGAAAAATTGTGTGTCATGGCGACCTCTGCAGTATAACTATAATATAAATACGTCATAACATCTCATATGTCAACGGTGTAAAAAATTTATACGAAATGGCGCGATAATACTTTTTCTTTCACGGGAAATAATCATTACACCACTTTGGTGCGGCGCTTCTTTCCTGTCTTTTTCTATGAAAATCCACTGGAGAAGCGGATATGGTTGCGGTGGTTTGTTCATCTGTCCTATTCGTTGTGGTATGTGTGCCATCACTCGTTCGAATGAATGCGATTCGAGGTCTCAATGTCGCGAGATATGGTTTTCATCAGCCACGCAACACCCGATGACAACGATTTCGTCAGGTGGTTGGGTACGCGGCTGGTCGGCAACGGCTATAGAGTTTGGGCCGACATCTTCGACTTGAAGGGTGGAACTCCCTTCTGGGCTACTATTCAGGAGGCCATCAGCGAGGGTGCAATCAAATTTCTCTTTGTTGCCTCGAAGAATAGTATTTCCCTCGAGAGGTCCGGCGTTCAAGACGAGCTATCTGTCGCTGCCGCAACCAAGAAAAAGATTGGCGACCCTGAATTCATCGTTCCGCTCCGAATTGACGACGTCTCATTCTCAGACTTTCCGATTCAGGTGCACCGATTGAACGCGATCGATTTCTCGAGAGGGTGGGGCGAGAAGCTCAACGAACTGCTGGCGCTTCTGGAGGAGGCCCGCGTCCCTCGAGCGGAGACCGATCAGTCGGCTGCGTTCGAAAACTGGCGATCGGCCGTCGGTCGTGTGGGAACCGAAGTCGAGTTTCAACCCGAACCCGTCATGACGAATTTGCTGCCGATAAGCAGCTTGCCAAAGGAGATGAACTATTTTCAATATTCGTGCTCAAAGGAGGAAATGAAGAAAGTTCTCGAAGGTTGCCGAATCCCTCAAAATTTATGGGGCACTTTGATCCTGACATTTGCCGACATTGCAGCGCTGCAATTGGAGATCCCGTCGGGCATTACACTCTCTTCACGTGCGACCGTCGAATTCTCTGATTTTCTGTCCGGGAAGATCATCGATCCCTATAGCCCCCAGCGGCAAGATGCATCGAACATTGCCACCAGCTTCTTGCGGCAACACCTCGAGGGGTATCTCGGGTCACGTGGGCTCATTCCATATGAGACATCCTCAGGGGTGGCTCACTATTTCCCACTTGGTTTGATCGATGGATCGGATTGGATCAATTATACGACGTTGGACGGCAAGAAAGCCCGAAAGAAGGTTGTCGGACGAAGTGAAAAGTATTCGGTCTACTGGCATTTGGCCATGAAGATGACAATCGTCCTCGGCAGCGATGAGGTCGTCAGGCTGAAGCCGTACGTCTGCTTCTCGGACGATGGAAAGACCGCCATCAATGACCCGAAACGGACCTCTGGCCTGCGGAAGCGATTCTGCCGAAGCTGGTGGAATCCCCATTGGCGGCAATTGCTCGAGGCGTTCGCTGCCTTTTTCGGGGATGGGAATGACCGGGTCACCATCGATCTCGGCAGTGCGGGCTCCTTCTCTGTCTCGGCCAAGCCGATGGTCTTGAAGACGGCCTGCCGCATTCCGAGCGACCTGGCGTTGATTGCGGATGCGCTGGATCCACCCGAACCTGATGATGGCCTCGACGATCTTGCAGATTTGGACGAGGAGGACGGCGAATGAAGGATTATCAGACCGTCCAACTGAGAGAGCCGCTCCTGACGTTCGGATTCAACCAGACCGCCGAGCATCCGAAGGACGGCTTGTTCCTCTTTGGTCCCCTCGCCTCGAACCAGAATCCCGCGCGCATGGATGTGGGAGTGATAGGCACGGCGGGTGGGGCGGAGAAATACCGCTCATGGGTCGCCAACATCAGGAAGCCGATTCTGCCTCCGGAAAAAGGCAAGCCCGAAAACAAGATGCTCTGGCCGGGATTTCAGGCGGTGTTCAATGTCGAATGGCCAGAGAAGCCGTTCGCATTCGTCGAGATCGATGAGGCCGAATTGAGTCGCCGCATCAGGAGCGAAAATCGTCACGAGGGCATTTCGAGGGCAGTCGAACTATTCGATACGGCGGTGAGAAAATATCTTCGGCAGGAAGACGCGAGACCGCCACTCTTGTGGTTTGTCGTCGTGCCTGAAGAGGTGTTTCTTTATGGTCGCCCGAAGTCACGGGTGCCGAAGCTCTTACAAGAGAAGTCGACACTCGCCCTCGGCAAGCGCGGTGCTCAATCGATATTGTCGAAAGGCTCCCTGTTTATCGAGGAGATGGAGGCTGCTGCTCTTTACGAATACGAATTGAATTTTCACAATCAACTCAAAGCGAAGCTTCTTGATACGGGCCAAGTGCTCCAAGTCGTCAGAGAGACGACGTTGTGCCCTGACGCCGAGGGAGAGTCGACAAGGAGATCGCTGCAGGATCCGGCATCGGTTGCGTGGAACCTGAGTACGACGAGTTTCTATAAGACTGGGGCTCGCCCTTGGCGCGTTGCCGACATACGTGATGGGGTCTGCTACGTCGGGCTGGTCTTCAAGAAGATCGAGAACGCTCGGGGCACAGACAATGCCTGCTGTGGCGCACAGATGTTTCTATCGACGGGTGAGGGTGTAGTATTCCGGGGAGCGGTCGGCCCTTGGTATTCACAGACGGAAAAGACCTATCATCTCTCGCGAGAAAAAGCCGCCGAGTTGATGCACATGGTCGTGGAATCTTATCGAGAAATCCACGGTTACGCGCCGAAAGAACTTTTCATCCATGGAAAGATCGAGTTTTCGGACAGCGAGTGGGACGGATTCAGGAGTGCTGCCCCCGCCGAGACTGTGGTGGTCGGAATACGGATCCGCCGGCAGTCTGAGGTGAAGTTGTACCGCTATGGTCAGAACCCGGTCCTCCGAGGCACCGCGATCATCGCCTCAGAGAGAAAGGCTTACCTTTGGACGGTCGGCTACACACCGCGCTTGGCGACCTATCCGGGTCGCGAAGTGCCGAACCCCTTGACGATTGACGTCGTCCGTCCGTCAGGGCTCGTCAGCATGGAAACGATCTTGAACGATCTCATGGCGCTCACGAAATTGAACTACAATAACTCAGGATTTTCCGATGGATCTCCCGTAACGCTGAGGTTCGCCGACCTTGTTGGCGAAATCCTCACGGCTGGCCCCGTGAGCGCCACGGCCCCGTTGCCTTTCAAATATTACATTTGAACCCGATAGGAATTGGATAATTATTAATATATTTGGCTATTCCATTATAAGGTCTTCTGGTGGGTCAACGAGCGGGTCTACCTCTGGAAAGAGATTTCGGTCTCTGAGAATGGTAGAGATCCCCTCGGCCGATGTCTTGCTCTCCAATTCGGAGAGCCTTCGGCGACTCCATTCGACCAGGCGATTGAACTCGACGGCCGATGGCGCTTCAGGCCATGACGAGGTCTCGTTGAGCCATTGCCGCAGACGGTTGGCCTCAGTGGTGATCTCAACGAGATCATCGAGCACTTTCTTCCTTTGAGATTCTCGTTCGATGCGCCGCCTCGCGCGGTCGGCACACCTGCTACGGCGCTCTGAATTCCGCTGGTAGCGTTCATGCCGATGCCGGTCCTCGATGCGGTCGAGCAGGTAGCGGTCTACAGCATCCGGCAAACCTGCAATGGTATCCTCAACGAGTGACGTCTTGCCATCTTTCCAAATTCGCTCCACACCGTGCCCGTTCTCTTGGGCCATTGTAAGAGAAAGAACGCCCTTTGATATGTAATCATACTTCGGATACCAACTCGAGAGTTCATAAATGCGTCCTTCTCTGCGAAATTCTATTTTTCTCCGCCTTTCGTTTTCCTGCTCTTCTTCCGTCAATGTGTGTGGAACTCGCTTGGAGTGCTCCCTCAATTTGAAGGTCAACAACTCACCCCGACCGCGAACGAGCAGCCCTTGGCTCCAAAATTCCAGACGGTACCCCGCATCAGACAGCGTACGAACGATGCGGTCGAGAATATGAATTACACGCTCGGCGAGGTCGGCGGAGACCGAGACTTGCCAACGGCCCTCGCCACTCGATTGAACGGTATCGGAGTTCGGCTGACGCTTCCGAAGATCGCGAACGGTCGCTGCGATCAGACGGTGGGGAGTTTCCAAGGGCGGCAGGACGGGACGTAAAGGAGGCTGGTACGTCGGGCGCTCACGAGCCTTTGTGACAGTCTCTCTTACGGGAAAGTGGGGGATGCGGTCCTCGAGCGACATCCCCACGACCTCGTCGAGGATGATGATCTCTTCGCTCGGGTCGGCGGTGGCGGTAAGCCGCACCTGCTTTCCCTCACGACCACTTGCTCGGGCCTTCCAATAAGCACTGTTTGGTCTTGGAACCCTATGTGTCTCACACAGTGTTCTGAGAATATATTCTTGTATTCCAATTTCCTTTGATGCTTCGGAAAGTGGCAACTTGCGGGTTTCGGTAATGTCCGGACAGCGTTTTCGGTAATCTCCGGACAGCTCTTTCACTAATTCCCGGACAGCAATTCCGGTAATTCCCGGACAGTTTTGATGGCCGGTTCTCGGCTGCGCCGTTTGGCAGGTTGGGCTCTCACGAAGAAGAGAGGCCGACATGCCCAGACGGAAGCAAGCGAGACGAACGACCGTGAGAGATATCCGGACGATCCTGCGCCTGACCCATGAGCAGGGCCTATCAGT
>NZ_SJFN01000058.1 GCF_004328075.1 Siculibacillus lacustris | reverse complement strand
CGCGAGATCGCCGTCGGCCACGATTTCCGCAGCTATTCGGCGTCGATCAAGCTGGCACTGGTCACCGGCCTGATGGCCGCGGGCTGCAAGGTGCACGACATCGGCCTCGCCATCACCCCGATGGCCTATTTCGCCCAGTTCGAACTCGACGTGCCCGCGGTCGCCATGGTCACCGCCTCGCACAACGAGAACGGTTGGACCGGCGTCAAGATGGGCTGCGATCGGCCGCTGACCTTCGGCCCCGAAGARATGACGCGCCTGAAGGAGATCGTGCTGTCCGGCCGCTTCGATCTCTCCGGCGGCGGCTCTTACGTCTTCCACGCGAACTTCCCCGACCGCTATGTCGCCGACCTGACCACCCGGCCGAAGCTCGACCGTCCCCTGAAGGTGGTCGCGGCCTGCGGCAACGGCACCGCCGGCGCCTTCGCCGAGCGCATCCTGGCGGCGATCGGCGTCGACGTGGTGCCGCTCGACACCACCCTCGACTGGACCTTCCCGCGCTACAATCCCAATCCGGAAGATCTGGCGATGCTCCACGCCATCCGTGACGAGGTGCTGAAGACCGGCGCCGACGTCGGCCTGGGCTTCGACGGCGACGGCGACCGCTGCGGCGTCATCGACGACCTCGGCGAGGAGATCTTCGCCGACAAGGTCGGCGTCATGCTCGCCCGCGACCTCGCCCGCGTCCACGACAAGCCGACCTTCGTCGTCGACGTCAAGTCGACCGGGCTCTACCACTCCGATCCGGTGCTGCAGAGCCTCGGGGTCACCACCGATTATTGGAAGACCGGCCACAGCTACATCAAGCGCCGGGTCCACGAGCTCGGGGCGCTGGCCGGTTTCGAGAAGTCCGGCCACTATTTCTTCAACGCGCCGATCGGCCGCGGCTACGACGACGGCTTCGTCTCGGCGATCGCGGTGATCGACATGCTCGCCCGCAATCCCGGAAAGAAGATGTCCGACCTCCGCCAGGCCCTGCCCAAGACCTGGTCGTCGCCGACCATGTCGCCCCACTGCGGCGACGAGGTGAAATACGGCGTGGTCGACAAGGTGATCGCCCGGCTGCTGGCCATGAAGGAATCGGGCGAGCCGCTCGACGGCCACGCGATCGTCGAGGTCAACACCGTCAACGGCATTCGGGTGACCACCGCCGACGGCACCTGGGGCCTGATCCGCGCCTCGTCGAACAAGCCGGAGCTGGTGGTGGTGATCGAGAGCCCGGTGTCGGAAGCCCGCTATCGCGCCATGTTCCACGCCATGGACGCCGTGCTGCGCGAGAACCCGGAAGTCGGCGCCTACAACCAGACCATCTGAGTGGTAAATCCATAAGAATGCGGAGTCGATCCGAAAGACAGTTCGGGAACAAAATTCGCTCATGCATCCAGTGTGGACGCCGATTTGATGGAAACGTCAATGTTGATCGGAGAGAAGCAGAATACCTGATTGTATAGAGTCTCGCTTTGAGAAAATGTAAAACACGGGTCTTTTCTCGAATGGGCAGCTTAGGTTATTTCTGTGTGGATATCTGCACCCAGAGCCGTGGATGTACATTCGACTGACGCATGATCCAATGGTAATCGGTGGCTGTGATCGGTGACACCTCGGGATTGAGATTGTCGAGGATGAAATCGCCTCGATCAGTTCTTACCGTCAAAACGAGATGGAACAAGCTATCGACATTGAAACGCGAGTGAACGACGGTCAACGACAAGGAGCGAACCGGCCATCCCCGCCGAATCAACTCCATGCGCTTCTGAATTGCGTATTCATTGCAGTGACCGCTCGTGGCTTCCAGAGACCAGTGATCATAATCCTTTTTGTCCCAATCGGGAACTATCCGATTGTTGATGATGTTGTTTACAGCGATAAGTTCATCCCACCTACTTGCGCCTAGCTTTACTAAGTTGTCCTTACCGTCAGATTCGCATTGATCGCTATACTGAGCGCAAAAGTTATAAAAGCCATCATAGGCAGATATAAAACCTCGATCGATGAGACCGCGATTGCGCCGGGGGGGGGCTTGCTCAGTCAACTCAGCAAAAGAGGCGCTCCAACTGCTCTCAGTCTGGGAGAAAAAGTAGAGGCTGAAGAGCACCAATATCTGACAAATTAAAACCTTCACAAAATTCCTCCATTGCCTCATTCGATACGGAGTCCCGAAAATTCGACGGCAACACATCATATCGAGATGACGTGCCGATGTCTGCCGATGGAATACGTCTGCCGTCCGCACTCGCCGATCTTCACTGCTGCCGGGGCAAAGTCGCCAGATTCGATCACATCAGCTTATGTACGAGATCAGTGGCGCGGAGTCATGTACCTTCGGCCCTCCCCCGGGGCGCGGCTCGTCCGCGCCCTGGTGCGCGTCGAAGGGACGCACCGATAGTGCTCGGGCGCGTTTCATCCGAGGCACCATGAGGCGATCGTGAAAGCCCCGGACGGCCGCCGCGATCGAGCCGAGACATAGGAAGATGATCCCGGCGATCAGACCGCCGATGCCGAAGGGCGTGACGAGCGCCTCGGGACGCAGGCCGCAGGTTCGCACGGCGACCAGACCGCCGAGCAGGAGGGTGACGGCACCGGCCGGCGCGACGAAGAGGGCACGAAAACGGGTACAGGCGACCGCGAGAACGCTGGTGATCGCCGGGAGCAGAGCCTCGGCGCCGAGCCGGGCGTTCGGCGGCGAGACGAAGGATCCGCTGCCCCTCGCCATGGATGCCTGCGGTGCCCTCTAAGCGGAGGTGACGCTCGGGACGGTCGAGCGGGGCCTGCTGCCGCCGACCCTGAGCTGTCTCTACTGGATCCGGAAATCGGCTTCGAGCCGATCCCCTGCGGGGCGTGTCCGACCGAGGTGGGCCATGCCCTGTCCAATTCCCTTGCCTTCGAGGGTTTCAGCGTCTCGCGGCCCCTCGACCGCGTCTGACGGGCCGGAAGCGACGGGCACGCCCGTTACCGAGTCGGACTTCGCGACCGGAGCCGTTGCGGTGTTCGACCGGCCGCTCGGCAAGTCGATCGCTGGCATTGCGCGCGAGCCGATCGACGTATCCGTCCGTCGACAGCCGACTTGCTCGGCAGGGGCATTCCGACGAACGTTCCGGCACTCTGATCCGGCACAGATGCCGGGTGCAGAATGCGTGATCGGGGATGGAGCAGCGGGAGTCTCGCATCCTGCCCCGGCGCCGAGTGCGGGATCAGAAGCGAGCGCTCGTCGAAACAGGCGAGGCCTCGGGTGGGTGATCGGCACGGCGAAATGCCATCACATCGAAGCCCGGTAGATCGAGCGTCGGCGAGAGCGGCTTTTCGAGCCGGTCGAGACGAGCAATTTGAACGGATTGATCAACGAGTCGGCGGGACTGCCTGTCAGCGCGGGGTTGACTGCAACTCTCCGCGCCTGGAGAGCGTCGACAAAGCCCTGACGAGCGCCCGCGTTCGTCAGACCAATTTGCGAGCGAGATACCTCGACACATAGAGCGCAAGGATCGCTCCTGCGACAGCGCCGGCACTACTCGAGAGCCAGCCGTCGATGCAGGGGTGGCTTCCGGGGATCCAGATCTGGAGAAATTCAAATAAAAAAGACGCCGCGGACAGGGCGGTGATGTACGCCCATGCAAATCTGCGTGTAAAGCCAAATATCAGGAAGAAAGTTGTTACGGTATAGGCAACAAAAAGCTCCAAGGAGCCGTTCAGGGCTAGATTTTGATGTACGAGACTTGGCACCGACGAAAATACGCCGATTGCCGAAAGGCATCCGAGTCCGGCTACGCGCGCCCAACGTCTCAGTTCGGTCAGTGAGATCAAGGCGCCCTCCTGATTTCACGACATTAATCCGAGCCAAATTGGTTCCAGCGATTTTCCGAGTTGGATACGTCGGCATTCATGCTACGTAAATATACGTATACTTCGATAGGCGTGCAGAACAAGAAATATACCGTCGGAAATCGACTAAAGAAATCAAACATGTACCACTCCGATTTACTACGTAAGCGAATCTGCTTGCCGCCCATGGGCGACCGAGTAAAATAATCAACGCGGCATTGCGTAGGGTAAGGAGTAGCAATCATGAGGTCTGTCGCAACAACGGCCGTCATCTCGGGCTTGGTCGTGGCTCTATCGGCCGGCGCATCATCGGCGAGCAATCTGGTCGCCAATGGTGATTTCACCAGCAGTCTCAGTAGCGGGTGGAACGCTACCAACCAAGTCAATATATCGACCGACACCGACTACATCGCTCACGCCGGCGCCAGCGGAAGCAGTGGAGTGGGCAGCTATCTCGCATTTGGTGCGGGAGACCTCGCCGGTGGGTCGATCTGGCAAACCCTGTCGACTGTCAAGGGTTTGACCTACAAACTGTCGTTCGACTATGCCGGGTTTGGATCGACCAATGATCAGACGCTGAGCTATGCGATCGGGGCGGTCTCGTCGTCCGTATCCGTCTACGGTTCGTGACTGCAGACAAATCTGACCAACATCTTCCACACGCAGACTTTAATCTTTGTGGCGGATTCGACGTCGACCAATCTGAAGTTCTCGGACACGTCGGCGAAAACGTTCAGCGCCGACATGTTGCTGGCGAACGTCTCGGTGACCGCCGTGCCTGGGCCGATAGCCGGCGCCGGCCTTCCGGTGGTGCTCGGTTTGGCCGGCTTCGCGGCATGGCGTCGCCGTCGCTCCGCGGCGTGAGTTTGAGCGCAGAATTCAGGCTTCGAGTGGAGCCCGCGCAGATTGCGGCCGGCGACCTCGTGTCGACGGCCGCTTCCATTTGCAGGCTCGAAGCTGGACGGTTCTGTTCACGGGTCGGCGAGCATCGGGATCGGTTGATTTCGGCTTGTTGCAGCGGCGGGACCAGAGGGAACGGCAGTTCGGTCCGGGGCGAGGTGGAGGTCGAGTACCCACCCGACGGCTGCTTCTCCCCTTTCTCAGGCGGCGGCCCTGCGCCGGATGAAGAGCAATCTGCGGATGTTGTAGAGAGGAATTTCGGTCGTCGTTCGCGCGATATCGATCGTCCGCACGATGAGGTCGATTCTCGTCTTCCGAGCGCCGAAGACATTCTCGACGCGACTGAAGAACTCCGACTCGGCTTTGTCGGTTCGCCGGTTTCGCTCCGGTGTCGGGCGCCCTTCGGCTTCTTGCGACGGAACCCTCCGATGAAGCCGTTGATCGGCGATCAACTCGATCGGCGCCATCCGGTCATCGGTCATCGGTCATCGCTGCCTTCCTCGTCGGGTTCGGTGTCGTAACCGAACCCGACGCCAGCATCGACGATGGCCGCCATGCGGCGACCGCTCCTACACCACTCCCGGGGTCGTCACCGGACAAAGATCTTCGAGTTGGCTGCCGAGAACGAGTTCGAGGGGCCGAAGGCGAGGCCCCCGCCGATACGCAGTTTCACGGCGGTCGCAAGAGAGGATTTCGCGCGGGTGTTAACCCACTCTTTAGAATTGAAACTTTGGCCGATGCGCCACATTGACCGCCCGCAGATCGGAGGAGTATCTCTATTGGCAGATGATCAGATTGCCGCGGTCGACAGTGCGTGAGAGTTTCAGATGAATAGCGATGTTAAAATCGATATTCTGTTCATGTCGATCGTAATTTCCTGCGTAGCCTTATGGATTCTGGTAATCGGATTTTTCCCGGATGTTTTTCTTCTCATACTCAGGGTTTTGGTAGTTGCATTCTTGGCGCTTCTCGCATTCGCATCGGCGATCGGCTTCCATGACAACTATCATCGCAATAACGAATGGCCGGTCAACTTGTTGTTGGTCGGCGGTGCCCTTTTGGGTGCGGGTTTGGCGGTAGCCTTCTGATCCCGAAAACCTGCGGCTTGCGGGGCTTATCGGTGTCGTCTCGGACGACGCCGACGACGGGCGCATTGCGGTGTACACTCGGCGTGTGCGCGTTCGTCAGCCCGATTTGCGAGACGCATATCGCGACATATGGAAAGCCAAGACTGCCCCGACGACTGCGCCGGCGCTGCTCGCGAGCCAGTTGTCGACGCCGGCGTGCCTCCCGGGTATCCATATTTGAAGGATTTCGAACAGCGCCGACGCCGCAGACAATGCAGAAATGTGCGCCCATGCAAACCGGCGGGTGAAGCCGAACACCAACAAGAACGCTGTTCCGGCATAGGCCGCAAAATGTTCCAGGTTGCCATTGTGCAGAATGTCGGGACGTTGATGCCCCGGCAACAGCGAAAACACGACGATCGCGATGACGCATCCGACGCCGGCGACACGCGCCGAAGCTCGTAGGTCCATGCGGTCGATCAAGGCATTCTCCTGAGCATGGGACATTCGGTCGGGGCAGCCGACACCCCGAGCTACGCCCGTGAATGTGGCAAAATTGCCGTACCCCCCGTCGAGCAGTGGGCTCGGACGGTAGATCCGATGTGGCTCTGCAGACGAATCCTCGGGGATATCCGAGGCGATCTACGATCCCGGCGTCCGAGAGATCCCCCTGGAGTCACGCCACCGATTCCGAGGGCCTCGGCGACGCGTGTTGCCGCAGGGAGGCCGCCGTCGGGCCGTGAGTCCACTGGACACGAACGCCGCGCGTGGGTCGGCCCGAACGCGACATGGCAAGGCGCCGGTGCTCGGCCTCGGTCGGTTGACGAGTGCGTCGTCAACCCGAAGCGGCCATTCGGCGCAGACGGTCGACCATGCCGTCGGCGAGCCGATCGAACGGCGACGCGGCCCGGTGTGTCGACGAAGAACGCGTCGGTGCCTCGTATTCGAGGTTCCGTCCAACCAGCGCATGGACGAGGTAGTCGTCGATCATGTCGAAGGGCAACTTGACACGCGTGCAGCCATCGCTGCACCGACGCCGATCGAGGTGTCTGTCGAAGGCGTAGGACCGGCCGCCGTCGGTCGCCACACCCGTGAAGTCTGCGAGTTCGTCGTAGGTCAGCCAAATCTGAGGCATCGCGCTCGTCCTCTCGAGGGTCTGTCGGCACCTTACCCATGCGTCGCATAACAGGAGGTTAGCGAAGGGCGGGAAGGGCTGGAGGCGATCCGGAACCCCGCTTCGTGGGTCGGAACGAACGCGGTCATTGCAACGTTAAGGAGATTGCAGGAAATTGCGGACTCTCCACGAAAATGCCGCTAATATGATCTCTCTTGAATACGGATGTGTTCGCTTCGATCCGCGGAAGGTGGTCAACGATGCGTAATGTGATGTCACTGGTTTTGGGATCCGCGGTGCTGGCCGTGATCGCGACCGGCGCCGCGCGTGCCCAGACCGCCGGCGCCACGGTCTTGACCGACGCCGAGAAGGCCGCGGTTTCCGCCATCCTCGACAACGTCGGTCGTCAGGATGGCGAGGCGCTGCGGCAGAGTCTCGTCGGTACGATTTCCGGTCTCGGAGCGACGGGCGCAAATCCCCGCAATGTGGTGGCGGCGGCCAAGCTCGGGGCCGGTTCGCGGCTCCAGACTCTGAACTCGGCGCTGCTCGATCTCTGCCTCAGTCGAACCGGGGGCGGCGTCTATTGCCAACTGGCCGCCGTACCCGTGCCCAATACCGCCGACGCCTCCATTCAGACCGCTGCGACCGGTGACGGCGCCGCAGCCGGCGGCTTCAGTGGTGGAACAGGGATCGGCGGCGCGGCTTCGACCGCGACCGGTGGCAACCGTGGCGGCGGAACGACGTCGGGGTCCATCACACCGTCCTCGTCGTCCGTACCGATTTTCACGGCTCCGACTTTTACGCCAACGACAACGGTGGTGCCCCTCGTTAGCTCGACGCGAACGGTCATCGTAACCGGACCCGTGACTGTTCCCGGCCCGATCGCTGGGGCTGGATTGCCGGCTCTCGTCGGTCTCGGTCTCCTTTGGTACCGTAGTCGCCGTCGTGCCGGTGCCAGCTGTCGTGATGGCGTTGCGGACGCGAAATGACGGGTTACGGGTGAATGCGGCCTCACCGCAAGTGTGAGATCCACGGTTCATTCGGAAACTTCACCTCGGGAGGGCGGGTAGGAGGGCGTCGTTTCTTCCCTCGTCCACGGCCCGGCGGAGCCGGGCCGTGGACGAGGGAAGAAGGAGAGGCGGAAGGGCCATGACCGCCATCCCTTCGACAGTATAGTAGCCGACCTCGTCAAGTATTACGAGGAAGGGTGATTCCCCGCTGAAATCAAAGAGATGGTGGACGGGGGCCGGCGCATGCGCCGGCTCTTCGCGTTCCGACGGGTCGACCTCGGTCTTCCTGCTCGGCCTCGGGCCGAAGGGCCACCCGCCGCCACTCCCTCGAAGGCGTCTCCGTCCCCGATGGCTCCGGTCGCTCGTGTGTCGGGACCATCCCGAGGAGGGTGACCCTCGCGGGACCGAGCTCACGTCAGCCGGACGGAGGTCACCCCATCATCGTGCGGTTCGAGCCGCCGAGCGCGGGACGAGGCCTCGTTTCGGGGACCCGAGGTCGTCGCGCTCGTGGTCCTCGGTCGATAGGACCCGGCCGATGTCCTCGACCGGGTCGCGAGGACCGGAGCCCGTCCACCGCCCGCTCACGATCTCGCCGACCGATCTGTCCGGGTCCCGTTTCGACCGTCACCCGAACATCATGGAGGCGGAGGCGGCCGCTGGAGCGGTGTCCCCGTGCCGTCGGGATCGCCTTCACCCGCGACGTCGGACGGTCGACCGGGCGAGCCGTGAACGCCCCCGTCGGCCCGGCCGCGCCCCCGGGCCGCGCGCAGTCGCCCCCGATCCTCGGCGCGGGCCCACCGGTCCGGGCGTCGATCGGAGGCAGGGGCGCGCGGGGTCTACCGCGGCGGCGGATCCCCACGGGCCCCCCCGAGAGTCACCCGCGCGCGCTCGCGGGCACCGGGACGCGTCCCGGGAATGTTCGCCATCACCCGTGACCCGCACGGGTCCCCCTCGGTTCGACAGGGGACCCGTTCGAGCGACACCTGCCGACGACGGCCCGTGTGGCGCGGGCCGTCGGGCGGCCCGCTCTCACCCCGGCGGTCGCGGCCCGATCTCATCGCTTCGAAGAAGCCCCCTCGCGCCGGCCGTCGGGCGAGACCTCGTCGCGCGCATCGGTTCGCCGCCGGGCGCGAAGGTTCGAGGTCGTCGCACCGAGATCTCGTCGACGGCCGTGGTAGACTGTCAAAACGGGCGTCTCGAGGAACCAGCGTATTCGAGCGGAAAGACTGAAATTGCAAACGCAAAAAGACCTTCAAAACGAATCGTTGACTCGCAGGCGAATCGTATTCATCATTGTCTCATCGTCAGTGTTCCAAACAGACGAAGAAACAGGAGGTGAAGGATATGGGATACGAAAGAAACAAGAGCATTCCCGTCGACGACATCGTTGCAGACGGTGGTGAGGACGTCGAATTCGATTCGGCTCGCCTCGACGGCACGGTCGGATCGGAGGAAGACGGTGACGACGACGGTGCAGAATGTGACGTGATCGTCGACGCTCGGATCGAGCTGGAGCTGCAGGCGGCCTTCCTCTATACGGCGCTCGATCACGCCCGTCGGCTGGGACTCCGTCCCGACATGCAGCGCCTGCGCGACGCCTTTCTCGCCGCCCTGCTTCTCTCCGGCCCGGACGATCTGGAAGACGAAGACGACGGGGTCTGATCGATCGGTCGTTTCTCGCCGCTCGTGCGTTCGCGGCGCCGGTCGACGCCCCCGAGGGGGCGCCGACCGGCGCCGCGCCGATTCCGAGCCCGGGCCGAACGCGTGCCCGGCCCCCCGCGGCTTGCCGAAAGGCAGGGCGCACACAGGCCGATCGGCCGGCCGCCGCCGGTGATCGGCCCCCGGTGACGATCGCCGGCTCATGCCCGGACCACGCTCCGCAGGGCCGTTCATGCGCTCCGACCGTTCCGGCGAGAGGCCGCCGCGGCCGTGCCGTGGGGCCGCCGATCCGACCGCACCCCCGGAATACTTCGCGGCCGGCGACCGGAGCTGCGCCGCCCCCTTGGACATTCTCCATCGCCCGCGGACGGGAGGTCGGATTCCTCGGGTCTCGTCTCGAGGGCCCATCACCTCGTGTCGGGTCGACCTCGTCGCGGCGCGTCGATCTCCGTGACGCGGGCCGGCACCGCGGGCGGCGTGAGACCCGCAGCCACCTCTTCAGACATTCGAATCATCGGCCCCGTAGTTCCGAGAGTTCGGCACTTCGGGGCCGATGCCGTATCCGAAAGAGCTTCGATCGGCAGATCGTGCCACCCGATGGACCCTCGCGAGACGGGCTTCCTTCGAGTGCCTCGACGGACCGCCCGGCGCCGTGACATCGGTACCCGTCAGCGCCACCCGTCGCGTCGCGAACCCGCGTCGGTCCGGTCCGGAAGGTCGGTCGTCTCGCCCGCGGTGGCGGTCAGGGTCTTCTCTCGACGATGGAATTTCGTCGTGCACGGCCGCCGACGTGGGGTTCGGCGATCGGACCTTGCCGAATCTCGAGAGACGCCCCGGCTCCACAGCCGACCTGGTCGCCGTTCGATCCTCGGCACCGGGGGTCACGATCGCCGAGAGTTCATGGGGCTGAGATCGGAGTTGCTCCGATCGGACCTCACTCGTCTCCGGCAACGCCGATCGATCGAGGCCGATCGACCGCCGATGTTCGCGGCGGGGCCGGCCGCCGGCCACGGCCATCGGCGGAGCCGGAGGCCCGGTGTCGCTTCGCCGGCGGCGCTCGGATACGCCGATTCCGGCACCGTGTGCGGTGTCCGACCTCTCTCCGTCGGAGGCCGCAGGTATCATCTGCCGCAATGAGGCCTCGCTGATCGAGCCGAGGGAGCCTCGTTGCAACAGGCTCCACCACACCGGCTCGATCGGGTGCGACAGACCGAAGGCCTGATTCGACGGCATGAATTGGCGAGTCAGAAGACGAATCCGGGGCTCGGCCGTGCTCCACCATGAAGCGCTCGTCAGGACTCGTGCGCGAGGAGCCGTTCGCTCGAGGGGAATTCGCGTCGAGTGATTTCGAAATGGCTCATCGGTCGTTTACCGCGTTTGCGGAGTGTGCCTGCGGGGCGATCTGCTTGGAAGTTCACAAACAAATATCGGGTCGGGTTCGGCACGCTTCGCACGACGTCGAGAAAGTGGAGGCGCGGACATGGCGGACGAGACCTTGGGATCCCGCGAGGACACGGGGCAGCTCGGCCCGGATCCGCGTGCGGGCGGCTTCGGAGGCGATGGGCTCCGACCCGACCCGCGACGGCAGGCCGAGACCTTTCGCGAGAATCTACTCCGCTTCCGCCGCTGTCTCGAGAGCCGTGATCGCGGAAATCTCGCCGATTCCCGAAGGTCGAATCGACTGTCGATCGTGTTCTCGACTTCCGAGGCGGGTGTCTCGCCGGACGCGCTCGCCGCGCCGGTGGGCGGATCCCTCGGCGCGGCAATTCTCGCGATAGGGACCGGAGCGGGGCGCAACCGTGACCGTCGCGCCGCGTCGCCATCGGCACCTCCGCGCGCGCCGACCCGGGTGAGCATTGCGGGTTTCGCGCCGACTGCTGCCACCCCCCGGTGTCGCGGACCGCGCCGAGCCCCCGGTTGTAAGGGTGGGGTGAGCCGAAGGCGCGGCCACGAAGACCGGCATGGTGAGGACCGGAACGTCGCGCCGGCGCTTGCCTCGAGACGGTGCCTTCATCTCGGCGCGGCGGTAAGGCGCCCGCAAATCGAGTTGCGCACCGCTCGATTCGGATCGAAGTCGTCGGCGAGAAGAAGCCGAAGTCGACCCGAGAGTAGGCATGGCCGCCATCGAATGGCCGAGACGGTGCGGGCCGCGATCGGCTTCGGCCGCGCTCGACGCCGATGCGCGCAGAATGCTTCGAACCGGGTCGAAGGCAGATCTCGAAGCCGCTGGTGGGAGGCCGAAAATATTCATTGAGACAATGGCTTGCGGCGTGCAAACCCCTCGTCTGGGCGCGCACGCCGATGATCGCTGGCGCGGTTCGAACGCCTTCGGCGACCGCCGAACAGCAATATAAAATCTTCGCGGTACGATTAGCTTTACAGTAAGTATATAATTGTTCTTTTCTTGCCAAAGCACAATATAAGTAGACTCAAAGAAGAAAAGGCATAAGTTGCTTTCACGATCTTGACGGGTCGAACTCGAGGAGCTTTGGTCATGACGTGCAAGAATCAGAATTCGAACAGTTACGCGGTGCAAGCCGATCGGAATGCTCTCGGACGAGTGCAGATCTCTCCCACTGATGGGGTGGGTGGGAAATGGCAATGGCGGGCCGGAGTGCAGTTTCAGGTCTTCTCCGGCGCAACGCTTCGAACCGAACTGGATCATCGACCGCGGATCCTGCGTGAGGGCCGCATCTCCGATACGCGCGAGGCATCCGCCGACAATCGCGAGCGGGTGTTCGCCTATCTCGATTTTCTCGACCGGTCCGGCCTCGCGCTTCCCGCCGATGCGCAGTGGCCGAACCGCCTGTCGGTCGAAATCGCGGCAAAGGAGGCAGGTGTGGCCCGCGATTCCATCGCTTCCGTCGACAGTGAGCTTCGGCGGGTGATCGACGGCCGGTTGGAACGTCTCGGCCTCGCCGAGATCGTGAGTGTCGTCGGCAGCCGGTCCGCGTTCGAACCCGTTGCCCTCTTCGAAGCTCGCGGGATCGTCGCCCGCCAAGTGATGCAGGACGCCGGGAAGGCGGGCCGGCCGGCCGCAGCCATGGTGCGGCGGGTCGAAGCGCTCTTCACGCGGCTCGTCCATCGCGCCGACGGCGGGGGTGCATCGGCTCTGGAGGCACTGCGCTGCCTCCTCGCCGACGCCGACGCCGGTGAGCTGCGGGCCGGGGTCGACGATCGCCCGGTCGTCGAGCAGGCGATCGCGACCCTCGAAACCTTCGAAGCCCGACGCTGGGCGTCGGCCGAAAGTGGCGTCAATGACGGGTTGGCGGCGAGTTTCTCCGAGGCTCTGACCCAGATCGTCTACGGCACCGGCCTTCCGTTCCACCGGGTTGCGCAACTGGCCGGCGTGAAGGCGACGGCGTTGCGGCGCTGGATGCACGACGAACGTGTTCCGGACCGCCGGAACGAGGCCGTGTTGCGCGAGATCTGCCGCCTCGCCGGACGCGAACCCGATGGTCTCTTGGCACGCATTCGTCGGCGGCGGCACGGAACCGCGCGGCTCTACGAAGCAGACTTCCCGTCGCGGTTCCACGGCGCCGACAAGATGCGTATGCGTTCGCGCCTCGCATCGCGGATTCCCCTGATCCCCGGGCGAGGCCCCGCCGGAGAAGACGCGCACCTGACCGCCGCGATCGAAACGCTCGCCGCGGATCACGATCGGCATTTCGCGCGGGGTCGTCGCCGCCAGAAACTCCGCGAGAGCGCTCGAATGGGTGAGCCTCCGGAATCCTTCGGTCGGGAAGTCGAGGCCTACCTCGAATACCTGCGGGATGATCGGCCGATCGACAAGAACCGTGAGCATGAGGCGTTGAGGCCTGCCACCATCGCCACCTATCGAAATCTCTTGCGGCGGTTCGGGGCCTTCGTCGTATCCGACCGCATCGATCCTTCCCTCCGGATCGATGGCGACGGGCTGTCGCTCGCCCACATCGCCGTGACGCCCTTGTGGCGCGCCTTCTTCGCTCACAAGCTCTCGTATCGGGAGGAGCACGAACGCCTCGACACCGCCACCGTCGACCGGCTTCATGTCGCCTTGTTGTTGATTTCCGCGGAGAACTGACCCAGGCTTTCCACTGAGAACTGACCCGCCTTGATGATGGTCGGTTGGTCAGTTGGCGGTCAAGTTCCTCGTCTTCTCCCTGGTTGGTTTGGCCGTTTTCGCCGAACTGTTCTTGAAGCGGAAGCTGTCGTTCCCTGTCTCCAGGATGTGGCAGTGGTGGGTGAGCCGGTCGAGCAACGCGGTCGTCATCTTGGCATCGCCGAAGACGGTCGCCCATTCACTGAA
>NZ_SJFN01000057.1 GCF_004328075.1 Siculibacillus lacustris | reverse complement strand
TGAATGGGCGACCGTCTTCGGCGATGCCAAGATGACGACCGCGTTGCTCGACCGGCTCACCCACCACTGCCACATCCTGGAGACAGGGAACGACAGCTTCCGCTTCAAGAACAGTTCGGCGAAAACGGCCAAACCAACCAGGGAGAAGACGAGGAACTTGACCGCCAACTGACCAACCGACCATCATCAAGGCGGGTCAGTTCTCAGTGGAAAGCCTGGGTCAGTTCTCCGCGGAAATCAACACTCTGCGCTCACCGCCGACGTTGCGATGACCGTTACGACGGCCGCCGGCTACACCCATTCCGACGTCATCGCCCTGGTGACGGCGGCCCTCACGCAGAACATCAATGCGACCGGGCTCGGCAATCCGCTCCCCTACACGCAGTTGATCCGGTGGGCCTATCAGGCGAGCCCCGGCGTCACCAACGTCCAGAGCGTGACGCTCAACGGGACGACGGCCGATTTCGTCGCGACCGCGGCTCAGACCATCAAAGCCGGCACCCTGACCCTTTCGTGAGGAAACCCCATGACGGGCGATAGCGCCGACATGCTGGCGAGGCTGAAAAGCCTCCTGCCGGGCCGATGGTTCGCGGGTATCGCGCCCCTTCGCGATGCCGTGCTCGGGGCTCTCGCCGATCAATTGGCATGGGCCTACGGGCTGTTCCAATGGGTCATCACCCAATCGCGGATCTCGACGGCGACCGGAGCTTTCCTCGATCTCATCTCGTTTGATTTTCTCGGCCTCGGGCTCCGGCGCCGGACGGGCGAACTCGATGACGTCTACCGGGTCCGGGTGCTCAAGGAAATCCTCAGAGAGCGTGCGACGCGGGCCGGCATGGTCGCGGCGCTCACCGATCTGACGGGCCGCGCGCCGGTCATCTTCGAGCCTCGCCGGCCTGCCGATACGGGGTCCTACGGCCTCGGCGGGTGCGCTTATGGGGCGATCGGCGGCTATGGGTCGGTCATCATGCCGACCGAATACTTCATGACGGCGTACCGACCTGCAACTGCCGGCATCCCATACGTCGGCGGGTACGGTATCGCGGCGGCATACACCACGCCGAGCGCCACCGAATACGCAGACATTACTTCTGCCGGCGCCCAAATCGCCGACGCCGAGATTTACGAGACCATCGAGAAAACCAAGGCCCTCGGCACAACTGCTTGGGTCAATATCCAATCGTGAGGTAAGGCCGATGCGCCGTCAAATGGTCTACTCGGGGCAGATCCCCCTCGAAACGGATTTGCTGCATACCAACCGAGACGTCATGATCGCGCTCGGGTTTTTCGCTCAGGCGATCCTCGGCACGACCACGTGCGTTGATGGGCTGGCGTGCACCCCGACGTCTCCCGCTTCGATGACCGTCAACGTCGCGCCCGGCTCCATCTATGCCGTCGCTGCCGTGGATGATGCGTCCTATTCGAGCCTCGCCGCCGACACGACGCATTCGATCCTCAAGCAGGGCCTGCTCTACGACAGCGCGGCGTTCGCTCTGACGGCCCCTGCGACCGTCGGCTATGCGATCAACTATCTGATCCAGGGCACGTTTTCGGAGGTCGACGGCGGTTCGACCGTGCTCCCCTACTACAACTCGTCCAATCCCGCCGTGGCGTGGTCGGGGCCGAGCAATTCGGGGGCGGCCCAACACACCACGCGAACCGGCACGCTCTCGCTTTCGACCAAAGCGGGGACGGCGGCAACTTCCGGCACGCAGACCACGCCGAGCGCCGATGCCGGCTATGTTCCTCTGTGGGTCGTGACGGTCGCCTATGGCGCGACGTCCATTTCGTCAGGCAACATCGTCGTCCACCCGAACGCGCCCTTCATCAACCCGAAGCTGTTCGGGCTGCTCTCCAGCATCACCGGGTTCGTAGCCAAGGCCGGCGACACGATGACCGGGCTGCTCGCCGGGACGGCGTTCCGTGCGGCGAAGGGGGCGCCTGCCAACAACGCCGCTGCGGTCGGTTACGGCTTCGGCGGCGATGGCGATACCGGCCTGTTCGCGATGACCGGCACCGGCAACGACGACACGACCGAGCTGTCGATCCTCTTCAACGCGGTCCGGAAGATGTCCTTCCGCTCCGATGGTCGAGCGACGGTTGCCGCCGACCCGACCGCGGCGATGGACGTGGCGACGAAGCAATATGTCGACGCCAAGGGGGTGGCGGGCATCCAATTCATCACCGCGACCGGCACCTATACGCCGACGGCGGGCACGGTGGCCGCGCTCGTCTTCGCACAGGGTGCGGGCGGCGGCGGCGGCGGGCCAGCGACGACCGGAACACTCGGTGCGGGCGGTGGCGGCGGTGGCGGTGCCCTGGCAGTTGCCCTCGTGACGTCGCCGACCAGCACCACGGTCACCATCGGCGCGGGCGGCGCGGGCTCCAATACCGCGGCAGGCTCGGCCGGTGGGTCCACGTCGTTCGGCACTGCTGCCGTTGCCGGCGGTGGCGCGGGCGGCCTCGTCGGCTTCAACGACGGGACCGGGCTCTTCTACTCCTCCGGTGGTGTCGGTGGCACGGCCACGGCTGGAACGGTCCAACTCAAGGGCGCTCCCGGAACCGCCGCGGCCAATGTCGCCCCTGGCACGGGTGGTGCCGGCCTGTTCGGAACCGGTGGCGGGGTGCACGGCATGGTCTCCCCTGGCACGCCGCGGTCTCCGGGTGCAGGCGTCAATGGCGGTGGCGGCGGCGGTGCCGAGGACTCGCAGACCGGCGGCACGGGCGGTAATGGCTGCGTCCTGATCATCGAATTCAAGTGAGGCACCCATGAAAATCCTGACCTATCAGGGCGGCGTTGCCGTCGATTGCATGGTCGCCCCGGAGGGCGCGACGATTTCCGCCGATGGGCGCCGTCTCACCTGGGTCCACACGATCCCCGAACACACGCGCATCGTGCCTGCACACACGGCGTCGGTCACGGTCGACGCGACGACCGAAATCGTCCCGGCGGCGACGATCGATGATGGGATCGACGCGCCCGACGGATGCATGTTCGTCGCCGCGACCGAGGCCGCCGGCATCGGCTGGCACATCGACGAGGCCGGGTCCCCGTGCCCGCCGGTAATCTCGCTCGACGAGGCCCGCACTGCCAAGGTCGCCGAGTTGCGCGCGGCCTGCTCTGCGGCGATCGTCGGCGGCTTTGTCTCGGCTGCGCTCGGCAGCCCCCACACGTACCCGAGCAAGCCGACCGACCAGACCAATCTCATGGGCTCGGTCGTCGCCTCGATGCTGCCCGGCGTCGCCGCCGACTGGTCAACGCCGTTCTGGTGCGCGGATGGGGTCGGGGAATGGGCGTTCCTGCCCCATACCGCTGCGCAGATCCAGACCGCCGGCGCCGACGGCAAGGCCTGGGTCGTGACCTGTCAGACGTCGCTCGACACGCTCACCGCCGAGGCACTGATGGCGCCCGACGCCATCGCGCTTGCTGCGATCACCTGGGCCGCCTGACCCCCACCATCCCCGGGAGTTCCAACATGACGAACCCTTCTCTGGCGGTCGCCGTCCCGGCCGCTCAAGGCACCGTGTCGGTGGCCATCCTCAACGGCAATAGCCTGTCCGGCCCGATCGACCTCGCGGGCGGCCGCCTCGCGCGCATCGTGCTCCCCTCCGCATTGGACGGGACGACGGTGACGTTCCGGACCAGCTACGACGGCGCCACATTCGGCAACCTCTACGACGAGAGCGGGAATGAGGTCGCCTACATCGTCGCCGCGTCGCGCTCAGTGCGGGTGCCGCTCGTCGATTGGCTCGGCGTCGCCTGGCTCGAAATCCGCACCGGCACATCCGGCGCCCCCGTGGTGCAATCCGCCGATCGTGCCCTCACGCTCGTCATGGTGCTCTGATGCTGGTCCTCGGCACATCGCTCAAGGCCGTTGCCACCCTCGGCAAGGGCGTGGGGCTCTCGACCATCCTTCTTCGCGCCTTCTTTGCAGGAGCAATCTAAATGGCTGGCTTTGTCCCTAAATCCCTCGCCTCGCTGGTTTCGACGGTCGCCAATTGGTGGCAGGGCGATGACGGGTCGGTGATGCCGGCCCACGCGGCAATGTTGGTCGACGTTAATGGGACGGCGATTGGCATCAGCCCAAACCCGTCGAGCACGTATAAACGGCAAAATTCGTCGGCGTCGGAAACGGGGCTGACGATCAAGGCGACGGCCGGGTACCTTTACGGCGTCACAGGATATAACAATTCGGCGTCGGTTCGGTATTTGCGGTTTATGAACCGCAACGCTGCCGCTACTAGCGTTGATATAGGCGTGATGATCCTTCGACTCCCGCCATCATCGGTTTTTAATTTTACATGGCCGGCAGGGTATTACTTCTCATCTGCAATTGCCTTTGGCCTCACAACTGATAACGGATCGACGAGTTCGAGCAGTGTGTCGGCAGCCGACATTCAGGATCTCAATTTCTTCTACGCATGAGGTAGGTTATGCGCCCTTTACGGTTATTGGCAGGGGGACTTGGTATCGGCGGTGGTGGCGGCGGAACGTCGTTCGACACCTTCTATGTCGACGCGGTCAACGGCTCCGACAGCAATTCCGGCGCGTACCCTTCCCAGGCGTGGAAGACGACCGACAAGGTATCGTCGCTTTCCTACTCGCCGGGCGCGCGCGTCCTGTTTAAGCGTGGACAATCGTTCCCGCTGAGCGACACATTGCGGCTCAGGCCGAATGGCGGCTCGAACCGCAAGGACACAGACACGCCCGTCTACGTTGGCGCGTATGGCGGGACGGTCCTCGATCCGCTGCCGAAACTGTCGTCGTGGAAGTATCTCGACCCGGCCGGATGGTCTCTTTATTCGTCGAATATCTGGCGTATCGACGCAAATGCAGCGGTCTTGAGGACGGGTTCGCAGACTTCTGGGAGCGACGGAGCCAATATCGGTCGGCTTCTAGTCGATGGAGCTATCAAGACTTATCGACGGCAATCGATCGCAGAATGTGTCGCGGACTGGGATTTCTACGCCGACGATACGCAATACCTTTATGTCCGTGCCCCGGCCAATCCTTCCGCGCTCGCGGCAGAAATCCGCGCCGCTCCGAACGTCTGGCAGATCGGAATGGACCCTGGCATCAAGATCCGTGACATATGGTTCGAGGGGACCGGCGGTCACGCATGCAACGTCGGAAGCAATACCGACGTTCAATGGTGCGTAATGCACATCATTGGCGGTTCGAATCTTTCCGGTCACCGATATGGTGATGGATTTCAGCAGTTCGGTGGCGCGCAAAACGTTACGTGTAAGAACTGCCTCTTCTGGGAAAACTACGACTCGGCCCTGACTATTCAGGGATATCCGATGAATACATCGACGTCCGGGTGGGATAACGTAGATCTCAGTGATAATTGGGTGGCTCGTTGTCAGTCGGCCCTCGAACTCTGGGCTACCTATGGCGCTGCCGCAAATTCGGGGACATGCCCGCCTGGCTCGGGGTTCCGCACTGTCGCCGCGAGGCGGCTGCATTTGTTCGATGTCGGTCGCGGCTTCTCTCGCCTCGGTCGGTGGGACTATCTGGCGTGGTCTGCCCTCGTCCAGAACCCGACCGAAACGCCGTACTTTCCAGTTCCGATCAGTATATCCGAGATGAAAAACTGCTCGGATACGCTGTTGTTTGGTCCTGCACCGATTGACCCTCTGCCGCCGAGCCGAACCGGGTCCGTCAACAGCAGCGATTATCGGTTCGAGGTGTCCGCTCTGTCGCTTCCGTCGGGCTCTCGGATCGATCGCAAGATGACGTACACTGTGGAGCAATTTATAGACTACAATTCCGCTGCAATCGTAAAATTTGATCAATCGACGATGGCGATTGAACCGTCCGGTTCGACGGGGTTTGCTGATGCAGTGTTGACCCCGTTTGCGAACATTTACGCATCATGGCTCGCTACGCATCCATGACACCGCGACTGTCAGATTTTCACTGCGGTTCGGGCCACGTATCGCCTATGACAACACCTACTCGGCCGACTGCGCTCGGCGTGACTGTGTTTGACGCCGCGCAAAATCAAGTGCTGGGCGTTCAATCACAAACCAACTAGCGAAAGCAATAACCGCTACAATAGCGGAAGATATAAGAGAAACTACGAAGGAGTCACGACTGACATAGTATATAATAATGCTCTGTACAGGCCAAGCGTAGAGATATACTCCGTAAGATATATCAAAACTCGCCGTAAATACGCTTGGCAATAGAGCTTTAACCCGAAATGCAGCCCAAAATATCATATAGCCGCCAAATATCGCAAAGCTCGCCTCTGCGGTGATCCGATTAGTCATTCCGACGAGAAGGCAGGCCGCGGAAAGCGAGGCTGTCCAATGTCGGTAGTATATGCGTGCGCGATATAAGTAAAATGTCATTCCGCACACAAATAGACCAAAAAACCGCACATCATCACGTGGGTATCCTATAATAGAACTCCCAGGAAATTCAATCTTGGGAATTATCTCTAGTGCGTTGATCGACAAAAGAAAAGCGGCGACTAACGGGAATACGATTTTGTATCGTTCACTAAGTAGTCCGGAAGACCCTGCTATTAATACAATTATATAGCAGCGGAATTCATACGCGATTGTCCAAAGTGACCCATTGAGGCTAGGAAACGGGAGGCCTGGGAACACGGCAAAACCATTTGGAGGCATCAGTCTTATGTTTGCAAGAAGTCCCGTTAATGCCGTTGATACATTGAAACCGGATAAACCTGCTCCCGCGAGTGGGGCAACGATTAGAACGCAAATCCAAAAAACAACAAGATACCCGGGAAATATCCTGAGAACTCTCTTTTTTGAATACGACCAAACAGATGATGAGTTTTCGAAGCTTTGTGTTATGAGGTACCCGCTTATTATAAAGAACGCATCAACGGCGATCTCTGCCAATGTAAGATTGCCAAATATGTAATATAGAATTTCATATTTGCGCGATCCATGAATCATTTGTGGTGTGTGAGAATACAAAACTAATGATGCGAATATTAGTCTTAGTGCCCCAAAATTATTATTTCTAGTGGCATCCATCATAAAGGCCCCTACCTGCTTGCTGCGCAGAAGCTAACATGCGGTCACCTGTGATCGCAAGTTGTGTGCTTTCATGTCGTCGCCCATGGTTTCCGGTCGCCCCCCCACGCCCTGATCAAGTTTGTGGGGGTGCCGAGCGTCGCCCGGCATCCCCGTCGCATCTCACAACTCGCCGAACGAGTGCAGGTTCATCCTATCGGCGACGAGCCTCCCGGCGTTGATTCTCGGATGGACGTAGGTCTCCAGAAAGACCTTGGAACTTCTCCACTCGCCTGCCGCCATCGCGGTGCCAATGTCGATGCCGAGTTCGATTGCCGTCGTGGCGAAGGTATGACGACCGCAGAGATGCGGGCTCTTGTAGGGGATCTCGGCGCGCCGGCAGACGGCTCGGATGCGCTCCGAAACCGAGAAGCGGCTGGTGTAGCGAAACACCCGATCGCCGCGGCTTCGACCCGCCTGCACGCGCCGAGACCTGCATCGCCTCGCTGATGGCTCGCGATGGTCGCGGCACAGATCAGCCTCCGAGGTGCTGGTCGCCCATCGCACAGCACCGCTCGGCTCGCGCATGAGGATCACCCGCCTCGATACCGGCGTGTCGATCGTCGCCGCGGGCCGCGGCCTCGGCATCGACGGTCTCGCCCGGGTCAGGGTCGATCCGGCTCCGTAGGCGGCCGGACCCCGACCGCCGTCTCTGCGGCAATGGCCGCTGCTCTCGGCGTATCCGCCTCGCCGCGGCCGGCCGAGCGCTCGTCGCGGGCCGCGAACCACGCCCAACGCCCGACCTGCGGGCCACCGACCAGCCGGTAGATCCGCAGCGAGATCAGATCGTCGCCGGTCGCCATGAAGTCGTCGGCGGCGTTCGGTTCCGCCGGCCACGTTCGCCGCCATTTCAGAATCGGCCGCTCTTCCATCGCCACCCTCCTCACAAGGACACCACCATGAGCATGAAGCCCGATCTCGTCGCGTCCCTGCGCGCGCTGCTCGCCGCCAAGGCACCGACCCGCACCGCGGAAGACGCCGCCCGTGCGGACGCCCACACCCACGCTCTCGCCGAACTTCAGGCGGCGCAGGCCGCCGAGGATGCCGCAGTCGTCGCGGCCCGTTCCGCCGAAGACGCGCCGCTGCTCGAGGCGATCACCGCCATCAGCGCCTATGCCCCCGACGGGATGGATTTTCAGCCGGCGGCGGCCTGACCGACGCAGTCCCGACCGATCCAGCCTCGGCGCCTTCGGGCGCCGCTCCCGCATCCGGAGATGAGACCATGATCCCCTTCGAAACTCTGTCGGCCGAATATGGGCGCCTCTGGTCGACCGCCGTCGTCCGCGGTGCATGGTCCGCCGAGGCGCGTCAGACCGCCGCGAAGATCCTACGCGACCGGGCGCGCTACGAGGCGATCGGCGCCGATGACCGGTCTCGGGCGCCGTGGTGGTGGATCGGCGTGATTCATCACATGGAGTGTGGCGGCCAGTTCGACCGGCACCTCGCCAACGGCGACCCGCTCACCTCTCGCACCCGACAGGAGCCGCCCGGTCTGCCGCGGGACGGCAAGCCGCCCTTCACTTTCGAGGAGGGAGCAGTCGCGGCGTTGGAGATCAAGCACGTCTCCAAGGTCGAGGATTGGTCGATCGAGCGCGCTCTCTATGGATGGGAGGTCTACAACGGCCTCGGCTACCGCGACAACCATCCCGAGACGCTGTCGCCCTACCTCTGGAGCGGCACCAACCACTACACCTCGGGCAAGTACGTCCGTGATCATGTCTGGTCGGCCTCCGCCGTCTCCGGACAGATCGGCGCCGCGGCGATCCTGGCGGCACTCATCGCGCTCTGCCCCGAGATCCCGATCGCGCTGCCCGACGGTGTCCATGCCGATCCGCCGCCGGCTCTCGCCGGCTTCGAGCTCGAAGCGGTGCAGCGCGCTCTCAAGGGCCTCGGCTACTACACCGGGACGCCCGACGGCAAGCCGGGGCGCCTCACCACCCAGGCCGTTGCCGGTTTCCGGCACGATCACGGCATGGGTCCGGGCGGATGGGACGCGGCGTGCCGCGATGCGCTCGATGCGGCGCTCCGCACCGGGCAGACGGCGAGCGTGTCCGACGCCCGCGCGACCGCACCGATTGCCGCTGTCGCCGATCAGCCCGTCGTCGTGGCGGCCGAAACGTCGAAGACCTCCGCGAAGCAGGTCGTCCTCGGCGGCCTCGCCACGGCCGGCGCATCGCTGCTCGGGCCGGATGGTGACCCCGTCGGGCGAGTGCAGAGCGTCGTCGACAAGGCCAAGGCCGCCCGTGGCCTCTACGGCGAAATCGCGGACCTTGTCGGGCCGGTCCTCGGATGGCTCGGCGATCACCCGGCGCTGCTCGGTGGTGCCGTGCTTGTCGGCGTCGGTGCTTGGTGGTGGGCGCGCGCCCATGGCCAGCAGCTCCGGGTGCTCGACCTGTTCCACGCCGGCCGAGACGGGGGGTGACCGATGGCCCTGTTCGGCGACTGGCGCGATACGCGGGCGGTGATCGAGGCCGCCTATGAGGGAATCGGGGAAAGCCACCCCGGCAACATTCCTCGTCGCGATTGGAACTTGGTGGAGCGGGCTCTCGAAAAATTCAAAGCGCTTTCCGGTCGGACATGCGGCGAGTGTGGCCAGCCGATCGCGTTTCGGGCCGAAATCGTCTGCCTCGATTGTGGGGTGGCACTCCACAAGGGCTGCGCGCCGCGTCACTTCTGGCCGGCTGGTCGGCCTGATCGGAGGGACTGAGCAATGGTCTCCGCTCTCCTCCTCGCATGGTCCTTCTTCTCGACCACCATCCTCGGCCCGGTCGTCAAGGTCGTGGCGCCGCTGCTCGAGGCGGCACTCAAGACGCCGCTCGGCGCGGCGATCATCACCGCCATCGTCGTCTACCCGGTCGCCGACTGGCATGGCGGCCACGTCGAGCGCCAGCGACAGGCCGCGGCGGTCGCCGTCGAGGTGGTGCGCCGCGCCGCGTTCGACGCCTCCGACCGGCGCGACGCCAAAGCCGATTCCTCGGTGCTCGCCGCCAAGGCGGCGGCGCGTGCCGCCATATTCGAGGAGATCTCCCATGCTCCGATCCCGATCCCTCGCCCTGGTGATCGCGGCGTCTATGACGGCAGCCGCCTGCGCTGACCGGACGCTCGCCGTTCTTCCTGACAGACCGGTGATCGCGGCACCGGAGGCAATGGCGCCGTGTCGGCGCAAGACGACGCAGCCGACCCGCCTGCTCACGGTCGAAGAGATCGATCTCGGTTGGCGCACCGATCGCGACCGCCTCGAAGACTGCGCGGACCGTCACGATGTGCTCATCGCCGCCATCAAGCGGCGGCAGTGACCAACAAAACCAAAATCGCGAAGGAGCGCCGATGACCGCCGCCGACACCGAACACGCCGAGCGCATCGCCATTTTGGAGACCAAGGTCGATGCCCTGACCGCGTCCGTCGACAAGCTGTCCACGCAGGTTGAGACCCTGGTCGCGCTGTTTCAGCAGGCCAAGGGCGCGCGCTGGGTGCTGATGGTGGCGGCCGGTCTCGGCGGCTATCTCGCCGGCAAGGGCGCCATGCTGAGCGCATGGGTTGGGACGGTGGCGCGATGATCGACATCGAGACCGACCCGATCCACGCCGATATCGAGGCCTGGGATCTCGCCGCCGCCGTCAGAGACCGCGCCTCGGCGATGGGGCGCGATCCGGTGGTGCTGCTCGCCGCGGCGCTGCTGCTGATGGATCGGGACGGGATGCTGGCCTGGATGCGGGCACAGAAAAGCACCCGGACGTCGGGCGCCGGGTGACGTAGTTTTCCGTGAAGCTTTCCGTCTTGCTCTTCGGGAAAGAGCTAAGCGGTGGTCGGAGTGGCAGGATTTGAACCTGCGACCCCCTCGTCCCGAACGAGGTGCGCTACCAGACTGCGCTACACTCCGTGACCGCGAGGGGTGTATAGCGGCCCGGCCCGGACCCCGCAAGCCCCTAATCGCCACGCGAGCGGAGACGCGGTGTGCGGCGCTCGCATCCGGGGATACCGCCGCGCGTGTCGTCGGGCGGTGGCCACGCGGCATCCGCGGCGCGATGCGAGGGCCGAATCCGGCGCCGCGCCGCCGGTTGCCCGGGGGGAGCGAAGTCGCTATAGGAACGTCCGTCCGCCGGCCGGGTCGCACCCGCTTCGCGGATTTCTGGGGCGTCGCCAAGTGGTAAGGCAGGGGATTTTGATTCCCCCATCCGCAGGTTCGAATCCTGCCGCCCCATCCAATCTTGTTGTGGAGCCATGAATCTGAGATTCACCGCGAATATCTGAGATTCTCGCTTCCTAAAATTAAGAGCATTTTCTGAAACTAAATATTCTGAAGTATAGTTGGCCTTGGGTTGGTGGCATTCCAAACGCTGGTTATTACCGCTGTTTTCGCCCGACCCATGGCAATCCCGTCACGACGCTGTGCGATCTCCGGTGATTGGTGCCGATTATGCGGCTACGCGAACCGATGACGCAAAGCTGAAGGGCAGCGTTGCCCGTTGTCGTTCCGATGTGGTGTTGGAGCGGGGCTCCATCCTCGGTTATCATCGCGCAATGACAGCGACCGCCTCCTACACCAATCGAATCGCTCGTATCCGAATCGAACTCGAGCATTTCGAGCCGAGGATATGGCGTCGTGTGGAGGTGCCTCTCACCACGAGCCTTCGTGGGCTGCACGACCTCATCCAGGCGGTCTTCCCATTCGAGAACTACCACCTCTTCCAATTTCGGGTGGGGGGTGACGAGGAGCCGAGGCGATACGGCGTCCCCAACATCGATGGCATCGACTGGGTGAAAATCTACGACGCCAGAAATCTGAAGATCGGAACGCTCGTCGATCGTAGTGTGGTGGAGTTCGCCTACAACTACGATTTCGGTGATAACTGGGAATTCAAAGTCGACGTGGAGGAGGTCTCCGTTCTCGATCCCGCCCGTGACTACCCGAGGTTCATCGATGGCGAACACCGTGCGCCCCCTGAGGACGTCGGTGGCATCACCGGCTTCGAGGAGTTCCTCGACGCCATGGCAAAGCCACGGAGTCGGAACCATCACCGCATGGTGGCCTGGTACGGCAGCGTGTTCGATCTGAACGATCTCGACAAAGGGACCATCGCCAAGGGAGTCGAGATGTTGGTCAGGCGTCGTGCCGTAGGGAAAAGCAGCTACGCGAAGAGTCGCGGTGAGATTTGAGCGACCGAGAATCTCGTGTACGACGACATGGGAAAGATGGGTAAGGCTGCGAACCAAGGCTTGTAAGGTTGCGTCCCTCAATCCATATTGGAGACGCCTCTCGGAAATGGCCGAGTGGTCGGACTGTTGAGACTGTCAACCTCGAAAGTGGCTGCCGGCAACACGATGCTGATCAGCATCGCGACGACCGCGACCCAATCGAATGAGACACTGAGCATAGCTCGGACCTCCACGGTTACATTATACCGCCTCGCGTTTTTAGACCCGTGTTGGATAGAAGTTCGAAGCTCAGACACATCGAACCGAAGCTGACAGATGGCGGCGTGCGTTCGGGGGATGTCCGGTCAACCGCCGGGGCTCAGGGTCAGAGCTAATCCCCCGAACTCTGCGACTGCGAGGGCGCTCAGTTGAATCTGGATTGGTTTCGACCAAGAGGCTACAAGCACTTCGATCGTCCCGTATGTGAGAAGTTTGCTCTCAAGGCGACTGACCCAAAATTTGTTTCGCGACATGCCTTCAGTCCGATGATCCGGTACATCAAATCGGAAAAGCGGTACCGCAAGACAAAGGGCGCGGAAAGAGGCAAAACAAAATACAAAGACAGACCAATCATGTATGCCTCGCATAGGGATGCATGCATTTTGTCTTACTATTCATTCTTGCTTGGAAACGAACTCAATGATTTTTATATTAAGCGCGGCATTAGTGAGAACGTCATTGCTTATAGGCCGCTGGGCAGGGGTAACTATCACTTCGCTGCTGATGTCTTTGAATTTGCAAAGACCAATTCTCCGGTCACCATTCTCGCGTTCGATGTGACCGGCTTCTTCGACAATCTGGATCATGGGTTGCTGAAGACGCGTCTGAAGAGAATGCTGAATACGGTTAGCTTGAGTGATGATTGGCTGCGTGTTTTCCGACATATTTCACGATTTCATTACGTCGAACTCGAGAAACTCCGAGAGAACCCAAAATATGCCGAAAGCTTAAAGGCGAAGGGGCGGGAACCAATCGCGACGATTCTCGACTTGAAGGCGTCCGGTATTGCTTTCAAACCGAATCCCACTCCGAACGTGGGAATTCCGCAAGGCACTCCGATCAGCGCTACGCTCTCAAATCTCTATATGATCGATTTTGATTTGGCAGCGAAGGCATATTGCGACGGCATAGGTGGACTATACCGTCGATATTCCGACGACATCCTCGTCATATGCAAAGATGAATTCGCTGCCCAAGCCGAGGCAACAATTGGTGGGCTCGTCCGTGCAGAAAAATTGGAACTGAGCATAGCAAAAACGGAGCGAACGCGCTTTGATCATACAGCTCCTGCTCATTTACCAAAGAAGGCAGCTCAATACCTCGGGTTCAATTTCCATCCCGATGGGGTGTACATCCGAGCAAGTTCGCTCTCCCGCCAGTGGCGGAAGATGAAGCGAGCGTTCAAGAGAACGCAGCGCGTTGCAGAAGAGGCAATCGCGAAGGGGCGCTCGAGTAAAGTCTACACGAAGCGCCTGCGGAGACGTTTTACGCCTCTTCAGTTTCGGAACTTCTCATCCTATGCTCGACGAAGCGCGAATGCATTTGGGCAGGGGGAGAAAATATCTCGACAATTGAAGAGATTCGAGAGGGCGGTATTCGAGAAATTGAAATTACTCGACACCGTTGGTGAGGATTGATGCGGGTCTATCAATTTGCGGAAGAGCGCCAGCCAGCCTCTTGCGCCTCATGCTCGGAACAGAACCACCGTTTCTTCGGATCTGTCATCGTCACCCTTTCATAGTCTCGTCCCCCGGGCAGATGATAGATGCGCTCGCCCTTCCGGTTGACGTTGCCCTTGATCATGCAAGCGGTGGACGAGGTCGGCTGACGGGTCGTGGAGGCGGGTGCAGCGGGCGGCATGGCGAGAGAGACTGGTTGCGCCCTGGACCACATCCGTTCGAAGTTTTCTGTGAATGACCGGACAGTTGCGCCATCCGATGAGACGATCAGATCGTTGTCCTGCTGCTTCAAGCCGCTCGCTGTGAAGTTCGCCGATCCCGATCGGATAACGGTCCCGTCCACGAGATAGGATTTCAAGTGCATGATGGGACCAGGGCGTTTCATCCGTGCGTCCGCCAGTAGCGGAGTGAGCCTCGCCAGGTCGTGTTTCTGTGTGGGATCGAGAACGACCCGGATGACCACGCCGCGCGCCTTGGCGGCTATCAGGGCGTCGATGACGGGGCGATCGGTGAGGATATACGCCGCCATGTCGATCGTGTCGCCAGCCTCGTCCAGTAGCCCCACGTCGACACGCTCGAGATTCTCCACGGGCGCGTAGTGGATGACGAAGTCGCCCGCCAACGCGGCCTGCGCCCCAATGCCGCCGACGACCACCCACAACCCGAGCAGGAAACTTATCCCCACTCGCGCCAGCCGTGGCAATATGTGTCGGTTGGTGATGGAGACGACGGCCATGTCCGAGGAATCCGAATCTGCAGCACGAGTGATCACGGTAGCGCTGAAGGAGTTGGTTCGTATCGCCAATGAGGGCAATCTGCCGATGCTTGCCTACATGCTCGACATGGCGCTGGTCGAGGCCAAGGCGCAGGAGGGAAGCTCGGCACAGCAAACAGCAAGCGTGATCTCGCTGGATTTCCGAAGCCGCCGAAATTGAGAGTCGAATAGCATCTTGGTCCCACATCCTTGGTATAATTTGCAAAATATATAAAGTTGAGGAGCCTGACGTGAATTCACCGCGTCGGATGACACGAAAAGATCTTTACGAGTTGGTTTGGAAGTTGCTGCGCGCTTCGCTGAATCCGGACAGCCATTCCGCTAATTCCCGGACAGCGTTTCCGCTAAAGTCCGGACAGTTTTGACGGGGTGGTCCTCGGGTGCCTCGTTTTCGTCAGGGGTTATAGGTTTCGCCGTTTTCGGCGGGGGTCAAGAGGGGCGAGGCCCTTTGCTTGCGCATGCTGTCGCCGGCCAGTTCGATGCGGTGGGCGTTGTGGACGAGGCGGTCGAGCACGGCGTCGGCGACGGTATTGTCTGTC
>NZ_SJFN01000056.1 GCF_004328075.1 Siculibacillus lacustris | reverse complement strand
GCCGAGGTCGACGGTGGCGGCGGTCACCGCCGCACCGAGCGTCACCACGTCGGTGGCGGCGCCGCCGACGATGGTTTCGACGTTGGAGATCGTCGCGGTCGCACCGAGCGCGTCGAAGGTCAGCTTGTCGCTGCCGGTGCCGAGATCGACGGTGACGCCGGCGACGGCGCCGGACAGGGTCACCAGGTCGGTGGTCGTGCCGCCGACGATGGTCTCGGTATTGGCGACGGTCGCGGTGTTGATGAAGTTGCCGAGCGTCAGCTTGTCGGCGCCGCCGGCCAGATCGATCAGCCCGCCGGTCGCCTGCGCGCCCAGCGTCACGGTGTCGGCCGACAGGCCGCCGGTGATCGTCTCGACGTTGGAGACGGTCGCGGTGTTGACGAAGGCGCCGAAGGTCAGCGAATCCGCGCCGGCCGCCAGATCGATGGTCGCGGCGGTGACCGCGGAGGACAGCACCACGGTGTCGGCATTGGCCGCACCGACCACGGTCTCGGTGTTGGCGACGGTGACGGTGTTGACGAAGGCCCCGAGCACCAGCTTGTCCAAGCCGGCGCCGAGGTCGATGGTGGCGTCGACGCTGCGCGTCGCCAACGTCACCACATCGGCGCCGGTGCTGCCGATCACCACTTCCGTATTGGACAAGGCCACCGTGGTCGCCGCGCCGAGGGTCAGCGTGTCGTGCCCGGCGCCGAGGTCGACGGCGATCGCGGTCGAACTCGACCGCACCGTGATGACGTCGTCACCGGTGTCGCCGGTGAGGGTCTCGACGTTGGCGACCGTGAGCGTGTTGTCGTAGCCCCCGAGCTTCAGGGTGTCGGTCCCGGCACCGAGATCGAACAGCCCGCCCGTCGCCTGACTGGCGAGCGTGATGAGGTCTGCCGAAGCACTGCCGGTGAGGGTCTCGACGTTTCGAACCGTGACCGTCGAAGCGGCCCCGAGCTTCAGTTGGTCGGTCCCGTCACCGAGGTCGATGAGCGCTCCGGTGAGCGACCCCGACACGCTTATGACGTCGTTCCCGGTCCCGCTGCTGATTGCGGTCGCGCCCGTCACGGTCGCGGTCGTCGGGGTGTTGCCATACTGAAAGGTCGCCACGGTGCCAATCCCTCTGAAGTCCTCCGGACCGGCCCCGCGCGCAGGGCGGGACACGATTCCGGACGGTCGTCTTCAATCAAACGGGATTCTGAGGCACCAACGGTTAATCTGGGATTAAATTGGGATCTACAGAGTTACGGATCTGCGAACGAGGCGTCTCGTCACCGAGGATTCGTCCGTCGTCACGATCTGTGTGAGGCAGCCTGCATCGATTCGTCATGCGACAATTCGAAGACGGCGACTCGACGTCAGCTCACGTCGAGTCATCCAACCTCCAGAAACTGATGAAGACGGTCGCCCCCTTTTGCTCTCACGAGCAGAACGACCCGATGACATGACTCGACGTCATTGAGATACAATCTTGCGGAAGTAGGCGATGGTTTCTTTCAAGCCGTCACGTAGAGCGATCTTCGGCTCCCAGCCGATGGTTTGCTTGGCCAGCGAGATGTCGGGACGACGCTGTTTCGGATCGTCGGCGGGCAGCGGCCGATATTCGATTCGCGAGCGCGAGCCCACCAGTTCGATGACGATCTCGGCCAGTTCACGGATCGAAAATTCGCCGGGGTTGCCGAGATTCATCGGGCCGACGAACGTATCCGGCGTGTCTTCCATGAACTTGACGAAGGCATCGACCAGATCGTCGACATAGCAGAAGGCGCGGGTCTGGCTGCCGTCGCCGTAGAGGGTGATGGCTTCGCCCTTGAGCGCCTGGACGATGAAGTTCGACACCACCCGTCCGTCGGCCGGATGCATCCGCGGCCCATAGGTGTTGAAGATCCGCGCCACCTTGATGCGGACGTTGTGTTGACGATTGTAGTCGAAGCACAGGGTCTCGGCGCAACGCTTGCCCTCGTCGTAGCAGGAGCGGATGCCGATCGGATTGACGTTGCCCCAATAGGCTTCGGTCTGCGGATGGACCGCCGGATCGCCGTAGACTTCACTGGTCGAGGCCTGGAAGAATTTGGCCTTGGTCCGCTTCGCCAGGCCCAGCATGTTGATCGCGCCGTGCACGCTGGTCTTGGTCGTCTGCACCGGATCGAACTGGTAGTGGATCGGCGAGGCCGGGCAGGCGAGGTTGTAGATCTCGTCGACCTCCACATAGAGCGGGAACGTGACGTCGTGACGCAGCACCTCGAAGCGGGGGTGATCCATCAGGTGGGCGATGTTGGTGCGGCTGCCGGTGAAATAGTTGTCGACGCAGAGCACCTCGTAGCCGCGCCCGAGCAGGCGCTCGCCCAGATGCGATCCGATGAAGCCCGCACCACCGGTGATCAGGATCTTCTTGGGGTGGGAGGCGTAGCTTTCGGTCTGCATGATCGGGTCCTCGGCGAGGGAGGGGGGCGGCGCCGGCGATGCCTCTCGGGACGGTCGCGGCGGGAGAACGAACGGCGGACGGCGGCGAGCGCCGCCGGCGGGTCAGGGTCGAGGGGGCGTCCGGGCGGCGCGTTCGGCGTCGTCCCGGTCGAGCCGGTCGAGGAGGTCGCGGGCGCGCGCATCGCCGATGCGCGCGGCGTGTTCGAACAGGGCGCGGGCGCGGACCGGGTCCGCGGGCTCGGCCCAGAAGGCGAAGAGCTCGCCGAGCGCGACGATCGCCGCCAGCTCGCCGTCGTCGATCGCCGAACGCAGCCAGCGCAGGGCGACCGCCGGATCGCGGGCGACGCCGGCCCCTTGCATGAAGAAGCGGCCGAGATTGACCTTGGCGGCGGAATGTCCGGCCTCCGCCGCGCGCTGCGACCAGCTCGCCGCCGCGCCGAGATCGCAGCCGACGCCGTCGCCGACCGCATAGGCCACCCCGAGCCCGAACTGGGCGTCGCGATCGCCGGCTTCCGCCGCGGCGCGCAGCCACTGCGAGGCGGCGACCGCGTCGCGCGGACCGCCGCGGCCATGGCGCAGCATTTCGGCGAGCGCCCGCATCGCCCCCTTGTGGCCGTGTTCCGCGGCGCGGCGATACCACTCACGGGCTTCGCCGGGCACCCGCTCGGCCTCCAGCTCGCCGAGCCGGAAGGCCGCTTCGACGTCGCCGCGGGCGACGGCCGAGCGCAGGAAGGTCTCGCCCTGGGCGAGGTCGCGGGTGACGTGGCCGCCCTGGAGGTGCATCACCCCGAGCATCCGCAGTGCCGGTCCGTGACCGATCGCTGCCGCCCGGCCGAGCAGCTCGACCGCCCGCGGCGCATCGGCGGGGCCGCCGAGGCCCTGCAGCAGATCGACGGCGAGCGAAGTCTGGGCTGTGGCGTTGCCGGACTCGGCGGCGCGCGAAAACCACGGCCGTGCCGTAGCGAAGTCGGCCTTGCCGAGATGACCGCCGGCGAACAGCGTGCCGAGGCCGAGGGCCGCCTCGGCGTTGCCGGCCTCCGCCGCCGGCCGATAGAAGGCCAGCGCCGCGGCCATGTCGACCGGTCCGCCGATGCCGGCGGCATGGAGATAGCCGGCCAGCGCCTGGGCCGCGACGTGACCCTTTTCGGCCGCCCGCACCGCCAGTTCGCGCGCCTTCTCCGGCTCGCGGCCGACGCCGACGCCGTTCGGGAACAGGGCCGACAGCACCGCCCCGCCCGCCGCCGCGCCGTCGCCGGACATCAGCAGGGTGGCGAGACGGGCGATCGCTTCCGGATGGTCGCGGTTCGCCGCGGCCTCGTACCACATCGCCGCATCGGCGAGATTGCGCACCACGCCGCGGCCGGTCTCATAGAGACGGGCGAGTTCGATCTGGGCCTCGGCGTCGCCGGCCCGGGCCATCGGCGCCAGCCGCCGCGCGGCCTCCGCCGGCCGACCTTCGGCGATGTCCAGGCGCGCCTGTTCGAGCGGCGCGGGTTCGCCGCCGCCGAGTCCGAACCGCGCCAGCGTCCGGCCGATCAGTCCCTTGTCGTGACGATCGTTCCTGCTCATGGCTCGCGGAGCCCCTCGGTCAGCAGCGGAATCACCTTGTCGAGCAGATAGCCGAGCGGGGTGCGCGATCCGACCGCCACGTCGGCGGTGACCGGCATGCCGGGCACCAAGCGGAAGTCGGCCGGAATCCCGCGCAGGTTGGAATCGACGATGTCGACATGGGCGAGATAGATCGCCGGCCCCGATCCCCCCGTAGCCGTGGTCTGGCGGAAGGAGTCGCCCGACACCGAGCGCACCACGCCGCGGCCGGTGCCGTGGCGGGTATAGGGCCAGGCGTCGAACTTCAGCACCACCGGCTGGCCGACCGCCACGAAGCCCTGGTCGTTGCCGGCGACCTCGACCTCGATCTGCAACCCGCCGCCGAGCGGCACCAGGGTGAAGATCTTCTTGGCGCTCTCGACCACCGAGCCGATCGAGATGTCGCCGATCTGCAGCACCACCGCGTCCTGCACGGCGCGCAGGTCGATCAACTCGCGCCGCTTGCCGGCCTTGGCCATGTCGTCGCGGGCGCCGTCGAGCTGGCGCTGCTTGTCGACCAGCTGTTCGGCGACGTCGGCGACCCACTTGCGCTGATAGCCGTCGCGCTCGGCCCGGAGGCCGTCGAGCTGGTGCTGCGCCGACTCGAGGGTCAGGCGCTGCACCGCGACGTTGCGCTCGATCTCGACGCGCTGGTCGGAGGCGATGATGGTGTTGAGCCGGCTGCCGGTCTGGCGCTCCTGCAGGGTGGTGCGCATGGTCTCGATCTCACGGATCAGTCCCAGGCGCTCGCCATAATAGCCGAGTTCCTTGTTGGCCCGCTCCAGCAGCGACTGGGCGGCGCCGATCTTCTCGTCGTAGCCGATCAGCGACGCCCGGTACTGGGCGGCGCGCGCCCCGTAGAGCCGCTCCTGCAGCACCTCGGTCGGCTCGGTCGAGGCCGCCTGGAACGGCACGCCGCGCAGCTCCGCCTGGAGGCGCGCGGTCTCGGCCTCGAGGGTGGCGATGCGCTGCGCGAGCATCCGCACGTCGGCGCCCGAGAAGGTCGGATCGAGGGTCGCCAGGACCTCGCCGGCCCGGACGATCTGGCCCTCGCGGACGTTGATCTGGCGGATGATCGAGGTTTCGAGCGGCTGCACCACCATCTTCGGCTGCACCGAGGTGACGCGACCGCGCGCCGTCACCACCCGATCGATCGGCATCAGGGCGGCCATGACGATCGCCGCCACCACCATCGCGGCGAGGACGTGCAGGGTCAGCTGCGACAGGAACGAGATCCGCGCGCCGAGAATCTCGGCGGAATCCGACTGGAAGTCGGCGACGTCGCGTCGGGCCGTCCGCTCAGCCGCGGGCGACAGCTGCAGTCGCATGGCGCGCATGATCGCTTCCCGAGGTGAGGTGACGGTTCTGTTGGAACCACAGATGGCGATAGGTCTCGCAGCGCTTGAGGAGATCGTCGTGGCGCCCGGCGTCGTGCAGGCGGCCGCGTTCGAGCACCAGGATCTGGTCGCATTCGGTGAGCGAGGTCAGCCGGTGCGAGATCATCACCACGGTGCGCCCGACGGCGATGCGCCGCAGGTTCTCCGAGATGATCGCCTCGCTGTCCGGGTCGAGGGCGCTGGTCGCCTCGTCGAAGATCAAGAGCGACGGATCGGTGACCAGTGCCCGAGCGATCGCCAGGCGCTGGCGCTGGCCGCCCGACAGGTTGGAGGCGCCCTCCTCGATCATCGTCTCGTAGCCGCGCGGCAGCCGTTCGATGAACTCCTCGGCGCCGGCCATCCGCGCCGCCTCGATCATCTCGCTCGGCGAGGAGTCGGGCCGGGCCATCAGGATGTTCTCGCGGATCGTGCCCTTGAACAGGAAGCTGTCCTGGAGGACCACGCCCATCCGCGAGCGCAGGTGGTCGAGATCGATCTCGCGCATGTCGACGCCGTCGATCTTGATCAGCCCCTGATAGGACTGGTGCAGCCCCTGGAGCAGCCGCGTCACCGTGGTCTTGCCCGAGCCGGAGCGGCCCATCATGCCGACCACCGTGCCCGGCTTGATCGCGAATTCGATGCCGTCGAGGGCCGGCGTCGCCGCCCCCGCATAGGTGAAGCGCACGTCGTGGAAGGCGATCGCCCCGCGCATCTGCGGCTTGACGCCGTTCTCGCGGCGGGTCTCGGGCTTGGCGTTGACCACCGAGGCGACCTCGGCGAGCGCGCCGCGGGCCTCCTGATACTGCTGCATCATGCCGGCCAGCGCGACGATCGGCTGGGTGGCGCGGGTGGCGATCATGGTGAAGGCGACCAGCGTGCCGGCATAGACGACGCTGGTCTCGGAGATCGCCAGATAGGCGCCGAGACACAGCGAGCCGGCGTAGATCGACTTCTCCAGCGGCGCCAGCAGGGTCTGCGGCTGGTTGACCAGGAACTGCAGATCGGTGGCGGTGCGCACCGCCTCCGCCACGCAGGTGTCCCATTCGTTGCGCCGCCGCCCTTCGAGCGCCAGCGTCTTGATCGTCCGCATCCCCTGGATGGTCTCGATCATCATCGCGCTCTTGCGATGTTCCGCCTCGATCACCCCGACATAGGCCCGCCGCACCGGTCCCATGTAGACGAAGATGATCGTCGCCATGACGCAGCCGATGCCGAGCACGAACATCGCCAGGATCGGGTCGAGCACGAACATCGTCGGCACCAGCACGGCCAGCGTGGTGACGTCGAGGATGCCGCCGAACAGCTGGCCGGTGAGGAAGGTGCGCACGCGCCGCACCTCGCCGAGCTTGTGGGCGATCAGGCCGGTGGCGTTGCGGTCGAAGAAGTCGATCGGCAGGCCGAGCAGGCGATCGAACACGTGGATGCCGATGCGCGCGTCGATCTTGGCCGCCGCCACGGCGATCACCGTCCGGCGCAGGAAGCCGAGGATGGTGTCGAAGATCAGCACCACGGTGATGCCGATCACGAGCACCACCAGCGTCGACAGGCGGTGATGCACCAGCACCCGGTCGACCACCACCATGTAGAGCATCGGCGGCACCAGGGCGAGGACGCTGAGCACCAGCGCCGCCAGCGCCACGTCGCGGAACAGCGTCTTCTCGCGCAGCACCTGCCCGAGCATCCAGCCGAATCCGAAGGGTTGGGTATCGTCGATTCGCCCGGGCCGGCGTTTGACCAGCAGGGCTTCGCCGGTCCAGTGGGCGGTCAGCCGCAATTCGTCGATCGCCAGCGCCGGCGCATCCATCGAGCGCGGGTCGCGGATCATCACCACCGGCGTCTCGCCCTCGCCGCGGAAGCCTTCCGCGACCATCCACGAGCCGTCGTCGAGGCGCAGCATGACCGGGAAGGCCCGGCCGAATTCGCCGAGATGCGACCACTCGAGGCGGGTGGCGCGGACCTTCAGCCCGGCGTCGGTGGCGATCTTGATCAGGCGGCGGACGCTCGGATCGCGGCCCTCGTCGACGAGATCGCGGCGCAGCCGCTCCACCGACATCGACACCCCGAGGCGGGTCGACACGTGCGCCAGCGCTTCCAACGCCCCGGTACTCAGGGCGACGGACTCCCGCGACGCAGTCTCTACGCCGATTCCCACGCTCATCGGGTCCCCGTCCGGCCGCTCGTTCCAACCCTCGACATGGGCCGGAGTATTCGGCGATCAGGGTAAACGGGAGGTTAAGTTCGCTCGGCCCGCGAAAGGCTTCGTCAATCCGTGTGAACGCCGCCGCTCCCGGGCGTGCCGTTCCGGGACGCGACACGAAACCGCCCCCGTCTCCGGCGGAACCGGTGGCGAGGGCGGGGAAAGACACGCACCGATCGCCCCGCGCGGGGCGACCGGAGGGGAGGCGATCAGGCGTCGAGCGTCGCCGCGACTTCGGCGAATTCCGGGATCTGATCGAAGTTCATGTAGCGGTAGACCTCGGCCGCCTTGGCCTTCAGCCCGCCGACCTGCTCCATGTATTCGGCGAAGGTCGGGATCCGCCCGAGCAGCGCCGCCACCGACGCCAGTTCCGCCGACGACAGGTAGACCCGGGTGTCGATGCCGAGACGGTTGGGGAAGTTGCGGGTCGAGGTCGAGATGGCGGTCGAGCCCTTGCGGATCTGCGCCTGGTTGCCCATGCACAGGCTGCAACCCGGCATCTCCATCCGCGCGCCCGACTTGCCCAGCGTCGAGTAGTAGCCCTCCTCGGAGAGGATGTGGGCGTCCATCTTGGTCGGCGGCGCCACCCACAGGCGGGTCGGGATGTCCGACTTGCCGGCGAGGATCTTACCGGCGGCGCGGAAGTGACCGATGTTGGTCATGCACGAGCCGATGAACACTTCGTCGATGGTGTCGCCGGCGACCGCCGACAGCGGCTTGATGTCGTCGGGATCGTTCGGGCAGGCGAGCAGCGGCTCGGTGATGGTCGCCAGATCGATCTCGAACACCGCCGCGTACTCGGCGTCGGCGTCGGGCTGGAGCAGTTCCGGCTTGGCGATCCACGCCTCCATCGCCGCGATGCGGCGCTCGAGCGAGCGGCGATCCTCGTAGCCCTTGGCGATCATCCACTTCATCAGGGTGACGTTCGAGGTCATGTACTCGAGGATCGGCTCCTTGGAGAGCCGCACCGTGCAGCCCGCCGCCGAACGCTCGGCCGAGGCGTCGCTGAGTTCGAACGCCTGCTCGACCTTGAGATCCGGCAGACCTTCGATCTCCAGGATGCGGCCGTTGAAGACGTTCTTCTTGCCCTTCTTCTCGACGGTCAGCGAGCCGGCCTGGATCGCCGCATAGGGAATGGCGTTGACCAGATCGCGGAGCGTGATGCCCGGCTGCATCTCGCCCTTGAAGCGCACCAGCACCGATTCCGGCATGTCGAGCGGCATCACCCCGGTCGCCGCCGCGAAGGCGACGAGGCCGGAGCCGGCCGGGAACGAGATGCCGATCGGGAAGCGGGTGTGGCTGTCGCCGCCGGTGCCGACGGTGTCGGGCAGCAGCAGGCGGTTGAGCCAGGAGTGGATCACGCCGTCGCCGGGCCGCAGAGAGATGCCGCCGCGGTTGGAGATGAAGGTCGGCAGCTCGTGATGGGTCTGGACGTCGACCAGCTTCGGATAGGCCGCAGTGTGGCAGAAGGACTGCATCACCAGATCGGCGGAGAAGCCGAGGCAGGCGAGATCCTTGAGCTCGTCGCGGGTCATCGGGCCGGTGGTGTCCTGGGAGCCGACCGTGGTCATCCGCGGCTCGCAGTAGGTGCCCGGACGAATGCCGGTGCCCTCGGGCAGACCGCAGGCGCGCCCGACCATCTTCTGGGCGAGCGTGTAGCCCTTGTGGGTGTCGACCGGCACCGTCGGCAGCCGGAACAGCGTCGACACCGGCAGGCCCAGCGATTCCCGCGCCTTGGCGGTCAGGCCGCGGCCGATGATCAGCGGGATGCGGCCGCCGGCGCGCACCTCGTCGAAGATCACGTCGGACTTGACGGTGAACTCGGCGATCACTTCGCCGTTCTTCAGCGCCTTGCCGTCATAGGGACGCAGCTCGACGACGTCGCCGGTCTCCATCTTGGTGACGTCGAGCTCGATCGGCAGAGCGCCGGCGTCTTCCATGGTGTTGTAGAAGATCGGGGCGATCTTGGTACCGAGACACACGCCGCCGAAGCGCTTGTTCGGGACGAAGGGGATGTCCTGGCCGGTGAACCACAGCACCGAGTTGGTCGCCGACTTGCGCGACGAGCCGGTGCCGACCACGTCGCCGACATAGGCGACCGGCAGACCCTTGGCGACCAGCGCCGCGAGCTGCTTCAGGGGGCCGCGCACGCCGGGCTCGTCGGGGACGATGCCGGGGCGGGGATTCTTCAGCATGGCCAGCGCATGCAGCGGGATGTCGGGCCGGGTCGAGGCGTCGGGGGCCGGCGACAGATCGTCGGTGTTGGTCTCGCCGTTGACCTTGAACACCGTGACCGTCAGCGAAGCCGGGACCTCGGGGCGCGAGGTGAACCATTCGGCGTCGGCCCAGGACTGGATCACTGCCTTGGCGTTGGCGTTGCCGCCGTTGGCCAGTTCCTTGACGTCGTGGAAATAGTCGAACATCAGCAGGGTCTTCTTCAGACCCTCGGCGGCCACCGCACCGACCTCCGGGTCGGGCAGCAGATCGATCAGCGGCCGGATGTTGAAGCCGCCGAGCATGGTGGCGAGCAACTCGGTGGCGAGCTTGCGCGACACCAGGGCGTTGACTTCCTTGCCCTTGGCGACCGCGTCGAGGAACCCGGCCTTGATCCGCGCCGCGTCGTCGACGCCGGCGGGGACGCGGTGGGTGAGGAGATCGACGAGCACCGCCGCTTCGCCGGCCGGCGGATCGCGCAACAGGGCGATCAGCGCCTCCGTCTGCGCCGCGGACAACGGCAGGGGCGGAATGCCGAGGGCGGCGCGCTCGGCGACATGCTGACGATAACTTGCGAGCATGGACGGAACCCTATCTTTGTTGGAACGCGGGGTGCGGGAATTTCGGTTCGATAACATACCGCACTGCCGCTGTCGCCCCTCCGACCGGCCCCTCCCCCGAAGGGACGAGATCCCGCGCGCGCCGCCCGGCGCGGCCCTTGCCGGGCGATGCCGGCGAAGGGTGCGCCGCACCGCGTCGCACCCGGCCTACGCAGAGCCCCGGAGGCGCCCGTGCCCCGCCGTGACGGCGGCGCCACGGAAGTCGGAAACCGGGCGGAAACCGTCTGTTTACCCTAGGGCGGGCCCTACACGGACGCTTCGGAATGGAGTAATAGCCGAAGATGCGGTCGTGGATCGCAGAACCATCGATGCGGGCGCACCAGAACGCCCGATCGGCCGGGGGGAGTACCGAGGTGTCGGTGATGGTCGACGGCAGCGGGGCCGAACCCGCCACGAACCTGTCGCGCGTCGAGCGGATGGCCCGCACGCTGGGCCGCCTCGCCAACGAGACCGCCCGCGGCAAACGCATGCAGACGATGTTCCTGCGCTCGGTGTCCTATTCGTGGATGCGCGCCGGCCTCGCCCGGCGGATGTTCGTCGACGGGCTGGAACGCGCCGCGGCGCTGCGCCCCGAACGCGGCGTGCTGCTGGTCTCCAACCACCGCAGCTTCTTCGATCGCTACGTGCTGCTGCTCGCCCTGCTCAGCGGCCGCGTCGCCTGGGCGCGCGACATGATCTTCCCGGTGCCCTCGACCTTCCTCTACGACCATCCGATGGGCATGGTGACCAACATGCTGGTCGGGGCGGGGGCGCTGTGGCCGCCCTTCGACGACCGTCCGGGCCGCCGCGCCCTCGATCACGACGCCATGGGCCGCACCGTCGACTTCCTCGCCCGCCCGGACTCCTTCGTCGCGGTCCATGCCGCCGGATCCTCGGCGGCCGACGAAGACCCCTACGAATTGCTGACCGCCCACCCCGATGCCGGCCGCATCGCCCTCGAGGCTCGGCCGCTGGTGTTGCCGGTCTTCGTCAACGGCCTCTCCGACGACCTCCTCGCCGACGTCCGCGCCAATTTCCGCTCCGGCATCCGTCGCGACGCCCCGTGCATCGCGGTGGTCGGCGAGCCGATCGACCTCTCCGACTTGCAGCGCCAGCGCGCCCATTCCGACTCCCATCCCGAATTATGGGGCCGCGCCGCCGATCTGATGCGCGACGCGCTGGTCGCGCTCGGCGAACGCGAACGCTGCCTGCGCGCCCGCTGCGCCGCCGGCGGCATCGGCGACGACCATCCCGGCTGGCTGAGCAACCGCGGGCGTGCCTTTTCCTTCCCGCGCTTCGGCCGCGCCTGAGGCGCTGTCGGCGCGCGCCGCATCCGTGACGCATGGAGGCATGTCCGCGGCCCGTCCTTGACCGCAACCCCTGCGGTCGGGCGTAATCGCCGGGCCGGACGCCGTCGCCGCGCCGCGCCGCGATGGTCGTCGGGTCGACGCTTGGGAGACCCCGCATGACCGACGTCGCGATCGTCCCTCAGCACTCCGGCGACATGCACGAGCGCGCCATCGAGACCATCCTCCAGCGCATCGACGAGGTCGGCGCCGGCACCATCGCCGTCGACCGCTTCGGCCACATCGTGTGGATCAGCGAGAAATATCTGCCGCTGCTCGGCCTGAAGAGCGGCGAAGAGGGCATCGGCCACGACATCGAGGACATCATCCCCAACAGCCTGCTGCGGCGGGTGGTGGAGACCGGCGAGGCCATTCCGCTCGACATCATGCAGCTCGGCAATCGCCAGCTGGTGGTCACCCGCATGCCGATCAAGGACGACGACGGCCTGGTCATCGGCGCCGTCGGCTTCGTCCTGTTCGACCGCGTCAACGCCCTGAAGCCGCTGCTGACCAAGATCACCAAGCTGCAGACCGACCTCGCCCAGATGCGCGAGAAGCTGAACGCCCAGCGCCGGGCCAAATATTCGCTCGACGAATACATCGGCACCTCGCCGGCGATCCTCGAGGTCAAGCGCCTCGCCCGCCGCGCCGCCGCCCAGGACACCACGGTCATGCTGCAGGGCGAGACCGGCACCGGCAAGGAACTGATCGCCCACGCCATCCACGACAATTCGGCACGCGCCGAAAAGCCCTTCGTCGCCGTCAACGTCGCCGCGGTGCCCGAGACCCTGCTCGAGGCCGAGTTCTTCGGCACCGTGCCGGGCGCCTTCACCGGCGCCGACCGCCGCCCGCGCGAGGGCAAGTTCCAATTGACCGACGGCGGGACGCTGTTCCTCGACGAAATCGGCGACATGCCGCTGACGCTCCAGACCAAGTTGCTCCGGGCGCTGCAGGAGCACGAGATCGAACCGCTCGGGTCCAACCGGGTGATCCGCGTCGACGTCCGGGTGATCACCGCCACCAACGTCGACCTGGAATCGGCGGTCACCGCCGGCCGCTTCCGCCGCGATCTCTATTATCGCCTCAACGTGCTGCCGATCCGCCTGCCGCCCTTGCGCGAGTGCCTGACCGACCTCGAGGCGTTGACCCTCCACCTGCTCGACCGCCTGATCACCACCAACGGCTTCCCGCGCCGCGCCATCGCGCCGGGGGCGATCGATCTGCTCGCCTGCTACGACTTTCCCGGAAATGTCCGCGAGCTGTGCAATCTGATCGAACGTGCGGTGATCTTGTCGGATACACCGGTGCTCACCGCCGAAGACTTCGCCGCGGTGCTGCCGCGCCCGATGGTCGCCGCCGCCACCGCCGGCCGCCGGACCTATGCCGCCGCCCTCGCCGACTTCGAGGCGACGCTGATCGGCGACACGCTGGCGGCGGTGCGCGGCCGCGTCGACGACGCCGCGGCGATCCTCGATCTGTCCCGCGCCACGCTCTACAAGAAGATGGCGCGGCTCGGTCTCGCGTCCAAACAGCGAGACTGACGTCTCGATTTCGAGACTCGGCGAGTTCTCTTGCTTTTCAGGCCCGTCGAACCGATTCTGTCGGCCCCTCCGTCTCGAATTCGAGACAGGGCTTTTCCCGGCCGTCGTCCCACCCCGCGGATCCCTTGGGCTTTCGCCGTCGGGCCCGACTGGAACGCCGCTTGCTGAGGGCCGGATGGTGACCGGCGACGGTCGCCCAAGGCGCATCGAGACGCCGACGGGAGGAACTGGAGCGACGCGCGACGACCGACCGAATCCCGAGACCCGACGCCGACGATGATCGCTGCCGCGATCGTCGTGGATCGGTGCGTCGTCGTTTGCGGGTATTCGCCGAGCCTTGTGGCGTAGTTCGCCGTCGTACAGAGCGGGCCCGATAGTTATATCCCTCCTTTAGTATAATATTCGCATCTCGTAATTTGACTTCCGAAGTAAAAACACTCACGACGATTTGAGCCGAAGTGGGTAACAGAACCCTTCATACGGCGGAGACCCGGTTCGGGATCGGCGGCGGAAGGGTTCGGGTGCCACAGAACGGCGGCCGCCCGCAGCCGATGCGCTCGAAACTCGGCTCGACGACGGTTCGGGGGGATCCCCGGGCGGCCCGGACACCGGGCGACCGGGACCATCGCCCGGGACCAGGGGGGGACCTGCGACCGGAAGGCGATCGTGACGACCGACGGGCCGTCACGCGACCGAAGAAGAAAAGCAAGTACGACACGCACGTAAGGGGGAAGGATCTATGAGTTTCATCGTTGCACTCGGTGCACTTCTGTTTTTGATGTTCGTCGCCTATCGAGGCATGAGCGTCATTCTGTTCGCGCCCATCGCGGCGCTCGGCGCGGTTCTGTTGACCGACCCCGGCGCCGTGCCGGCCATGTTCACCGGTAAGTTCATGGTGGCGATGGTCAGCTTCGTCCAGAACTACTTCCCGGTGTTCTTGCTCGGCGCGGTGTTCGGCAAGCTCATCGAGCTGTCCGGCTTCGCCAAGTCGATCGTCGCGGCGACCGTCAAGATCCTCGGCGCCGGCCAGGCGATGCTCGCCATCGTCGCGGTCGGCTGCATCCTGACCTACGGCGGCGTCTCGCTGTTCGTCGTGGTCTTCGCGGTCTATCCCTTCGCCGCGGAGATGTTCCGGGCCAGCAACATTCCCAAGCGCCTGATCCCCGGCACCATCGCGCTCGGTGCCTTCACGGCGACCATGGACTCGTTCCCCGGCACGCCGCAGATTCAGAACATCCTCCCGACCAGCTTCTTCGGCACCAACGCCTATGCCGCCCCGATCCTCGGCACCATCGGCGGCATCCTCATCCTGGCGATCGGCATGGTCTATCTCGAGTGGCGTCGCCGCTCGGCCGCTGCCGCCGGCGAAGGCTACGGTGAAGGTCACATCAACGAACCGGAAGTGGTCGATGCCACGCATCTGCCCAACCCGTGGATCGCGATTTCGCCGCTGATCATCGTCGGCGTCGTCAACTGGATCTTCACCAACAAGCTCATCCCGGTGTTCTACCAGGACGGCTACTCGGTCGCGTGGATCACCCAGGGCCAGCCGGGCGTCACCGTCGCCAAGATCTCCTCGATCTCCGCGATCTGGGCTCTCGAAGGCGCGTTGCTGGTCGGCATCCTCGTGGTCCTCGTCTTCTCCTTCCAGACGATCTTCGCGAAGTTCGCCGAAGGCACCAAGTCGGCGATCGCCGGCGCCCTGCTCGCCTCGATGAACACCGCGTCGGAATACGGCTTCGGCGCCGTCGTCGCCGCCCTGCCGGGCTTCGTCGTGGTGCGCGACGGTCTCGCCGCCATCCCCGACCCGCTGATCCGTGAAGCCGTCACCGTCACCTCGCTCGCCGGCATCACCGGCTCGGCGTCGGGCGGCATGGGCATCGCCCTCGCGGCGATGGCCACCAACTTCAAGGAGATGGCCACCGCGGCTCATATCCCCTTCGAAATGCTGCACCGGGTCGCGTCGATGGCCTCCGGCGGCATGGACACCCTGCCGCACAACGGCGCGGTGATCACGCTGCTGATGGTCACCGGTCTCACCCACAAGACGTCCTACAAGGACATTTTCGCCATCACCTGCATCAAGACCAGCATGGTCTTCGTGGTGATCGGTCTCTACTACCTCACGGGGCTCGTCTGACATGTCGTTCAAAGGCAAAGTAGCCGTCGTTTCCGGCTCCACCAGTGGTATCGGTCTCGGTATCGCCGGAGCTCTCGCCGCCCGCGGCGCGGCGCTCACCATCAACGGTTTCGGCGACCCGGCCGAGATCGAGAAGATCCGCCAGGGCCTCGCCGACACCTACGGCGTCGAAGTGGCCTATGACGGCGCCGACCTGTCCAAGCCCGATCAGGTTCGGGCCCTGGTCGCCGCCGCCGAAGCCCGCTTCGGCCGGGTCGACATCCTGGTCAACAACGCCGGCATCCAGTTCGTGGCGCCGATCGAAGACTTCCCGGCCGAGCGCTGGGATGCGGTCATCGCCATCAACCTGTCGGCGGTGTTCCATGCCACCGCCGCGGCGCTGCCGGGGATGAAGGCCCGCAACTTCGGCCGGATCATCAACATCGCCTCGGCCCACGGTCTCGTCGCCTCCGCCAACAAGGCGGCCTATGTCGCCGCCAAGCACGGCGTCGTCGGCCTGACCAAGGTGACGGCGTTGGAGACCGCGCGCACCGGCATCACCGCCAACGCGATCTGCCCCGGCTGGGTGCTGACCCCGCTGGTCCAGAAGCAGATCGACGCCATCGCCGCCCGCGACGGCATCACCGAGCCGGAAGCCCGTCACAAGCTCCTGGCCGAGAAGCAGCCGTCGCTCGACTTCGCCACGCCCGAACAGATCGGCGAACTCGCCGCCTATCTCGCCTCGGACGCGGCCGCTCAGGTTCGCGGGGCCTCGATCTCGATCGACGGTGCCTGGACCGCGCAGTGAGCCGATCGTCCCGTTCGACGATCCGCCCGAGCCTCACGGCTCGGGCGGCCGCCGAGCGACCCGCCGGCGGGGCCTCGCGCCCCGACCGGCCACCGCCGGCCCGGGCCGGATCGTCGTCCCCCGCGGGGGGCGCCCGACGATCGCGGCCCGCCGGACGGAGCGTCTGAGACCGTTTCCAAGACAACGTGAGGATTCCACATGTCCAAGGTGACCGCCCTTGCGGATGCCGTCGCGAAGATACCGGACGGCGCCACGCTGATGATCGGCGGGTTCATGGGTGTCGGTTCGCCCCATCGGGTGATCGACGAATTGGTGCGGCAGGGCAAACGCGACCTGACGATCATCGCCAACGACACGGCCCGCAAGGGCGTGGACATCGGCAAGCTGATCGACGCCGGCGCGGTCAAGCGTCTGGTCGCCTCGCACATCGGGCTC
>NZ_SJFN01000055.1 GCF_004328075.1 Siculibacillus lacustris | reverse complement strand
CGGTTATGGCGATCGATGAAGTACGAATGCATCTACCTCCACGCCTACGAGACCGGCTCGGAAGCCCGCAGCGGCATCGGCCGGTGGATCGACTACTACAACTTCGACCGACCTCACTCGACACACGGAGGGCGTACGCCCGTCGAGGTCCACGAGGAGGCCGGCGACATCAGACTGGCGGCGTAACGGACCACAGGCCCAAGCTTACGAAGGCCGCCAATCTGTCCGGCCCGGCGGGACCACCTCATAATACCAACGGCCGCCGCGGCTGACTCTCCGGGGCTTTCGGCGGCTCTGATCGCTGATTCCATGGTGCGGGGAGGATTCGCGCCATGGCCGCTGCGGTGAAGCTTCGGACGGACTACTCGGCTTCGGACCTGCGGCGGCTCGCCGCCGCCTCGAAGCACGCCAACCAGAGCCGACGGTTGTTGTCGCTGGCGGCCGTGTTCGACGGGATGGACCGCGAACAGGCGGCGCGGATCGGCGGAATGGATCGCCAGACGCTGCGCGACTGGGTCCACCGCTTCAACCAACAGGGTCCCGACGGCCTGCGCGACATCCGATCGAAAGGGCATCCGCCCCGGCTGTCGAAGGAACAGTTGGCCGAACTCGCGGATATGGTCGAGACCGGTCCCGACCGTGCGGTCGATGGTGTCGTCCGGTGGCGACGGATCGACCTGAAGAAGGTGGTCGAGGAGCGCTTCGGCGTCGACTACCACGAACGCACCATCGGCAAGATCCTGAAGGCGCTCGGCTTCTCCCACATCAGCGCGCGGCCGCGGCATCCGGGACAGGATCCCGAGGTCATGGAGGCGTTCAAAAAAACTTCGCCCGGACCCTGAACGCCCACGTCGGGCATCTGCCGAAGGGCAAACGGATCGAGATCTGGTTCCAGGACGAGGCTCGGATCGGGCAAAAGAACGGGATCGTTCGACAATGAGCGCGGCGCGGGACGAGACCCCGCCAACCGGCCGATCAACGCTACGAGAACGCCTATCTCTTCGGCGCGATCTGCCCGGCGCGCGGCGTCGGCGCCGCCTTGGCACTGCCGTTCATCGGCACCGACGCCATGCAGATGCACCTCGACGAGATCTCGACCATGGTCGCGCGTGGATCGCACGCCGTGCTGCTGCTCGATCGCGCCGGATGGCACACCACGGGAATGCTCACCGTGCCGAAGAACGTGACGCTGATCTTCCTGCCGTCGCGATCACCGGAGTTGAACCCGGTCGAGCAGATCTGGCAGTACCTGCGCTCGAACTGGCTCTCCAACCGCGTCTTCGAAACCTACGTCGATATCGTCGAGGCAGCCTGCGACGCCTGGCGCAGGCTCGTCGACGATCCCGAGGTCATCTCCTCAATCGGGATGCGCGACTGGGCGCATATCGGTCAGAGATGAAGGCCGTTGGTATAAGCCTTGATGCCGGGATCGTTGCCGTAGCGGGCGTTGACCGTGTTCATCGCCTCGCCCTGCCGTGCGGCCGGGAAGAACTGGCCATCCGCCGATGCGGTCATGCCCATGCCCCAGACACGCGCCATCGGTAGTGCCCCCTGCGCCGCGACCACGGTGGCCAGCGCCTGGTTCATCGCTTCGCTTTCGACATGCCAGCGGGCGAGGCGGGGTGACGACATAGAACGGGCAGGAATATACGCCGCCATTATCAACCAAAGACAGTGATCTCGTTGAATTCTGCGGAAAATCGTGAGATTCTTGCGTATCTTCCGGGAGGCGGCGATGGCGGATGTGATCGAGGAATTGGCGGCGATCAAGACCGTGGTGGAGATGACTGAAGCGTTCAGAGACGAGGCGCATTGCCGACGCCTCCTTGAGCAGATGATCTGGCCACGTGGGCGCATCTGTCCCGGCTGCGGATGCCGGCAATCGGTTACATTGGCCGGCCGTGATGTGGGACGCCGTGCCCGCCCCGGGCTCTATCAATGCTCGAATGGCGACTGCCGCATGCAGTTCACGGCAACGACGCGAACGCCGCTGCACTCGACCAAGCTGCCGATCCGGACTTGGCTGGCCGGATTGTGGTTCATGCTGCAGACCGACAAGGCCGGAACGAACGAAACGCCTTCCGATTACGCACAAGCGGACAAAGCAGCAACATCTGGGGCGTATATCGCCCGAGGGGCGAGCCGGGGGCGATTTGCCCCCGTGAGTAGGTCTGTGGGCGCTGTCGGAAAACAGGTGATTTGCGACACCGTCGGCAGGGCGTTCGAAATAGCTCGTATTCGTGGAATAATTTGTACGACAAACCATGTCGGAATGCGGCACTGTGTGGAAACTCGATGATGAAGGTTTTCCGCACATGATGGTCGGCTATATGCGCGTTTCCACGGACAACGATCGTCAGGTGCTGGACTTGCAGCGTGATGCGCTCCTTGCCGCTGGCGTCGACGAGCGTCATCTGTTCGAGGATCGCGCCAGCGGCAGTCGAGGCGACCGGAGCGGTCTGAGCAAAGCGCTCGCTTTCCTCAAGCCCGGCGACTGCATGGTCGTCTGGAAGCTGGATCGGCTCGGCCGATCTCTGCCGCATCTTCTCACCACCGTAACCGACCTCAAGGTGCGCGGCATCGCCTTCCGCTCTCTGACCGAACAGATGGACACGACCACGCCGCAGGGAGAATTCCTGTTCCACGTCTTCGGGGCGCTGGCGCAATTTGAGCGGTCGCTGATCCAGGAGAGGGTCCAGGCGGGGCTGGCCGCTGCCCGCCGCCGGGGTCGTCGTGGCGGCCGTCCGGTCGCAATCGATGAGGAGAAGCTCGCGGCGATCACCGCGGCGCTCGAGGGCGGTGCCACCAAGGCGGCGGTTTGCCGGACATTTGGGATCAAGCGCAGCACGTTGATCGATACTCTGGCACGGATCGGCTGGTCTGCCGGTTCCAAGCCTCAGGAGGAATAGAGGATGCGACGGCAGCGATTGAGTGAAGCCCAGATCAAGGAATTGTTTGATCCTCCTTCTGATCCCCGTGAGTTGGTCCGCCATTTCACGCTGTCGACCGCCGATCTCGAAGCTGTCCGGCGCAACCGAGGCGATCACAACCGTCTCGGCCTCGCGCTCATGCGCTGTTATCTGCGTCATCGGGTCGTGCGGCTGAGCGGAACAGGAAAGTGTCGTAAGGGGGATTGTTTCTTTTCAAAAGTCCCATTCGGAATTAGGTTGGCGTAGCGGTCTGAGGCCTCCGTTTGCGACGGCCTCGGGCAGGGAGAACTCGTATCGCCCGAGGAAATTGATGTGACGCCAAGAGATCGGCGAGAGGCGGGCGATATCGGCGGCGAGTGGCGGCGTTCCTGCCTCGCCGAGCTGTCGCAGGGCTTCCTGCATGTAGATGGCGTTCCAATGGACGATGGAGTTGAGGGCCAGTCCGAGGGCGCCGAGCTGCTCCTCTTGGCCTTGACGCAGCGGGCTTCTGATTTCGCCGCGCTCCCCGTGATGAACACGCCGGCCGAGCTTGTGACGCAGTTCCTGCCGGTTGAGCTGAAACAAGATCCGTCGCCGAAACGGGCGGTCATCGACGTATCGCAGAATGTGCAGGGTCTTGATGATGCGTCCGAGTTCCGACAGGGCCTTGGCCAGCGTTGTCGGGCGATCTTTGACCTGCAGCATGCGCATGACGCCGGCGGCCTTGAGGTGGCCGAGCTTGAGCGATCCGGCCAAACGGATCAGGTCGGACCAGTTTTCCCGGATCAGGTCGATCTTGATTCTGCCCCAAGCGGTCGCATCGAACGGCCCGTAGCTCGCTCGGCCGTCGATACGCCAGAGTTTGACGCCGCCGATGTCCGCCAGTCGCGGGCTGAATTGGTATCCGAGGAGCCAGAACAAGCCGAAAATGGCGTCGGAGTACGCGGCGGTGTCGGTCATGATCTCCAGCGGTTCCAGCTCGGTCTCCTGCTCCAGCAGGAGAGCCAGGACGACCAGGCTGTCGCGCAGCGTTCCGGGGATGACGGCGCCGGCCAGGCCGCTGAACTGATTGGAGATCATGTTGTACCAAGTGACGCCGCGTTCCTGGCCGTAGTATTTGGGGTTGGGACCGGCGTGTATGGCACTCGACGGCGCGACGAACCGCATGCCGTCCGCACTGGCGACCTCCCCGGCGCCCCAGTGCCGGACGATATCCAGCCGACCGTGCGCGGCAACGATCGCGGCGTTGGCCGCGGCCATGGTCTCGGGTCGAATGAAGTTCTGATCGACCCAGGAAAGTCGGTCGCGGCGCAGAGCGGGAAATTCGGCGCGGACGACCGGCTCGAGACCGATGTTGCAGGCACCGCCGACCAGAACGGCGCACAGGCTCGTCTCGAAATGTTCGACGCTGGCCTGGCGCTCGCTCAGGTGGGTGAACGACTTGGCAAACCCGGTTCGCGCCATGACTTCGAGAAAGATGTCGGGCATTCCGGCCTTCGGCATCCGCGTCTGAACGGCGGCGCGAAGCACGCGCAGGCTCTCGGGTTCCTCGAGCCTGTCGAGGGGCGTAACGACGATTTCCGTCTTGTCGGCGGCCGTTTCGAAGCGCAGGTCGGGATTGTCGTCGGCGCGCGCGGCGACATGTCGATAGGCCTCGTCGAGAAGGCGGGTGAGGCCCTCGATTTCGGTATCGGCTTCCAGAGAGCGGCCGAGGGCGCGGGCGACCATCAACCTGGAATTCTGCCAGGGCTCGCCATCGAGCATCCCTCTGCGAGGGTCCCCGTATCGGATGCCGGGCACGACGAACACGTCGCGCCGCTTGATGGCGAGACGCCACGCCTCGATGATCGCGAAGACATAGGCCTTCGGGTCCCGCACTCTTCCATCCTGATCCAGGGCATGTTGCCGCCATGCCTTCGGGATCGCGGCCGTCGGCGCACCGCGCATCTTGGCGAGAGACGACCAGTCGTCCACGGACTGAAGGTAGCCGATCGCAGCCTTGACGCCGGTGCCGCCCGGGGCGGCGCCGATCTCGATGCGGTTGGCGATATCGGAGAACATTCGCCGGGCTCGGCGCCATCGGTTCCGCAGTTCGTCGTAGGGCTTGGTCTCGGCGGGTTTGGCGATTGCGTCCACCTTGGACATGGCCGCTTCGATGTTGGAACGGGGCAGTCGCTCGAAGAGGGCTTCTCGCCATTCATCGAGAGGCAAGGCGTCGTCGGTCAGAACCAGCTGACCCATCTCGCGAAGCAAGATGGCCGCGTCATCGAGATCGCGCAGACTGCGCAGGCGGGCCTGTTTGTCGGCGGCTTCGGCGTCTTTGACCATGTCGGCCAACAGAGCTTCCGCCAGTTCGGCGGCATCGTCCTGGGCGGCCGCTTCGAGCGTGTGGAAGAGCGCCGCAATGGTTGCGGTTCGACGGGGTTCCTGAAGGGCGGCGATGGCGGAGGGTTTGCCGATGCGCGCCACCCGCGCGAGCCGTTCGAGGGTTGCAGCCGGAACGCCTCGCGGTGGCGACGGCCGCAGATTGAACGCCCTCACCGCGTCGAGCCGATCGAGGTGGCGGTAGAGTTCTGTCGGCATGCGCTTTGCGGGAACGGTCCGCAGCGCATCCAAGGCGGCGAACGGGGAAGTGTCGCCGGCGTCGAACAGCCCGGCGATGCGCACGCGCTGATCATCGCTCAGGCTGGCGACCAGATGGCGCCAGAGCCTGGTCCGCGCACGATCACGGATTTTCCCGACCAATCGCTCGACGACCGTGACGCCGGGCAGAAGCACCTTGTTGGCGATCAGCCATGCCGCCGCTCGATCGATCAGGGGGCCGGGTCGATCGTCCCCACTCCAACACAGGGCATAGAGCCATCGGGTCAGCCGGAAACGTGCAACAGGATTGTCGCCGAAGTCGGTGAAGCCGCAGTGCGTCCGGATGAGAGCCAGATGTCGAATGCGCCGGCTTCCCTCGAAATAGGCTTCCATGCTGGTCGTGGGCTCGAGGGCGAGCTGCTCGATCACCGTCGCCAGGATCGACGCGGGGATCTCCGCCGGCGAAACGGGAAATGCCCCCAGAAATCGGGCGCTCGTCAGCATCACCGCGAAGCCGAGCCGATTGTGGTCGCCACGCAGCGTTCCGATGAGATCGTGATCGGTTCTGTCCAAATGGAAGTATCGAGCGAGCTGGTCGGGCGACGGGTCGCCATCGAAGCGGGCAAAGCCCTGACGCTGGGCGTCCGTGAGGTGACGGGTGGGCATTCGTTGCGAAACTTCCAACATTTGCGAAGGGGGCGAATGGTGCCGAGAAACATGGCGAATTCCTTCGCAAAACACATGCGCGAAATCGAGTCTTTTTGCAGTGAGTTTCGCACAGTCGTCGAGGTCGCCGCATGAAGCTCGGCTACGCGCGCGTTTCCACCGATGACCAGAGCCTGGAAATCCAGCACGGCAGGCTCGCCGCTGCCGGTTGCGAGCGGATGTTCGAGGAGAAGATCTCCGGCACCGTTCGCGGCCGACCGGCGCTCGAAAAGCTCATCGATCACCTGCGCAAAGACGATGTTCTCGTCGTCACGCGCCTCGATCGGCTCGCCCGATCGACCATCGAGCTCCTGCACATCGCCGAGCGCGTCATCGAAAAACACGCGGGATTACAATCTCTTGATGAGCCATGGGCCGATACGACGTCGCCGTCCGGCGTGATGATCATGACGGTCTTCGCCGGAATTGCGCAGTTCGAGCGGTCCCTCATCATGAGCCGGACCGACGAAGGCAGGAAGGCCGCCATGGCGCGCGGCGTGGCCTTCGGTCGCCCGAAAAAAATGCGACCGGACCAGGCGGAGCTTGCTCGTCAACTCGTCCTCGAGGGCAAATCCATCAGCGCCGTCGCCAGGACCTTCAACGTCCATCCGGCGACCATCTATCGCTGCCTCGAGCCGAGCGGCTCCTTATAACACTTTTCTGTTCCGCTCAGCCGCACGACCCAGAACCCCGTCGACCCGGAGCCGGCTCGCCACCTCCTCCGGCATGCCGTGGTCAGGATCGGCGACGCGCTCGGTCGGATCCCACAAGTGGTGAGCGACGAACTTCAACACCAGGCTCTCCGGCGCCGGCCACGGCAGCGCCGCTCCGACGGCCGCTCGGCACCAGGCCTCGAGATAGGCGAGATCGGAGGCGAGCGCCCGCAGCGTGTTGTCGCCGATGCCGCGCTTTGCCAGATGGCGCAGCGTGGCGACGTCCTCGTCGGAGAGCACCGTGGCGAGACGGTCGCGGCGATCGGCGGGAAGGATGGCTGCGAGCGCATCGAGGGCGAGGGCGCGTTTCGTCTCCGGGTCGGCGAGCAGGGCGCCGTCGCTCATCGGCGGCCCCCGAGCACGGTGGTGTCGGGATGACGGAGCACGTCGGTTTCAGGGAAGTCGGCCCCCTTGAACAGGAGAGCGACACCGGCGACCGAGGCGACCGCATAGGCGAAGCAGTCGCCCATGTTCAGCGCGGCGGGGTGACGTCCCCTGCCGAAGCGCTCATAGGCCGTTTCGGCGGCGGCGTAGTGCTTCGCGTCGAAGGGAACGGTGGTGACGTTGGGCGCCGCCGCCAATCGCGCGACGATCTCGGCGGCATTGGAAAAACCCTTGGCAGCGAGCACGGTGCGGGTCTCGAACAGGGTCGGCCAACCGATCAACACGCCACCGCGGCGCAGCGCCGCCTTGAAGGCCTCCGCTTCGGGCTCGTCGAGGGCGATGGCGAGGATCGCGGACGTGTCGACGGCGATCATTTCGGTAGACCGTGGTCGTCGTAGAGATCGTCGTGGGCCGAGGTCGCGCCCAGCGCCACGCCGCGCCGCCCCTCGGCCATCAGATCCCACAGGGCATCGATCGGGTGGGCATGCGCCCCGGCTCGGAGCGCGCCGTCGTAGCGCTCCAGCGCCTCCTCGACGAGCCGATTCATCGGCATGCCCGTCCGGCGGGCGAGCGCCTGGGCGAGCGCCTTCGCCTTGGCGCTGCGGATGGAGAGCTGCGGTTCGGACATGGCGCGCCTTTCGAGAACGAGCCTCAATTTACCACGTGGCCGCACTAGCCGGCAACAATCTCGGTTGAGCCGGATCATCATCGATAAGAGGTACTTATCTATACTTACGAAACCTGCAACCACGTTCCCGGGTGACGGAAGCAAAACCCCTCTTCACTTCTGTAATGGAGAAAGAGGTCATATAAATCAAATTGATGCGCCAACCTCGACAGCCTCCTTCCTGGAGGCACTCAAGCGGCCCGCTGCTTGCTCGTGAGCTGCAGACCGAAGGACTTGAGGACCGCAAGCGTCGTTTCCAGCGTCGGATTGCCGGTCTCGCTCAACGAGCGGTAAAGCTGTTCTCGCGCCAAACCCGTGTCACGAGCCACCTTCGTCATACCCTTGGCACGCGCGACCACGCCGAGCGCGGTTGCTATCTGCGCTGCATCGCTCGTATCGAACGCATCTTCGAGATAAAATTTGATCGCTTCTTCGCTTCCGAGCAATTCGGCGGGATCGAAGTCCGTGAATTTCTCATTCATCTTCATCACTCCATTGCGCAGCAATCTGTTTTGCCAACTTGATGTCTTTTTCTTGGGTGCTCTTATCGCCACCACACAACAAAACGATGATCACGTCACCGGAACGGAAAAAGTAAATGCGATATCCAGGCCCATAGTGGATCCGCAACTCGCTTATGCCATCGCCGACGGGGGCGACGTCACCTGCATTCCCGGAAGCCAGCCGCGTCAGGCGCGAAGCAACGAGCGCCTTCGCCCGCTCGTCCTTCAGCTTCTTGACCCACTTCCGGAAAGTGCTCGACTGCTTGAATTTCATCGTGTCCAACTGTAGTTTATAAATCACATTTCGTCAAGAGAACCAGATGCTCGTCGATCCCAGCCGATCGATGAGGCAGCAGAACGGTGGATCACCCATTCGAAACGTCGGCTGGCCGGCTACGACCGAGGACGCCGTCACCAGAACCATCCGCCGCCGTTCACACGATCTCGATGTCTGTCCGAGCCAGGGCCTCACCCCCGGTGAGAATGGGCAGGCGATAGGACTTTGCGCAGGCATAGGCGAAACTCTCGCCCGTACTCAGTTCGAAGGCGCGCGCCGCATCCAGGGCCATGCGATGCAGCGATCCCGAGATGGTCATCTCGCGCGCGCCGATCGTCTCGAGGAGGGCGTCGACATCGGCTTGCGACTGCTCCCAGAGAATAGCCGGAACGGGGCACGCCAGACCCTGCGCACAGGCGGTTATTCCCACCAGGCGCGAGACCGCCTCGAACACCGTGAGCGCGGAATAGTGGATCGGCTTCTTCGCCGCCTCGATCTTGGTGACGAGGTTTTCGGCTCCGTCCTCGGCGAGAAGAATGGCGATGATCGCCGAAGCATCGATGAACATCACGGCTCTCCCACGTCGGCGATCGGCGCCGCATCGCCAGTGCCGGAATTCGGCCCCATGCGGGCCCGAACGCGCTTCTGAATATTGCCGATCCGCATGCGCAGGGGTACGCTTTCAGCCAATCGCACGAGTTCGTTGGTCAGCGCGCGCCGGACCGCTTCGGTCTTGTTGGGAGCATGCGTTGCCTGCTGAAGCCGAACGGCGAGAGCATCGACGGTGTCGTCCCGGATATAGAGCGGCATCAGCTCCCTCGGAATATCCATTGAGGAATATGCGAATATCCTACATGGGATATTCAGCCCGAACAATCGCGAATTCACCGAGTTTCTGCCTCCGAGCCAACCGGCTCGAGCAGAACGACGAAGCCATGGAGCGCGCGCCCATCGGCCATCCCCCGCCAGCCGCCGTCACGCGCTCTTCCTCGCTGCCGGGCTGACCTTGAGCAGGGCCATCAGCATGGGTCCGAGGCTGAAGCTCCCCTCCTCCGCCTTGCGCGTCAGGCTGCGCAGATAGCCGCCGGCGGACGCGATCATGGCGTGGCGCTGCAGGATCCCGGCTACGACGATCGCCGCCGGGATTTCGCCGAGGATCCCCCTCGCCTCCTCCCAGGCGCTCGGCGAAATCCCGAGCATCGGCCGTACCACGGTCGCGGTGGCGAGGAAGTCACGCCAGTTGGAGATACCGTTTCTCGCATAGTCGGCGATGTCCGGACAGGCGGAGAGCACCATGGCAAGGGTGTAGGCGCCGTCCCCACGCTTCGACGCTCGCGATTTTGCTTCGGGCTTCGCCTCTACGACTCTTTGGCCGCTCAGTTCAAGATCAGTAGAGGGGTCTGGATTTGAATTCTGTATGTGACGCTCAGTTTGAGACTCATTGACGCTCGTTTTTTCGTTTTTTCCGTGTGTTTCCAACAACATGAACACGTCGTCGGCAAGGGTCGACAGCGTCTCCGCCGCAACTTCGAGTTCGCCGAGGCCGGCGTTGCGAGAAATGCCCTCGACGATCCCCCGAAACTGGTCGTGGACCTCGGACCAGTCGGCAGGCCCCCTGCCCTCGCGCCGCGTCGGGACGCCCTCTTCGAGGCCGGTGACGATCATCTTGGCGATGTCGCGCCGGCACAGGGTGATGCGTTCGCGCGCCAGCTTGACCGCCCGATCGGCGGCACGGACCTCTTCCGCCAAGCATTCGATCTCTGCGGCCCGGGCAACGAGCGGCGAGAGATCGAAGCCGAAGGCCTGGTCGATCTCGCCCCCCTCCCCTTTGCGGGCATAACGCTTGCCGTTGGGGCTGTCGCGGCGGACAATCATGCCGGCGTCGACCAACACCGCTAGGTGTCGGCGCAACGTCGCCGGCGCCATGCCGTGAGCACGGAGCGCGAGTTGGCCATTCGACGGCCACACCACGAGCTTTTCCCCCGAGAGCGTCGTCTCGGGATGGAAGCTCAGGAGTGCGTCGAGCACGGCCAGCGCCCGCTCGGAAACGCCGAGACGGGCCTTGGCCGTGCAGATGGAACGAAACACCGTCCACTTGTGGACGACCGTCTCAGGCGCCCTGGCGGCCGCCCTCGTCTGTGTCGCCACATGGGCGAGCATCAGGGTTCGCCCGCCAAAGGGCGTGCGAGTCTGGTAGGTCTGCATGGCGTCTTTGCCTCCATTCGGGCAAAGAAAGTCGGACGCCGAAACAGCGTGACCTCTCGACGAGAGGCTTGACAGCGATTCGTGGAAGTGTGATTCTCACAGCGCCAACTAATGAGAAGGGCTTCCGGAATTCGTTTCGGGGGCCTTTTTTCTTGCCTGATTGAACCTTTTTGAATTGTTGAGGACATGAGTTGTCATGTGACAATCACTCATTTTTCTATTTTAGATCAGTCGCTTGATCCCTTTTTGAGGTCGGTTTTGCAGCCTCGGCGCTTTCCGCAAACTCATCAACGAGGCTAGGAAGTTTCCGTTCAAGGAACGCGCCAAAAGCTGCCTGATCCGTTGTCAGGCGGATGCCCCGTCCGGAGTTTTCGATCCAGCCGAGCTTTTGGCCAGACGCGCCGACAAAAGGACGTCGAAGTAGCGTCCTAGATTTCTTCGGTGAAGTGCCGATAGAATTCATTACAGCATTAAAGCGGCCGTTGGTATCGGCAGAAAGAAAGTCTGCGCTGCTTATTGTAGCCAGCGCGATTGAAAGACGCTTTCCATCTGCCAGATGATCCGCGAGTGCAACCCACCGAGGCCGCCCAATTTTAGGAGCAGGCCCGATGGCCAGTATGATGCTACGATCAATCTTCTGGTTTACCGACAATAGCCGTGACAGCTCAGGCTTATCGACGCCAAGAGCTTGCGCTATAGCATCGCGCTCAAAGCCATAAGCATCTAAATGCGAAGCAAATAATGCGCGCTCTATGAAACTCAGATTAAGGCGAGGCCCATTCTCCTGGGCCTGAGCAGTCACAAGTTCTATGTCGCTCAGATTCCGGACGATCGCTCGCACCGAAATCTTCAAATCAAGCGCAGCCCTGATACGTCGATGTCCGTAGGCAGCCTGATATCTATCGAGCCGTTCCGGATGAGGCCTAACCAGCACGGGCACTTGCTGACCAGTCGCAGAAATCGATACTTTGAGTTCATCATACTCCGGATCAGTAACCGACTGAATGCGATCAGAGATGAAGGACGGCTCAATCGCATGCGGGTCGAGCTCAATGACATGCTCACCTTGGGCAATCGCATGCTCCAGGTCACGAGCACGGGCAGCCTCCGTGGTCAACCGATCAAGCCCGAGACTCATAGCTCTGACCGCTCCCGACGCCTTCAGCGGTTCCATCCGAGCTGCCGCTGGATCAGGCCGCCCCGCCAGCGAAAGGTCGCGCAGGATGTCCTTCCCCTTCATCAGACAACCCTCCCCCAGGCGCGCAAAATCAGCTTTTCAATGTCGCCGTTGACCGAATCCATCGCTTCCACAGCACGATCATATGTCTGCCGGTTCATCGATTCGCGCGGTGCCTCGTAGATGGTTTGCTTCGAAAGCCCGGCGTCAGAAACGGCTGTTGACTTGACCATTGTCGCGGTCAGAACTCGTTCGGCGAAGAGATTGCGCAAAAAAGCAACGATCTGAGCCTGTGGAGCATCATTCGATTCATGTCGCGTAATAAGATAACGCATCCAATCATAGGTCAGATTACCTCCGGCATTGCGTACAACTCCAAGCAACTGTGATGTCATCGTCAAAAATTGATTCATCGATGCCACGTCTAACATCTGAGGATGGACTGTTATAAGAACAGCCGTAGCAGCACAGAGAGCGGACATCGTCAAAAAGCCGAGTTGCGGCGGACAATCTATCACAACGATATCATATCGATCCGCAACATCATTGATCGCGTTTGCTACGCGCATAAAAAATAGCTCACTAGAATCACGCCTTGGATCCGCAAGAACTCGTGGCGTATCATGTTCGAACTCATGGAGTTCAAGATCTGCAGGCACAACATCCAGTCCGGCAAAGTATGTCGAACGAATTATCTCGGAGAGAGGCCGCCGATGTTCATCGTAGCGGATCGCACCATAGAGAGTCTCGCTGTCACCGACGTCGAACTCAGGTTGATAGCCAAACAGGGCCGACATTGACGCCTGCGGGTCGAGGTCAATTGCGAGTACACGGAATCCTCGTAGAGCAAGATACTGGGCGAGATGTGCGGCGGTCGTTGTCTTCCCGGAGCCGCCCTTAAAATTCGTCACGGCGATAACCTGAAGGTGATCACCAATCTTCCTATTAGGTAGATAGGATGCCTTGCCTCGAGCGAGGAAGTTACGAAGCGTATGAATCTGGTCGAGTGAATAACTCCGCTTACCACCATTCGCTTGCTTTTCACGAATTGGGCCATCCTCGGCAGAAGCTAGATGCCGTATATAACTCTCGGTGACACCAATGAGACGCGCAGCTTCTGCGCTAGAGAAGCGACGCAACTGCTTTTGAGCTTCTGGAGGGAAGAGTTTTTCCCTTAAAAGCTGCAACTGGGAACCGAGCAGCTGAGCGTCCTCACGGATCGTCTCATCCATCGCCCGGATTTCGGATTGGTTCATTTTCCCGGCTCCGCCCCAAGTTCAGCCATTCACGCAATTTTGGGCGAATTGGCATTCTTTGCGCAAGTTGCGGTGAGTCTGCGCCACCGTCAAGGAATATTGGGTTAACCGAAGGTTAACAACACACGGATCAGATTCATCCGATTGATATAACTACTCTTTTTTGACATTGTCAGATGACAATCTCAAACATCAACGCGCCAACGCTAGCACCTCTCAAGCGAATGAACCTCGGCGAGCCAACGAGTGCGGCTCGGCCCAAACTGAACAGATCTGTATTCCGCCAGCGCAGAGGACACGCAAAGCGCAGAATTCAGATGATGAGTTGGCGGGGCGTCGCCCCCTCCCCGCCAACGAGCCCGTCAGACCGACCGCGCTGCGATGTAGCATTCCGCGAACGAAGCTCGCTCGGTCCTCCCGAGGAACTCGAAATCGACCGAGTACCCGCCGGAAGACGTGCGGCGGCGCACGATGCCGGGATAGGTCTTCGCCAGCCTCGAAACCGTGACGAGATCGCCCGCCTTGAACTTAGGCGCCGGCTTGGCCGCCTCGGCCGCGCCCTTGGCGACGAGGTGACACCACGATTTGTCGACGGTCTGCGAGAAGCCGCGATCGGCGTACCAGACAGTGAAGCTCTTGGTGTTCACCTTCGTGACGACGCCCACACCCCACATGGAATTCGACACGGTGTCGCCCTTGCCTATCTGCTTCGACACTTCATCGCGAATCTCCTGGCGTTGCCGTTCGGCGTCCCCGGCAATGCGGGCGGGTGCGATCCAGTCGGCCCGGTTGCGGAGTTCGGCGGCAGTGCGGCGCTCGGTCATCTCCGCGTCGATGGCTTTGCCAAACCGCGCGATGAGTTTGCGGTGACGCCCTTCCGAGTGGTGGCCGACCTTGATCGGCTCACCGAGACGGAGAAAGTCGCGCTCGTGCTCGCTGATGCGGTTGTGCGCTTCGTCAGCGCGGCGGTCGGCGGCATCTGCTCGGGTGCGGAGCCGATTGGCGCGGCTGGTCTGTCGATCCTGGCGGTAGGCCCGCAGTGCGTCGCCGGTCAACGGCTCCAGATCCTCAGGCTCGACGACCATGTGGTCGACGCTCAACCCGACATCGAGGGCGAAGGCGAGGGCACGTTCGGCCTTCTCTTCGGCGATGAGATATCCCTCGCGGTCACGGTTCCACAGACAACCGAGGCTGCGGAGTTCGCGGCGATGGGGATAGGTGGTGCCGGTGATGAGGACGGCGTTGGTCGGGGTGTCGCGTTTCATCTGTTTTCTCTCCTCTGGCTCGTGCAGCGGGTCAGCCGCGCCTGCCCCCTGCCGGGTGGCGAACCGGGGGAGAGTGGGGGGGAAGCCGAGCGGCCGGAGGGGGATCGCCCACCGCAGCGTGAGCGGAGGCGCCCACGAATCCGTGGGCGTCCTGCACGAGCGCAGCGAGGAAGGATGGGGAGACCGGCTGAACGGCTTCCGGGGGCGAGAGGGGGAACGCCCTCTCGCCCTTCACCGCGTCACAGACGCCAAACGAAAGGGGGAGGGGAGGGCCGCCGCTGAGGCGGCTCTCCTTGCCGGATCAAAGCTGCGCGCTCCCGCGCACCATCAGCTATTCCAACGGCCCTTCGCCGCATTTCAAAACGCCAGTATCCCCACAAATACGGGCGCGCGCCTCTCCACCACAGTCGACCAGATCAGATCAGATGAGGCCGGGCTGTTGGTCGACGGGCTTACCCTTGAAGGGGGCGACGTTGATTTCCCCTTCCCGCTTGCGGGCCTGGGCGATGTCGAAGCTGCTCTGCATCCGCATCAACGTGTCCATCGAAACGCCGAAGGCCTTTTCGATCCGCAACGCCATCTCGGAGGAAAGGTGCGAGCGCTCGTTCAACAGCGCCGACAGCGCAGGGCGCGTCACGCCCAGAACGAGCGCCGCATCGGTCACCGACAGACCGAGCGCCTCGACGATCTCGCTCTTCACAAATCCGCCGGGATGGGCGGGGGCTTTCATGCGAATGCGAGTGCTCACGTCCATGGCCGACTCCTCGGGCGAACTTCAAAGCCGCCGAATGCTCTCGATCTCGCACGGATCTACACGAGATGTGATGCGTCGGTTCTTCGTCATGAACAGGTCCGAGCGTCGCGGCGGTTGCCGGACGGCAAATGCGCTATTCTACTCGGCGCCGCGCACCGTTCAGCTCGCCCGCTTCATCGGCTCGATGCGATCGAGATCGTTGCGCAAAGCATCAGAGGCGGTTTCGAGGGCATAGCGATACTGGATCTTCATCCAGAAGTCCGCGCTGTTGCCGAAGAAACGAGCGAGCCTCAGAGCCGTGTCCGGCGTCAGGTCGACCTGTTCGGCGGCCAGCCGTTCGATGCGCGAGCGGGGCACCCCGACGGCCTTCGCCACCGCTCCAGCCGACAGGCCGAGAGGGTGGAGGAACTCTTCTCTCAGGATCTCGCCCGGATGAATCGCAGGCAGCATCGTCATCGGTCATCTCCCTCAGTGATAGTCGACGAATTCGACGTCGATCGGCCCCTCTTGCGTCCACCGAAAGCAGAGACGGAACTGGTCGTTGACCCGAATGGAATGCTGCCCGACCCGGTCGCCCTTCAGGGCCTCGAGGCGATTTGTCGGAGGAATGCGCAGATCGTCCAGCTCGGCTGGCGGCGTCGAGCATGACCAGTTTACGACGTGTTACGGCGGCGAGATCGGCAGGAAACCCCTTAGGCGTCCGGCGCGCGATGATCGCGGTCAATCGCTCATCTTTGAAGCCTCTGATCGCCATCGAGCACGCACCTCAACTATGATCAATCACGTACCACGACGTGATACATTTTTCAAGGAAAATGCGTCATGCCATGGTACGCCTGGGGACAGGTATCGCTCCCACAGATGAAGGCGACCTGTCTCACAAGAGCCTCGTCAGCGCCGAGAGGAAGGGCGGCCCTGACCGAGCAGGGAAGGGGAGGGGCACGGCGATCGGCGCCGAGACGAAAGAATCTCCGAAGGAGCAGTCCAACGTCTCAAGACCTTGCCGACCGCGCGCCGAAATGGCGCGCCAGCATCGTTGTCGAACCGGTCACGGTCGAACACGGTGAGCTGGCACGTCAGGCCTTTCTCGATTTCGGCAAGGGTCGCCACAAGGCAGGGCTGAACTTCGGCGATTGCTTTTCCTATGCCCTGGCAAAAGCCACCGGCGAACCGCTCTTGTTCAAGGGCAACGACTTCAGCCTGACCGACATCATGAGGTGGTCCCGCCGGGCCGGACAGATTGGCGGCCTTCGTAAGCTTGGGCCTGTGGTCCGTTACGCCGCCAGTCTGATGTCGCCGGCCTCCTCGTGGACCTCGACGGGCGTACGCCCTCCGTGTGTCGAGTGAGGTCGGTCGAAGTTGTAGTAGTCGATCCACCGGCCGATGCCGCTGCGGGCTTCCGAGCCGGTCTCGTAGGCGTGGAGGTAGATGCATTCGTACTTCATCGATCGCCATAACCG
>NZ_SJFN01000054.1 GCF_004328075.1 Siculibacillus lacustris | reverse complement strand
TGATAGGCCCTGCTCATGGGTCAGGCGCAGGATCGTCCGGATATCTCTCACGGTCGTTCGTCTCGCTTGCTTCCGTCTGGGCATGTCGGCCTCTCTTCTTCGTGAGAGCCCAACCTGCCAAACGGCGCAGCCGAGAACCGGCCATCAAAACTGTCCGGGAATTACCGGAATTGCTGTCCGGGAATTAGTGAAAGAGCTGTCCGGAGATTACCGAAAACGCTGTCCGGACATTACCGAAACCCGCACTTTCACCGCGGACAGCGCATAGGTCGCCGCCACCACCGGATCCCGCTCCGTCTGCTTCCGGACGGAGGCGAGCACTCTGCTCGAATCGATCGAGCGCGCGTCGGTGAAGGGCTTCAGGCAGGGGGGGCCGAACGTGATCTTCTCACGCGCCAGCCCCGTGGCGCCGGCCAGCGACTCCGGGCCGGCGTTCGCCAGATCCACGGACGAGAGAAGGATCGCCCGCTCGATGCGTCCGACCGCACCGGTGAAGCGCCAGATCACCGGCTTGTGGGTGAGAAGCAGCACCCACACCGGCCCCTCGCCCTGCTCGACGGACACGGTCGCCGTTCCGACCGCGACTTCCCGCGTCCCGATCGCGGTCGTCGACAGCGATTGGCTCTCGTAGGCGGAGAGCAGGACCACGGCTGCTTCCGGCGAAGGCTTGGGCAGTTCGCAGGCCTGCACCTCTGGCGGTACCGCCCGGCGGCGGGTCGCCTCCTCCTCTGCCTGCCGTCGCGCCGCCATTGCTGCCCGCCGAATTTCCTGCCGCCGCAGCGTCGAGGCATTGATCTCCTCGCGGGTCAGGGTCCCGTCGGCATCCGCATCGATCTCCTTGAATCGCTCGAGCACGAGATCGACGAAGGCCTGTTCGGACAGCCCGACATTGCGGTTGCCGGCGTAGTCGAGCAACTCGACGATGATTGCTTCCGTCCCCGCGACCGACTTCGTCGCCTCGATCGCGTTGCGCGCCGCCGTCTGTGCCTCCTGCAAGGTGATGCGGCCGTCATGATCGGCATCGGCGACCATGAAGGCCCGGACCCGGGCGTCCAGGGTCTCCGAAGACCCGCCGGCCAGCGGCGCCCGCGGCCCGGAGATGCGGCGCTCGAAGGCCAGGATGGTGCGAATCTCGGCTTCCGTCACGATGCCGTCGCCGTCGAGATCGAATTGAAAGAGGTTCATCACCGACGCGGCGCGCATGGTGGTCTGCGCCACCGAATCCGCCAAGCGGCCGTCCGCCGCGGTCAACGACCCGTCCCCGTCGGCATCGCTACGCTTGAAGATGGTGCGAGCGCGCTCTGTCACCGAGGCGACCGTCACGCCGACCCCGATCATGGCTTGCAGCACCGCGGGTGGATCGCGATCGAGACGGCCACCGTCCGCGGCCTGTCCGACCCCCGGCCCGATGGCGGCCGCCATCGCCAGAGCCACGCCGAGGCAAGTCGTCTTTGCGGAACACATCGTCGGGGTCTCCTGCCGGTTCGACGCCGGGGAGTTTCTCCCGTACCGGTTGCATTTTCCCTAAACCGTATCGATGCATTTCGCCGGATCGGCCGATCCCATGAAAAAAGGCGGCCCCACACGGGACCGCCTCTCTGTCGTCTCGGAGTTGGGGAGTGGCCCGATCAGTCCGCGGCTTCGGCGGCTTCGCGGCGGGCGCGGTCTTCGGCGCCCTTGGCGGCGACGTCGCGGTCGACGAACTCGATCACGCCGACGGCGGCGTTGTCACCGTGACGGAAGCCGGCCTTGAGGACGCGGGTGTAGCCACCGGCACGGTCCTTGTAGCGCGGGCCGATCACGTCGAAGAGCTTCTTGACGGCCTTCTCGTCGCGAACCTGGGCGACCGCGTTGCGGCGGGAGTTGAGGTCGCCGCGCTTGGCGAGAGTCACCAGCTTCTCGACGATCGGACGCAGGTCCTTCGCCTTGGGCAGGGTGGTGACGATCTGCTCGTGGGTGATCAGAGAGGCCGCCATGTTGGCGAACATCGCCTTGCGGTGTTCCCAGGTGCGGTTGAGCTTGCGGCCCGCGTTTCCGTGACGCATCGGAGGTGCTCCAGGTTGGGGCCGCGGCCGTTCGGCCCGCCCACGCGCCGCTCCGTCGATCGGAGAAGCGCCGGTTGTCGAGGTCCCGGTACGTCACCGGGAGCCCCGGTCGAACCGACCGTGACACCCCGGGTATTGTGCATCCGGGCTTGGAAGTCTTTGTCGGCGGATCGCTCCGCCTCGTCGTCCGCCGGGGCCGCCGGCCCCGGAATTTCCATGCGGAGAGCACCGCCCTCCCCGACCGGCTCGAAGCGGCGCCCGATCACCGGGCGCCGAAACCTCAGAGCTGGTGATCCTCGTAGCGCTTGGCGAGTTCTTCGATGTTCTCCGGCGGCCAGTTGGTGACCTCCATGCCGAGATGGAGACCCATCTGGGCGAGAACTTCCTTGATCTCGTTGAGCGACTTGCGGCCGAAGTTCGGGGTGCGGAGCATCTCGGCTTCGGTCTTCTGGATCAGATCGCCGATGTAGACGATGTTGTCGTTCTTCAGGCAGTTCGCCGAACGCACCGACAGCTCGAGCTCGTCGACCTTCTTGAGCAGCGCCGGGTTGAAGGCGAGCTCGGGGATCTTCTCCTCGATCTCGGCCTTGCGGGGCTCTTCGAAGTTCACGAAGATCGCCAGCTGGTCCTGGAGGATGCGCGCCGCATAGGCGACGGCGTCTTCCGGCTTGACCGAACCGTCGGTCTCGAGGCTGAGCGTCAGCTTGTCGTAGTCGAGGACCTGTCCCTCACGGGTGTTCTCGACGCGGTAGCTGCACTTCTTGACCGGCGAATAGAGGCTGTCGACCGGGATCAGACCGATCGGCGCGTCTTCGGGACGGTTGCGGTCGGCCGGGACATAGCCCTTGCCGGTGGCGACCGTCAGTTCCATGCGGATCTCGGCGCCCTCGTCGAGGGTGCAGATCACCACGTCCGGATTGAGGATCTCGATGTCGCCGACCACCTGGATGTCGCCGGCGAGAACGGTGCCGGGTCCCTGCTTGCGCACGACCATGCGCTTGGGGCCCTCACCCATCATCTTCACCGAGATCTCCTTGATGTTCAGGATGATGTCGGTGACGTCCTCGCGGACGCCCGGGATCGACGAGAATTCGTGGAGCACGCCGTCGATCTGCACGGCAGTGACCGCCGCGCCCTGGAGCGAGGACAGCAGCACGCGGCGCAGAGCATTGCCGAGAGTCAGACCGAAACCGCGCTCCAGAGGCTCGGCGACGACGGTCGCCTTGCGCTTCGGATCGTCGCCGATCTTGATCTCGAGCTTGTTCGGACGAATGAGCTCTTGCCAGTTCTTGTGAATCGTCACGTGGGCACCTTCCGAGGTCTGCCGCGGGATATCGGTACCGTCCCGTACCCTGCCCGCATTCGACCCATGTTCGTGAACGGGGCCGAACGACGGTGGAGACGATCCGTCGTTCGGCGAGAGAGGCGTCGAGCGGCTCGACGCGTCGGCGTCAGACGCGCCGACGCTTGCGCGGACGGCAGCCGTTGTGGGGGATCGGCGTCACGTCGCGGATCGAGGTGACCATGAAACCGGCCGCCTGGAGGGCGCGCAGCGCCGACTCACGTCCCGAACCCGGACCGCGGACTTCGACCTCGATGGTGCGCATGCCGTGCTCGGACGCCTTGCGGGCCGCGTCTTCGGCAGCGACCTGAGCCGCATAGGGGGTCGACTTGCGCGAACCCTTGAAGCCGAGCGCGCCGGCCGACGACCACGAGATCGTGTTGCCCTGCGCGTCGGTGATGGTGATCATCGTGTTGTTGAACGTCGAATTCACGTGCGCGACACCAGAGGTGATGTTCTTGCGCTCGCGGCGCTTAACGCGCGTCGCTTCCTTGGCCATGGATTGTCCTTACCTTCGATCTCGACACCGCCGTAGTTCCAGCGGCTCCACCAGGGCCCGGCACTCTCGCGAGGCTGGGCCCCTTCGCATCACTTCTTCTTGCCCTGGATCGCCTTCGCCGGGCCCTTGCGGGTACGGGCGTTGGTGTGGGTGCGCTGACCGCGGACCGGCAGGCCGCGACGATGACGCAGGCCGCGGTAGCAGCCGAGGTCCATCAGACGCTTGATGTTCATCGCCACTTCGCGACGCAGATCGCCTTCGACGACGTAGTCGCGGTCGATGGCTTCGCGGATCTGCAGCACTTCGGCGTCACTGAGGTCCTGCACGCGACGTTCCGGCGCGATGTTGACCTTGGTCACGATCTCCTCGGCCTTCTTCTGGCCGATGCCGTGAATGTACTGAAGCGCGATGATCACGCGCTTGTTGGTCGGAATGTTCACGCCTGCGATGCGGGCCACGGCTTTTCTCCAATCGCTTCCCGAGAGCATCGTCCGATGCGCTCGCGTCCCAGAGCGGCTTTCGCCCCGATTGCCTCGGCGCGACGACCCCTCCCGAATTCTCATCGGAGCCGGTTCGGGTCGTTCGGGCCTCGTCCGCCCGATCGGAACCTGCTCTCGCTCGTCGTCTCCGGACGGCGGTTCACGACGAACGCACCGGCGGTCGATCCCCATAGGGGAACCGGCCCCGGTCGCTCAATTCGCGACAGTGGCCGGTTGATAACGGATTTGGCCGCCGGGCGTCAACCACCCGGCGACATTTCTCGGGGCGTCAGGCGCCCAGGATCGCGGCGATGTCGGCCGTGACCTCGTCGATCGGCTTCATGCCGTCGACGGTCTTCAACTCTCCGGTGCCGGCGTAGTAGCCCGACAGCGGCGCGGTCTTCTCGCGATATTCGGCGAGCCGCTTGCGGAAGGACTCCGGATTGTCGTCGGCACGCACGGTGCCGCCGGCCGCCAGGGTCTCCTTGACGCGATTCTCCATGCGGGCGACCAGCGCCTCGGCATCGACCACCAGTTCCACGACGGCGTCGAGCTTCAGGCCCTTGGAGGCGAGCATCACGGTCAGCGCCTCGGCCTGCGGCACGGTGCGCGGGAAACCGTCGAGGATGAAGCCACGGGCACAGTCGGGCTCGTCGATTCGGTCGGCGACGACGCCGATGACGATCTCGTCGGAGACGAGACCGCCGGATTCCATCACCGCCTTGGCCTTGAGTCCCACCTCGGATCCCGCCTTGACGGCGGCCCGCAACATGTCGCCGGTCGACAACTGCACGATCCCGTAGGCTTCGACCAGTCGCCCGGCCTGGGTGCCCTTACCGGCGCCCGGCGGTCCGAGTAGAATGAGCCTCATCGACGTCCCCCCCTGAGTTTCGACCTCTTGATCAGGCCTTCGTATTGGTGAGCGAGCAGGTGCCCTTGAATCTGGGACACCGTGTCCATCGTCACCGAGACCACGATCAACAGTGACGTACCGCCGAAATAGAACGGCACGCCGGTCCAGGAAATGAGGAATTCGGGTAATAGACAGACGACGACGATATACAGGGCCCCGGCCACGGTGATCCGCGTCAGGACGTAGTCGATGTATTCCGCGGTGCGCTCACCCGGACGGATGCCCGGAATGAAGCCGCCGTGCTTCTTCAGATTGTCGGCGGTGTCGGTCGGATTGAACACGATCGCCGTATAGAAGAAGCAGAAGAAGATCATCAGGCCGGCGTAGAACAGCATGTACAGCGGCTGTCCGTGGCCGAGCCAAGCGGTGATCGTGGTCACCCACGACGGCCCCTGCCCCGACTGGAAGTTGGCGATGGTGGCGGGCACCAGCAGCAACGACGAGGCGAAGATCGGCGGGATGACGCCGGCGGTGTTGAGCTTCAGGGGCAGATGCGAGGACTGACCCTGCATGATCTGATTGCCGACCTGGCGCTTCGGATATTGGATCAGCAGGCGCCGCTGGGCGCGCTCCATGAACACCACGAAGCCGATCACCACGATCGCCACGACGATGATCGCCAGAATCGCGGCGGTCGAGATCGCGCCCTGACGGCCGAGCTCGAGGGTGCCGGCGATGGCGTGGGGGAGTCCTGCGACGATGCCGGCGAAGATGATCAGCGAAGTGCCGTTGCCGATGCCGCGCGAGGTGATCTGCTCACCGAGCCACATCAGGAACATGGTGCCGCCGACCAGGGTGATCACCGCGGTGATGCGGAAGAACATGCCCGGCGCCGCGACGATGCCGGAGCCGCCTTCGAGACCGACGGCGATGCCGTAGGCCTGGAAAATCGCCAGCGCCACCGTGAGGAAGCGGGTGTACTGGTTGAGCTGCTTGCGGCCGCTCTCGCCCTCCTTCTTCAGCGCCTCCCACGACGGAATGACCGTCGTCATGAGCTGCACGATGATCGAGGCCGAGATGTAGGGCATGATTCCCAGCGCCAGGATCGCCATGCGACCCACGGCTCCGCCGGAGAACATGTTGAACAGGCCGATGATGCCGGTCTGGGCGTTGGAAAACGCCTTGGCGAGGGCTGCAGCGTCGATCCCGGGGAGCGGCAGGTAGGTGCCGAGCCGATACACGAGAAGCGCGCCCAGCGTGAACCAGATGCGCTTCTTGAGTTCCTGGGCCTTGCCGAAGGCGCCCCAGTTGAGATTGGCTGCGAGCTGTTCGGCAGCAGAAGCCATGCGACTCGTCTCCGGTGCTTCGTTGGGCCGTACGGCAGGCGATGCGGGCGGCCGATCACTCGGCCGCTTCCGCCTTCTTCTTCTTCTCGGGGACGACGACCTTGCCGCCCGCCTTCTCGACCGACGCGATGGCCGGGGCCGAGGCGCCGGCGATCTCGAAGGTGAGCGCGGTCTTGGGCTCGCCGGGGCCGATCAGACGGACGCCGTCGCGCAGACGCTTCAGCACGCCGGCGGCCTTCAGCGCGGCACCGGTGATCGGCGCGGCGGCATCGAGCTTGCCGGCATCGATCGCCGCCTGGACGCGGGCGATCGAGACCTCGTTGTAGTCGAGGCGGAAGATGTTGGTGAAGCCGCGCTTGGGCAGGCGCCGATGCAGCGGCATCTGGCCGCCCTCGAAGCCGTCGATGGCGACGCCGGAGCGCGCCTTCTGACCCTTGACGCCGTGGCCGGAGGTCTTGCCCAGGCCGGAGCCGATGCCGCGGCCGAGGCGCTTGCCCTTCTTGGCGGCGCCGGAATTGTCGCTGATCTCGTTGAGCTTCATCGCTCTTTCCTCGGAGTTCGGCCGCGCCGGACGTTCGGTGCGGAGGGTCTCGGCAGTCTCGACGCGCCCCGGAGGGCGCGCGCGTCTTCGACGTCAGTTCTCGTCGACGACGCGGACGAGATGGGCGACCTTGGCGATCATGCCGCGAACCTCGGGGGTGTCCTCGAGGGTCGACCGGCGATGGCGCTTGTTGAGGCCGAGACCGATCAGGGTCTGTTCTTGCTTCGGCGGCCGGCGGATCGGGCTGCCGACCTGCTCGATGGTGACCGTCTTGCCCGTGGAATTCGACATGGGGCTTGCCCTTGCTTTGTTCAACACCGTGCGGCCGCCGTTTTTTTCAAAACGACGCCGCCGGCTCGTCTCACGCGTCCGCAGAAGCGTCCGCGCCCTCACCGCCGCGACGCGACTGCAGGGTCGAAACCTTGATGCCGCGGCGAGCGGCGACGGAACGAGGGCTGTCCTCGGCCTTCAGCGCGTCGAAGGTGGCCCGTACCATGTTGTACGGGTTCGACGAACCGAGGGACTTGGCGACGACGTCCTGAATGCCCAGCGTCTCGAAGACGGCGCGCATCGGACCGCCGGCGATGATGCCGGTACCGGCCGGGGCGGCGCGGACGATCACTCGTCCGGCACCGTGGTGGCCGACCACGTCATGATGCAGCGTGCGGCCTTCCCGCAGCGACACCCGGACCATGCCGCGCTTGGCGGCTTCGGTGGCCTTGCGGATCGCCTCGGGCACCTCGCGGGCCTTGCCGTGGCCGAAGCCGACGCGGCCCTTCTGGTCGCCCACGACGACGAGCGCCGCGAAGCCGAAACGCCGGCCGCCCTTCACCACCTTCGCGACGCGGTTGATGTGCACCAGCCGGTCGACGAATTCGCTATCGCGTTCTTCCCGCTCACGCGTTGCCATGTCGGTTCTTCCCTCGAGCGCAGCCGTCCCGGCGCGCCATGGTCTTTCGGATCAGAAGTCGAGGCCGCCCTCGCGGGCGGCTTCGGCGAGCGCCTTGACGCGGCCGTGGTAGATGAAGCGACCGCGGTCGAACACGACCTGCGTCACTCCTGCGGCGACCGCACGTTCGGCGACGAGCTTGCCGACGGCCGTCGCGGCGTCGGTATCGGCGCCGGTCTTCAGGCTGTCCTTGAGCACAGTCTCCAACGTCGAAGCGGAGACCAGGGTCTTGCCTTCGACGTCGTCGATGATCTGCGCATAGATGTTCTTCGACGAGCGATGAACCGAGAGCCGGGGACGGCCGTTCGCCGCCGCCTTGACGGCACGGCGCACACGCGCGGCACGACGCTCCGTAGAGGTCTGTATGGCCATGGCGGCAGCTCCTTACTTCTTCTTGCCTTCCTTGCGGAAGATCTTCTCTTCGGCGTACTTGACGCCCTTGCCCTTGTAGGGCTCGGGGCCGCGCCATTCACGGATCTCCGCGGCGACTTGGCCGACCTGCTGCTTGTCGATGCCGGAGACGATGATCTGGTCCGACTTGGCGCCGAGAACCTGGATCACGATGCCTTCCGGAACCGGGAACAGCACGTCGTGGCTGTATCCGAGCGACAAGGTCAGGACCTTGCCGTTCAGCGCCGCCTTGTAGCCGACGCCGTTGATCTCGAGCTTGCGCTCGAAACCCTTCGACACGCCGGTCACCAGATTGGCGATCATCGTGCGCGACATGCCCCACAGCGAGCGGGCGAGTTTGGTCTCGTCGCGCGGCTTGACGGCAATGCCCTCGGCCGACTGATCGACCGCGACCAGATCATGGACCACGAAGGACAGAGCCCCCTTCGGTCCCTTGACGTTGACGGCCTGTCCCGCGATTTCCGCGGTGACGCCGGCAGGAACCGGCACGGCCTTCTTTCCGATGCGTGACATGGGTCTACCCGTCTCGTTTTCCGGCCTCAGAAGACCTTGCAGAGGACTTCGCCACCGACATTGGCCTCGCGGGCCGCATGATCGGCCATGACGCCCTTCGGGGTCGAAAGGATGGTGACACCGAGGCCGTTGGCGACCCGCGGGATGTTCGTCACCGAGGTATAGACGCGCCGGCCGGGCTTGGAGACGCGCGCGATTTCGCGGATCACCGGCTGGCCGTCGAAATACTTCAACTCGATCTCGAACTCGGACTTGCCGCCGTCGAATTCGACCTTGGCGTAGCCGCGGATGTAGCCCTCGGCCTTGAGGACGTCGAGAAGATTGCCGCGCAGCGACGAAGCCGGGGTCGAAACCTTGGACTTCTTCCGGAGCTGGGCGTTCCGGATGCGCGTGATCATGTCGCCCAGAGGATCGGTCATGGTCATGGGTATTCGTTCCTCACCAGCTCGACTTGACCAGGCCCGGGATGACGCCCGAGTTGCCCAGTTCGCGAAGCGCGATGCGCGACATCTTCATCTTGCGGTAATAGGCGCGCGGACGGCCCGTCACTTCGCAACGATTGCGGATGCGCACCTTGGCCCCGTTGCGCGGCATCTCGGCGAGTTTGAACACCGCCTGCATCCGGTCCTCGGGCGAGGATTCGCGATTCATGATCACCGACTTGAGTTCGGTGCGCTTCTTCAGATCGCGAGCCGTCAACTTGCGGCGGCGGTCGTTCTTCTCGATCGAGCTCTTCTTGGCCATGTCGGTCCTATCCTCTGCCGTAACGGGTCACTGACGGAACGGGAAGTCGAAGAGCCGCAGGAGCTCCCGTGCTTCGTCGTCGGTCTTCGCCGTCGTACAGACGATGATGTCCATTCCCCAGATCTGATCGACCTTGTCGTAGTTGATCTCCGGGAAAACGATGTGTTCCTTGACGCCCAGGGCGAAGTTGCCGCGGCCGTCGAAGCTCTTCGGGTTCAGTCCGCGGAAGTCCCGGACGCGCGGCAGCGCGATCGTGACGAAGCGGTCCAGGAACTCGTACATGCGGGCCTTGCGCAAGGTGACCTTGGCGCCGATCGGCATGTTCTCGCGAATCTTGAAGGTGGCGATCGCCTTGCGGGCGCGGGTCACGACCGGCTTCTGGCCGGCGATGAGCGCCAGGTCGGCGGCGGCGACCGCGGCCTTCTTGGAGTCGGCGACGGCTTCGCCGACGCCCATGTTGATGACGATCTTGTCGAGGCTCGGCACTTCGAACGTGTTCTTGTAACCGAACTTCTCGATCATCGCCGGGCGCACCACCTCTTCGTAGTGCTTCTTCAGGCGCGGCGACTGCACGTTGACCTCAGCCATCGATCAGGTCTCCCGAGCGCTTGGCGACGCGGACCTTGCGGCCGTCGTCCAGTTTCTTGAAACCGACGCGAGTCGGCTTGCCGTCCTTGTCGGCGACCGCGAGGTTCGACAGATGGATCGGCGCTTCCTTCGCGATGATCCCGCCCTCGTTGACGCCCTGCGGCTTGGTGTGGCGCTGCACCATGTTGACGCCGCGGACGAGCGCACGCTCTTCCGTCGGGTTGACATTGAGCACCTCGCCCGCCTTGCCCTTGTCACGGCCGGCGAGCACGACGACCTTGTCGCCCTTCTTGATCTTCGCGGCCATCACAGCACCTCCGGCGCCAGCGAAAGAATCTTCGTATGATTCTTCGCGCGCAGTTCGCGCGGAACCGGTCCGAAGATACGGGTCCCGATCGGCTCTTTCTGATTGTTGATCAGAACGGCCGCATTCCGGTCGAAACGGATCACCTGACCGTCCGCCCGATGAACGTCCTTCGAAACGCGGACGACGACCGCCTTCATGACGTCGCCCTTCTTGACGCGACCCCGGGGGATCGCCTCCTTGATCGAGACGACGATGATGTCGCCCACGGTTGCGTACTTCCGCTTCGAGCCGCCGAGTACCTTGATGCACATGACGCGCTTGGCACCCGAATTGTCGGCGACGTCGAGGTTGGTCTGTACTTGGATCATGACCGACCGCCTTTCCTAATTCACTGTCGCCGCAGCTTCAGACCGTAGCGGTCGGAGCGATGACGACCCAGCGCTTGTTCTTCGACAGCGGACGGGCTTCCTCGATCGCGACCTGATCACCGATCTTGAAACGGTTCTCTTCATCGTGAGCGTGGTACTTCTTCGAACGACGCACGGTCTTCTTCAGAAGCGGATGGGTGAAGCGACGCTCCACCTCGACTACGATCGTCTTGTCGTTCTTGTCGCTGACGACGACGCCCTGCAGCACGCGCTTCGGCATGGCCGTCTCCCTTAGCTCGCGCTCTTGGCGCGGATGATGGTCTGGATCCGCGCGATGCCGCGCCGGACCTGGCGCACCCGCGCCGTGTTTTCGAGCTGTCCCGTCGCCTTCTGGAAGCGGAGGTTGAACTGCTCTTTCTTCAGCTTCTCGAGCTCGTCACCGAGTTCGTCGAGCGTCTTGGTGTTGATTTCGGCGGCCTTCGTCATCGGCTTCCGTCCTTACGCGTCAGTCGGCGATGCGCTGGATGAAGCGCGTCTTGATCGGCAGCTTGGCGGCCCCGAGCCGCAGTGCCTCTTCGGCGACCTCATGGCTGACGCCATCGATTTCGAAAAGGATGCGCCCGGGATGAACACGAGCGGCCCAGAACTCCGGAGCCCCCTTGCCCTTACCCATGCGCACTTCGGTCGGCTTCGAAGAAACCGGAACGTCGGGGAACACGCGAATCCACACGCGCCCCTGACGCTTCATCTGCCGGGTGATCGCGCGGCGAGCCGCCTCGATCTGCCGGGCGGTCACCCGCTCCGGCTCCAACGCCTTCAGGCCGAAGGTCCCGAAATCCAGGGTGAAGCCGGCTTTGGCTGCTCCCTTGATCCGGCCCTTGAACTGCTTGCGGAACTTCGTGCGCTTAGGCTGCAGCATCGTCGTTCTCTCTCATCCCAATGTAGCGGCAGGCCTCAGGCCCGCTCGCTGTCCCGATCACGACGATTGCGGCCGCGACGTTCACCGTCGCGCTCACGATCGCGCCCTTCCGGGCGATGCGGCCGGCTGTTGTCCGGCTCCTGAGAACGACGCTCCGAAGCCATCGGATCGTGTTCCAGGATCTCGCCCTTGAAGATCCAGACCTTGAGGCCGCAAGTGCCGTAGGCCGTGACCGCCGTGGCGACACCGAAGTCGATGTCGGCACGCAGGGTGTGAAGCGGAACCCGCCCCTCGCGATACCATTCGAGGCGCGCGATTTCGGCACCGCCCAGACGCCCGGAGGCGTTGATGCGGATACCTTCGGCGCCGAAGCGCATCGCCGACTGGACCGAGCGCTTCATCGCACGGCGGAAGGCGACACGACGCTCGAGCTGCTGAGCGATCGAAGCGGCGACCAGGGTCGCGTCGATTTCCGGCTTGCGGACTTCGACGATGTTGATGTGGACCTCGCTGTCGGTCAGCTTGGCCACGCCCTTGCGCAGCTTGTCGATGTCGCCGCCCTTCTTGCCGATGACGACGCCCGGACGAGCGGTGTGGATCGACACCCGGCACTTCTTGTGCGGACGCTCGATCACCACCTTCGACACGGCGGCCTGCTTGAGCTCGGCGAGCAGATACTTGCGGATCGCGAGATCCTCATGCAGCAGCTTGCCGTACTCGCCCTTGCCGGCGTACCAGCGGGAGTCCCAGGTGCGGTTGATCCCGAGCCGAAGCCCGATCGGATTGACCTTCTGTCCCATCAGACGGACTCCACTTCACGGACGACGATCGTCAGATTCGAGAACGGCTTCTCGACCCGCGACGCGCGACCGCGCGCCCGGGCATGGAAACGCTTCATCACCAGCGCCTTGCCCACGAAGGCTTCGGCGACGACGAGACTGTCGACGTCGAGTTCGTGGTTGTTCTCGGCATTGGCGATCGCGCTCTCGAGCGTCTTCTTGACGTCCCCGGCGATCCGCTTGCGCGAGAACGTCAGGTCGGCGAGAGCGCGGGAGACCTTCTTGCCACGGATCATGGCGGCGACGAGGTTGAGCTTCTGGGGGCTGACGCGGATCATCCGCGCAACCGCCTGAGCTTCGATATCCTTCAGCACCCGTTCGGTCTTGGGCTTCGACATGGGGCTTACTTCCTCCTCGCCTTCTTGTCGGCCGAGTGACCGTAGTAGGTCCGAGTCGGCGAGAACTCGCCGAACTTCTGGCCGACCATGTCCTCGGAGACGAGGACGGGGACGTGCTTCTGACCATTGTACACGCCGAAGGTGAGGCCGACGAAGTGCGGCAGGATCGTGGAGCGACGGCTCCAGATCTTGATCACCTCGGCCCGGCTCGACGCGCGAGCCTTTTCCGCCTTCTTCAGGAGGTACCCGTCGACGAACGGACCTTTCCAGACTGAACGAGCCATGGGTTACTTGCCCTTCTTGGCGTGACGCGAACGGACGATGAACTTGTTCGTCGCCTTGTTCGAGCGGGTCTTCTTGCCCTTGGTCGGCTTGCCCCACGGGGTCACCGGATGACGACCGCCGGAGGTGCGGCCTTCGCCGCCGCCGTGCGGATGATCGACCGGGTTCATCGTGACGCCGCGATTGTGCGGCTTCCGACCGAGCCAGCGGGAGCGTCCCGCCTTGCCCAACGAAATGTTCATGTGGTCCGGGTTGGAAACCGCACCGACCGTGGCGAGCGAGGTCGCCAGGATCAGACGCTGTTCGCCCGAACCGAGGCGCAGGATGACGTAACCCTGGTCGCGGCCGACGATCTGCGCGTAGGACCCGGCGGACCGAGCGATCTGCCCACCCTTGCCCGGCTTGATCTCCACGTTGTGGACGATCGTACCGACCGGAATGTTGCCGATCGGCATGGCGTTGCCCGGCTTGACGTCGACGAAGGCGCCCGACACCACGGTGTCGCCGACCGCCAGACGCTGCGGCGCCAGGATGTAGCTCAGCTCGCCGTCCTCGTAACGCACCAGCGCGATGAAGGCGGTGCGGTTCGGGTCGTATTCGAGCCGTTCGACGATCGCCGGCACGTCCATCTTGCGACGCTTGAAGTCGACGATGCGATAGGTCCGCTTGTGTCCGCCACCCTTGAAGCGCGCAGTGATGCGGCCGAGGTTGTTGCGACCACCGGTCTTGGAAAGCCCTTCGGTGAGGGCCTTCAACGGCTTGCCCTTGTAGAGGGCCGAGCGGTCGACGATGACCAGCTGACGAAGGCTGGGCGTGACCGGGTTGAAGGTCTTGAGCGCCATGGTTTTCTACCCTTCCCGTGCCTTCAGAGCCCGGTGGTGACGTCGATCCGATGGCCTTCGGCCAACGTCACGATCGCCTTCTTGACGTCGTCCTGCTTGCCGACGAAGCCCTTGAAGCGCTTCGTCTTGCCGAGCCGGACCAGCGTGTTGACCTTCTCGACCTTGACCTTGAACAGCGCCTCGACGGCGGCCTTGATCTCGGGCTTGGTCGCGGACTTGGCGACGTTGAACACCACCTTGTTCTGCTCGGCAGCGATGGTGGCCTTCTCGGTGATCACCGGAGACCGGATCACGTCGTAGTGTGACAGCTGGATCGCCATGATCACGCCTCCGCCCGGAACCGAGCTTCGAGTGCGTCGACCGCGTCCTTGGTGAGGACGAGAACCTGACGACGCAGGATGTCGTAGACGTTGATGCCCTGGACGGGCAGCACGTCGACGTTCGGAATGTTGCCGGCGGCGAGACGGAAGTTGGCGTCGATCTCGGCGCCACCGATCACCAGCACGTTGACGAAGCCGAGCTTGTCGAACTGCGCCTGCAGAGCCTTGGTCTTGGGCACCGAGGCGACCGCCTGGTCGATCACCACCAGCGAGGCCGAAGCCGCCTTGGCGGAGAGCGCATGGCGCAGGCCGAGGGCCCGGACCTTCTTGGGCAGATCATGGGCGTGGCTGCGCACCACCGGGCCGTGAGCACGCCCACCGCCGCGGAAGATCGGCGCGCGCTGCGAGCCGTGACGGGCGCCACCGGTGCCCTTCTGCTTGTACATCTTCTTGCCGGTGCGGGCGATCTCGGAGCGGCCCTTGACCTTGTGGGTCCCGGCGCGCCGCTTGGCGAGCTGCCAGTTGACGACGCGCTGGATCAGATCGGCGCGCGGCTCGAGACCGAAGATCTCGTCCGAGAGCGTGATCGTGCCGGCTTCGGCGCCGTCGAGAGTCTTGACCTGGAGCTCCATCACTCGGCCCCCTTCTCTGCTGCAGCCGCCACGGCGACCGGCGCCTTGAAGGCTCCGGGCATGGGCAGACCCACGGGCGCGGCGCGCTTGACCGCGTCGCGGACGATGATCCAGCCGCCCTTCGAACCGGGGACCGAACCCTCGACCAGGATCAGACCGCGCTCGACGTCCGTGCGGATCACCTTGAGGTTCTGGGTGGTGACCCGTTCGGCGCCCATGTGGCCGGCCATCTTCTTGTTCTTGAAGGTGCGGCCGGGGTCCTGACGGTTACCGGTCGAACCCAGCGAACGGTGCGAGACCGAGACGCCGTGGGTGGCCCGCAGGCCGCGGAAGTTCCAGCGCTTCATACCGCCCTGGAATCCCTTGCCGACCGAAGTGCCGGTGACGTCGACGAACTGCCCGACGACGAAGTGGTCGGCGGTGATCTCTGCGCCGACCTCGATCAGCTTGTCGGGATCGACGCGGAATTCGACGACCTTCCGCTTGGGCTCCACCGAGGCGGCCGCAAAGTGCCCGCGCATCGCCTGGGTGGTGTTCTTCACCTTGGCGACGCCGGCACCGAGCTGAAGCGCGGTGTAGCCGTTCTTTTCTTCGGTCAGCTGGGCGACGACCTGACAGCCGTCCATCCGCAGGACCGTTACCGGAACCTGCTCTCCCGCATCGGTGTAGATGCGGGTCATACCCAGCTTCTGTGCGATCACACCTGAACGCATGGCGTTCTCTCTCATTCGGGGAGCGTCACGAAAGTGAAACGCTCCGGATCTAAGTCAGAGGCTCGGAGGAATTGAGTCCTCAGAGCTTGATTTCGACGTCCACGCCGGCCGCCAAGTCGAGCTTCATCAGCGCGTCGACCGTCTGAGGGGTCGGATCGATGATGTCGAGGAGACGCTTGTGGGTTCGAATTTCGAACTGCTCGCGGCTCTTCTTGTCGACGTGCGGCGAGCGGTTCACCGTGAACTTCTCGATCCGCGTCGGCAGCGGAACCGGACCACGGACCGAAGCGCCCGTGCGCTTCGCCGTGCTGACGATCTCGCGCGTCGGTGCGACCGCCTTCACGGATGGCGAAGCGGAGCTTCTCTTCCATCGCGATCGGGACGATCAGTTCCACGACGACCTTCACGTTGTCGCCCGGCATCACCATCTCCGTGCCTTCCGGCAGGTGAACCTGCCCGGTCACGTCGGTGGTCCGGAAGTAGAACTGCGGACGATAGTTCGAGAAGAACGGCGTGTGACGGCCACCCTCTTCCTTGGTCAGGATGTAGGCCTCGGCCTCGAACTTGGTATGCGGCGTCACCGAGCCCGGCTTGCACAGCACCTGGCCGCGCTCGACGTCCTTGCGCTCGATGCCGCGCAGCAGCGCGCCGATGTTGTCGCCGGCTTGGCCCGAGTCGAGCAGCTTGCGGAACATCTCGACGCCGGTGCAGGTGGTCTTGCGGGTCGGGCGAATGCCGACGATCTCGACTTCCTCGCCGACCTTGACCACGCCACGCTCGACGCGGCCGGTCACCACGGTGCCACGACCGGAGATCGTGAACACGTCTTCGACCGGCATCAGGAACGGCAGATCGACCGGACGGTCGGGCTGCGGAATGTATTCGTCGACCGCCTGCATCAGCTTCAGGATCGACTCGTGGCCGAGCTTGGGGTCGCCGTCCTTGAGGGCTTCGGTCGCCGAWCCCGGGATGATCGGGATGTCGTCGCCGGGGAAGCCGTAGGAGGACAGCAGCTCGCGCACCTCGAGCTCGACGAGCTCCAGGAGTTCGGCGTCGTCGACCAGGTCGACCTTGTTCAGGTAGACCACCAGGGCCGGCACGCCGACCTGACGGGCGAGCAGGATGTGCTCGCGGGTCTGCGGCATCGGGCCGTCGGCGGCCGACACGACCAGGATCGCGCCGTCCATCTGGGCGGCACCGGTGATCATGTTCTTGACGTAGTCGGCGTGGCCGGGGCAGTCGACGTGGGCGTAGTGACGCGCCTTGGTCTGATACTCGACGTGGGCGGTGTTGATGGTGATGCCGCGCGCCTTTTCTTCGGGCGCCGCGTCGATCTGGTCATACGCCTTGAACGTCGCGCCGCCGGTCTCCGCCAGGACCTTGGTGATCGCCGCGGTCAGCGACGTCTTGCCATGGTCGACGTGCCCGATCGTGCCGATGTTGCAGTGCGGCTTGTCGCGATTGAACTTTTCTTTGGCCATCGGATTGCTCCGCGATCCTTCTGAGCTTGATCGGGTCGATCAGGCGAACTTCTTCTGGACTTCCTGAGCGACGTTCGACGGCACTTCTTCGTAGTGGTCGAACTGCATCGTGTAGCTGGCACGGCCCTGGCTGAACGAACGCAACTGGTTCACGTAGCCGAACATGTTGGCCAGCGGCACCATCGCATTGACGATCTGCGCATTGCCGCGCGTATCGGTGCCGGCGATCTGCCCGCGCCGCGAGTTGAGGTCGCCGATGACCGATCCGAGATATTCCTCGGGGGTCACGACCTCGACCTTCATGATCGGCTCGAGCAACACCGCGCCGGCCTTTTCGAGGCCTTCACGGAACGCCGAACGAGACGCGATCTCGAAGGCGATGGCCGAGGAGTCGACCTCGTGGTAGGCGCCGTCGATCAGCTGGACCTTGACGTCGACGACGGGGAAGCCGGCGACCGGACCGGAGGTCAGCACCGAGTTCAGGCCCTTTTCGACGCCGGGCAGATATTCCTTGGGAACCGACCCGCCGATCACCTTCGAGACGAATTCGAAGCCCTTGCCGGACTCGTTCGGCTCGATGTGGAACTTCACCCGGGCGAACTGGCCGGTACCACCGGTCTGCTTCTTGTGGGTGTAGTCGATGTCGGTGGAGCGGCGGATGGTTTCGCGGTAGGCGACCTGCGGGGCGCCGACGTTGACTTCCACCTTGTGGGTGCGCTTCAGAATGTCCACCTTGATGTCGAGATGAAGCTCGCCCATGCCCTTGATGATGGTCTGACCGGACTCGCTGTCGGTCGACACGCGGAAGGACGGATCCTCGGCCGCGAGCTTGGCCAGCGCCACGCCCATCTTCTCCTGGTCGACCTTGGACTTGGGTTCCACGGCCATCTCGATGACGGGCTCGGGGAATTCCATGCGCTCGAGGATGACCGGATGGTTGGGGTCGCACAGGGTGTCGCCGGTGCGGGTGTCCTTGAGGCCGACCAGAGCGACGATGTCGCCGGCGAAGGCCTCGGAGATCTCTTCACGGCTGTCGGCGTGCATGAGCACCATGCGGCCGACGCGCTCGGTCTTGCCGCGCACCGAATTCAGCAGGCTGACGCCCTTCTCGAGGTGACCCGAGTAGATGCGGCAGAAGGTCAGGATGCCGTATTGGTCGTCCATCAGCTTGAAGCCGAGGAGCGACAGCGGCTCGCTGTCGGAAGCATGACGCTCGGTCTCGAGGTCGGTCTTGACGTCGATGGCCTTGATCGCCGGGCGATCGAGGGGCGACGGCAGGTAGTCGACGACGGCGTCGAGCAGGGGCTGCACGCCCTTGTTCTTGAAGGCCGAGCCGCACAGCACCGGATAGAAGGCGCCGGTCACGACGGCCTTGCGGAGCAGGCGCTTGATGGTCGCCTCGTCGGGCATGATGCCGTCGAGGTACTGTTCCATCGCGGTCTCGTCGAGATCGACACAGGCTTCGATCATCTCGATCCGACCGGCTTCGCACTTGGCGAGCATGTCGGCGGGAATCTCTTCGTCGTGGTAGTTGGCGCCGAGCGCCTCGTTTTCCCAGATCACGGCCTTCATGCGGACCAGGTCCACGAGGCCGGCAAAATTCTGTTCCGCACCGATCGGGAACTGGATCGGGATCGGCTTGGCACCCAGACGGACCTTGATGTCGGTCACGCAACGATCGAAGTCGGCGCCGATCTTGTCCATCTTGTTGCAGAAGATGATCCGCGGCACCGAGTACTTGTCGCCCTGACGCCATACGGTCTCGGTCTGCGGCTCGACGCCCTGGTTGGAGTCCAGGACGCAGACGGCGCCGTCGAGCACACGCAGCGACCGTTCGACTTCGATGGTGAAGTCGACGTGGCCGGGGGTGTCGATGATGTTCAGGCGCTTGCCGTTCCAATAGGTGGTGGTGGCCGCCGAGGTGATCGTGATGCCACGCTCCTGCTCCTGCTCCATCCAATCCATGGTGGCAGCGCCGTCGTGGACTTCACCGATCTTGTGGCTCTTACCGGAGTAATAGAGCACACGCTCGGTGGTCGTCGTCTTGCCGGCATCGATGTGAGCCATGATGCCGAAGTTGCGATAGTCTTCGATGGCGTGAAGTCGGGGCATGTCAGACCTCGTCGGAAACGTCGGAAAAGCGAAGGATCACCAGCGATAGTGGGAGAAGGCGCGGTTCGCCTCAGCCATACGATGCGTGTCTTCACGCTTCTTGACCGCGTTTCCGCGGTTGTTCGAGGCGTCGAGCAGCTCAGCCGACAGACGCTCCGTCATGGTCTTCTCGTTGCGACCGCGGGTGGCGATCAGCAACCACCGGATCGCCAGAGCCTGGCGACGCTCGGTGCGGACTTCGACCGGCACCTGGTAGGTGGCGCCGCCGACGCGACGCGACCGAACTTCGATCTGCGGCGCGACGTTCTCGAGGGCGGAATGGAAGATCGCCAGCGGATCCTGACGAGTCTTCTTTTCGATCAGGTCGAAGGCTCCGTAGACGATCGACTCGGCGACCGACTTCTTGCCGTCTTCCATGACGTTGTTCATGAACTTCGAAACGATGACGTCCCCGAACTTCGGATCCGGGTTGATCTCACGCTTCTCGGCAGAATGACGACGGGACATCTGTCTTCCTCGGTCGTTCGAAACTCTTGATCTCGTTCCCCGGAGCCAGCCCGGGGACCTTCGTCGGCTGCCCGATCACTTCGGACGCTTGGCGCCGTACTTGGACCGGCGCTGCTTGCGGTCCTTGACACCCTGGGTGTCGAGCACGCCGCGCAGAATGTGGTAGCGCACGCCCGGCAAGTCCTTGACGCGGCCGCCACGGATCATCACCACCGAGTGTTCCTGAAGGTTGTGGCCTTCACCCGGGATGTAGCCGATCACTTCGTAGCCGTTGGTCAGGCGGACCTTGGCGACCTTGCGGAGCGCCGAGTTGGGCTTCTTCGGCGTCGTCGTATAGACGCGGGTGCACACGCCACGCTTCTGCGGGCAGGCATCCATGGCCGGAACCTTGTTCCGCTTGACCGGCGCCTGCCGCGGGCTGCGGATGAGCTGGTTGATCGTCGGCATTCGTCTTCAGCCTTCTCGTGACCCGGCCTCACGGCCGTCTTTCCTGCACTCACGCGCATTTCGACACCCGACCGATCCTGGGATCACCGCCGGGTCGCGACTTCGTCGATCTCGGAAGAGACGAACGAAAAACACCGGACTGCGAGGAGCAAGTCCTCGTCCGGTGCGAAAGTCAGAGGACCGGGGCGAACCCTGGTCATGATCCTCAGCTTTCCAATCGCGTTCCCAACAGCGTCTCGGCGCCCTGTTTCCTTTGCTCGGAGGCAAACGAAACCTTGGCCGCCGACGGGCCTGTCGTGAAAGTGAGCGGAACCTAACCGCGCGGCTCCGCCCCGTCAAGTGTCATTCCAAGGTCGAAGCCGGGATTCTCCGCGGCTTCGGCCGGTTTCGGCGGGTTGCCTCGGCTTCCTTGCCCCTCGCCTCCCCGGATTCGACGAAGATTCCGTTACCAGGGCGACAGACGCGGCGTGAATCCCGCCGTCGATGCCAAAAAGGCGCCGCGGGAATCGCTCCCCGCGGCGCCTCTTCGATTCGTACGAGTCCGAGTCGCTCAGAAGGCGGCCGGCAGCGCCGGCGTCTCGATCGACGGCGCGGTGGTCTGCTGGCCCTTGCGCTCCTCGATGATCAGCTCGTCGCGATGGCTGGCGATCTGACGGACGCGGTTCATCACCGAACCGGTGCCCGCCGGGATCAGACGGCCGACGATGACGTTCTCCTTGAGGCCTTCGAGGGCGTCGATCTTGCCGGCGACAGCCGCTTCCGTGAGGACGCGGGTGGTCTCCTGGAACGACGCCGCCGAGATGAAGGAGCGGGTCTGCAGGCTGGCCTTGGTGATGCCGAGCAGCACCGGGTTGCCGGAGACGGGCTTCTTGCCCTCGGAGATCAGCTTCTCGTTGAGCACGTCGAGATCGAGGCGGTCGATCTGCTCGCCGGTGATGGTGTCGGAATCGCCGGGATCGGTGATCTCGACCTTCTGCAGCATCTGCCGGACGATGACCTCGATGTGCTTGTCGTTGATGCCCACGCCCTGGAGCCGGTAGACCTCCTGGATCTCGTTGACGAGGAAGGCCGCGAGAGCCTCCACGCCCTTGATCGCCAGGATGTCGTGCGGGGCCGGATTGCCGTCGAGGATGTACTCGCCCTTCTCGATGGCGTCGCCGTCCTGGAGATGGACGTGCTTGCCCTTGGGGATGAGGTACTCGCGCGGTTCGGACCCGTCGGCCGGCTCGATCAGGATGCGACGCTTGTTCTTGTAGTCGCGCCCGAAGCGGATGGTGCCGTCGATCTCGGCGATGATCGCGTGGTCCTTGGGACGACGCGCCTCGAAGAGTTCGGCGACGCGCGGCAGACCGCCGGTGATGTCGCGGGTCTTGGCGCTCTCCAGGGGGATACGCACGACGACATCGCCGGCGTTGACCTTGGAGCCCGGGTCGTAGGACAGGACCGCTTCGACCGGCAGCGGATAGCGGGCTTCGCCACCGCGGCTGAGACGCGCGAGCTTGCCGTCGGCGGTCTTGATGACGATCGCCGGCTTGAGGTCGGAGGTGCGGGTGGAGGCCCGCCAGTCGATGACCACGCGCTTGGTGATGCCGGTCGCGTCGTCGGTGGACTCCTGCATGGTCTGACCGTCGATCAGATCCTCGTAGGCGACCGTGCCCTCGACCTCGGTGAGGATCGGGCGGGTGTAGGGGTCCCACTCGGCGATGCGCTGGCCGCGCTTCACCTTGTCGCCCTCGTCGACGAACAGACGGGCACCGTAGATCAGACGATGGGTGCTGCGCTCCGAACCGTCGGCATCGAGGATGAGGACGGTGACGTTGCGGCCCATGACGATCAGGCGGCCTTCCGAGTCGCGCGCCACGTTGCGATTGCGGATGGTGATGGTGCCTTCGAAGTTGGATTCGACGAAGGAACTGTCGACCACCTGGGCGGTGCCGCCGACGTGGAAGGTGCGCATGGTGAGCTGGGTGCCCGGCTCGCCGATCGACTGGGCGGCGATGACGCCGACCGCCTCGCCGAGGTTGACCGGGGTACCGCGCGCCAGGTCGCGTCCGTAGCACTGGACGCAGACGCCGATCTTGGTCTCGCAGGTCAGCACCGAGCGGATCTTGACCGACTGGATGCCGGCCGCTTCGAACCGCTTGACGTCGGCCTCGTCGATCAGGCGGCCACGGGGGGCCACGAGCTCGCCGGTCGCCGCGTCGAACACGTCTTCGGCGGTGACACGACCGAGGATACGGCTGCCGAGCGAGGCGACGATCTGACCGGAATCGACGATCGCCTGGACATGGATGCCGCCCTGGGAGCCGCAATCCTGCTCGGTGATGATCGAATCCTGCGCGACGTCGACGAGACGGCGGGTCAGGTAGCCCGAGTTGGCGGTCTTCAAGGCGGTGTCGGCCAGACCCTTACGGGCACCGTGGGTGGAGTTGAAGTACTCCAACACGGTCAGGCCTTCCTTGAAGTTCGAGATGATCGGCGTCTCGATGATCTCGCCCGACGGCTTGGCCATCAGGCCGCGCATGGCGGCGAGCTGGCGCATCTGGGTCGGAGAGCCACGCGCTCCGGAGTGCGACATCATGTAGATCGAGTTGATCGGCAGCTGACGCTTGGTCTCCGGATCATACTGAACCGTGGAGATGCGCTTCATCATCTCCTCGGCGACGCGATCGGTGCACTTGGCCCAGGCGTCGACGACCTTGTTGTACTTTTCGCCCTGGGTGATCAGGCCGTCCTGGTACTGCTGCTCGAACTCCTTGGCGGCCTGCTGGGTCTCGCCCACCAGCTTCACCTTGGTGTCCGGGATGACCATGTCGTCCTTGCCGAAGGAGATGCCGGCGCGGAAGGCGTTGTAGAAGCCGAGCGACATGATGCGATCGCAGAAGATGACCGTCTCCTTCTGACCGCAGGTCCGATAGACCGCGTCGATCATGCCGGAGATGTTCTTCTTCGTCATCAGCTGGTTGCAGACGTCGTAGGAGATGCCGGCGTGCTTCGGCAGAAGCTCGCCGATGTACATGCGGCCGGGGGTGGTCTCGTAGATCTTGGTGTAGGGCTTGCCCTCGGCGTCGAGGCTGGTCACCCGGCCGCGAATCTTGGAGTGCAGGGTGATGGCCTTGGCCTCGATGGCGTGGGTCATCTCACCGAGATTGGCGAAGGCCATGCCCTGGCCCGGCTCGTTCTCGCTCATCAGCGACAGATAATAGAGGCCGAGCACGATGTCCTGCGACGGCACGATGATCGGCTGACCGTTGGCCGGGTGCAGGATGTTGTTGGTCGACATCATCAGCACGCGGGCTTCCAACTGGGCCTCGAGGCTCAGCGGAACGTGCACGGCCATCTGGTCGCCGTCGAAGTCGGCGTTGAAGGCGGTGCAGACCAGCGGATGCAGCTGAATCGCCTTGCCCTCGATCAGCACCGGCTCGAAGGCCTGGATGCCGAGGCGATGCAGCGTCGGGGCGCGGTTCAGCATCACCGGATGCTCGCGGATGACCTCGTCGAGGATGTCCCACACTTCGGGACGCTCCTTCTCGACCAGCTTCTTGGCCTGCTTGACGGTCGAGGACAGGCCCTTGGCGTCGAGACGGCTGTAGATGAAGGGCTTGAACAGCTCGAGCGCCATCTTCTTCGGCAGGCCGCACTGATGCAGCTTGAGCTCCGGGCCGACGACGATGACCGAACGGCCGGAATAGTCGACGCGCTTGCCGAGCAGGTTCTGACGGAACCGGCCCTGCTTGCCCTTGAGCATGTCGGCGAGCGACTTCAGCGGGCGCTTGTTGGCGCCGGTGATGACGCGGCCGCGACGGCCGTTGTCGAACAGCGCATCGACCGCTTCCTGAAGCATGCGCTTCTCGTTGCGGATGATGATGTCCGGGGCGCGCAGTTCGATCAGCCGCTTCAGACGGTTGTTGCGGTTGATCACGCGGCGGTAGAGGTCGTTGAGATCCGACGTGGCGAAGCGGCCGCCGTCCAGGGGGACGAGCGGGCGCAGATCCGGCGGGATCACCGGCACGACGGTCAGAATCATCCACTCGGGCCGGTTGCCCGACTCGATGAACGACTCGACCAGCTTCAGGCGCTTGGCGAGCTTCTTGGGCTTGAGGTCGCCGGTGGCTTCGGCGATGTCGACGCGCAGCTGGTCGGCGATCTTCGGCAGATCCATCGCCATCAGCATGTCGCGGATCGCCTCGGCGCCGATCATGGCGGTGAAGCTGTCTTCGCCGTAGTCGTCCTGGGCCTTGAGGAACTCCTCCTCGCTGAGCAGCTGATGCAGCTTCAGGGGGGTGAGGCCGGGCTCGGTGACGACATAGTTCTCGAAATAGAGAATCCGCTCGAGATCCTTGAGCGTCATGTCCATCAGCATGCCGATGCGGCTCGGCAGCGACTTCAGAAACCAGATGTGGGCGACGGGCGCGGCGAGCTCGATGTGGCCCATGCGCTCGCGCCGGACGCGCGAGAGGGTCACTTCGACGCCGCACTTCTCGCAGATGACGCCCTTGTACTTCATGCGCTTGTACTTACCGCACAGGCACTCGTAGTCCTTGATCGGGCCGAAGATCCGTGCGCAGAACAGGCCGTCGCGCTCGGGCTTGAACGTCCGATAATTGATCGTCTCCGGCTTCTTGATTTCGCCGAAGGACCAGGACAGGATCTTCTCAGGGCTCGAGATCGAGATCCGGATGGCGTCGAAGACCGGCGCCGTCGGGGTCTGGGGCGAGAAGATGTTCATCACTTCTTGATTCATGAGCCGTCTCCTGTCGGCGATCGCGCCCGCTCCCGTCGCCGCAACGGGGAGCACGATCAGCCCGAGATTACCTGTCATTCGGCTGAAGCCCGGTCGATCGTCCGGAGACGGTCGAGTCGAACTCCTTCGTCATACTCTCTGACACATACGATTGCGGCCCGGACAAGGCGCGCGCTCCGCGGGGATGCCGCGAAGCGCGCCGTTCGGGGCCGAAGGGCCGCGGATCACTCCGCCGCCTGGGCTCCGGGCGTGCCGTCGTCCGACCGCCCCGGGGTCCCCACCAGCTCGACGTTGAGCCCGAGCGACCGCATTTCCTTGACGAGCACGTTGAAGCTCTCCGGGATGCCGGCCTCGAAGGTGTCGTCGCCACGGACGATCGCCTCGTAGACCTTGGTCCGGCCGGCGACGTCGTCGGACTTCACCGTCAACATCTCCTGCAGGGTGTAGGCCGCGCCGTAGGCCTCGAGCGCCCACACTTCCATTTCGCCGAAGCGCTGGCCGCCGAACTGGGCCTTGCCGCCCAGCGGCTGCTGGGTCACGAGGCTGTAGGGGCCGATCGACCGGGCATGGATCTTGTCGTCGACGAGGTGGTGGAGCTTCAGCATGTAGATGTAGCCGACGGTCACCTTGCGATCGAAGGGGTCGCCGGTACGTCCGTCGTAGAGCACCATCTGGCCCGAATGGGCGAGACCGGCCTTGTCGAGCGCCGCTTCGATGTCGTGCTCCTTGGCACCGTCGAACACCGGGGTGGCGATCGGAACACCCTTGCGGAGCGTCTCGGCGAGTCGCACCAGCGATTCGTCGTCGTAGTCGTTGGGATTCTCGCCCTTGGCGTTCTCGCCGTAGATCGAGGAGATCTCCATCCGCACCGGGGAGAGATCGCCCGACTTGCGGTAGGCCTCGAGCATGCCGTCGATCTTCTTGCCCAGGCCCGCGCAGGCCCAGCCGAGATGAGTCTCGAGAATCTGACCGACGTTCATGCGGCTCGGCACGCCGAGCGGGTTCAACACGATGTCGACGTTGGTGCCGTCTTCCAGATACGGCATGTCCTCGACCGGCATGATCCGCGACACGACACCCTTGTTGCCGTGACGGCCGGCCATCTTGTCGCCCGGCTGGATCTTGCGCTTGATCGCCACGAAGACCTTGACCATCTTCATGACGCCCGGGGGCAGTTCGTCGCCGCGCTGGAGCTTCTCCACCTTGTCGATGAAGCGCTGCTCGAGACGCTTGCGGCTCTCGTCGTACTGACCGCGCAGGGCTTCGATCTCGCCCATCATCTTCTCGTCGGCGACCGCGAACATCCACCACTGGGACCGAGGATATTCCTCGATCAGTTCCTGGGTGATCTCGGTTTCCTTCTTGAAGCCCTTGGGGCCGGAGGACGCGATCTTGCCGATCAGCATCTCGGTCAGACGGCCGTAGACGTTGCGGTCGAGAATCGCCTGTTCGTCGTCGCGGTCCTTGGCGAGGCGTTCGATCTCCTCGCGTTCGATCGCCATGGCGCGCTCGTCCTTCTCGACACCGTGCCGATTGAACACGCGCACCTCGACGATCGTGCCCTGCACGCCCGGGGGCACGCGGAGCGACGTATCGCGGACGTCGGAGGCCTTTTCGCCGAAGATGGCGCGCAGGAGCTTCTCTTCCGGCGTCATCGGGCTCTCGCCCTTCGGGGTGATCTTGCCGACCAGGATGTCGCCCGGACGAACTTCCGCACCGATGTAGACGATGCCGGCTTCGTCGAGGTTCTTCAGCGCTTCTTCCGAGACGTTCGGGATGTCGCGGGTGATCTCCTCGGGGCCGAGCTTGGTGTCGCGGGCCATCACCTCGAACTCTTCGAGATGGATCGAGGTGAACACGTCGTCCTTGACGATGTTCTCGGAGAGGAGGATCGAGTCCTCGTAGTTGTAGCCGTTCCACGGCATGAACGCGACGAGCACGTTGCGGCCGAGCGCCAGATCGCCGAGATCGGTCGAGGGACCGTCGGCGATGATGTCGCCCTTCTCGATGATGTCACCGACGCGGACCAGCGGACGCTGATTGATACAGGTCGACTGGTTGGAGCGCTGGTACTTCATCAACCGGTAGATGTCGACGCCGGACTTCGACGGGTCGAGATCGCCGGTGGCGCGGATGACGATACGCGTGGCGTCGACCTGGTCGACGATGCCGGCGCGCTTGGCACCGATCGCCGCACCGGAATCGCGGGCCACCACCGACTCCATGCCGGTGCCGACGAACGGCGCCTCGGAGCGGACCAGCGGCACCGCCTGGCGCTGCATGTTCGAGCCCATCAGCGCGCGGTTGGCGTCGTCGTTCTCGAGGAACGGAATCAACGCCGCGGCGACCGAGACGAGCTGCTTCGGCGACACGTCCATGTAGTCGACGCGCTCGATCGGGACCATCACGTTCTCGCCGGCGTGCCGGCAGACGATCAGTTCCTCGGTCAGGCGGCCCTGGGCGTCGAGCACGGCGTTCGACTGGGCGATGTGGTGCTTGTACTCTTCGGTCGCCGAGAGGTAGAGCACCTCTTCGGTCACCGCACCGTCACGCACCTTGCGATAGGGCGCTTCGATGAAGCCGTACTTGTTGACCCGGGCGAAGGTGGCGAGCGAGTTGATCAGGCCGATGTTCGGGCCTTCCGGCGTCTCGATCGGGCACATGCGGCCGTAGTGGGTCGGATGCACGTCGCGGACTTCGAAGCCGGCGCGCTCGCGGGTCAGACCACCGGGTCCGAGCGCCGAGAGGCGGCGCTTGTGGGTGATCTCCGAGAGCGGGTTGGTCTGGTCCATGAACTGCGACAGCTGCGAGGAGCCGAAGAACTCGCGCACGGCGGCGGCCGCCGGCTTGGCGTTGATCAGGTCCTGGGGCATGACGGTGTCGATCTCGACACTGGACATGCGCTCCTTGATGGCGCGCTCCATGCGGAGCAGGCCGACGCGGTACTGGTTCTCCATCAGCTCGCCGACCGAGCGGACGCGGCGGTTGCCGAGGTTGTCGATGTCGTCGATCTCGCCCTTGCCGTCGCGCAGGTCGAGCAGGGTGCGGATCACCGCCAGGATGTCGTCCTTGCGGACGATGCGCACGGTGTCTTCGACCTGGAGGTCGAGGCGCATGTTCATCTTGACGCGGCCGACGGCCGACAGGTCGTAGCGCTCGCTGTCGAAGAACAGCGAGTGGAACATCGCTTCCGCGGTGTCGATGGTCGGCGGCTCGCCGGGACGCATCACGCGGTAGATGTCGAACAGCGCGTCCTCGCGGGTCTCGTTCTTGTCGACCGCCAGCGTGTTGCGGATATAGGCGCCGGTGTTGATGTGGTCGATGTCGAGGACCGGGATCTCGAGATGGCCGAGATCGAGGATCGAGCGGATCAGCTTCTCGGTCAGTTCCTGGCCGGCTTCGGCGTGGATGATGCCGGTCTTGGCATCGACCACGTCCTCGCCGAGGTACTGGCCCGTGACTTCCTCGTCGGACAGCTTGAGGGCCTTGAGGCCCTTCTCGGACAGGGTGCGGGCCTGGCGGGCGGTCAGCTTCTTGCCGGCCTCGAGCACGACTTCGCCGGTGTCGGCGTCGATGAGATCGCTGATCGCCTTGTAGCCGCGCATCCGCGCCGGGTCGTAGGGCACGCGCCACGACGAACCGGAGCGCTCGTAGCTGAGCTTGTTGTAGAAGGTGCCGAGGATCTCTTCGCCGTCCATGCCGAGGGCGAACAGGAGCGAGGACACCGGAATCTTGCGGCGCCGATCGATGCGCGCATAGACGATGTCCTTGGCGTCGAACTCGATGTCGAGCCACGAGCCGCGATAGGGGATGATGCGGGCGGCGAACAGCAGCTTGCCCGACGAATGGGTCTTGCCCTTGTCGTGGTCGAAGAACACGCCGGGCGACCGGTGCATCTGCGAGACGATGACGCGCTCGGTGCCGTTGACGATGAAGGTGCCGTTGTCGGTCATGAGCGGCATGTCGCCCATGAACACGTCCTGCTCCTTGATGTCCTTGACGGACTTGGCGCCGGTGTCTTCGTCGACATCGAACACGATCAGTCGCAGCGTCACCTTGAGGGGAGCCGCGAAGGTCATGCCGCGCTGGCGGCACTCGTCGACGTCGTACTTCGGCGGTTCGAACTCGTAGCGCACGAATTCGAGCAGGGCCTTGCCCTGGAAGTCGGAAATCGGGAACACGGACCGGAAGACGGACTGCAGCCCCTCGTCGGGACGTCCGCCCTTGGGCTCGTCGACCTGAAGGAACTGGTCGTAGGACGCCTTCTGAACCTCGATGAGGTTGGGCATCTCCGCCACTTCCCGGATCGAACCGAAGAACTTGCGGACTCGTCTACGACCGTTGAACGTCTGGGCCATTGTCGTCCTCGCTCGGGTTGACCGACGGCAATCCGGAGACCCGTCAGGCGGCCACGCCCACGTGGCCGTCGGATCTCGGGAGCACCGTCGTCTCCCCGTTCCCATGAAATTCCTGCGCCCCTCTCCCAGGTTGCGGTCTCAGATCCGCAACCCATCAGGAGACGCGTCCGACTTCCCGGCGCCGAGTTCCTCAGCGCCGAAAATCCCGGGCCGCGATGACGCGACCCGGGACATTCGACACGACGCGGGCGAGAGGCCCGCGTTCGATCACTTGACGTCGACCTTGGCGCCGGCGCCTTCGAGCTGCTTCTTGATCTTCTCGGCCTCGTCCTTGGACACGGCTTCCTTGACCGCCTTCGGAGCGGCTTCGACCAGATCCTTGGCCTCCTTGAGGCCGAGGCCGGTGATCGCGCGCACTTCCTTGATCACGTTGATCTTGTTGGCGCCGATTTCGGCCAGGATCACGTTGAACTCGGTCTGCTCTTCGACGGGAGCAGCGGCGGCGGCCGGACCGGCGGCGGCGGCGGCGGCCACCGGCGCGGCGGCGGAGACGCCCCACTTCTCTTCGAGGGTCTTCACCAGTTCGGCGGCTTCCAGGATGGTCAGGGAGGACAGTTCGTCCACGATCTTGCTGAGATCAGCCATTGCATAGTTCCTTACGAGTAGATTCGGACGATGTACGAAATGCGAAGACGACGACTCACGCCGCCTGTTCCTTGTCGGCACGCGCCTTGATGACGCGAGCGAGCGCACCGCCGGGGGCCGCCACAACCGAAGCCAGCTTGGAAGCCGGCTGGTTGATGATCCCCACGATCTTCGCGCGCAGCTCGTCGAGCGACGGCAGTTCGGCCAGAGCCTTGACGCCATTGACGTCGAGGGCCTGCTTGCCGAGACCACCACCAAGAATCACGAACTTGTCGTTGGTCTTGGCAAAGTCGGTCGCCACCTTGGAAGCGGCCACCGGATCCTTGGAAGACAGGATCACGGTCGGCCCCTTGAAGAGGTGCGCCATGTGCTCGAGTTCGGTACCGACGAGGGCCAGCTTGGCGAGACGGTTCTTCGCGACCTTGACGGTGCCACCGGCGGCCCGAACCTTCCCGCGCAACGCGGTCATGTTCGCCACGGTGAGCCCCGCGTACTTCGCGACGACAACGGACCCGTTCAACTTGAACTGGACGTTGAGCGTCGCGACCAGTTCGCGCTTTTCCGCTCTTTCCACGACAGCCTCTTTCCCTTTGACCCCGCGTGCAGGACGCACCGCGAGGCCGGTTGCAGGAGGTGGCGGACGGGATCGCTCCCGCGCTCGACACCCGATGTTCCTGTCCCCCTGAGGCCGCGGTTCGCACAGCGGTCAAAGGAATACGGTCCGAACCGACTCGAGCGGAACGGGTCGACCCCGCCCTTCGAAATCCGTTTCTTCCCGCCTCGTGCAGGCCCCTCGGATCGCACCCGAGTTCGACGAATTAAGTGGGGACGGTCGGGACTCGCGCCCTCCCCGGACCCCACGCCTGCAGTCTCGGACAGACGACCCTCGCGCTTCGCCGCGGCCGAGGCCGCGATGGCCCGCGAGGACCGGAGCTTCCGGACCCGGGAGGCCCGCGCCGGAAGCATCCACCGGCCGCGGGATCGCTCCCCCGGCCGGTCGAATTCGACGATCCGCCTCAGGAGGCGGGATGGACCGACGTCGGGTCGATCTTGACGCCCGGACCCATGGTCGAGGACAGGGCCACGCGCTGGACGTAGGTGCCCTTGGCGCCCGTCGGCTTGGCCCGGTTCACCGCCTCGAAGAAGGCGACGATGTTCTCGATCAAGGCCTCGTCGGAGAACGAGCGCTTGCCGACGCCGGCGTGGACGATGCCGGCCTTCTCGGCGCGGAACTCGACGGCGCCGCCCTTGGCGTCGTTGACCGCCTTGGTGACGTCCATGGTCACGGTGCCGACCTTGGGGTTCGGCATCAGACCACGGGGTCCGAGGATCTTGCCGAGACGGCCGACCAGCGGCATCAGGTCCGGGGTGGCGATGCAGCGATCGAAGTCGATCTTGCCGCCCTGGATGTCCGCCAGCAGGTCTTCGGCGCCGACGATGTCGGCACCCGCGGTCTTGGCCTCATCGGCCTTGGCACCGCGCGCGAACACCGCGACGCGGACCGTGCGGCCGGTGCCGTTCGGCAGATTGCACACGCCACGGACCATCTGGTCGGCGTGACGCGGGTCGACGCCGAGGTTGACGGCGAGCTCGACGGTCTCGTCGAACTTGGCGGTCGCGCGCTCCTTGACGAGCTTCACCGCCTCGGTGAGGCCGTAGAGCTTGGTGGGGTCGATTCCTTCGCGGGTCTTGGCCACGCGCTTGGCGATCTTGGTCATCGGCTCACTCCACCACACGAAGGCCCATGGACCGCGCCGTGCCCTCGATCATGCGGGCAGCCGCATCGAGGTCGACGGCGTTCAGGTCCTTCATCTTCTTTTCGGCGATTTCGCGGACCTGGGTCTGCGAGACTTCGCCGACGAAGGTGCGGCCCGGCAGCTTGGAGCCGGAACCGGGCTTCTTCTTGGTCTCGAGCTTGGCGGCCTGCTTCAGGAAGAAGGTGGCCGGCGGCGTCTTGAACTCGAACTGGAAGCTCTTGTCGGTGTAGTAGGTGATGACCACCGGGGTCGGCTGACCCTTGGGCATTTCCGCGGTCTTCGAATTGAAGTCCTTGCAGAACTGCATGATGTTCAGACCGCGCTGACCGAGCGCGGGTCCGATCGGCGGCGACGGGTTCGCGGAACCCGCCGGCACCTGGAGCTTGATGTAGCCCTGTACCTTCTTCGCCATCTGGTGGCTCCCATTTCAGGCCGACGGGGTCACCCCTGTCGACGTCATCGGAGGTGGCGGTCGAGTTCCGGCCGGTGCCTGGCGACACACCCGGAGAACCTCCCGCCGCTCCGTCCAGCCACCGCCCCTCGGGGCCGCGTCTCGACGGAGGTCGGATCCGATCGGACTGTCTCCCGATCGGCGGACGCGCCGGGCGAACCCGGCGACGACCCGTGACGACCCGGCACGCTCGCGAGGAGCGGTACGGAATCGCGAAACTCGTTCGGTCCTCAGACCTTTTCGACCTGGCCGTAGTCGAGATCGACCGGCGTGGCGCGACCGAAGATCGACACCGCCACCTTGAGGCGCGAGCGCTCCTCGTCGACTTCCTCGACGGTTCCGTTGAACGAGGCGAAGGGGCCGTCGGCGACCCGGACGTTCTCGCCGATCTCGAAGGAGATCGAGGGCTTGGGCCGCTCGACGCCGTCGGCGACCTGCTGCAGGATGCGCATGGCCTCGGCATCGGCGATCGGCATCGGCTTGTTGTCGGAGCCGAGGAAGCCGGTGACCTTCGGCGTGTTCTTGATCAGATGGAAGACCTGATCGGTGAGCTGCGCCTTGACCAGCACGTAGCCCGGAAAGAATTTGCGCTCGGTGTCGACCTTGCGGCCGCGGCGCACTTCGGTCACCTTCTCGGTCGGGACCAGGATCTGCTCGAACAGGTCCGACAGACCGTTCTGAGCGGCCCGCTCACGGATCGATTCGGCGACCTTGTTCTCGAAGTTCGAATAGGCGTGGACGATGTACCAACGCTTGTTCATCAGCGTATCCCCGGCTGTCGTCAGCGGCCCAGGCCGAGAACGAGACTCACGCCCCAACCCATCACCTGGTCGGCCGCGAGGAAGAAGAAGGCAGCGAGGAACGCCATGATGACGACCATCAGGGTCGTCACGCCGGTCTCGTTGCGGGTCGGCCAAGTCACCTTGGCGACCTCGTCACGGACCTGCTGCACGAAGTTGAAAGGATTGGTCTTGGCCATCCGCCGCTCACGACAGGCGGGCGCGTGAGGGGATCCCCTCAGCGCGCCGCTGGGAAGTTCTACCTAGTGCATCGACGAGCGATCGACAAGAGGAAATCGACTGGCAGGGGCAGTAGGACTCGAACCTACGACCCTCGGTTTTGGAGACCGATGCTCTACCAACTGAGCTATACCCCTAGAGGCACAGTCGAATTCCGGCTCTCGCCGTCCCCGCGTCACGGCCACCGAATTCGGCGGCCGCGTGGGTCTCGTGTTCCGCGCGAACCCGTGAACCGCAGTCTAGCGGCTCCGAGCTTCGCCCGCCACAGGGTGGGCGAATTTGTCGCCGGGTGAGCGGCCGACGATTCGGCCGCCGATCCAGTGCACCGATCAGGCGCCGATCTCGGCATCGACGCCGGCCGCGATCATCACGGTCGGCGCGATCACGTCGATCAGGCGATGATCTCGGCGACGACACCGGCGCCGCCACCGTTCGCGGTTGGCCGCGGACGGCTCGGCGCCGAAGTTCATCGTCAGGCGATGATCTTCGCCACCACGCCTGCACCAACCGTGCGACCGCCTTCACGGATGGCGAAGCGGAGCTTCTCTTCCATCGCGATCGGGACGATCAGTTCCACGACGACCTTCACGTTGTCGCCCGGCATCACCATCTCCGTGCCTTCCGGCAGGTGAACCTGCCCGGTCACGTCGGTGGTCCGGAAGTAGAACTGCGGACGATAGTTCGAGAAGAACGGCGTGTGACGGCCACCCTCTTCCTTGGTCAGGATGTAGGCCTCGGCCTCGAACTTGGTATGCGG
>NZ_SJFN01000053.1 GCF_004328075.1 Siculibacillus lacustris | reverse complement strand
TCAAGGCAAACCTGCGAGACCCCGCGAGCTACTTCGCCGCTCAGAAGTTCCAACTCGCCGACAAGGACGTCGTCTACGTCTCCAACTCCGGTGCCTACGAACTCTATAAGTTCCTCACACTCCTCAACAACACCTCCGACACGATCGCAAACGTCCCATCCAACCTCGCAACCGCACGAAACGCAGGAAAATCCCTCGGACAGTGAACAGGGACAGGCGGTAACCGCGAGACACGGGGCAAGGCCAGGCACGCCCCGGATTTGCCGCGTGTCCGAGGGCCCGGGTCGGGTGGCTTCGCTCGATGGCTTGGTCGTCCTCTCACGCCGAATTCAGTCGCGCGGGGTCGATCGAGGCGCGACCGATCGCGATCCGTCGTCGAGTCCCTCCAGCTTTCGGAGTGCAGCGTGCCGCAGGGTGTCCGAAGCTTGGCCGTCCGCGCCGCCTGATTGATGGCCTCGTCGAGGGGCAACATCTTCGCCCGACCGGCGACGCGCGATCGACATGTAGCGTAGAGGCGCAAGTCGTGGCATCTTGGAGCCGTGAACGAGTGTGGGTGTGTTTCGCGCGCAGCTTGGACTTCGCCGAAGCTGCCCTCGTTCTGCGGCTTTACCGATCCGCCGATCGCTTCGTCGCTGCGTCCGTGGGGACATGAGGCATTTCGACGACTGGGGATCTGCGGATTCCGACAGGAAAGTGAGACTCCCTGTTCTGGCGCCGAAAGAAAAAAGAGCTCTGTTATCCGACTCTTGCGCCCGGTCGCGTAGTCTATGCGATCGGCGACATCCACGGCCGTGTCGATCTCCTCGATCGACTGCAGGCATCCATCGACTTGGTAGAGGACGGCCGTGATGAGACGGTGACCGAAGTTTATCTCGGCGACTATGTCGACCGTGGGCGTGATTCGAGCGCCGTCGTCGATCGCCTCATCGCCCGCCGGGACGGGAACCACGACGTCGTGCTGCTGCGCGGCAATCACGAAAACATGTTCCAGGCCTTCCTCGGCGACAAGCTGCCGATCCGCGAATGGCAGAAGTACGGCGGCATGGAGACGGTGATGTCCTACGGCGTCGACCCGCAGTCGCTACCCGCGGACGACCCTGCCGCTTGGGTCGCGGCCATCCGCGCCCTGATGCCGCAGAGCCACTTGGCCTTCCTGCGCGATCTCGTCGATTCCTGGTCGATTCCCGGCTATTTCTTCGCCCATGCTGGCATCCGGCCGGGCTTGCCGTTGGAGCGCCAGTCGGCCGACGATCTCCTGTGGATCCGCGACGGCTTTCTCGGCGATCCCCGCGATCACGGCGCGGTGGTGGTGCACGGCCATACGCCCTCGCCGCAGCCGGAATTCTTCCCCAACCGCATCAATCTCGACACCGGCGCCTATCTGACCAGTTGCCTGAGCTGCCTGCGCATCGACGAGAACGGCCCGGCGCTGCTCGACTATTGAGGCCTCCGGTCGCGGGTCAGCGCTCCTTGAGCGCGCTCGAGCCGATCTCGACCAGCGGCGAGAAGATGTATTCGAGGATCCGTCGATCGCCGGTCTTGATCTCGGCCTCCGCCGCCATGCCCGGCGACAGATGCACCGCGCGGCCGTCGATGATCATCTCCTGGCGGCCGAGTTCGACGGTCACCGGATAGACCAGATTCTGGGTGCGTTGGATCCCGCCCGCTCCGGTCGAGCGCGCCCGCCCGCCGGCCACCGCCTGCTGCGAATCCGGCTCGGGCACCGCGTCGTGGGCGACCCGCTTGACCGTGCCTTCGAGCGTTCCGTAGCGGGTGAACGGGAAGGCCTCGATCTTGACCACCACCGCCTGACCCTCGCGCACGAAGCCGATGTCGCGGTTGAGCAGATAGCCCTCGAGCTCCAGCGTCGAACCGTCGGGCACCAGCCGCAACAATTCCTCGCCGGTGGTCACCACCTGGCCGATGTTGGTGACCGCCAGCGCCGTGACGGTGCCGGCGATCGGCGCCGTGATGGTCATGTGCTCCAGCCGGGCGCGCGCCTTGGCGAGCCGCTCGCGGGTGTCGTCGAGCTGGCGCTCGGCGTCGGCGAGCTTCTGGCTGTTCTCGGCGACGAAGCCCTCGATCACCCGGATCCGCTCGCGGGCGTTGACCTCGAGCGCCGCCCGGGTCTCGGCGAGTTGGCCCTGTTGGGTGGCGAGATTGACCTGCTGGACCTGATGGGTCTCCTGCGCGTCGATCAATTGTGCCTTCGATCCGGCCGAGCGTTCGACCAGTTCGGCGCGCATCCCGACCCGGGTGTTCTCGGTGGCGAGCAGGTCCTGCTGCGCCCGGATGGTGGTTTCGAGCCGGATCAGCTCGGCGCCCTTCTGGATCCGCTGGGCCTCGAGCGAGGCGAGATCGGCGGTGAGCCGGGCGATGTCGGCCTCGAGCACCAACTGTTCGCGCCGTCGGATCCCCGCCGGCATGTCGTCGGGCCAGACGATCGCCGACGCCACCGGCACCGCCAGCCGCGCCGCGGCCAGCACCGTCCGGCGCCGCAGCACCTCGGCCTGCCACGAGGCGAGTGCCGAGGTCAGCGCCGATTCGTCGGCCTGGGCCTCGCGCGGATCGAGCTCGACCAGCACTTCGCCGGCCGCCACCGCGGTGCCGTTCTGCGGCGGCGTGGCGATCACCTTGCCCGCGTCGATCGGCTGGATCACCTTGACCCGGCCGGTCGGCTGGATCTTGCCCGGGGCGATCGCCACCACGTCGAAGCGCCCGAACCAGCTCCACACCAGGGCCGCCGCCACCAGCGCGCAGATCGCCAGGATCAGCGCCATGCGGATCGGCGAGGGCGGAGTCTCGAGGATCTCGAGCGCCGCCGGCAGGAAGGCCCGGTCGGAGCTGCGCCGCATCGACCACGGCGAGGTCGGGCGGGCGGCCGTCCGGCGTTCGGGGGCGGACGCGGCGGTCGGTTGCGGGCTCATGCCGGGCCTCGCTCGTTCTGCATCGCCCACAGCCGGGCATAGAGGCCTTGGCCGCGCGCCAGCAACTCGTCGTGGCTGCCGACCTCGACGATCCGCCCCTCGACCATGCCGACGATGCGGTCGCAGTGGCGCACCGCCGCCAGCCGGTGGGCGATGATCAGCACCGTGCGGCCACGCACGATCTGGCGCATGTTGGTCTGGATCACCCGCTCGCTCTCGTAGTCGAGCGCGCTGGTCGCCTCGTCGAAGATCAGCACCGGCGGATTGGAGGCGAGCGCCCGGGCGATGGCGATGCGCTGGCGCTGCCCCCCCGACAGATTGGCGCCGCGCTCCTCGATCATCGAATCGTAGCCTTCCGGCAGCTTGGCGACGAATTCGTCGGCGCCGGCCAGCCGCGCCACGGCGATCACCTGGGCGCGCGACATCGCCGGATTGGTCAGCGCGATGTTCTCGTGGATGGTGCGGTTGAACAGCAGGTTCTCCTGCAGCACCACGCCGATGTGGCTGCGCAGCCACGACGGGTCGACCTGCGACAGGTCCGCCCCGTCGATCAGCACCTGACCCTCGTCGGGCAGGTAGAAGCGCTGCACCATCTTGGTCAGCGTCGACTTGCCCGACCCCGAGGGCCCGACGATGCCGATCACCTCACCCGGCCGGATCGCCAGCGACACCTGCCGCAGCACCTCGGGCAGGCCGGGGCGATAGCGGAACGAGACGTTGCGCACCTCGATCGCCCCCTTCGGCGGCGGTGGCGCCGAGCGGATCCGCGGCGTGCGTTCCGGCGCGGCGTTGAGGATGTCGCCGAGCCGGTCGATCGAGATGTGGACCTGCTGGAAGTCCTGGAAGATCTGCGACAGCCGCAGGATCGGCTGGGCCACCTGACCGGCAATCATGTTGAAGGCGACCAGCTGGCCGACCGTGAAGTCGCCGGAGATCACCGCCTGGGCGCCGAAGAACAGCAGGAAGGCGGTGGTCAGCTTCGAGACGTATTGGATCGAATCCTGACCGAGCGCCCCGAGCATGGTGGCGCCGAAGGCGGTCTGGACGTAAGCCGCGAGCCGCTCCTCCCACTCCACCTGCATGATCGGCTCGACCGCCGCCGCCTTGATCGTCTGGATGCCGACGATCGTCTCCACCAGGAACTGCTGGCTCAGCGCACCGCGATCGAACTTCTCCTTGATGCGGTCGCGCAGCAGCGGTCGGATCACCGCGGTGATCAAGAGGTAGATCGGGATCGCCGCCAGCACCACCAGGGTCAGCCACCACGAATAGGCGAACAGCACGGCGATGAACACGAAGGCGAACAAGAGATCGAGCGCCGCGAACAGACCCTGACCGGTCAGGAACGAGCGGATCGTCTCGAGTTCGCGCACCCGCGCCACCGTCTGACCCGCCGAGCGCGTCTCGAAATAGCCGATCGGCAGGCGCAGCAGGTGCTGGAACAGCCGTTGCCCGAGCTCGACGTCGATACGGTTGGTGGTGTGCGACAACGCATAGGTGCGCAGGTACTGCAGGAACACGTCGAAGGCGCCGATCACCACCAGACCGGCGATCAGCACCGTCAGCGTCGACCAGCCCTTGTGGGTCAGCACCTTGTCGACGATCACCTGGAAGAACAGCGGCGTCACCAGGGCGAACAACTGGATGAACAGCGACGCCACCAGGACGTGGCCGAGCGGCCGTCGATAGCGCCACAGCGACGGCAGGAACCAGCGGATCCCGAAGGTCTGGGGATCGGCGCCGGCGCCCATGAAGCGGCGGGTGACCCGGATCGCCACCGGATCGAGTTCTTCGAACAGCACCCTCGCGGCGAGCTTGCGCTCCTGACGGCCGACCGGGTCGATCGCCCGGATCTCGCCGTCGGGAAAGCGCCCGCCGAACACCAGGAAGGTGCCGTCGCGACGCCGCAACAGCGACGGCGCCGGCAGGGTCTCGATCTCTTCGGCGCGCTTCAGCCGGCCGATCGCCGCCCGCAGGCCGAGGATCCGCGCCGCCCGCACCACCTGATCGGCATCGGCCCGGGCTTCGCCGGCGATCGCCAGATCGCGCCGCAACGCCGCCGCATCGGCGGGAATCCGGAAGAACGCCGCGACCCCGCAGAGCCCGATCAGCCCGCTGTCGGAAGCGGCGGTCGGGTCGAACGGGCCGGCGGGGGCGGCATCGGTCATCGGAACTCGCGTCGGTCGGGTCGGGACGGCGATCCCGAGACGGTCATGGAAAAGGCATCCCTCGGCAACGCCCGGAACTTAGTACGAACGACCGGCCCGGTACAACGCGCGATGTGGCGGCTCGGCGCCGCTCGCCCCGAGGCTCTGGGCGGAGGTCACACCAAAAAGCACCCGAAACCGCGCCATCGGCACGACCTCGGGCGTCCACTTGCAGCGGGCGGGACGGTGCCGCGGCTTCACGCCACCACGGCCCAGCCGGTCCCGGGATTGCCGATCGTGCCGCCGCCGACGATGGTGGTGTCGTTGATCAGCCACGCGGCCAGGGTGTTGTCGGTCGCCGACTTGAACAGGATGTCCGACTTGCCGTCGCCGTCGAGATCCTGGATCCCCTGGAACACCCAGGAGGCGCCGGGATTGCCGATGAACCCGCCGCCGATCTGGGTCGTCCCCGACATGTCCCAGGTCGCCAGCCGTCCCGACGAATCCTGGAACAGCAGATCCGACTTGCCGTCACCGTTGAAGTCGCCGAGGCCCTTGAACACCCAAGTCCCGCCCGGCGAACCGATCGAGCCGCCGCCGACGATGGTCGAATCGCCGAGCTGCCAGGTCGCCAGCGTCCCGTCGGTCTTCTGGAACAACAGATCCGAGCGGCCGTCGCCGTCGAAGTCGCCGATCCCGACCTCCGTCCAGGCCGCACCGGGCGTGCCGATGGTGCCGCCGCCGACGATCGACGTCCCGGCGATGTCCCAAGAGGCATAGGCGCCGCTCGTCGCATTGTAGAACAACAGGTCGGACCGCCCGTCGCCGTCGAAGTCGCCGGTGCCCTTGAAGGTCCAGGCCGCGCCCGGCGAGCCGATGGTGCCGCCACCGGTGATCGCCGTGCCGTTGGTGGTCCAGGTGGCGAGCGTGCCGCTCGAATTCTGGAACAGCACGTCGATCTTGCCGTCGCCGTTGAAGTCGCCGCGCGCGACCGCGGTCCAGGCGCTGCCCGACGAGCCGAAGCCGGCGCCGCCGGTGATCGAGGCCCCCGACACCGTCCAGGTCGCCACCGTGCCGTCGCTCTTCTGGAACACCAGCGTCGGAGCGATCGGCACCGCCGCCTTGACCGAGCCGGCCACCGACCAGGTCAGGCCCGGATTGCCGATCGTGCCGCCGCCGACGATGGTGGTGTCGGAGAGATCCCAAGTCGCGAGCGTGCCGTCGCGCTTCTGGAACAGGAGATCGGCCTTGCCGTCGCCGTTGTAGTCGCCGACGTCGCGCAGCGTCCAGGCGGTGCCGGGCGAGCCGATGGTGCCACCGCCGGCGATCGCGTCGGACCCGATGTCCCAGGTGGCGTAACTGCCGGTCGTGGTGTTCTGGAACAGGATGTCGGAGGTTCCGTCGCCGTTGAAGTCGCCGATCGCCCGGAACACCCAGGCGCTGCCGGGATTGCCCAGCGTCGCACCGCCGGAATGGGTGTCGCCGGTGATCAGCCACGTGGCATAGGCGCCGGTGGTGATGTTCTGGAACAGGATGTCGGATTTGCCGTCGCCGTCGAAGTCGCCGGTCCCGAGCACCCGCCAGCCGGTGCCGACGCTGCCGAGCGTCGCCCCGCCGGCGACCCCGGAGGCGTTCACCCGCCAAGTGGCGAGCGTGCCGTCGGCCTTGCGGAACAGGATGTCGGAGGACCCGTTGGCGTCGAAGTCGCCGGTCGCCGCGACGCTCCAGCCGGTCCCGGGGTTGCCGTAGGAGGGGCCTGCGACGATCGTCGTTCCCGACAACTGCCAGGCGGCGATCGTCCCGTCGGCCTTCTGGAACAACAGGTCGGCATTGCCGTCGCCGCCGAAGTCGGCGACGGCCACGGTCCGCCACGCCGAACCGGGATTGCCGATGGTGCCGCCCACCGCGATCGTGGTGTCGGTGAGCATCCAGGTGGCGATCGATCCGTCGGCCTTGCGCAGCACGACGTCGGAGTGGCCCTCGCCGTTGAGATCCTTGGCGGCCGTCTGGCGGATCGCCACGGTGCGGTCGGAGAACTGCAGCAGCTCGACGTTGGTCAGCGTGTCGGTGGTCCCATTGGCCGTCACCGTCCGCGAGCCGTCGGTATTGCGCACGACGGTCGACGACGCATAGGTCGCGGCATAATCGACCACGTCGGCACCGCCGCCGCCGTCGACGGTGCCGCGACCGCCGGCGATCACGTCGTTGCCGGCGAGCGCCAGCACGGTGCCGCCGGTGGTTCCGGCGATGCGGTCGTTGCCGGACGAGCCGGAAACCGTGCTGCCCGGCGTGCGGGTGTCGTAGATCGTCGCCTCGACGGTGTTGCCGCCCCCTTGCGCCGACACCCGGTAGGACAGTTCGAACCGCCCGTCGCCGAGCGAGCGCAGCCGGTCGAAGGCCGTCAGCGCGGTCGTGAGGCTGCTCACTTCGGTGCCGTCTGCGGCGAACTGGACGAGATGCACCGCGTCGGTGTCGGAATAGGCCAGAACGATGGTGTCGTTGGAGGAGCTTCGCGACACTTGCCAGTGCACGCTCGCGGTCGCAGCCAGGGTCAGGGTGACCGGGGTGCCGGACAGGGCGGTCCCGCTGGCGTCGAACAGCGCGACCGAAAGGACGTGGGTGCCGTTGGCGAGTTTTCCTTCGGTGACGCCGAGGAAATTGCCGTTCGACAGGTAGACTGCATCCGCGCCCCAGGTATCGGAAAGGTTGTCCTGATAGGTCACCGTGGCGCCGAGGCTGCCGTCGTTGGCGTTGAGCGACTGGATGTCGATCTGGCCGGTCACCGCGGCATCGGAGTGGACGAATTCGTAGTTGCCGGCGTTGTCGGTGCCAATGTACCAGTCGAGACTGGTCGACACGTTCGATGCCAGCGTCACCGGCGCGAATTTCGCGGTTCCAGACGTGTCGAAACCCTGGACGACGATGTTCTCGATGCCGCTGCTGACCCGCGTGGAATAGGCGAAGAGCAGGGTGTTCGAGGTGAAGGCGTAGGAATAGGTGATCGGCGAGGTGATGCCCGAGATCAGCGCCGTCGTCGAACCCTTCAAGGTGATCGCCGGACTTCCCGACGCGACCTTGTGATAGGCGTCGGTGAACGCCTGGAAGTCGATGTCATAGGCCCCGCTGACTGTGGTGCTGGCCGCGAACCAGAACGCGCCGCCGTTCGCCACACCGTTGGAACTGGTGAACAGCGCGACCCCGGTTGCCCCCGTGCTGACTTTGGTGCCCGAGAAGTTCGAGCCGGTCATCGGGAAGACCATGGTCGTCGTCCCGAGTACCACCGTCTGGGCTTCGGTATCTCCGAAGCTGTCGGTCGCCGTGAGGACGACGTTGTAGGTCAGGCTCGAATTGACGTTGTAGCCGGAACTCGCCGTTTCGGTGTCGATCCACGCGACGTTCGACCCGTTACCCTGCGATCGATCCCAATGCGTCGCCGAATAACCGGAGAAGAGGGTGGAAATGGAAGACCAAACGCTGATCGACATGGTGCTTCTCCCGAAAGCAATCTCGCAACAATAACCGAGCACAACAAGGTAGTGGCGACATGGTGATACGGGTCACTCGTCGCATCAAGTCAATTCGTTGCAGAGAAGGCCGAAGAGCGGCGGACACGTGTTCACATTCGACGTGAACGGAGCGAACCGTGCCGTGGTGTCGCGCCGGCCCCCTCGGGGATCTCTCTTGGTGGATCTCAGGCGATCAGGGTCCAGGCGGCACCGGGATTGCCCAGCGTGCCGCCGCCGACGATCGTCGTGTCGTTGATCAGCCAGGCCGCCAGCGTCGAGTCGGTCGCCGACTTGAACACGATGTCCGAACGGCCGTCGCCGTCGAGGTCGCGGATGCCCTGGAACACCCAGGCCGAGCCGGGATTGCCGATCGTGCCGCCGCCGATCTGGGTCGTCCCCGCCATGTCCCAGGTCGCCAAGGTCCCGTCGGTCTTCTGGAACAGAATGTCCGAGCGCCCGTCGCCGTCGAAGTCGCCGATCCCCTTGAAAGTCCAGGCGGCGCCGGGATTGCCCAGCGTGCCGCCGCCGACGATCGAGGTGTCGCCGAGCTGCCAGGTCGCCAGCGTCCCGTCGGTCTTCTGGAACAACAGGTCCGAACGGCCGTCGCCGTCGAAGTCGCCGATGCCGTCGAGCGTCCAGGCGGCGCCGGGATTGCCGATCGTGCCGCCGCCGACGATCGCCGTGCCGGCGACGTCCCAGCTGGCGTAGGCTCCGGTGGTGGCGTTGTGGAACAGCAGGTCGGAGCGGCCGTCGCCGTCGAAGTCGCCGGTGCCGGTATAGGCCCAGGCGGTGCCGGGATTGCCGATCGTGCCGCCGCCGGTGATCGTCGTGCCGTCGGTCTGCCAACTGGCCAGCGCACCGGTCGCGCCGTTGCGGAACAGCACGTCGAGGCGGCCGTTGCCGTCGAAATCGGCGGTGGCGAGCGCCGTCCAGGCCGAGCCGGTCGAGCCGAAGCCGGCGCCGCCGGTGATCGCCGTGCCGGCCATCGTCCAGGTCGCCACCGTGCCGTCGGTCTTCTGGAACAGCAGCGTCGGGGCGAGGGCGACCCCGGCGTGCAGGCTGCCGGTGGTCCAGGCGAGGCCGGGATTGCCCAGCGTGCCGCCGCCGACGATCGTCGTGTCGGCGAGATCCCAGGTGGCCAGCGTGCCGTCGCGCTTCTGGAACAGGAGATCGCTGCGGCCGTCGCCGTTGAAGTCGCCGACCTCGCGCAGGGTCCAGGCGGCGCCCGGGCTGCCGATCGTGCCGCCGCCGACGATCGCGTCGCCGACGATGTCCCAGGTGGCGTAGGTGCCGGTCGCGGTGTTCTGGAACAGCAGGTCCGAGGAGCCGTCGCCGTTGAAGTCGCCGATCGCCCGGAACACCCAGGCGGCGCCGAGGCTGCCGAGGTTCGCACCGCCGGCATGGGCGTCGGCGGCGACCAGCCAAGTCCGATAGGCGCCGGTGGTGCCGTTGCGCAGCAGGATGTCGGCGGTGCCGTCGCCGTCGAAGTCGCCGGTGCCAAGCACCTGCCAATCGGCGCCGGGATTGCCGAGGGTGGCGCCGCCGGCGAGGCCGGAGGCGCCGACCAACCAGGTGGCGAGCGTGCCGTCGGCCTTGCGGAACAGGAGATCGGTCGAGCCGTCGCCGTCGAAGTCGCCGGTGGCGGCGAGCGCCCAGGCGCGGCCGGGATTGCCGAGGGTGCCGCCACCGGTGATGGTGGTCCCCGACAGCGTCCAGGTGGCGAGCGTGCCGTCGGCCCTGCGGAACAGCACGTCGGATTTGCCGTCGCCGCCGAAGTCGCCGGTGGCGACCCGCCGCCATGCGGTCCCGGGATTGCCGATGGTGCCGCCGACGGCGATCGCCGTATCCGCCAGCATCCAGGTCGCCAGCGTCCCGTCGGACTTGGCGAAGAGGAGGTCGGAACGGCCGTCGGAGTCGAGGTCGCAGGCGTCGGTAAGGGGATCGGTGAGGCAGATGACCGAGCCGAGCGCGGCGAGCCGGGCGGTCATGCCGGACACCGCGACCCCGACCATGCCGTTGATCCGGATGCGCAGGGCGTCGGTGATCTCGGCGAGCACGCCGAAGTCGGCGGACACTTGGGCGCCGGTGAGGCGGATCGTCGGGGTCTTGGCATCGGTCAGGCCGATCGCCTCGAGCGTACCCGACATCACCATGGTCTCGAGCCCGGCGAGATTGGCGACGAGGGCCTTGGCGGTATCGGCGATCGCCTGCGCCTGGGACAACAGGCCGTTGTCATAGGCTTGGATCGCGGTGGCGACGTCATTGCCGACCCAGAGGTGAATGTCCGGGCGGTTGGAATCGTCCCCGCCCCAAGACGCCGTGACGTGCATGAGCACTTCGCCATAGCTCTGTGGCGCGGTGTAGAGCAGGTTCGCGAAGTCGACGCCATATGCCTCGGCTGCATTACCCGAGATCCAGTCGAAGCCGGAAAGCATAGCGGTGAAAGAAAAATGTCCGACGCCACTGTCGATGTATCCGTAGTAGAAGGGGGTCGACGTCTGTGACGGACCCGAAAAATCGACGAGATCCGCGACCTTGATGGCTTCTCCGAAGGCCAGGACCTTTTCACGTTTCACCGTCTCGGAAATCTTCCAGCCTTGCTCGGTGATCGCGAGGACTTCCGTCTGGCTCCAGCCAGTGGCATCCTGCGCCGAGATCAGCAGATCGGGTGTATCGACGGTCGAACCGGTGCCGTACTGGACCTTGGCGAAATCGGCGGCGGAGACGACGACGATTCCCTGCGCCGTCTGGTCCGCCGTGGCGAGATCGGCGGCGCCGCCGAGGGAAAGCGCGCCGTCGCCGACCACCTGCAGAGCATAGCGGGTGATCGCCTGTCCGGAGAGATCGTTGAATCGCACCAGCGAGGCGACGCAATTCGACGTGCCGTAGATCGCCGCCCGGCCGGTAGTGCCGATACGCATCCGCGACGCGGTCGAGGCGGAATCGTCGATGACGAAATCGCCGTAGACCGCCTTGATGTCGGCCATCGAGGCTTCGAATTCGGGCAGGTAGTCGCCGAAACCGGATAGCCCCCAGGGGTTGCGGATGATGAAGCAGCCGGTCGCGGTGTCGTAGCCGATCACGCCCAGGGCATGGTTGACGATGAACTTCTCTTTGCCCGACGAGTCGTAGCTGTAGGCGTAGCTCTCGACAACCACGTCGTCGTGATCGGCCAACGCCGCCAGCACATAGGCCTTGTAGGAGGTCCAGGCGGCGTCGCCGCTGTCGTAGTAGCGTACGGACTTGCAGTTGGTCAGGTTGGCCAGCACGTCGGTGGCCGGGTCGCCGCTGATGTTCTCGTAGGAATTGACCGCCGGGTGGGAGAGCAGGCCGGTGCTGCTCAGCTGCGCATAGGCCTTCTCGACCAGATCGGCCCACAGGGCCGCCCCGGCCGCGGCGTTCTCGTTGTTGAAGGCCAGCGCGCCGTTGGTATAGACCGGCAGATTGCGGTCGACCGTTTCCCACATCTCGTCGCCGTTCACGTAGAAACGCACGCCGTAGGTGCCGTTGCCGTTGTCGACGATCATCTTCGACACGAGATCGGGATGGTTGAGAACCGCCTCGATCAATCCGGCGAGCAATTCGCAGTCGCCGACATAGCCCTGGGCGATGTCCTGGACGGTCGCTGCCCCGCTCGCCCCATAGAGGGCACCGCTCTGCCAGGCATAGGCGGTCGAATAGTTCGGAACCGACGGGTCGGGCAGGTCCTTGCCCGCGTACCACTCGTCGATCAGCTGGGTGAACACCGCCGCGGTGGTCCCGACCTGCAGGTTGGCGAGCGTCACCTGGGTGGTGCCGCCCCCCGCCCACACCAGATTGGCCGGATTGCCGAGCACCAGTTGCCGGAAGATCGCCGCGACAGAGTCGGAAGCCGCGACCCCGATGTTGAGATGGGTGGCGATGGTCTGGAGGTCGGCGAGCGTGGTGGCCGTCAGACTGCCCTCGGCGGCGACGTCGCGCAGCACCTTCAGCAGTTCGGCATAGGTGAAGGTGCCGTCGGCGGCGGCGGTCGCCACGTCGGCGGAGACCGTCGAATCGACCAGCGTCGAGGTCCAGGCGCGGGTGGCGCCGGCGATGGTGATGGGCATGGACGGTCTCCGGGCGGCGGACCGATCGTCTGATCGCAGGCAGCGTATCCGCCGAAGATTGCCGATTCGTGCCGGTCGAGGCCCGAATTTTCGCCGGCACCTTCGCAGATCTCGGCGCACGGGTCGAGGCAGGCTCGACCCGGCACGCCCGAGTTGCAATCAGCAGGACTACCCATGCGACTGCGGCGCGTGGCGTCGATCGCCGCTCGCCCCGGAGGCGGATCGACGGGCCGTCGCCGGCCCGCCGATGGCGTTCGGAGCGTCACGCCGTCAGAGCGTCACGCCGGTCTTGAAGATCACGATCTCGCCGATGCCGTTGGTCTCGTTGCGGGTGGCATTGCCGCTCGCCACCGCCAGCACGGTGTCGACGAAGGAATCGCGCAGGTCGGCGACGGTCGCCGCTCCCGTGGCGATCGGACCGGCGTCGAAGTCGATCCAGTGCGGCTTGCGTTCGGCCAGCGTTGAGTTGGTCGCCACCTTGACGGTCGGCACCACGCCGCCGAGCGGCGTGCCGCGGCCGGTGGTGAACAGCACCATGTGGCAGCCCGAGGCGGCGAGCGCCGTCACCGCGACGCCGTCGTTGCCCGGCGCCGAGAGGAGATTGAGGCCGGGGACATGGATCCGGTCGGTGTATTTGAGCACGTCGTGGACGGTCGAGAGCCCGGCCTTCTGGGTGCAGCCGAGCGACTTCTCCTCGAGCGTCGAGATGCCGCCGGCCTTGTTGCCGGGCGACGGGTTCTCGTAGATCGGCTGCTTGTTGGCGATGTAGTATTCCTTGAAATCGTTGACCAGGGCCACCGTCTTCTCGAACACGTCTCGGTTCTCGGCCCGCTCCATCAGCAGCTGTTCGGCGCCGAACATCTCCGGCACTTCGGTCAGGACCGTGGTGCCGCCGATGCCGCACAGCCAGTCGGAGAAGGCACCGAGCAGCGGATTGGCGGTGATTCCCGAAAAACCGTCCGAGCCGCCGCACTTGAGGCCGACCCGCAGCCGGTCGGCGCCGACTTCGCTGCGCACGTCGCCGGCCATCACCGCGGCGAGTTCGCGCGCCGCCGTCAGCGCCTCGGCCTCTTCGTCACCGGCCTCCTGCGAGATGAGGAAGCGGACGCGGCGCGGATCCGGGGGCGCGAAGCCGTCGGAGAAATAGGCCTTGGTGTTGTTCTCGCAGCCGAGCCCGAGGATCAGCACGCCGCCGGCATTGGGATGCTGGGCGTAGTTCTGGAGGATGCCGCGGGTGTTGGCGAGATCGTCGCCGAGCTGCGAGCAGCCGTAGGGGTGGGCCAGCACCGCGACCTTCGAGCCTTCCGGCAGCATGCCTTCGGCCTCGATCTTCTTGGCGATGTTCTGCGCCAGCCCGTTGATGCAGCCGACCAGCGGCACGATCCACAGATCGTTGCGGATGCCGATGTCGCCGTTGGAGCGCACGAAGGCCGCGATCTTCGGCACGGTGCCGCCGTTGTTCGGCTGGGCCACCGGATGGCCGGAATAGGCGTAGTCGACGATGCCGCCGAGCGCCGTCTTGAGATTGTGGGTGTGGACGTGACGGCCGGGGGCTATCGCCTCCTTGGCAATGCCGATCACCGCGCCGTATTTGATCACCCGGTCGCCTTCGGCGATCTCGGCGATCGCAAATTTGTGGCCCTGCGGGATGTCGTCGCCGAGCGTCACGGCGAAGGCGGGGATCACGGTCCCGGCGGCGATCGGCTCGAGGGCGACCGCGACGGTGTCGTCGGAATGGATTCTGAGAACTCGGGTCATGGCTCGCCCCTCGGGTCGCCGTGTCCCCCGCCTGGGACACCGTTCGGATCGGGATCCTCGTGCGAGGATCGGTCGGAAGAAATATGGGGTGCCCCCCGCCGATGGCGAGGGGCTCGTCGTTCCGTCGGGGTCCGACCGCGGCGGCCGCGTCGCGACCGTCGGGCCGATCAGGCCGCGTCGACCAGGGTCGCGAGCCGCGCGAAGGTGAACGGCACCTCGGTCAGCGTCGCGAAGTCGGCGAGAACCGCGGCGCGCAGCGCCGGGGTGTCGATCGACTTGCCCCAGAAGCCGGTCTCGGCGAGATACGCCGCGACCATCGCCTCGCGGCCCTTCGGCGAGCCGTCATCGAGGGCGCCGATCGCCTTGACCTTGGCGAGGATGTCGGCGGAATCGCGCGGCGGCAGTTCCGCCGAACCGGGGAAGCGGCCGAGGTAGAACACCAGCCAGGCGGCCAGCGACAGGGTCATCAAGGGCGCCGGCTTGCCGAACTTCTCGATATAGGCGGTGAGCCGATCGAGGTTGCGGGTCTGATACTTGACCAGGCCGTTGAGGCTGATGTCGTACCAGAGATGGCGGATGTAGGGATTGGCGAAGCGGCGCAGCACCGCGGCGGCGAAGCTGTCGAGTTCGTCCCTGGGCAGCGTCAGGAAGGGGATCACCTCCTGCCCGAGCAGCTTGTCGAGGAACTTGGCGCCGACCGGCGTGGTCACCGCCTCGCCGACCGTCGGCACGCCGGCGATCAGCGACAAGGGGCACAGCCCGGTGTGGGCGCCGTTGAGGATCGCCACCTTGCGCGCCTTGTAGGGCGTGACGTCGGCGGTGACGATGGTGCCGACGTCGTGGTCGGCGAGCGGCAGGCGCAGCGCCGGCTGGTCGGCCTTGCGCTCGATGACGAAGAAGTTGAACAGCTCGGTCGCCGTCATGAACAGGTCTTCGTAGCCGAGCGACTTCTTCAGCTCTTCGGCTTCGGCGCGCGGATAGCCGGGGACGATGCGATCGACCAGGGTGTTGTAGAAGGCGTTGGCCGACTTCACCCAGGCGATGAACGCCGGCTCCAGACCCCATTCCTCGGCGTGCTGCAGCACGATACGCTTCAGCTCGTCGCCGTTGTGGTCGATCAGCTCGCAGGCGATCATCTGCCAGCCGGTCTCCGGCGTGCCGCCGAAGGCCTTCCAACGCTCGTGCAGGAGCCGGGTCATCTTGCCCGGGAAGGACACCGGCGGCACGTCGTCGTATTTGACGGTCGGGACAAAGGCGATGCCGGCGTCGGTGGTGTTGGAGATCACCACGGTGATCGCCGGATCGTGGGCGAGCGCCAGCACGCCGGCCCAATCCTCGTGCGACGGCAGTTCCTTGCGCACGCTGGCGACGATGCGGGCTTCGGAGACTTCCGCGCCGCTCTCGTCGACGCCGCGCGACAGCACCGTATAGAGGCCGTCCTGCTCGTTCAGCGTATGCGGATTGCCGCCGGCGATCGGACGGACCACCACGACACCCCAGTCGGTGCCGGCGCTCTCGTTCATACGGTCGATCTTCCAGTCGACGAAGGCGCGCAGGAAGTTGCCTTCGCCGAACTGCAGGATGCGCGGGGTCGGCCGCGGCCGTCCGCCGAGGAAGGATGCGTCGAGGGATTTCATGGGGAGTTCCTCCGAGTGGGAGCGGGATCGCCACGGACGCCCGCGCGAACCGACCGGCGCCCTCCGGTCGGCTCGCCGAGCGTCTGCGATCACCGTTCGATGACGATCTTCAGCGTCGTCGCGCGTTCGCGGGTCCAGTAGGGCAAGGCCTCGGCGGCGTCTTCGAAGGCGAAGACCTTCGAGATCAGATCGTCCGGCGCATGATCGAGGCCTTCGAGGTAGGTGATCACCGCGCGGAAGTCGTCGGCGGTGGCGTTGCGCGAGCCCATGATGTCGAGCTCTTTGAGATTGAAGAACTTGGTGTCGTAGGCGACCGGCGCCTTGCAGTAGCCGATGTAGACCACCCGGCCGCAGAAACAGACGATGTCGATCGCCTGGGTAAAGGTGGCCGGCGCGCCGACCGCCTCGATCACCACGTCGGCGCCGTCGCCGCCGGTCAGTTCCGCGACCCGCGCGGCGACGTCTTCGGTGCCCGCATCGATCGTGTGGGTGGCGCCGTAGCGCGCCGCCATGGCGATCTTCGAGGCGCCGATGTCGACGGCGATGACGGTGGCGCCGCGCGCCACCGCGCCGGCGATCGCCCCCATGCCGATCATGCCGCAGCCGATCACCACCACCCGGTCGGTCTTGGTGACGCGACCGCGGGCGACCGCGTGGAAGCCGACCGACAGCGGCTCGACCAGCGCCAGATGGCGCGGTGCGAGTTTGTCGTTGAGGATCAGTTTGCCCCAGGGCAACACGAACTTCTCGGCGAGGCCGCCGTTCTGCTGGACGCCGAGGGTGCGGTTGGACTTGCAGGCGTTGACCCGGCCCTGGCGGCACGAGGTGCACTGGCCACAGGCGGTATAGGGCACGACGATGGCGCGGCGCCCGGGCGCGTATTCGGCCGGCACGTCGGTGCCGGTGCAGATGATCTCGGCGCCGATCTCGTGGCCGGGGATCCGGGGCAGCGCGACCAGCGGGTTGAGGCCGGTGAAGGTGGCGAGGTCGCTGCCGCACAAACCGACGTGGCGCACCGCCACGAGGACTTCGCCGGGGCCCGGAACGGGCTCGGGGACGTCATGGAACGCGCAACGCTCCACGCCTTCGATCATCAATGCCTTCATCGGTCGCTGTTCCCTGATCCGCGGCGCCCTGTGGCGCTCGCCTGCGGTCGACCGACCCCGTCCACCCGCGCGAGATCCGCGCAGGGAGATCGATCCCGCGGTTTTGTTTGACAGGCGCCATGGGATCCCGTCAACGTGTTTTTTATCCATAAAATACCAGTTTAAAAAACATCGCCACCTCGCCTTGTCGGTATCGGTTGGACGACAGGGGGGGGTATCGGTGACGCCTCGCCGAACTCGACTGATGACAACCGCTCTCGCTCACGGCCCGGTTCTGCCGATCCGGCCTCGTGCCCATTGTGGTAAGATGTTGGAGTTGCAATTATCGTTGCAAACGAAGCTGATTTGTTGGCTGCGTCAGCGGGCGATGTCGATCGGCCGATATTCGTCGACGCGAATACCGGGAGAGCGGCAGAAGAGGTGGCGAAACGCGGTAATAACGCACCGACCGGGTGCATTGACGTCTTGAAGGCGCAGATCCCACTATCCACGATGGCAGAAAAATACGAGAAATTCGATCGGTTCGTCATGGATCTGTAGGAATCGGGAGGCTATCGCAACTTCAGAAAGTGGGGGGCAGATCCCGGCTGCCGTGTTCGAGCGCAGGCCGGGATGGTCGTTCGAATGCCGTAGACGATGGAACCGATTGTTCTGACGAGCAACAAGAGCTTGACGTCGAGAGTCAACGGATTGCACTATGCTTCTACGGCAACCCAAAATCCCCTTTGTCGTCGATCGTAGAGGCTCCCGTCACGTATACGTCGGGAGCTTCTCTCGTTTGCGATCGAGCCTCGCTTCCCGGGCCTGCGGCCGACCATTGGTGGGTTGCCGATCTGCTGCCGGGGTGCGACGCTGGCACCGTGCAGCGGGGCAACTTGACGATGAGCGATCCGAATCAGGTTCAGAGACTCGCATCGTCAGCGCTGCGGCTCCGAGCCGCAGTCTCGGTTGCGCTGGTCGCCCTCGCGGAGATCGAAGGGGCAGCCACCATTGAGGATGCTCGGCGGCGCGCGCACGAGGCACGGCTGGCGATTCGAGATGCGATCAGGCCGACAGCGAAATAGTTGCCGCCGGTTGCACGTCGCGCCGATTCTGCGCCATCTCGGTTCGTTCGGTCTACAAGCCCGGCCATCCCCGTTCCGCTGCCGCTGTACAGGGAGGACAAATCCTTCGCTCTTGCCCTCTGGGCCGTTCTACTGTTGATTTCCGCGGAGAACTGACCCAGGCTTTCCACTGAGAACTGACCCGCCTTGATGATGGTCGGTTGGTCAGTTGGCGGTCAAGTTCCTCGTCTTCTCCCTGGTTGGTTTGGCCGTTTTCGCCGAACTGTTCTTGAAGCGGAAGCTGTCGTTCCCTGTCTCCAGGATGTGGCAGTGGTGGGTGAGCCGGTCGAGCAACGCGGTCGTCATCTTGGCATCGCCGAAGACGGTCGCCCATTCACTG
>NZ_SJFN01000052.1 GCF_004328075.1 Siculibacillus lacustris | reverse complement strand
GCGCGTTCTCCACCGCTTCGGCTTTCCCGGAGAAGACGCCTGACATTCCGTCGACCGCCTGCTTCTTCCACGCGCTGATCATCGTCTGATGGACGCCGTACTTGACCGTCAGCTGCGCCACGGTCGCCTCGCCCCGGATCGCCTCCAGCGCGACCTTCGCCTTGAAATCTGCCGAATACCGCTTCCGCTTCCCCGTCATCGGGATCGTCCTTCTCTCAGGTCGACCCAAGCTTACCGAACTGCCCGCCCGACGGGGACCACCTCACAATGAACGGAAGGTATAGGTCAAAGTTGCCAGTCTGGCAGCTCGCATACCTCGGTAGTCCGTTCGTATACCTCGCATTGCGCAGGAAGTCAGCAGTCTCCGGATATACCTTCTTGAAATTTTGAAGCTTTACGTATGGTGGGTTTCCCACGATGCAGTCAAAGCCCGGACCGTCGGGCTGCTTCGTGTCAAATACGGTAGGAAATCGCTCATCATAGTCGAACGCATTGATCGTTTCTATGGTCACTGCCGTAGCAGTGAGCAAGTCCGCCTTAAACGTGTACACCTCACTGCTGACGAGTGAGTTACCCTCGACAATGTTGGTGTCTAGGTTTGAAAGGGGCTGATCGGATTTGGCCGTGTGTAGCCAAAGCGCAAGCCGCGCGATCTCCACTGAGGCCGGGTTGATGTCGACGCCAAAAATGTTTTGTGAAAGGATATGGCGGATTTCATCGTCAGCTTTGAAGTCGAAAAGTCCCTCGCGCTTGCCGCCGGTTACCAACGCCAATTCGCGTTGTGTACGGCGCCGTTCCCGCAGGAGAAATTCTAATGTATGAATCAGGAAGGCGCCTGATCCGCAGGCCGGGTCAAGAACCGTAAAGCGGTCAAGCCGCGCTTGGAAGGCTTGGACGGCTGCGGCATGCTTCCTAAAAGCCTCGCTACGCTTGGATGGTTCACGCGCCCACTGCTTGGCTAAGAGCCTGACCCAAAAGGTCGTTGCGCTCGGCGAGGTTGCGTGATTCACCGATTCCGAGATGTTTGGAGCGGTGATTTGGGATGTGGACGGCGGAGCAGCAGGCAATCCATCGGCGGGAAAGCGAGCGTTTTCCAAGCAATCTGACGGATGCGGAGTGGTGGCAGCTCGCCCCGTTGATTCCACCGGCCTCGCCAGGTGGGCGGCCGCGCAAGACCGACATGCGGGCGGCGATGAACGCCATCTTCTACCTGCTGCGCACCGGTTGCCCGTGGCGCTACCTGCCTTCCGACGGGTTTCCGCCGCGCTCGACGGTCTACAACATCTTCCGCAAGTTCCAGCGAGACCGAACCTGGGACGCCATCTGGGCCGAACTCCACATGGTCTTGCGTGAACGCGAGGGGCGCGAGGCCAGCCCGTCCGCCGCCATCATCGACAGCCAGTCGCTGAAGGCGGCCGAAAAGGGGGCGGTAAAGACGACGCAGTGGGCTACGACGCCGGCAAGAAGGTAAAGGGCCGCAAGATCCACGCCCTCGTCGACACTATCGGCCTGCCGATGCGCGTCGTCGTCCATTCCGCCGGCATTCAGGACCGGGACGGGGCGGCGTTGGTCCTCGACAAGATCCGTAACCGCTTTCCTTGGCTCGAACTGGTCTGGGCCGACGGCGGTTACAATGCGCATCAGGTGAAGGATGCGGTCGCCGCGGTGCCGACCCTGCGCATGGAGATCGTGAAGCGGACCGACGACATGAAGGGCTTCGTCGTCCTGCCGCGCCGGTGGGTGGTCGAGCGCACCTTCTCGTGGTTCGGTCGAAACCGCCGACTGGCCAAGGATTGGGAGAACCTCGCCGAGACGCTCCACGCGTTCGTCACCCTCGCCGCGATCCAACTCGGCATCAGGCGGCTCGCCCGAAAGTAGGCTTTTGAGTCAGGCTCTAAAGTCTCTTCGTCGCCCTCTAGGTCGAAGCTCCAGCCGAGATCAGATCGGATTTCGTCAAGTCGCGCGCCAAGGGTTTCGGCTACGACCCGTTCAACCACCCACTCGGGTGTGTAGTATACGCCGTCGCGCTTGCGCTTTGATACATCGGTGAGAGATGCGCGGCCGTCCTTTTCTGCTTCCAGCGCCTCAAGCTCGGTAATAGACTGTTCGAATATGCGGCCGAGCGTGTATAGCGTCACAGAAGAGCCGGAAGAATTTGCGGTGCCAAAATTATAAGAACCGGCGAAGTAGAGTAACGTTAAGCGGTTAGATTGAAGGGCCGTGTCATTTTCGCCCTGCATTTTGGCGCAAAATGCTTCATTGGGTATATTGAGCGCGTCCAGATCGGCATCGGCCGAGAAGAGGCCGCCGTTGAACCTATTGATCTTATGAGAAAGAAATTTTCGGCCGAGATTCATGGCGTGGAAAAGTTCTTTGAGCTTGTTCCACGCGTCATACTCGTCCGGCTGAAAATATGGGGACTTGCTTAGGTCGCTCAAATAGTCGCGCAAAGCGTTCGGCGGGAAACTGAGTTGTTCACCCATGTCTTCACAAAACATGACGAATATACAACGGTCAATGAGTTTCTGGGCTAACCGTACAAGTCGCCCCTTTGTACTGGTAAAGTCGGGGTTATGGGCAATCAAGAGGTCCACGAGGTGTTCGCGGTATGCCTTATATTCAAGATAAAAGGCTTTTTCGATCGCCTTTTCTTGGAATCGCTGGTCCTTCAGCAGCTTCAAAAGAGGAGATGGGCCACCAGCCGTGAGGAGACTGTCCGCGTGAAAAAGATGGGCGAACAAGAAGCGTTGAAAACTGGCAGCCTCACCGTCAGCAAGGAGTGAAACGCCCTCGTCTGTAGTGCCTTTCTTGAGTACAAAGCGTTGATATTGGCTCGGCATTGTGTTTCGCCAATACAGACGAAACTCATTCATATCCGAGACGATGCCCCAAGTGGGGAGGATCGCCTCGTTACCGTATAGGGGCTTCATTGCCTCGCGAAGGTAGTCGGCACATTGCTTGACGGGCGAGCGGTTATTTCCTTTTCGCTTCTGCGGACCATCGAGGTTTGAGCGTACGTCCTTAAATTCGCAAAGTACTTGGGGTGTGGCAGGAATTCCTTCGCGGTCGAAGAAGCCAAGTGCGGCATCCGCTTGGCCAACAGCGCCACCAGCCCCCGCACCAGAGACCGGAAACTGAGAGTAACAAGTGAAGCCATGTTCGGCGTGCGATTTGCCGCTTGGCGTGTAGCCCCATATCGTCTCAAAAAAGAGATTAATAAAGGTGGCTTCGGCAGAGGTTTCCTTTTGAAAGGTCTTGGCAGACCATTTTAATAGACGCTCTTTGAGGTCTACGTCAGCGGGACTATTCTGGAAGAGCCTAAACTCCGCATCGTAAACCGCTCGGAGATAGGAGTCGGACAAGAGCGTCTGGTAGCTTTCAGCCATAGAAATATTGTCCGATTGGTGTGTTTGGAGGGAATTCTATCTGGAATAGAGGGAGGTGGTAAGTGCGCATGCCCGTTCTACAGGCACCGATTGCGGTCGAAAAGCCTCTAATCGTCCATCCGGCAGCATCCTTCTAAGCCGCGCGACTTCCGTGCATCGGCACGGAGTGAGAGGCGATGTTGCGTATGTCACTCTGATGGCCGTGCGAAACTCGTGATTTTTGCACCAAAACCAAGCATCTGGTTTGATTTCTCTTTTCAGGTGCATATATCCGGTGCATATTGAGGCATGTTCACACCTAGCCTCGACATTCTCCCTGACCCTCAGCGGCGGCTCTGGCCGGAGCTGGCTTCGACCCCTCACGCCTTCACCCTCTACGGCGGCACCGCCATTGCCCTGCGGCTCGGGCACCGGTTCTCGGTCGACTTCGATTTCTTCTCGACCGTTCCCTTTGTCCCGGCCGAGCTGAACGTAGCGCTGCCGTATCTGAAGGGCGGCACCCTCCGGCAATCCGCCGCCAACACCCTGACCGTGTCGGTAGACCGTGGTGGGCCGGTGCAGCTCTCCTTCTTCGGAGGGCTCCGGCTCGGGCAGGTGCAGCCTACCGAGCTGGTGGAAGGCCCCGCGTTCCCGGTGGCATCACTGGTCGACCTCTCTGGCATGAAGGTGGCTGTTGTCACCCAGCGGGCTGAAGTGAAAGACTACCTCGACCTCCACGCCCTGCTGACGATCGCTCGCATCGACCTGCCGACCATGCTGGCGGCGGCAGCCATCATTTATGCGGAGGAGTTCAACCCGCTCATTTCGTTGAAGGCGATCAGCTATCACGACGACCCGGCGCTGAAGGAACTGCCCGCCAGCATCCGAAAAGACCTTTTAAGGGCCGTTCGTGCGGTCGACGTCCACGCGCTGCCGCATCTGGCGGCGGTCAAGGTGAGGGAGCCCCGCGCATGAAGCCGCTCCCCTACAACGCCGACCTGCTGGCGGTCGCCCCTCGGGTGATCTGGTTCGAGGCGCCGGAAAAAGCGCTGACCGATCCGGTGCGGTTTCTGGCCTACGTGATGACCTACGGCACCCCGGATGACGTGGCCGTGGTGCGCCGCTACGTCGGCGACGACGGCTTTCGGGAGGCCGTGGAACAGGCTCCGCCAGGTATCATGGACGCCCGCTCGTGGGCCTATTGGAACGTCATGGCCGGGAAGGACGACATTCCGCCCATGCCTGCCCGGAGGCTCCCTGAATGATCTACGGCTATGCGCGGGTCTCAACCGACGGGCAAAGCGTTGCCGCACAGGTGGAGCATCTGACGGCGGCCGGAGCGGAGAAGGTGTTTCAGGAGACGGCGAGCGGTGCGAAGACCGATCGCGCCCAACTCCGGCGGATGTTGGCCGTGCTCCAGCCCGGCGACGTCATTATGGTGACGCGCCTCGACCGGCTGGCCCGGTCGACCCGCGACCTTCTCAACGTGCTGGCCACGGTGACAGAGAGGAAGGCGGGTTTCCGGTCGCTCGGCGACCAGTGGGCCGACACCACCACGCCCCACGGCCGCTTGATGCTGACAGTGTTGGGAGGGCTCGCCGAGTTCGAGCGAGAGCTGATCCGCGCCCGCACCGGGGAAGGCCGCGACCGCGCCCAAGCCCGTGGCGTGAAGTTCGGCCGGAAACCCAAGCTCACGCCGCACCAAGCCGGCGAGGCTCTTGAACGCCGCGCGGCGGGTGAGATCGTGCGAGACATCGCCCGGTCGTTCAACGTGTCGCACAGCACGATATCGAGGCTGCGGCCATGACGGCGGTGCATCTGGAACGAGTTGTTTCTACTGCTGCACTTCTCCGGCGCATAAATTCAATGCATAATAATCCCGCAAACGGGAGCGACTGTCGATTATGCCGGAGTCTCCGCCAGCGGTCGGCATGAATAACGTGAAATTGCAAAGGTGATTTTATGTCGACATTTATTAGTGACTATTTCGGTATTGATGCAGATATTTTTGAAGAGTACGGGGCTTTAAATATTTCAATCGTAAACGACCTTCCTCTATTCATTGATCCATTCCTCCTGTTCCATAGTGACAAGGCGGAATATGCCGAGCTTCACGAAGCAATCATCAATTATTTAGTGTTTCTGCGGGATCGCGCGGCCGCTGGTGTTGTCAATGATGGTGATTTGCGAAACTGGTATTGCTTTAAAGAAGTTAAGCAGAACTGGCTGGGTTTCTCGGTGTCAGGAAACGGAGGGGCTGGTCTCGGAATGGATTTCGCCAGAAACCTACACGCCAACCTCCACGTCATTTTCGCGAACTTCGGCGATGAGCAGATTACAGAGAGCAGCCACCTGGAAAAGGTGTGCTTGGTTTCGGACGGAGTCGGACGAGACAATATAAGTGATTTTACGACCAACCTGATCAAGGAGTACCTTTGTAAATATACAGAGGTATTTGCAGCCGCTCATTTGCCGCCTGGGGCGGTTAGGGAGGTATGGGTTGAGCGTGCCTTCTTCGATTACAATACCCAAACCTGGGCGCGAGCCAAATACAAGCTGCCATGGGTTAACGGCGACTATGTCATTCTGACGCCTAAGGATATGCTCACCCGCGACGAAAATTGGATCAACAAAGGGGATCTAATTTCCGGATTTGAGAATGTTCCGACAGCTATTCCGGATATGCAGCTGCGATCGGCGGTGTCCAACTATTTCGAGAACGCGCTGAAACGGCGCCCGGCGGAACCGGGAAAGAAGGAACGAGAGCCCACACAGGAAGAACGAGCTAAAGCGGCCGTTGCAACGATGCGGCACTTTCCGGAAATTATTGATTATTACATTAGTCTAAAAGAAAAAAATGGTGATGAAGCGTCAGATGCAAGTGCGGAAAAAGTGATGGCAATTGAATACATGTTTATAGGGCAGTTAAAATCGTTGCAGGCGATGCTTGTGGCGGACACGAAATTTTATGAAGTTGGGCGAACCTCATATGAAGAGGCTCACGCACGCCTAGCGTATCTAAAGGACGTAATCGAAAACAAGGGTGGACACCGGTTCTTCTACGACGATAAGGGTGTTCCTATTGAGCGCGAGAAAGATTTACATGTCCTTTTTCGATTAGTTTGGTTTGGAACACCCTCTGATTTTGGAGCAGAGGCCAACGATGGCCGCGGTCCGGTCGACTTTAAAATAAGTCGTGGCACAGAAAAGACATTGGTAGAGATGAAGCTTGCGAAAAACACCAAGCTGGCAAAAAATTTGGAGAATCAGGTCGAAATATACCAGAAGGCCAGCGATGCCAAGGCGGGAATTAAAGTAATTATTTATTTCACCTTAGGTGAATTGGTGAAAGTCAAAGGCATCCTGAAGGACCTTAACCTCAGTGACAGCCGTGACGTGGTGTTGATTGATGCCCGACGTGACAACAAGCCGTCGGCCTCCAAAGCAGCTTGATCAGCCCGCGACGAAAACGGAAACCATCTCCCGATGAAAGCCTCGGCATAGTCAGACGAAGCATCGTATGGCGTGCTTGTCACATCCCTCATATATCTGATAATGTCCTTTATCATGTATATAGAGGGGCAGCGATGCAGCGCGATATGGATCTGATCAGGGAGTTGCTCCTGAAGCTTGAGGCGCTGCCCCTGCCGTCTGGCGCAAACATGTATCTTCAACCGGAAGACGAAGAGGTCGCCGTTCCGGAGCATTCAGCCGACCAGATCGCATATCATCTGGATCTGATCCAGAACGCCGGGTTTTTGGAACAATCACGCTCGAACCCAGCCAGGGGGATCATGTTTTGTGGCCTGAGCTGGGCCGGGCACGACTTTCTCGATTCCGTGCGCAACCCGGAGACCTGGGCAAAAACCAAGAAGGGCGCGCTCGCCGCAGGCGGGTGGACAGCCGACATCCTGAAGGATCTGGCGAAGGGCTTCATCAAGAAGCAGATCGAGGAGTACACGGGTGTCAAACTCTAACGCCCTCGTTCCCGCCACCGCCATGGCTCCCGCCCTGATCGCCGGCTCTGGCGATCGGGCGGCGTATCGCTTTCTGGAGTTCTTCACCGCTCACATTCGCAACCCAAACACCCGCCGCGCCTATACGGGCGCCGTAGGCGGGTTTTGTCGCTGGGCCGAAGGAAAGGGCGTCCGCTCCCTCGAAACCGTCTCCTCGGTGCATGTGGCGGCTTGGGTCGAGCAGCTGGGGCGGGATGTTTCACCGCCGACCGTGAAACAGCAACTCGCCGCGGTGCGGGCGCTGTTCGACTGGCTGGTGACGGGCGGCGTGATGCCGTTCAATCCGGCCTCGGCCGTGCGCGGGCCGAGGCACTCCACGAAGAAGGGCAAGACGCCTGTGCTGGTGCCGGAGGAGGCGCGGGCGCTGCTGGACAGCATCGACGCCACCACACCGGCGGGCCTGCGGGATCGCGCCCTCATCGGCCTCATGGTCTATTCGTTCGCGCGGATCGGCGCGGCGCTCTCAATGAAGGTGGAAGACGTCTACGTGCAGAACCGGCGCCTGTGGGTACGGCTGCACGAGAAGGGCGGCAAGGTGCATGAGATGCCCTGCCACCACAATCTCGAGACCTGGCTCTCGGCCTACATCGACGGGGCGGGGCTTGCCGCCGATCCCAAGGGGATCTTGTTTCGGACGCTTCAGCGGGGCACCTACCGGCTCTCCAGGTCATCGCTCAACCAGAGCAACGCCCATGTGATGATCCGCCGCAGAGCGGCGGCGGCGGGGATTGAGACGCTGATCGGGAACCATACGTTCCGCGCCACCGGCATCACCGCCTACTTGAAGAACGGCGGGACGCTGGAGAAGGCGGCGGCCATGGCCAATCACGCCTCGACGCGCACCACCCAGCTCTATGACCGTCGATCGGACGAGGTGACGCTCGATGAGGTCGAACGGGTGGTACTTTGATAGTATCCAGTTGGCGTCGGTATGGCGTCGGTCGTGGGCTGGCCCGGATGGTTTTTGATTTGGTTCTTTTGCGCGTTTCGGCCTTTAAGTTCGTTCGTGATTTTAAGCCGCTCCCGCAATTTCTTCTCCTTCCCCAATTTGCGTTGGGCGATGACAATGCTCCGGTGCTGCCGGTTTGGGATCAGAAGTTGGTTGTTGGCGACGATAACGCCGGTGATTTCGACCGGCTTCATGATTTTGCTGCGCTCCTTCTTGGCACTGTACTGATGCCCGTGCCGTAGCATGGTTGCCTTGATGTCGAAGACGAGCTCGCCCGGCACGACGTCGCCAGAAATCGTCAGATCATCAGCGTAGACCGACAGCTTGCACCCGCGTTGCTTTACATGCGCTTCGATCTCTTTCCACATATCTACGTAGCAGAAATAGGCCAGAGCCGGGCTGCAAGGGCTTCCCTGTGGCAGCGATCCGTTTCGCGTGGCGATATTCTTCAGGATAACGGCAATATCTGGAGAGCATTCGAACCGTGTTTTAAAGAACCAGATAACCTTATTTGCGGTGCAGGACGGAAAAAAATCCTCTATATCGAGCAGATGAACGGCCGTCGCTCCAATATGTACCGCCGCATTGTCAACATAAGACCTACCTTTTACGGGAGCGAACAGAAAGTCAGGTGGAGCGATGCGCTGGAGAAGATCAGAAATACGTTTCTGAACCTTCTTCAAATCATCGCGTGGTGCACTAATCATGCGCATCCCGCCACTCTTTTTTACCTTCTGGAACGAATAATAGAGGTCAGCGCCTGCCGCTAGCTCCTTTAATTTTGGAAGCCCAATAAACAGCAGTTTCGCGAGCTTGTTTTTTGAGTTCAGGCGAAAAAATGGACTTTCACGTTCAGTGTAGCCCATATTAGGATTCATGTTGATGAACCTTAGCCTTCTCGTCGATGAAATTTAGTATCTGTATGATTTTTGAGGCAATAAATTTTCTCTTATTCGATCCTTTCACGCTCTTGTCGGCGGACAATTGTTCCGAAAAAAACAAGATTGATGATGAAGGAATACTAAACTCCTTTGAGTACTTCTCAATGACTTCAAGTGTTGGCGATTTCTTGCCGCTTTCAAGCTCGGAGATGTAGGACTTTGACACGCCAATCCGATCAGCCAGGTCCGTCTGCTTCGCGTCGTGAAAAACGCGGATGAGCCTCAGGGCTTCGGAAAGCATAAAGATATCCTCAATTCTGTATAATATTTTGAAAGAGACACATTGGGAAGCGATTTATCCATCACGGCCATCGAAAGAGGAATCCCACCATTGCCAGAGGCGGTAGGCAAGTATTCCTGCTTTAATCAACCAGCGTAGAAGGCGAGGATTACGAAGCCATTTGGCCAGTACATCCCCGTTTTTCAATCGCCGTCGCTGTAGATCGTCCTTCTCAACAGACATATGCCTGTCTCCTCTGCTGCTTACGGCTTGATTGCCGTAATGTCGTCGCCAGCAAAGGTTGGAAACAGCGACTGAACCCAAGTGCCAAAGATCCGCCTGTCGTTGGCGGATCTTGCTTCGCCGTCGCGGCCCGGCCCAGAGGAGAGCCCGGTGGCGGCGGATAAGCGGTAGAGAGGTTGCCCTCTCCGCGTACTGCCTTGCGGCGGTACTGGATGAAACGACTTCTACTTCCGTAGCTCCGATCTGGATCACGAGATAAGGCGTTTCATCATCCACGTCAACGAAAAAAGTTCGCTCACAGCGAATATTTACAATCGTGCGAAGCGAGCGAAAGTGCCTCCAAGGTGGCAGGACAAAGGCTCTTCCGCCTCGCATTTTCCTGTTCGGTGCCAAGCGGCCGATGCACGAGCGGCAATGGCCAAGGAGCTGTTCGACATCGCCGTGGTGGGCGCTGCCATGGCCACAGCGGCGGCGGAGGGGGAAACCCAGTTCCTGATTGCCCCGCCGGAGCCCTTCGACCTTCAGGCGACGGCCGCCGCCATTGCCCTGACCTACCTCCTAAAAAAAGGGGTACATGCTGCTGGGTCCCACAAACGAGCCTGCTCGGGCCGGAAGAGCCGCCGTTTATCAGCCTCGTGGTGCGGTTGGAGCTTGGCACCGCGCCGGAGGTATCCGATACCCCTGTCAGGAAAATGCCTTGACAAATATGAGTTTATACTCATAAAATAGTACAGATGGAAAGGTTGCCCCGCCCTGCTCGCGCCCTCCGTTGGATCGGTTCCAGTCGGAAGGAATACGGAGATTTTCCCCCTAAAGTGCAGGATTGCTTCGGATTCGAGCTGTTTCTGGCGAAAACGGGTCAACACCCTCCGTCCGATAAGCTTCTGAAAGGTTTAGGTAGCGGTATCGTTGAGCTCGTAGAAGATTTCGACGGGGACACCTGCCGTGCTGTCTACACGGTACGCTTTGAGACAGCGGTCTACGTGCTTCATGCCTTCAAAAAGAAGTCGAAGAACCGGATAAAAACCTCGCAAAGCGACATTGAATTGGTCAAGAAGCGCCTTCGGGACGCTGAAGCCGACCAAGCAGCACGAACGAAACAGGAGAGTGGACAATGAAAACGGAACGGATTGAGGTGCACGAAAGCGGCCCCAATATCTTCGCCGATCTCGGTCTACCGGATGCGGACAACCACTTTCTGAAGGCTCAGATTGTCGCGGAGCTGTACCGCCTCACCAACGAACGAAAACTGACGCAGGCGCGGGCTGGCGAGCTGATGGGTATCAGCCAGCCGGAAGTGTCCCGCCTGTTCAAGGGCAATTTCCGGGAATATTCCGTCGATCGCCTGATGACCTTCCTCACCGGGTTCGACCGTGATGTCGAGATTATCTCTCGTCCGCGCGTTGCCGACGGCGATCGGGGGCAGATTTCTTTCCGGCCTGCGATTGCCTGACCCATGAGCGACGGTTCTGAAGTTCCGCGGGGCACCGGCAACGTGTTTGCCGACCTTGGCGATGCCAATGCCGACGCGAAGCAGCTCAAGGCCCAGCTCGCGGTTGAAATCATCGCCACGCTCGACCGGCAGAGCCTGAGCGTCCGGGAGGCTGCCGAGCTGGCGCATGTCGACCCCGCTGACATTCAGCGCATCCGAAAAGCCGACCTGTCCCGGTTCACGGTGGATCGCCTCCTCCACATCCTCGCGGCAGCCGCCTGAAATCAACGAAAGCCCTTCTGATGCCCATTCCCCGCGTCTCACAGAACGACCTGCTGGCCGCCCCTGAAAGCGTGCTGACAGCTGCCGAACGGCAGGCCGTCTTCATCACCGAGGGCAGCCGTGACCGCCTCGCTCTGGTGCCGCTGCCGGAATACGTTCGCCTGTCCGGCCGTACCCTCGACGGCAAGGATGTCGACCCGTACATGGCGGGTCTGATCGCCCGCTTCCATCAAGAAGAGCCGACCCGCTTCACCAGCACGCTGGAGGTCGACCTGGAACCCGAGCTGATCGACTGCGTGAACGCCGAAGCGGCGGCCTACGGATGTTCGGCCGACGTCGTCGTGAATGCCGCACTCCAGCTTCTCTTCGACGAGAAGGAAGCCGAGGCGGAAGATCAGAAAACCGAACGGCTCACCCTCGACGTTTCAGCCGACGACAAACAGCTTCTCATGACTGCGGCCAAGTTTGCTCACCAGAGCCTGAACGACTTCATCGTCGAGAACGCCGTTGCAGAGGCGCACAGGGTCTTGGGTTCCCCTGACCCCGCCCTCGACGCGGCCTTGGCACGCGGGATCGCCGACGCCGAAGCGGGCCGCGTCCGCCCGGTCGACGAAGTCTTTTCGGAACTGAAAGCGCGGTACGCGAATAACGATCCTGCCCCTTCCCGAAAGGAACCGGAGAAAGACTGAGGTGGGAGTGGTGCCTCAGCTTGGCATCACAACACCGCGGCACGCTCGAGGGTGGCTGTAACCCACTTGTTGAGGCTGACGCCAGCCCGCTTGGCTGCCGAAAACACCGCCTTGTGCAACGCCGGGTCGGCCCGTACGACGAATTGGCCGGAGAAGGGCTTTTCCGGCTCCTCGCCACGCTCTTTGCAGAAGGCCAGATAGTCCTCGATCGAGTCCTTCAGGGCATCCTTCAGCTCGGCGACGGATGCCCCCTGAAAGGTGATGACATCACGGAGATTGATCACCTCGCCATGGAACAGCTCGGCCTCGTCATCGAACTCGATGACGGCCTCGTAGCCCTTGTAGCTCATCATGGTCATGGTCTTACCTCCGCTTCAGTCAGGAAGCGCCTCACCGACTTGACCGCCCCCTTGTCGGTTTCCTTCTGGGGGTGGGGACGATGGAACACGGCGCGCACGCCGTTCAAGGCGATGCGCACCCGCGACCCCTGCCCTTCGCTGATCTCCGCGCCGCAGGCCTCCAACAAGGCCTCGATATCGCGCCAAACGATGCCGGCGCGCACGGGATCGGTGAAGATGGCTTCAAGGATCGCCTGATGCTTCCTGCTCAGTTCCATATAGTATCACTTTTCAATATCACTGACAAGAATCCTGACATGCTCCGGCTTACCCTACCTCGTCAACGGTTGGGTCGGGAATGGCGGCGGGCATCCGCCCGTACTTCGCTTTCAGAAAGCAGACGCGCTCGTCAGACGAAAGGCCTTGGCGGTCCATATCGTGGAAGGCCTGGAGCATAGTGAGATCAGGGGCCAGCCCCTCGACGGCGCTGATCTTGTCGAAGTGCGTGGCGCCCAGCACGAATATGCTGATACCCGGTTTCGCGGTCGGGGACATTTTCGGTACCATGAGGAGACCCTACCACATCAGGCTACACTTGGCAGCAAGACTAACACGTTGAAACTACAAGCACCACCGAAGTACCTACCCCCTGTTGAGGCCTCGCATTCCGGTCATCGGCATGTCGATCGATGCCGGATTCCTCAGAGACTTTTGGGCCTGTTGAAGAATTTAGGCGACTTTGCTGAGCCCGTGTTTGGCGACCAGAGAGAGCAGTTTGAGGGACGCGCCTTGCGGGTGCTTTTCGCCGCGCTCCCACTGACTGATGAGGCTCGTGGTGACGTTGAGGTAGCGGGCGAACACGGCTTGGCTGGCACCCTCGCGTTCACGTAGGGTGCGAATTTCTCCGGGAGCGAGCGGACGCACAGGCGTAAGGCACGCCTCGTCAAACTTCCGCATCGTCTGCTTGTCCATGACGCCGGCCGCGTGCAGCCCTTCAGCCGTTTCGTGGATCGAGGCCATTACCAGGCTGCGATACTGCTTAGCCATTGCATATCACCTCCATCAGGGTTCCGTTCACTATGGCTCTCGCCAGGGTGTCATCGTCGTAGGCCATCATCTCGGCCGCGAGCATCTTGAATGCCTCGAGTTCATCGTCCCGAATGTTGTCCTGTTCATTCTTGGCAAAGCCGTGAACGAAAAAAGCCCTCTCGCGTAGGCGGAACAGGACGATCGTCCTAAATCCACCTGATTTGCCGCCGCCCTGCCGGGCGATCCGTTGCTTCACGACGCCGCCGCCGAGATCGGCATCGACGAGGCCCCGCGAAGCGTCGTCAATCGCCGCGCACAGGACGTCATCGGAGATGCGAGCCTTCCGGGCAAACCTCGCAAATGACTTGTTCTTAAATACCCGCATAGCCTCAGCCTTCAGCCCATCGGGCATCAATGGTCATTTTATAGCACACAGTGCGATAGAGGGGAATGGTCGAGGTCGACTGTCCGCGCGTGCTCAGAGCCCATATTGCTGATTGGCCAGCGTCGGCCATTCGACGAGATCGGGCTGCAATCCGACACCCCGGAAGGCCGACATGCTGTTGGATGTCGATCGTCCCGGGCGAGTTTCATCTGCCGCCTCACGGCTCATCGAACGCCCCCCTGAACTCGCGATCGGCGTAATACCGGATCTTGTCGACCCAGGCCGGATGCTTCCCGCTCTGCATCAGGATCATGCCGGTCTCGGGAAGCCGCATGATCTCGTCGGGGTTGATGAGATTACCGGCGGCGACGTGTTCGGAGAACGTGTCCCGGCCCTCGGAGTAGGAATCGGTGAAGTAGCGGACATCGGTCTTGCCGATGGTGCGGGCGATCCAGTCGGCGGTGTCGAGGTCGTTGACGCCGAAGAGCTGCAGGACACCGGCGTTGGAGAGGAAGGTGCCGGCGCGGGCGCCGTAGGTGGCGCGGAGCTGGTGGATGTCCTGGAGGATGGGCCAAAGCTGAACGCCGTATCCGGCCATGAGCCCCATGGCACGCTCGACGGGGGCGAGGTGGCCGAGGGCCGCGAACTCGTCGAGGAGATAGAGGATCGGAGCTTCGGGTTTCGTGGGATCACGGGCGACGTCGAGGAGGCTCTGGGTGACGAGGAGACGGAGCCAGCGGGCGTAGGTCGAGAGGCGATCGGGCGGAAGGACGAGGAAGACGGTGGCGGTGCGTCGTTTGAGATCGGCGAATGAGAAATCCGATCGGTCGAGAACGGCGGTCATGCGGGGGCTGTCGAGGAAGTGGGTGTGACGCTGAGCGACGGAGAGAACGCCGGCGGCCTCGCGATCGGATTTGCCGAGGTGACGGTTGGCGGCGCGGGCGACGAGGCCGCCGACGGCCGGTGAGGCCTGCATGGTCTTCAGGAGGTTTGAAAACGCCGCCGGCGCCAGGGTGAGATCTTCGCGCAAGGTGGCGAGGGTGCGCCGTGGCGACGGCTCGTGGGCGACGATGTGGAGGAGGAGACCGGTGACGAGGGCCTTGGCCTCTTCGTTCCAATGGGCCTCGCCGCCCTGCCCGGGTTCATCGGCGATCAGGGCATCGGCGAGGGTGCCGGCGTCCTCAGTGACATCGAGGCCGAAGGGGTCGAGGCGGTCGAGCGGATTGAAGGCATCGGAGACACGTCCGGTGACGCCGAAGGGATCGAGAATGTGGACGGGCCCGAAGCGCTCGCGGGCGCGCAGGGTGACCTTGGCGTTCTCGCCCTTGGGGTCGATGCAGATGACGGAGCGGTCGAGGGTCAGGAGATTGGGGATGATGGTGCCGACGCCTTTGCCGGTGCGTGTCGGCGCCATGGTGAGGAGATGGGCTGGCCCGTCGTAGCGCAGCAGTTTCTTGGTCACGGGATCGCGACCGACGAGAAGGCCGTCGCGCAACCGGGTGGCGGCGTCGATCTCCTTGCGGTTTGCCCAACGGGCGGAGCCGAAGAGCGCATCGGGATCGGGCACGAACCAGAAGCCTTTGACGAAGCCGGCGACGGCCGCGACGACGGGCGCGGCCTTGACGACGAGGACGGCGATGTGGCGGGTGGCCATCGCGGTCGGCGTGAACCACAGGATGGTCGAGTACCAGGCCCAGAACAGCAAGGTGGCGGAGAAGACGAGCCCCCAGAACAGGCACAGGCCGCCCCAATAGAACCCTTTGCGCAGCCGCTTGCGCAACGCCTCGTCGCGGATCACGCCGAGGCCTCCGGCCCCACCTGAACGGTGAGTTCTGCATCGATGGACGGTTTCAGGAGATCGTCGAAGAGCGGCTTGTCGGAGTCACGGGTGAGGAAGCCCGGGAGTTCACGCCGGAGCCAGTCGCGCAAGCCTTTGGAGACGTCATCGTGGCCGGCCTCGAGGCGATGGAGGAGGAAGGCGCCGAGGAGAACCTTGCGACGGGTATCGCTCGCACGGTTCTGTTTGGTGAGGCGCGCTTCGAGCGCCTTCTTGCGGGCGTCGAGCTGAGCGATCCGCTCCTCGATGGTGAGCCGTGCCACGGGAACTCCTCCTGCTTCGTGATCAGTGCGTGCAGGCATAGACCCGCACCCGTCGACGGATCAAGTGCACCTGCCCTCCCCTTCCGATTGAAAGTTGCGACATCAGTCTCTCAAAACAGCAAGCCGCTACAGTACGGCACGGCGGTTCCAGGACCTCCCTACCGTAGGCGGATGAGCGTCAGCGAAGAAGGCACAAGGGCGCACTTACGAGTTGCTGTGCAACTCAGATGCGGTTAGACGTGAAATCGGCCGGAGGGTGTCGCTTGGCGATCTATCATTGCAGCATGAAGCCGATCTCGAGATCGAGTGGGCGCAGTGCCGTCGCCGCTGCCGCCTATCGCTGCGCCGAGCGTTTAACCAATGAGCGCGATGGAATCACCCACGACTTCACGCGGCGCGGCGGGGTCGATCATTGCGAGATCGTTCTGCCGGATGGGGTGAATGCCGATTGGGCACGGGATCGATCGGCGTTATGGAATGCGGCGGAGTTGGCGGAGACGCGCAGGGATGCGCGTGTCGCCCGTGAGTTCGAGATCGCCCTCCCCTTCGAGCTGACGGCGGAACAGCGGTTGGTGGCGGTGCGTTCCTTCGCCCAGGATCTGGCGAACCGCTACGGCGCGGCGGTCGACTTTGCGATCCACGTGCCCCATGGCGAGGGCGACGTTCGCAACCACCATGCCCATGTGATGATGACGACGCGCCAGGTGACGGAGAGCGGGCTCGGGGGCAAGTCGTCGATCGAGCGAGAGAACAAGTGGCTTCTCACGCAGGGACTGGCGACGACGGACGTTCAGCTTCGCGATATCCGCCAGTCGTGGGAGAGCATCGCCAACGTCGAGTTGGCGCGAGCGGGACTGGATGTTCGCATCGATCATCGCAGCCATGCCGACTGCGGGTTGGAGATCGAGCCGACCGAGCATGTCGGTGTTCATGCGACACAGATGGAACGGCAGGGGCTCCCGGTCGGCCGGGTGCGGCTCGATGCGGCGGCAGCCGAGCGCAATGCCGCGCTGATCCGAGAAAAGCCCGAGCAGGTGCTGACGCTGATCACGCAGGAGAAGAGCGTGTTCGATCGGCGCGACATCGCGCGGGCGCTGCACCGGGCGATCGATGAACGGCAGGAGTTCCAGAACGCCTTCGCCTCGGTGATGACGTCACGGGCGCTGGTCGAGTTGCAGCCGGAGCAGACGAACCCGCACACCGGCGAAGTGATGCGTGCGCGCTATTCCACCCGCGAGATGATCGGGCTCGAGACCGGCATGGGGCAAGCGGCGGAGCGATTGCACCAGGCGCGCGGCGCCGGCGTCGATCGGCGGCATGTGGACCGGGCGATCGAACGTCAGGATGCGGCCATTCGGTCGAGCGTTTCTCACGACCTGGAGCGCAAGGTCGCGCGTGGCGAGATGGACGGGGCCGAGCGGGATCGCCGCGTTGCGGGAGCGCGTCTGTCGGACGAGCAGCGGCGGGCGATCGAGCATGTCACCGGGCCGGAGCGGATCGCCGCGGTCGTCGGGTTCGCCGGCGCCGGCAAGTCGACGATGTTGGCGGCGGCGCGTGAGGCTTGGGAAGCGCAGGGCTACCGGGTTCACGGTGCGGCGCTGTCGGGCAAGGCGGCCGAGGGATTGGAGGAATCGTCCGGCATTGCCAGTCGAACGCTGGCGTCGTGGGATCTCGGGTGGCGGAACGATCGTGGGATCCTCCTGCGCGACGACGTCTTCGTGATCGACGAGGCGGGCATGGTGGGCAGTCGTCAGCTCGCCCGCTTCGTCGACGAGATCGAGGCGCGCGGGGCGAAGGTGGTTCTCGTCGGCGATCACGAGCAGCTGCAGGCGATCGGCGCCGGCGCACCGTTCCGTGCCATCGCCGAGCGGGTCGGACACGTCGAGCTCTCGGACATCCGCCGGCAGCGGGTGGACTGGCAGCGTGAGGCTTCCGTCGCCTTCGCCACCCACAGGACCGTCGAAGGTCTCGCCGCCTATCGGGCGCGGGGTGACATTCGGTTCGAGGACACGCGGGACCAGGCGCGATCGGCGATCGTTCGCGATCTCCTCGCGGATCGAGAGGCGCGCCCGGAGGGAACTCGGGTCGCCATGGCGCATCGCCGTGCCGATGTGCGGGCTCTCAACGACGACATTCGCGCATCGCTTCAAGATCGCGGGATGTTGGCGAAGGGGGAAGCTGCCGGCGAGCTGGTGTTCGAGACCAACGACGGGATGCGGTCTTTCGCGCCCGGCGATCGGATCGTGTTCCTGGAGAACAATCGAGATCTCGGGGTGAAGAACGGCATGCTCGGCACCGTGGAAGCCGTCGAGCCGGGCAAGCTGGTCGCCCGGCTCGACGGGGCGGCAGCGCTCGGTTCAGGGGATGAATTGCGCGCCGTGTCGGTCTTCACCGACACCTATAACGCGATCGATCACGGCTATGCCACCACGATCCACAAGACCCAGGGCGCGACCGTCGACCGGGCCTTCGTGTTGGCGTCGGAGACGATGGACCGGCATCTGACCTATGTCGCGATGACGCGTCACCGGGAGAGCGTGCAGCTCCATGTCGGCCGTGACGTGTTTGCTGATGCACCGGCCGGGCGCTTGGTCGCGCACGGCCGGGCGCCCTACGAGCACGATCCGAAGAACCGCGACAGCTACTTCGTCACGGTGGACACCGCCGCCGGCGGGCGCCGCACGGTGTGGGGTGTCGATCTCGAGCGGGCGATGTCGGAGGCGCGACCGGCGGTGGGTGCAACGATCGGGCTCGAGCGCACCGGGTCGGAGGAGGTTCGCCTTCCCGTCGGCACCATGGTCGAGCGTCACGCCTGGGCGGTACACGACGCCGACGCCCTCGCCTATCGCCAGCTCGAGGCTCGACTGTCGCGATCGGGGGCGAAGGAGACGACGCTCGACTATCCGCAGGCCGCCGCCGATCGGGCGTTTGCGGAACGGCGTGGGATCGCCGAGCGTCTCGGCATCCGCAGCGAGATCGAGGTCGAGCTGGGCACGCGTGAGCGCGGCGTGTCGGCGCGGGAGCATTCTCCCACGGCGGCGGCACGCGAGACGGTCACTCCGCCTCGACGCAGCATGTTCGACGGGTTGAAGCTCGGGGCTGGCCGTGGGGCGCAGGTGCCGCCGCGTGCGACCGTGGTGCCGGCGGTGGATCGAAGCCCGGCCGAGGCACCGGCGCAGACGCCCGACCGTCTGCTGGAGCGGGTTCGCTCGGCCTCGGCCTTCGAGAGTGCCATCGACCATTATGCCCGGGCCCATACCTCCATCTCGACCCAGCTCGAGAAGCGCCTCCCCGTCCTCGAGGGTCAGAAGAAGGATCTCAATGTCGCCGAACAGGCGCTCGACCAGGCTCGGCCGGGTGCGCTCGATCTGATGCGCTCGGCCCTGCGCCACGATCCGCAGATGCAGCAGGCCATGGTTGCGCTCACCGGTCGGGAGCGTGTCGGCCGTCTCGCCGCCGGCCTCGAGGCCGAGCGGGCGGCGTCCGCCGATCCCCACGTTCGCGCCGAGCGTTTCGTCGCCGACTGGCGTGAGCTGAAGTCCGCCTACGAGCGGGTTCCGACCTGGCCGAAGTTCGACGGCGAGCGCGCTGTGATCGCCGAGAAGATGCGGGCCATGGGGCAGAGCCTTTCCCTCGACCCGCAAATGGCCTCCCTCCTCGACGGCCGTCGTCGCGACCTCGGGGTTGCCGAACGCGTCCAGGAGACCGAAGACCTCGCCCGCGATCTCGATCGCAGCGTCACCGAGAAACAGCGCAGTCAGGATATCGGGCTCGGGCTCGAGAGGTAAGGGTTGGGAATGACGGACGACAGCAGCAGAAACCTCCCGTCGAACGATGCAGACGCCAACGATCCGGCGGCGGCCTTCGAGGCGTTGCGGCGCACGATCGAGACCCAGGGCACCGCGATCGGCGCGGAGATGACGATCATCCGGCGCGGCCTGGAAACCGCCTTCGATCAACTCGACAAGATCGGCCAGCCGACGGACTACGGCGCCGATCTCGGTCGCATCGTGCAGCAGCTCGCTGAGGTTGCGGGTTTCGGTAATGTCCGGACAGCGTTTTCGGTAATCTCCGGACAGCTCTTTCACTAATTCCCGGACAGCAATTCCGGTAATTCCCGGACAGTTTTGATGGCCGGTTCTCGGCTGCGCCGTTTGGCAGGTTGGGCTCTCACGAAGAAGAGAGGCCGACATGCCCAGACGGAAGCAAGCGAGACGAACGACCGTGAGAGATATCCGGACGATCCTGCGCCTGACCCATGAGCAGGGCCTATC
>NZ_SJFN01000051.1 GCF_004328075.1 Siculibacillus lacustris | reverse complement strand
TTGCCGAAGAATTCGGGCAAATCGCGCCACTGGGCGCCGGTGCGGGCGATCCAGAAGACGCCGTCGAGGACACGCCGATGGCCCTGAGGTCGCCGGCCGCTGTGCGGGCCACGTCTCGTCACGAAGGGTTCGAAGAACGCCCATTCCTCGTCGCTCATCAGGTCTCGAATCAACGCCGCCGCCCTCCGAAAGCGACGTTGAATCATTCCTGGACCCGAAGGGGAATCCTATTCGTCAACAGGACCTAAACAGAGCCTGCGATCTGCAGAATCTGGTATTTTACAATGTCGTCGGCCGCTTTAAACACCCCTTAACGCAAAGTCCGCATCGTCATCAGGAACATTCCGGATTGAATTCCGAAATTTGAACCTGGACACGGCGGCCTCTCGCAGAGCCCGCTCGCGTTCGCGGCGTGCCTCTCGAGGAGTAGACAATGCGTATTTCCGTCAAGGCGTCGCTGATCGCGACCGTCGCCCTGCTCGTCACCATCCTGCTCGGGCAAGGATGGATGGCGGTCTCCAAGCTCCAATCGATGCGCACCGCCACCGTCGACATCACCGACAACTGGCTGCCGTCGATCCGTCTGCTCGGCGAGGTCAAGTATCAGGCGACCCGCTTCCGGACGATCGGCGCCCGGCACGTGATGAACACCGATCCGGTGATCATGAAGGAGATCGACGGCCTCATCGCCGGTACGCTCGCCAACCTCGACAAGGCCTCGCGGACCTACGAACCGCTTATCGCCAGCGAGGGGGAACGGCGGATCTGGAATACCTTCAAGGCCGAATGGGCGACCTATGCCGCGACCCAGGAGAAGGCCGTCGTGCTGAGCCGCGCCAATGACAACGAGAAGGCGGCCAAAGCGATGAACGAGTCGGTGACCGGATTCAACGACGCGCTGGCCAAGCTCGACGCCGACATCGACCTCAACGACAAGGGCGCCCACGACGCGACCAATCTCGCCCGGGCGACCTTCGACGGTGGCCTGATGACCATCCTGGTGCTCGCCGGCGTCTCGCTGGTGGTCGGCATCGGCGCCGGCGTCTTCGTGGTGGTCGGCGTGACCTCGCCGCTCGATCGTCTGACCGACGCGATGAAGACCGTCTCCGAAGGCAACCTCGCGACCGAGATTCCCTCGACGACCCGCAACAACGAGATCGGCGACATGGCCCGGACCCTGGTGGTGTTCCGCGACGGCCTCGCCGAGACGGAGCGTCTGCGCGCCGCCCAGGCCGACAAGGATGCGGCGATGGCCAAGCGGATGGAGACCGAACGCCACCAGATCGCCGATCGCTTCATGGCGACGATGGGGGCGCTGGCCAAGAACTTCGTGCGCTCGTCGAGCGAAGTCGCCGACGCCGCCAAGAACCTGTCGGCGACCGCCGAAGAGACCTCGCGCCAGGCCGCCGCGGTGGCCAGCGCCGCCGAGGAAGCCTCGTCCAACGTCGAGACGGTCGCCGCCTCGACCGAGGAACTGTCGGCTTCGGTGCGCGAGATCAACGCCCAGGTCGGTCATTCGACCGAAGTCGCCGAGACCGCCGCCCGCGAAGCGGCCAACACCGAGACCAACATCGGCGTGCTGTCGGTCGCCGCCGAGAAGATCGGCGACGTGGTCAATCTGATCAAGGACATCGCCGGTCAGACCAACCTGTTGGCGCTGAATGCGACGATCGAGGCGGCGCGCGCCGGAGAGGCCGGCAAGGGCTTCGCGGTGGTCGCTTCCGAGGTCAAGCAGCTCGCCGCCCAGACCGCCAAGGCGACCGACGAGATCGCCCTGAAGATCGGCGAGATCCAGTCGGCGACCGCCGAGACGGTCGGCTCGATCGGCCGCATCGTCGCGACCATCGGCAACATCCGCTCCGTCACCTCGTCGATCGCCGGGGCGGTCGAGCAGCAGGGCGCGGCGACGCACGAGATCTCGGCCAATACCCACCGCGCGGCGGAAGGCACCGGACACGTCACCGACAACATCGTCGGGGTCGGCCGCGCCGCCGAAATGACCGGCGCCGCCGCGACGCAACTGATGGGCCTGTCGGGTCATCTGTCGACCCAGGCCGACGATCTGACCCGTGAAGTCGAAGTCTTCGTGACGACCTTGCGCTCAGCCTGACGCGACGTAAGGCGCCCGCGATCTTGGTCGCGGGCGCTGGAATTCCACTTCGCTCGACTTGCCCCTTCATCTTTCGTTATCCCTGTCCTCCTACCCTCGACGTCTCGAACAGAACCCTCGCGAGGGATCGTCGCGCGCCGTCGGCGCGTCCCCGACCCGCGACGGACGGATCGGAGGGAACGGGCGATGAAGTTCGCAACGAGGTTCGCAGGGAAGTTCGGGCGCAAGATCCGCATCACCATCCAGGCGTCGCTGCTGGCGATCGTCGCGGCGTTGATCCTCTGTCTGATCGGGCTCGGAGCCTCGTCCTATCTCCGGATCCGCGATCTCGCGGCCCAGAACGCCGAGCTGAGCGCCGAGCACATGCCGTCGATGAAGGCGCTCGGCGACATCAAGGCGGCGTCGCTGAAGTACCGGCTGGCGGTGTTGCAATACACCATCGCCCCTTCCGAAGAGGACGGCGCGAGCTTCGTCACGGTGATGGAGCGTTCGGCCGCCGAACTCGCCCGCCTGTTCGACCAGTACGAAGCGCTGATCGCCTCCGACCAGGAGCGCAGCACCTGGATGAGCTTCAAGTCGACCTGGTTCGTCTACATGGACCAGCAGAAGAAGGCGCTGAGCGTCAAGAAGGTCGGTCAGACAGAGATGGCGCTGACCATCTTCAACGGCGCCGGCAAGGTGTTCAACACCGCCGGCAGCGCCCTCGACCAGAACATCCTGCTCAACAAACGCCTCGCCGACCAGGGCACCGCCGAGGCCACGAAATCCGCCGAGACGGCGGTGATCGTGGTCGCGGCGATCACCGCCGGGTCGATCGCGCTGGCCTTCGGCGCCTGGCTGTTCGTGGCGCTCCGGGTGTCGCGGCCGCTCAAGGTGCTGACCGCGGCGATGCAGCGGGTGTCGGCGGGCGACACCACCACGGCGGTGCCGTCGGCGGCGCGCCGCGACGAGATCGGCGACATGGCGCGCACCCTGGCGGTGTTCCGCGACGGGATCGTCGAGACCGAGCGGCTGCGGCAGGAACAGACCGTCAAGGACGCCGCGGTGGCGGCGCAGATGGTCGCCGATCGGCGGCGCATCGCCGATCGCTTCATGGCGACGATGGGCGGGCTCGCCCGCGACTTCGTGCAGTCGTCGGGCGAAGTGGCGACCTCGGCGCGCAATCTCTCGGCCACGGCCGAAGAGACGGCGCGTCAGGCGGTGGCGGTGGCCGATGCGGCGGAGACGGCGAGCGGCAACGTCGAGACGGTGGCGGCGGCGACCGAAGAGCTGTCGACGTCGGTGGCCGACATCGATTCCCGGGTCGCCCAGTCGACCGAGATCGCCGGGGTCGCGGCGGCCGAGGCCGCCAACACCGAGACGGCGATCGGCGTGCTCAGCCAGGCCGCCGACAAGATCGGCGACGTGGTCAATCTGATCAAGGACATCGCCGGGCAGACCAATTTGCTGGCGCTCAACGCGACGATCGAGGCGGCGCGCGCCGGCGAGGCCGGCAAGGGCTTCGCGGTGGTCGCCTCCGAGGTCAAGCAGTTGGCCGCCCAGACGGCACGGGCGACCGACGAGATCGCCGCGAAGATCGGCGAGATTCAGACGGCGACCGCCGACACGGTCGGATCGATCGGCCGCATCGTCGCGACCATCGGCACGATCCGCGACGTCACCGCGTCGATCGCCGAGGCGGTCGAGCACCAGGGCGCGGCGACGCGGGAGATCGCCGGCAACATCCAGCGGGCGGCGAGCGGCGCGGCCCATGTCACCGAGAACATCGCCGGGGTCGGCGGCGCGGCGGAATCGACCGGCGCGGCGGCCGGCCAGCTGCTGACCCTGTCGACCGCGCTGGCCGATCAGGCGAACCACCTGACCCGCGAGGTCGAGAGCTTCGTAGAGACCCTGCGCAGCGCGTGAGGCGGCGGGGGGCGAAGGTGTTCGATTCGATCGATCGGACCCCCGGGAGGTTTCCCACCCACCGCCGTCATCCCGGGCGGCGCGGCACGCGCCGGGAAAGGGATACTATTCTCGGTGCTTTACTGACGTTCTGGGCTCCCTTCCCTCGCTGCGCTCGCCGGGAGCGACGGTGGAGATCGATCTTCTGGGAAAAGAATCGGGAAATTGCGCAAAGGTCCCCTCGAGGGGAGGGACAGAGAACTCTCCGGACCACACACGAAGCCCCGTCGAGGCTCGCCGCCCCTGTGTTCGTCCCCTCCCCCCTCGAGGGGGAGGGACAGGGAGGGGGGGCCGCAGCGTATCCACCGGGCACTCCCCCATATGGCGAGGCCGAGTATGGCGAGGCCGAGCCCCCCCTCTCTGTCTCTCCCCCTCGAGGGGGGAGAGGACCCTGGGGAGAGGGCCTTCTAACCATGCGGGCCTGTCGAATCTCGCGCCCTCGACGAGTCGCGGCGTGCTGGCTTTCGTCCCCGCTCCTCGGCCCCTCGCTCAACGACGGCCGAACAGGCGCTCGATGTCGGCGAGTTTGAGCTCGACCCAGGTCGGGCGGCCGTGGTTGCACTGGCCGGAGTTGGGGGTCGCCTCCATCTCGCGCAACAGCGCGTCCATCTCCTCCGGGCGGAGCCGGCGGCCGCTGCGCACCGAGCCGTGGCAGGCGACGGTCGACAGAATCGCGTCGATGCGGGCGCGCACACGGTCGCTCGCCTCCCATTCGGCGAAGTCGTCGGCGAGATCACGCACCAGACCGCGAAGGTCGTCGCGGCCGAGCAGCGCCGGTACCTCGCGCACCGCCACCGCCCCACCGCCGAAACTCTCGACCACCAGACCGGCGGCGGCGAGATCGTCGGCGCGGGCGAGCAGGCGGGCGACGTCCTCCTCGGGCAGTTCGACGACCTCCGGTACCAGGAGCAGCTGCCGGGCGATGCCGGTTTCGGCCAATTGGGCCTTGAGCTTCTCGTAGGTCAGCCGCTCGTGAGCGGCATGGGCGTCGACGATGACCAGCCCGTCGCGGGTCTGGGCGAGAATGTAGTTGGCGTGGATCTGGGCGCGGGCGGCGCCGAGTGGCCGCGCCTCGGCGGCGGCGTCGAGCGGCGCGACATGGCCGCGGGCGTCGGCGGAGGGGATGTCGAAGCCGGCGAAGGGCGCGAGGGGGGCTTCGGCGAAGCCGCCGAGATGCGATCCGCCGCCGAAGCCGCCGGGCTCGCCCGATCGATCCGAAAAGCCCCGGCTGTCGTCGTCCGGAAATTCCCCGAAGTCATCGGCCTCGCCCGGGCGGGCGGGCGCGGCGCGCCAGTCGAAGGGGGTGGTCGGGCGGCGATCGGGACCGGTCGGGCGCCACGACGGGCCGCCGCCGGTTGCGGTGCGGAGCGCCGCGAGCGTGGCGGTGCCGCCGGTCGAGGCGGCGCGGTGGCCGGCACCGGCGAGCGCCTGACGGATCGCCCCGACCAGCAGGCCGCGCACCATCGCGGCGTCGCGGAAGCGCACGTCGGCCTTGGTCGGGTGGACGTTGACGTCGACCTCGCGCGGATCCACCGCCAGATCGAGCACCACCACGGCGTGGCGGTCGGAGGCCATGACGTCGGCATAGGCGCCGCGCAGTGCCCCGAACAACATCTTGTCGCGGACCGGGCGGCCGTTGACGGTGAGATATTGCTGGGTCGAGGCGGCGCGGTGGAAGGTCGGCAGCGACACCCGCCCGGTCAGGCGCAGGCCTTCGCGTTCGGCGTCGATCTCCAGGGAATTGTCGAGGAAGTCGTCGCCGAGGATCGCCGCGACGCGGGCCGCCGCCGCCCCGTCGCCGGCCACCGCCGGCCAGTCGAGGGCGCCGCGGTCGGCGCCGGCGAGCGAGAAGCGCACGTCGGGGCGGGCGAGCGCCAGACGCTTGACCACTTCGGTGATCGCCGCGGTCTCGGCGCGATCGGACTTCAGGAACTTCAGGCGCGCCGGGGTGGCGAAGAACAGGTCGCGGACCTCGACGCGGGTGCCGTGGTCGATCGCCGCCGGGCGCAAGGGCTCGATGCGGCCGCCGTCGAGGGCGACCTGCCAGCCGTGCGGCTCGTCGGCATGGCGCGAGGCGATGACCATGCGGGCGATCGCGCCGATCGACGGCAGCGCCTCGCCGCGAAAGCCCAGGCTGTCGATGCGGAACAGGTCGTCCTCGTGGAGCTTGGAGGTGCAATGGCGCTGGATCGCCAGGGCGAGATCGTCGGCGACCATGCCGCTGCCGTCGTCGGCGACGCGGATCAGCGTCTTGCCGCCGCCGGCGGTGACCACTTCGATGCGGCTGGCGCCGGCATCGAGCGCGTTCTCGACCAGTTCCTTGACGACGCTGGCCGGCCGCTCGATCACCTCGCCGGCGGCGATGCGATTGACGGTGGTTTCCGACAATTGGCGGACGATCATCGGCGCGACCTCGTGGATGGGGCGGCATCATCTCGGATTCGCAGGTCCCCGTCACGCGTTTCGCGAAGGGCGGCGATCCGTTGCGGTGCAGCGCAAGGATCTCTAGGCTGGTGCCTTCCGAATTCCCCCCCCGATCTCGAAGAGGATCCTTCATGCTCACGCCGTCGCCCGCCCGCATTCCCGGTCTCTCGGCGATCGCCGGCGGCTACGATGCCCTGCTGTGCGACGTGTGGGGGGTGCTGCACGACGGCGTGACGGCCTATCCGGGGGCGGCCGAGGCGCTGCTGGCGGCGCGGGCGAGCGGCCTCAGGATCCTGCTCTTGACCAATGCGCCGCGGCCGTCGGCGCCGATCGGCGACCAGCTGTCGGCGCTGGGGATCCCGCCCGGGGCCTACGACGACATCCTGACCTCGGGCGACGCCACCCGGGTGCTGCTCGCCGAGCGGCCGGAGCGGCGGATCGCCCATATCGGCCCCGACCGCGATCTCGGCCTCTACGACGGCCTGCCGCAGGCGCTGGTCGACGACGGGACCGCCGAGATGGTGGTGGTCACCGGCCTCACCGACGACACCGTCGAGACGCCCGAAGACTACCACGACCGGCTCCAGGCGCTGGCGGCGCGCGGTCTGCCGATGATCTGCGCCAATCCCGACATCGTGGTCCATCGCGGCGGCCAACAGGTGTGGTGCGCCGGGGCGCTGGCCCGGGTCTACGACACGTTCGGCGGTGCGGTGACGCGGGTCGGCAAGCCCTATGCGCCGGTCTACGGCGAGGTGCGGCGGCGGCTCGCCGCGGCGGCCGGGCGGCCGCTCCTCGATTCGCGCATCCTGGCGATCGGCGACGGGTTGCCGACCGACGTGCGCGGCGGCCACGACCAGGGCTTCGACGTGCTGTTCGTCACCGGCGGCATCCACGCCGCCGACTTCGGGCCGCTCGACGCGCCCGATCCGAAGCGGGTCGAGATCCGCCTGATGGAAGAGGGTCTGGCGGTCACCGCGATGCTGCCGCGTCTGGTGTGGTGAGACGGCGTCAGTCGCGGGTCGGACCGACCACCACCACCGTCGGCTCGACCGCGAACAGGCGGGCGGCGACGCGGCGGACGTCGGCGAGGGTCACCGCTTCGATCGCGGCATTGCGCCGGTCGATCCAGTCGATGCCGAGATCGTCGATCATGATCGCCAGGAGCGATCCGGCGATCTTGTCGGAGGTGTCGAAGCGCAGCGGATAGGAGCCGATCAGATAGGCCTTGGCGGCGGTCAGCTCGGCGGCGTCGGGGCCGGTGTCGCGCATCCGGGCGATCTCGGTGCGCATCAGGGCGAGGGTCTCGTCGACCGCCTCGGCGCGGGTGCCGACGGCGCCGAGGAACAGACCGGCATGGACGTAGGGCGCGAGCCCGGTCGAGATCGAATAGGCGAGGCCGCGCTTCTCGCGCACTTCGCGGTAGAGCCAGGACGAGAACGAGCCGCCGCCGAGGATGTGGTTCATCACATAGGCGGCCATGAAGTCGGGATCGTCGCGCTTGAGGCCGGGGGCGCCGAGGCGGACCACGGCCTGGGGGATCGGCGCGGCCACGGTGATGCGGCCGCCGGCCTTCGGCACCACCTCGGCGACGGCCACCCGGCGGCCTTCGGCGGGCAGGCCCGCGAACAGGCGATCGAGCTGCGGCGCCAGAGTGGCGGCGTCGATGTCGCCGACCACCGCGATCTTCAGTCCGGCGCGCACGAACAGGCGGCGATGGAGCTCGTGGAGGTCGGCCGGGGTGATCGCCGTCAGGCTCGCCTCGGTGCCCTCCGACGGGCGGCCGTAGGGGTGGCCGGGGAACACCGCCTCGAGCAGGCGGCGGCCGGCGATCTGGTCGGGATTCTTTTCGGCGCGGCGCAGGCCGGTGATCGCCTGAACGCGCATGCGCTCGACCGCCTCGGCGTCGAAGCGCGGGCGATTGAGCGCCAGGGCGAGGAGATCGAAGGCGGCGTCGCGGTTCTTCGACAGCGTCTTCATTTCGCCGTCGAAACGGTCGGCGCGGTCGTGAAAGCCGAATTCGACCGACAGATCCTCGAGCCTGGTCTGGAATTCTTGAGAAGGCAGATCGCCGGCGCCCTCGTCGAGCAGGCTCGACAGGAGATCGGTGATCCCCTCCTTGCCGGCGGGATCCTGGGTCGAGCCGCCCTCGAAGGAGAAGTCGACGGCGATCATCGGCACCGCGTGTTCCTCGACCAGCCAGGCCTCGATGCCCTTGGGGCTGACGACGCGCTGGACCGTGGTGGCGGAAGCCGGCGACGCGAGCCCCGCGGCGAGGACGAGGCCGAGGGCGCAGACCACGCCGCGCAGCGTCCGCCGGACTCGGTCCGCGGGGGAGGGAATCGGCACGAGGTCGAAGGCGCGGGCCATGGCGGAATTCCCTCGGTGGCAGGACGGGGCGACGGGGGCCGGCGCCGGCCGGCGGGCGGCGATCACGGTTCGACCCCGCGGCCGAGCGGTCCGAGCGGCGCGGGCTCGCCACGGCGGATCGGGCCGAAGGCGCCGGGACCGGCGGCCGGCCAGGCGGCCTTGGGCTGGGCCTTGCCGGTCGAAGGGGCGACGCGCAATTCGCCGGTGACCGCCCGTTCGGGCACGAGATATTTGGCGGCGGCGGCCCGGATCGCGGCGGGGGCGACCGCGGCGATGCGGGCCGGCCAGCCGCGCAGAGAGTCGACCGAGCCGCCGAGCGCCAGTTCCTCGCCGAAGATGCGGGCGAGCGTCGCCTGATTGTCCTGGGCGCGGATCGCCGCGGCGACGACGCGGTTGACGGCGCGGGCGGTCTCTTCCGGGGTCGGGCCGGTCGCGGCGAGGTCGGCGACCACGGCGTCGACGGCGCGCGCCAATTCGTCGATCGACACGCCGTCGCGGGGGGTGGCGTAGATCATCAGGCGGGTGTCGTCGACGGCGCCCGACTGGTACCAGGCCCCGACCTGGGCGGCGACGCCCTTGTCGATCACCAGGGCGCGGTAGAGGCGGCTGGTGGCGCCGCCGCCGAGCAGGTCGGCCATCACCTCGAGCGCTTCGCTCTCGCCCGGCGCGGCGGAGCGCTGCGACGGCACCTCGTAGAGCCGGCGCCAGGAGCCTTGGGTCACGCGCTCGTCGGCGAGGACCACCGCGCGGGTGGCGGTGCTCGGCGGATCCTGCGGCCGGTGGCGGACGCCGGGTTCGGCGCGGCGCGGCACGCGGCCGTAGGTCGCCTCGGCGAGGGTGCGCACCTCGGCAGCGTCGACGTCGCCGGCGACCACCAGCACGGCGTTGTTGGGCGTGTAGAAGCGATCGTAGAAGGCGATGGCGTCGGCGACCGTCAGGGTCTCGATCTCGTGGCGCCAGCCGATCACCGGGATGCGATAGGGGTGATTGGGGTGCAGCATCGCGTCCATCGCCTCGCCGAGGCGGGCGGCGGGGTCGTTGTCGATGCGCATCGAGCGTTCCTCGAGCACCACCTTCAGCTCCGGCGCGGCGGTCGCCGGATCGAGAGCGAGGTTCTGCATCCGGTCGGCTTCGAGTTCCATCATCAGGCCGAGGTGCTGCTTGGCCACCCGCTGGTGATAGGCGGTGTAGTCGGAGGAGGTGAAGGCGTTCTCCTGGCCGCCGATCGTCGCCACCGCCTTGGAGAAGGCGTCGCCGGGATGGGTGCGGGTGCCCTTGAACATCAGATGTTCGAGGTAATGGGCGATGCCGGAGCGGCCGACCGGCTCGTCGGCGGCGCCGGCGCGGTACCACACCATGTGGGTGACGACCGGGGCGCGGCGATCGGGGATCACCACCACCTGGAGGCCGTTGGCCAGCGTGAAGGTCGAGACCCCGGCCCCGAACCCGCCGGGGGCGACGGCCGCAGGCGCGGTCGGCGGGACCGTGTCGGCACCGGCCGGCGCGGCGACGAAGGCGCCGAGGCTCAGGGCGAGGAGGGGCGCGGCGAAGCGGCGGCAGAGGGTGGCGATTGCGGCGAGGGGCACCGACACGTCCTTCCCTGAGGCGCCGCGGGAAACCGCCGGCGACCATGGCTCATCGATCGAAATTTCCGAACCGGCGACCGCTCAGAGCGGCCACCAACTGGGCTTCCACGAGGATTTCTCCTCGGGAGCGACCATCGGCGCATTGGGCGACGGCTTGCGATAGTCGTCCGGCGGATCGACCAGCGTGCCGCGTCCGCTCGGGTTGGAGGCGCGCTTGATCGCCTCTTCCATCGACTTGCCGTGACCGGCCATTTCTTCGGGGGTCAGGGCGCGGCCGGGATTGGGATCGGCGGGGGCGCGATGACCGGCGCCGGGAATGGCGTAGCGGCGCAGCTCCTCGGGCGTCATGACGCGCCCGCCGGCGCCGGGGCCTTCGCCGACCTGACGGCGCTGCTCGTCGGCGATATCCTCGGGGTTGCGTGGGAAATTGGCGGCGACCGCGGAATCGGGGGCGACCGGATTGCGCAGCTCGCGATGCGGCGGCACCACCAGAGGGGCGCGCGGCTTGACATCGACCGGCTTCTCGTTGGGATCGACCGCACCGAGCCCGGTCATCACCGCCTTGATGGCATTGTGCTCGAGGGTATCGTCCTTGGTGCCCTCTTCGACGAAGCCGTCGGAGGAACTGGCGCAGGCCGCCAGGAATCCGGCGAGAACCACGACCGCCGCGGCACTGCGCGCCGCCTTCACAGACTTCATCGTCACGACGGTCCTTCTCCCCGCCGGCCGCGCCGAAAGACGCCGGACCGTCGTACTCGCTGCCATGCCGTCACGGTCCGACCGACTTCGATCGCAACCCGTCGCGGTCAGGAAGATCCCGACTTTGTGGCATCCTTGGGACCGGCGACGACGGAGTCATACAGGAGGCCGATCACGCCGACAACGATCCAGACGTCGGCGAGGTTGAAGACGTACCAGGAGCGCGACCGATCGGGCAGGAACAGATGGACGAAATCGACCACTGCCCCCCACCAGGCGCGGTCGATGGCGTTGCCGACCGCCCCACCGACGATCAGCCCGAGGGCCAGCGCCAGGACCCGCGACTTGGCCCGCATCATCCACACGCTCATCGCCACCGCCGCGACGAGCGCCAGCGCCACCAGCAGCCAGCGGCCGACGTCGCCGTCTTGCTGGAACAGGCCGTAGGAGATGCCGTAGTTCCAGATCAGGCGCAGTTCGGCGAAGGGCGCGAGCGGAATCGCCCCGGTCTCGCCGAGCCGCACCCCGAACAGCAGCCAGAGCTTCGAGGCCTGATCGGCGGCGAGCCCGAGGACCGCCGCCGCCAGACCCCAGATCCACGGCCGGTTCATGCCGTCCCCCCGGCCGCCGCCCATTCGGCGAGCGCGCGGGCGTCGCGGGCCGAGACGTCGGGCCAGCGCGGGTCGGCGCCGACGTCGTCGGTGACCCGCCAGGAGCGGGCGCAGCGGGTGCCGACGGCCTTGGCCGGGACCACCGCGACATCCGCGACGTCGGGCAAGGTGAAGGCGCCGTCGGGCGCCGGAGTGGCGACCAGCACCACGCCCGAGGTGATGGCGATCTCGGCGAGGTCGATCTCGGCGAGCAGGGCATGGAGGGCGGCGTCACCGACATGGACGACGGGCGCAGCCTCGAGGCTGGAGCCGATGCGTTTTGCCGCGCGTTCGAGCTCGAGCGCCCCGGTGACGACGCGGCGGACGTCGCGGATCTTGGCCCAACGGGCGGCGAGCGCGTCGTCGCGCCAGTCGGCGGACACGTCCGGGAACAGCTCGAGATGGACCGAGCGGGCGCCGGGGAAGCGCTGGCCCCAGGCCTCTTCCATGGTGAAGGGCAGCATCGGCGCCAGCCATTTCACCAGGGTGTCGAACAGGGTGGCGACCACCGCGAGCGCGGCGCGGCGTTTGACCGACGAGCGCGGCTCGCAATAGAGCGCGTCCTTGCGGACGTCGAAGTAGAAGGCCGAGAGATCGACCACCATGAAGTTGGAGATCGCCCCGACCACCCGCTTGAAGTCGTACTCGGCGTAACCGGCCTTGACCTGATCGGCGACCTCGGCGAGGCGATGGAGGATCAGCCGCTCGAGCTCCGGCCGATCGGCGGGCGCCGGATCTTCCGCGGGCACGTGATGGGCGAGCGTGCCGAGCATCCAGCGCAGCGTATTGCGGAGCTTGCGATAGCTCTCGACGTTGGTCTGGAGGATCTCCTTGCCGATCCGGAGGTCGTCGGCGTAGTCGGAGGTCATCACCCACAGGCGCAGGATGTCGGCACCGGACTGTTTGATCACGTCCTGGGGCTGGGTCTGATTGCCGAGCGACTTCGACATCTTGCGGCCGTCCTCGGCCATCACGAAGCCGTGGGTCAGGACCGCGTCGTAGGGCGCGCGGCCGTTGGTGCCGCAGCTCTCCAGCAGGCTCGAATGGAACCAGCCGCGATGCTGGTCGGAGCCTTCGAGATACATGTCGGCCGGCCATTTCAGATCGGCACGACGGCGCAGGCAGAAGGCATGGGTCGAGCCGGAATCGAACCAGACGTCGAGGATGTCGTCGACCTTGGTCCAGGCGCCGAGATCGTCGACGAGGCCGCCGAGGAAGCGTTCCTTGGCGCCGTCGGCGTACCAGGCGTCGGCGCCTTCGGACGTGAAGGCTGCGGCGACACGGGCCTGGACCTCGGCGCTGCCGGCGAAGGTCGGGCCGGGGGCGAGCTCGCCGGTCGCGGTGTTGCGGAACACGGCGATCGGCACGCCCCAGGCGCGCTGACGCGACACCACCCAGTCGGGGCGGTTGGCGATCATGCCGTTGAGGCGGTTCTGGCCGGCCGGGGGATAGAAGGTGGTGTCGGCGATGGCGCGCAGCGCGCGGGCGCGCAGCGTGTCGGGCTCGCTGGTGCCCGCGCTCGCGCCGGCGGTCTCGCCCGCCTTCAGGATCTCGCGGTCCATGTGGATGAACCACTGCGGCGTGTTGCGGAAGATCACCGGCTTCTTGGAGCGCCAGGAATGCGGATACTGGTGCTTCATCCGGCCGCGGGCGAGCAACGCCCGGGCCTCCACCAGCGCATCGATCACCGCCTTGTTGGCGTCGCCCTTGTCGCCCTTGTCGGTGATCACCGAGCGGCCGGTGAAGCCGGGAGCGTCCTGGGTCAGGAAACCGGAGTCGTCGACGGTGAAGGGGATCGCCGTGTCGATGTCGCGCAGGGTCAGATCGCGGGCATTGTGCATCCAGATCTCGAAGTCCTCGCGGCCGTGGCCCGGCGCGGTATGGACGAAGCCGGTCCCGGAATCGTCGGTGACGTGGTCGCCGTCGAGGAGGGGGACCTGGAAGCCGTAGCCGAGAGCGGCGAGGGGGTGGGCGAGGGTGAGCGCCTTCAATTCCTCGGCGGACACGTCGCCAACCTTCTCGAAGGCTTCGACCTTGGCCGCCTTCATCACCTCGTCGGCGAGTTTGTCGGCGAGAACGAGAAGTTCGCCGACGGTCGCCCAGTTGCCCTCGGGCGAAGCCGTGACGCGATAGAGGCCGTAGGCGATGCGGTTGGAGAAGGACACGGCGCGGTTGCCGGGGATCGTCCAAGGCGTGGTCGTCCAGATTACGACGGAAGCACCGGCGAACTCGACTGGAGGCGCATTGTATCTTCTCGGCTCCACTTCACCGCCAATGAGTTCCCGTACACCTTGCGTCAGCTTCACCGGGAACTTCACGAAGATCGTGTCGCTGGTGTAGTCCTGATACTCGACCTCGGCCTCGGCCAGCGCGGTCTTCTCGACCACCGACCACATCACCGGCTTCGAGCCGCGATACAATTGCCCGGTCAGCGCGAATTTCTGGATCTCGCCGGCGATGATCGCTTCGGCCTCGTAGGCCATGGTCAGATAGGGGTTCGCGAAGTCGCCGATCACGCCGAGGCGCTGGAACTCGGCCGACTGGATGCCGACCCAATGTTCGGCGAAGGCCCGGCACTCGGCGCGGAACTCCTTCTTCGGCACGTCGTCCTTGTTCTGACCGGCGGCGCGATACTTCTCCTCGATCTTCCACTCGATCGGCAGGCCGTGGCAGTCCCAGCCCGGCACGTAGTTGGAGTCGAAACCCTCCATCTGCTTCTGGCGGGTGATCACGTCCTTGAGGATCTTGTTCAGCGCGTGACCGATGTGGAGATGGCCGTTGGCGTAGGGAGGGCCGTCGTGGAGGACGAACTTCGGCCGCCCGGCGGCTTCGCGGCGCAGCGCGCGATAGAGGTCGTCGGCCGCCCACTTGGCCAGGATCTCCGGCTCCTTCTGCGGCAGGCCGGCGCGCATCGGGAAATCGGTGACGGGCAGGAACAGGGTCTTGGAATAGTCGACGGCTCGGGCGGCGGCGGCATCGACGGGCGTGTCGGTCATCGGAAGGCATCCAGACGTGACGGAGGAGACGAGCGGACGGCAGGGCAGCGGGCGCGTGCCGTCGAGCGGAAGGGCATCGGCGCCGGCCGGCCTCGGAAGCGGCGGGCGGACGCGAAGTCCCGGACTCCGATGGGCGGCGGTCAGCCGCGCCCGATCGGAGCCGGGCCGATAATTCGCGCGGTGGCCGAGGCCAGGGCCCGACCGAGAGGGGGTCGCGGAGAGATCATGAGGGGCGTTCTATCAGGAGACGCGGGCGCAAGGGAAGAGGCGGCGGCCGTTCGGCCGGGCGATCGCACTCGACCCGATCCCGATCGGAACCGTCGATTTCGGAGCTTTCCGAAGGTCCGTGCCGCAACGTCCCCTCCCCCCCTCGAGGGGGGAGAGGACCCCGACAGCGGAGCCGTCCCTCTTCGGTCGGCGACCGGCAGCACCCTCTCGTCGGCGTCCGCTCCAAACCGACCGCCCGGCACATTCGTCCCCCTCCCCGGCCCTCGCATGGGTGCCCTCACGCTCCCGCGGTCCCGACGGGCATACGGCGACGGCTCGGCGCGCTATGTTCGATGGGACGCCCGCGGGTTCGCCCCGGCCCCGCCATCGACGGGCCGCATCGAAGCGGCCGGCATTCCAGGGAGACGACCCATGACCTATGTTCCCGCCGCCGATCGCTACCAGAAGGCCCGCTTCCGCCGGTGTGGGCGGAGCGGTCTCGACCTGCCGCTGTTGTCGCTCGGGCTGTGGCACAATTTCGGCGACGTCGACGTGCTCGCCAATCAGCGCGCCGTGCTGACCACCGCCTTCGATCTCGGCATCACCCATTTCGATCTCGCCAACAACTACGGCCCGCCCTACGGCAGCGCCGAGATCAATTTCGGCCGCATCCTGCGCGAGGACTTCGCGGGCTTGCGCGACGAACTGGTGATCTCGACCAAGGCCGGCTGGGACATGTGGCCGGGTCCCTACGGCCAGGGCGGCGGCAGCCGCAAATACGTGCTGGCGAGCCTCGACCAGAGCCTGAAGCGGATGGGCGTCGACTATGTCGACATCTTCTATTCCCACCGCTACGACGCCACCACGCCGCTCGCCGAGACCGCCGGGGCGCTGGCCACCGCGGTGACTTCCGGCAAGGCGCTCTATGCCGGCATCTCGTCCTATTCGCCGGAGAAGACCCGCGAGATGGCCAAGCTGCTCGCCGAGCGCGGCGTGCCGCTGCTGATCCACCAGCCGTCCTATTCGATGTTCAACCGCTGGATCGAGCGCGGCCTGCTCGACGCGGTCGAAGAGGTCGGTGCCGGGGTGATCGCCTTCTCGCCGCTCGCCCAAGGGCTGCTGACCACCAAGTATCTCGGGGCGATCCCGGCGGATGCGCGGATCAACAAGCCGGGCGGCGGCTCGTTCAAGCGCGAACATCTCACCCCCGAAAATCTTGCGCGGGTGGCGGCGCTGAACGCCATCGCCGGCCGCCGCGGCCAGACCCTGCCGCAACTGGCGCTGGCCTGGGCCTTGCGCGATTCGCGCGTCACCTCGCTGGTGATCGGCGCGAGCTCGCCGGCGCAGCTCAAGGAGAACCTCGCCGCCCTCGACGCGCCGAGCTTCACCGCCGCCGAACTCGCCGAAATCGACCAGCACGCCGTCGACGGTCGGGTCTCGCTGTGGGGCAAGCCGGAGAGCGACCAGAAGGTCTGACGCCGCGCGCGGCGCGCCCTCAGAGGCGGGGCGATGACGGGGCCGGCCGGCGCCGCATCGCCTCGCGATGGGCGATGTAGACGCCGGAGGCGACGATCAGGCCGATCCCGGCCCAGGTCGGGGTCTGCGGGAAATCGCCGAAGACCAGAAAGCCGAGTGCGGTGGCCGAGACGATCTCGAGATAGCCGAACGGCGCCAGCACCGCCGCGGGGGCGAATTCGAAGGCCTTGACGATCATCCCGTGGGTGACGAAGGACAGCGCGCCGATCGCCGCGAAGACGATCCAGCCGTCGGCCGACGGCCACACCAGCGGCCCGCCGATCACCCCGGCGAGGCTGCCGCCGAGGACGCCGACGCCGAGGGCTGCGGTGCCGACCAGGCCGGTGGCGAACTGCACCGCGACCAGACTGCCCTGGCCCGACAGGCGGCGGGTCATGACGTGATAGCCGGCGAAGGTGAAGGCGGCGCCGAGCGGCAGCAGGGCGGCGAGGCCGAAGATCTGCAGGCTCGGGCGGATGATCATCAGCGTGCCGACGAAGCCGACGCCGCAGGCCGACCAGCGCCGCCAGCCGACGGTCTCGCCGAGCAGCCACGGCGACACCGCGGTGAGGATCATCGGCTCGGCGAAGGCGATGGCCAGCGCATCGGTCAGCGGCATCACCGCCAGTCCGGAGAAGAACAGCAGCGAGGTCGCGGCGAGGCACAGGCTGCGCAGCACGTGACCGCCGAAGTTGGGCGGGATCAGCCGCCGCCCCTCGCCCATCGCCACGCCGATCACCACCGACACCACCAACTGCGCGGCGAAGCGCCCGAAGGCGACCTCCGGGGCCGGCATGGCGCGGGTCAGGAGCTTGGCCAGCACGTCCATGGCCGGGACGATCAGCATCGCCAAGGTCATGATCGCGATGCCGCGCACCACGGTGGCGCCGACATCCGCCGGCCGCAGAGCGATCGGCGTCATGATGCGGGACCGGCGCCGAGGGCGCGGGCGGCGAGATCGCGCTCGAGCGCGGTGCCGGGATCCATCCCGGCGAGCACGGCGCGGGCCTCGGCGGCGTCGAGATGCATCTGGGCGACCAGCGCGGCGACGTTCGCGAACTTCTCCTCCGGGCGCAGCCAGGAGACGAAGCGCACCTCGGCGATCTTGCCGTAGAGATCGCCGGCGAAATCGAAGACGTGGGTCTCCAGTACCGGCAGGCCCTCGCCGAACTGCGGCCGGCGGCCCCAGTTGGCGACCCCGGGGTGGGCGACGCCGTCGACGGTGAAGGTCACCGCATAGACGCCCTGGCGCAGCCGGCAGGCCGGGGCGAGGGTCATGTTGGCGGTCGAGAAGCCGAGGTCGCGGCCGCGGCGGTCGCCGCCGACCACCGGCCCGCGCACGAACCAGCGATAGCCGAGCAAACCGGCGGCTTCGGCGAGATCGCCGGCGGCCAGCGCCGCGCGCACCCGGCTCGACGAGACGTTGTCGCCGTCCTCGCAGACGAAGGGCTCGACCACGTCGACGGAGAAGCCGTGGCGGCGGCCGGCGGCGTCGAGGAAGGCGGGATCGCCGACCCGGCCGCGGCCGAAATGGAAGTCCCAGCCGACGGTGACGCCGCCGACCTGCAGCTTGCCGAGCAGCACGTCCTCGACGAAGGCCTGGGCAGAGAGGCCGGCGAAGGCGGCATCGAATCGCGCCACGACCAGCCCGTCGAGCCCGAGCGCCGCCATCAGCCGTGCCTTGACGTCGGGCGGCGACAGCCGGAACACCGGATGCTCGGGGGCGAAGTGACTGCGCGGATGGGGCTCGAAGGTGAAGGCGAGCGCGGGGCGGCCATGGGCGCGGGCGCGATCGAGGGTCGCCTCGACCACCGCCTGATGGCCGCGGTGCATGCCGTCGAAATTGCCGATCGCCACATGGGCGCCGGCGAGCGTGGCCGGCAGGACGTCGTCGAGGTCGAGCGACACGAACGGCGGGGTCGCCGCCGAGGGAAGATCACGCATCGGGCCTTCGATCGTTTCGGGACAGGGGGACGGCGGCGCCGGAGCGCCGAACGCGACGAGTGTCGGACCCTGCCCTCCCGCGGCGGCGCCGGTCAAGGGCGTCGCGACGCAGTCCTCCCATTACGCCGGGCCCGAGGCCTCGCGACCTCATGGCCGGCGACGATCAGGCGGCGTGGGCGGTGGCGGGACGCGGCGGCACCATCACGGTGGCCTCGCCGTCGAGGACCACGGTCTCGCCGACCCGCGCCTCGCAGCGCAGACGGGCGCGACGCCCCTTGGGGGTCAGTTCGATCACTTCCACCGAGACGTCGATGCGATCGCCGATGCGCACCGGCGCGCGGAAGTTCAGGGTCTGACCGAGATAGATCGCGCCGGGACCGGGCAGTCGCGTGCCGAGCAAGGTGGAGAAGAGACTCGCGGTGAATAAACCATGAACGATGCGGCCGCCGAAGCGGGTGGTCGCGGCATAGTCGGCATCGACATGGATCGGGTTGTCGTCACCCGACAAACGGGCGAATTCCGCGACGTCGGCCTCGTCGACGGTCTTGTCCAGCGTCTCGCGCATTCCGAGAGTCAGGTCTTCGAAGAAATGAGGCGTATGATGTGAATCGACCATGTTTCGAATCTCCGGAGTCTCTGCTCGCCAGGGGCGACGCTAATCACGGCGTCGACTGCGCTGCAAGACACCCAATAGTGTTAGAATGACGTCGGCGGGGCGCGAGCGCGCTCCGGCAATTCGCCGCCGAACGAGAAAAGCCGACGAAACGTTTGCTCCGTCATTAACCGAATATTTGAAGCTCCTAGCTAGATTGACCCATGCACTCGGGGGAAGAGAGCGATCGCGAGATCGGTGACGGATCCCGAAATTGAAAAGACGGAAGCGACTCGACAGCAAACGTCGCAGCCTGTTTCGGAGAACGAACTCATGGCGCTGGACCTCACGATGCCGGTTCTCGTAGTCGACGACTACAAGACCATGATCCGGATCATCCGCAATCTTCTCAAGCAGCTCGGTTTCGACGACGTCGACGAAGCTTCCGATGGCACCGAAGCACTCGGCAAGATGAAGGAGCGCCGCTACGGCCTCGTCATCTCCGATTGGAACATGGAGCCGATGACCGGCTACGAGTTGCTGAAGCACGTGCGCTCCGATCCGGGTCTGACGAGAACGCCGTTCATCATGGTGACGGCGGAATCCAAGACCGAGAACGTGATCGCCGCGAAGAAGGCGGGTGTGAACAACTACATCGTCAAGCCGTTCAACGCTCAGACGTTGAAGGGCAAGATCGAAGCCGTCTTCAGCGACTGATCCGCCTGGGGGGCCCGGTGGCGGCAGGGGGCCGCGCCGGACGACGGAACACGATGATACCAGGGGACGAACACATGGCTCCGGCATATCCTCCGGAGCAGCTCGCGCACATCGTCGAATTCGTTCGAGCCCAGAGAAACGATCTGTCGCTCGAAGACGTCATGGTCCTCGCCGAACGCATGGCGGAGTCCCTCGACGGTACGATGGAACGCATCGACACGCTGCTCCACGACGAATTCCAATCGATCATCGGTGAAATCGGCTCGCTCCGCCGCGACATCGGTGGGCTCCGGCCCGATCACATGCGCTTCGAGAAGATCCCCGAGGCGGGCAGCGAGCTCGACGCGGTGGTCGAGGCGACCGAACTGGCCACCGGTGCGATCATGACCGCGGCCGAGGACATCATGGCCGCCGACGCGTCCGACTCGGAGGCCTTCAAGGCGCTGGTCGACGACCGGATGATCGTGATCTTCGAAGCCTGTTCGTTCCAGGACATCACCGGGCAGCGCATCGCCAAGGTGGTCAAGACCCTCGGCTGGATCGAGGAGCGGCTCGGCATGTTGAGCCGGACCTTGAAACTGTCGAACGTCGAAGGCGAAGCGCCGCCGGAGACCGACGCGGAGCGCCGCGATCGCGAGCTTCTCCTGCACGGGCCGCAGATGAAGGGCGAAGGTGTCGATCAATCGATGGTCGACGACTTCTTCGCGCCCAAGCCCAAGGCTTCGACGACGACCTCGGATCAGAACGACATCGACGCCCTGTTCGACTGACCGACCCTTTCGAACCGCCAAGTGCCGCCGCTCGGGACCCCTCGGGCGGCGTTCGCACGTCGGGGTCAGCGCAGGGCGGTGCCGGGAACGATGCGGATGCCGGGCCGCACCGCCGGGGCCTCGTCGTCGGGCGCCCGGCTCGACGCGGCAGCGGCGCCGGCGCGATCCGCGCGGCGCACCGCCGGCGGCGGCACCGGATCGGGCGACGCCGAGGGCGTGGGGGTCGCCGGGCGGAGGCCCGGGCGACGGGCCGGACCGGCG
>NZ_SJFN01000006.1 GCF_004328075.1 Siculibacillus lacustris | reverse complement strand
TCGCCCGTTTCGGCAACCGGCCCGATCTGACCATCATCCTGTTCACGTTGGACGAGACGGTCTATTCGCGCGAGCTCGCCCCGCTCGCCGGGCACTATCCGGCGCTGAAGCTCGGGCCGGCGTGGTGGTTCCACGACAGCCCGGAGGGCATGCGGCGCTACCGCGAGCAGGTCACCGAGACCGCCGGCTTCTACAACACCGTCGGTTTCAACGACGACACCCGGGCCTTCCTGTCGATCCCGGCGCGCCACGACGTCGCCCGCCGCATCGACGCCGGCTTCCTGGCGCGTCTGGTCGCCGAACACCGCCTCGACCGCGACGACGCCTTCGAGGTCGCCCACGACCTCGCCTACCGCCTCGTCAAACAGGCCTATAAGCTCTGAGCGAAACGTGCGGCGGTTCCCCCGCCGCACATCCGTCGTACGAAGTCCGACAGGCATCGCCGATGCCGAATCGAGGTGACACATGAACGAAGCCCAGACCGTAACAACCGGCGGCACCACGACCGGTTCGACGCCGCGCCTGTCCACCGCCACCCTGGATCGCCTGCCGCCCGCGGTGAAGCGCCCCGGCTACGACCGCGCCGCGGTCACCCCCGGCATCGTCCATCTCGGCCTCGGCGCCTTCTGCCGCGCCCATCTCGGCGTCTATACCGAGGCGGTGCTCGAATCCGGAGCCAAGGACTGGGGCATCGTCGGCGTCGACATGCTGTCGCCGGCGATCCGCACCGCGCTGAAGCCGCAGGACTGCCTCTATACGGTGCTGAACCGCATCGACGGCACCGATCGTCTGCAGGTGATCGGCTCGTTCCTCGACATGCTGGCGACCGGCGACCAGCTCGCCGAAGTCCTCGCCCTGATGATCGACCCGAAGATCCGCATCGTCACCCTGACGGTCACCGAGAAGGGCTATTGCCAGGATCCGGCCACCGGCACCCTCGACGAGAGCCATCCGGCGATCGTCGCCGACCTCGCCAATCCGACCGTGCCGCGCAGCGTGCCCGGCCTGCTGACCGAGGCGATTCGCCTGCGCCGCGCCGCCGGCGTCACGCCCTTCACCGTTCTGGTCTGTGACAACCTCGCTCAGAACGGCATCAAGGTGCGGCGGATCGTCACCCGCTTCGCCGATCTGCGCGACGCGGACCTCGGCCGCTTCATCGCCGACACCATCGCCTTCCCCTGCACCATGGTCGACCGCATCACCCCGGCGACCCAGGATGCCGAGCGCGCCGCGGTCGCCGCCGGCCTCGGCCTCGAGGACCAGTGGCCGGTGGTCACCGAGCCCTTCCGCCAGTGGGTGATCGAAGATCGCTTCGCCACCGGCCGCCCGGCCTGGGAACTCGACGGGGCGATCATGGTCGACGACGTCCATCCCTTCGAGATGATGAAGCTGCGCTGCCTCAACGGCGCCCATTCGACGCTCGCCTATCTGTCGGTGGTCGCCGGCATCGAGACCATCGCCGACGCCATGGCCGATCCCTACCTGCCGAGCGTGGTGCGCCGCCTGTGGGACGAGGACCTGATCGCCACGCTGCCGCCGGTCCCCGGCACCGACGTGCCGGCCTACACGGTCGAGCTCGAGGGCCGCTTCCGCAATCCCGAGATCCGGCATCGCACCTTGCAGATCTCCTCCGACGGCTCGCAGAAGCTCGGACCGCGCCTGCTCGAGGCGGCCCAGGAGCGCATCGCCGCCGGCTTCCGCCCGTCGGTGATCCCGCTCACCGTCGCCGCCTGGATGCGCTTCCTGCTCGAGGTCGACGAGAACGGAACCGCCTATGCGGTCGCCGATCCGATGGCCGACCGCCTGACCGGCATCGCCCGGGCCCACGGCGGCTCGGCGACCGATCTCGCCGACGCGCTCTTCGCGGTGACCGAGATCTTCCCGCCGGAACTGGTCGCCGACGCGGGCTTCCGGGCGAGCGTCATCGGCCATCTCCAGAGCCTCAAGGACCACGGCGTCCACGCCACGCTGGCCGCCTTCCTCGGCGGTCGCTGAACCCGCGGCCGGAAACGGCCGTGACCTCACCCGAGCGCCCGCGGCGGGCGAGGGGGGCACGCCCTCCCGCCCGCATCCGGGATTTCGCTCTCCGAACAGACACGACAACAAGGACTCGAACGATGGAACAGACTTGGCGGTGGTTCGGCCCCGATGATCCGGTGACCCTCCAGCATGCCCGACAGGCCGGCGCGACGGGCATCGTCACCGCCCTGCACCACATGAACCAGGGCGGCGTGTGGCCCCTCGACGAGATCCTGAAGCGCAAGGCGATGATCGAAGACGCCGGCCTGACCTGGTCGGTGGTCGAGAGCATCGGCGTCGGCGAGGAGATCAAGACCCGCACCGGCGACTATCTCGCGAAGATCGAGAACTACAAGCAGTCGATCCGCAACGTCGCCCGCGCCGGCATCAAGGTCGTGTGCTACAACTTCATGGTCATCACCGATTGGAGCCGCACCAATCTGATGTACAAGCTGCCGACCGGCGGCTATGCGCTGCGTTACGACTCGGTCGACTTCGCAGCCTATGACCTGTTCGTGCTCGAACGGGCCGGCGCCGAGAAGGACTACGATGCCGAGCGCATCGCCGCCGCCAAGGTCCGCTTCGAATCGAAGACCGCCGAGGAGATCCGCGAACTCGAGCGGGTGCTGATCGACTGGCTGCCGGCGCGCGACTTCGCCTACGACCGGGCGAGCTTCAAGGCGATGCTCGAGCTCTACCAGACGATCGACAAGGAGGTGCTGCGCGCCAACCTGATCGCCTTCCTGCGCGCCATCACCCCGGTCGCCGAGGAAGAGGGGGTGCGCCTGTGCATCCACCCCGACGATCCGTCCTTCCCGATCTTCGGCCTGCCGCGGGTGATGTCGACCGCCGAGGACGTCCGTGCGCTGTTCTCCGCGGTGCCGCAGGAGGCCTGCGGCCTGACCCTGTGCACCGGCTCGTTCGGCTCCAACCGCAGCAACGATCTGGTGCAGATGGCCCGCGAATTCGGCCCGCGCATCCATTTCGTGCACCTGCGCAACACCAGCCACGAGACCGACGGCTCGTTCTACGAGGCCGACCATCTCGGCGGCGACAGCGATCTGATCGGCGTCGCGGCGGCGATCATGGCGGAAGAGGAGCGGCGCGTCGCCGCCGGCCGTCTCGATGCGGCGATCCCGATGCGGCCCGACCACGGCCACCTGCTCGGCGACGACGTCGGCAAGACCATGAACCCCGGCTACTCCTTCGTGGGTCGCCTCAAGGGTCTCGCGGAGTTGCGCGGCGTGATGCAGACCATCGACGCCTTCCGCAGCGGCCGTCTCGCCTGAAAGGCGCAGACCTTCGTCGCGAGCGGCCGCTGACACGGGCCGGCGATTCGTGGCAAGGAAGGGGGAGGCCCGCTCGGGGCCTCCCACCCGCCCGAATCGGATGCGTTCGTCATGGATCGGCGCAAATCTCGTCTGACCAGCCAAGTCTTCGAACAATTGCGCGAAGGCATCGTGCGCGGCGAACTGCCGCCCAACACCCCGCTCTCCGAACAGGAGCTGTGCGAGCGTCTCGAGGTCAGCCGCACCCCGATCCGCGAGGCCCTGATCAAGCTCGCCGAAGAAGAACTGGTGATGATCTATCCCCAGTTCGGCACCTTCGTCGCCCCGATCTCGCTCGAGGCGGTGCGGGTCGGCCAGTTCGTGCGCGAACATCTCGAATGCGCGCTGATCGCCGACGCCGCGCGGCGCATCGACGAGGCCGGCAAGGCCCGCATCCGCGCCAATGTCGAGCGCCAGGAGCGCGCCACCGACATGGAGGAGTTCTACGCCCTCGACAACGAGTTCCATTCGATGATCGCCGAGCTCAGCGGTCATCCGGGCGTGTGGAGCGTGATCCTCAAGGCCAAGACCCAGTTCGACCGGGTGCGCTTCCTGAGCGTGCGCCAGCCCGGCCGCCCGGCGGAGATCCTCTACGAGCACCGCCGCATCGCCGACGAGCTGTGCGCCGGCGACGGCGACGCCGCCCAGATCGCCCTGCGCATCCACCTGCGCGGCGTGTTCGCCACCGTCGAGCGGCTCAGCCTGACCGAGGCCCTGCCGAGCGCGCCGCCCAAGCGCCGCCGCCGGACCGCCCCTGCCGCCGCCCCCGCCGCCGCGTCCGAGTGACCCGGCGGGCGGCGGTCCTCACGCCGCCTTGACGCCGCCGAGGAAGCCGAGCACGTCGGCCTCCAGCCGCCGCGTGTCGTCGATCAGCGCCGTCGCCAGATCGTGCATCTCGCCGGCGATGGTGCCGGCCTGCGAACTCGCCGAAGCCGCCCCGACCATGCCGGCGGCGCCGACTTCCGACGCCCGCGTCGCCCGGTCGACGTTGTCGGCGATCCGCGCCACCGCTTCGCTCTGGGCGTCGATCGAGGTCCCGACCTTGGCGGTGCTGGCGGTCAGTTCCTCGATCACCCGCTTGACGCCGTCGATCGCCCCGACCACGTCGCCGGCCGAGTCCTGCAGGAATTCGATGTGCCGGGCGATCTCTTCGGTCGCCTTGGAGGTCTGGTCGGCGAGACCCTTGACCTCGCCGGCGACCACCGAGAAGCCGCGGCCCGCCTCGCCGGCCCGCGCCGCCTCGATGGTGGCGTTGAGCGCCAGGAGATTGGTCTGTTCGGCGACGTCGCGGATCAGCCGCACCACCCGGCCGATCCGGGTCGCCCCTTCCGACAGCCGCGAGGCGGTGCTCTCGCCCTTCTCGGCGTCGTCGTGGGCGCGGCGGGCGATGTCGGCGGTGCGCCGAGTTTCGACCGAGATCGCCTCGATCGACTGCAGCAGGGTGTGGGTGGCGTCGGACACCGATTCGACGTTGCCCGAGGTTGCGGCGGCGGCGTCGCGCGCCGCGGCGGTCTGATGCGAGGCCTCGCCGGCGCTCGACGCCAGACGCTGCGACGCCTGATCGAGCTGGGCAAAGCGCGCCAGGATGCCGGCCAGCGTGGTCCGGCTGGTGGTCTCGAAGGCCCGCACCGTGTCCTCGATCACCGTGGCGCGGTGCTGGCGGGCGTGTTGCGCCGCCTCCTGCTCGGCGATCAGCGCCAGGCGCTGGTGCTCGCTCTTCTGGAACACCTTGAGCGCGCGGGCGATCTCCGAGATCTCGTCGTGGCCGGCCATGTCGGGGATAGCGGTGTCGATGCGCCCTTCGGCGAGGTCGCGCACCCGGCGGGCCAGCGTGATCAGCGGCGTCGACAGGCTGCGGCCGATCACCACCGCCATCATCAGCGAGACCCCCAGCGAGGCGACGATCGCCACCACCAGCATCGTCGATTGGGTCGACATCGACTGGTCGAGGGCGTGTTCGGAGGCCTTGGCCCCGGCCTCGAGCCCGCTCGACAGGGTGACCACCACCGGCGCCACCGCGGCCAGCGCGCCGTCGACGCGGCGGCGGGCGTCCTCGAGGGCGATCGCCGTCTTCTCGTAATCGTGGGCCACCGCGACATGGGTCGTGAGGGCTTCGGTCGCGGCCTTCTTCTGGCTCGGCGGCACCGGCACCTGCTTCAGCTGCGCGGCGAACAGGGTGGCGCTGGAATCGAGCCGGTCGATGCCGGCCGGGGCGAGGCTGCGCGCGAAGGCCTCTTCGGCGACGCGGATCTCGTCGAGGGTGCGCCGCAGATCCTCGGTGCCGCCGTCGCCGGCGCCCATCGGCGTCATCCGCTCGATCGTCTCGATGACCTCGCCGCGGGTCTCGGCGACCTTCTGGGTCAGCCCCGGCGCTGCGTCGAAGCCGAGGCGGGTCTGGAAGCCACTCACCTCTTCGAACATCCGCCCGGCCGCGGTCACCCCGGCCACGAAGGTCTCGACCGTCGGGGCGTCGGCCGCCGACCAGTCGCTGCCGGTGGCGGCGATCACCGCGTCGATGTTGCGGCGGAAATCGGCGGCCTTGGCCGCGTCGGGGGCGAAGCGGAATTCGCGGGCACGGTGGGCGAGGTCGGCGACCGCCACCCGCAGCCCGGTGGTACGGGCCAGCCGGTTGCCGCTCTCCTCGAAGCTCGCCAGCGTGGTCTGGACGCGTTGCGAGCCCCACCATCCCACCGCCGCCATGGCCACCAGGCCGAGCATCGGCACCGCGACGAGGAGCGAAGTCTTGGTCTTGACCGTCAGAGTCGAAAGCCGCATCGGAACCTCGAAGGATGACCGTGGTCTGCACGGGACCGGCGACCGAACGGTAGGGGAGCGTCTTCATCTTGGGACGACGTGCCTAAATATTCGTGAAACTCCCGGTCGCGATCCGAAGGACCTCGTGAAACAGCCGTCGCTGCCGATCCTCGCTCGGCGCGCCGCCGCGAGCAGGGCTGCCGCCCGCCGCGGCCGCGGGCTGCGGCCTTCCCCCTCCGGCGAATCCGTGTTAACAGCCAGCGCCAATTCCGATGGTCGATGGATGAGACGAAGACCGGACGCATCTGCCGCAGGCGATGTCGAATCCGGGGGCTTCGTGTTTCTCGAGAGGATGAATCGGCGATGGCGGCCTTCTATGAACCGGAACACTCGCGCGAGGCGCTGACCTTCGACGACGTGCTTCTCCTGCCCGGCCACTCCGAAGTGATGCCTGGCGAGACCGACGTCCGCTCGCGGATCACCCGGGAGATCGAGCTGCTCCTGCCGATCGTCTCGGCGGCGATGGACACGGTCACCGAAGCCCGTCTGGCGATCGCCATGGCCCAAGCCGGCGGTCTCGGCGTCATCCACCGCAACATGACGCCCGAAGAACAGGCCGAGCAGGTCCGCCAGGTCAAGAAGTTCGAGAGCGGCATGGTGGTCAATCCGATCGTCATCGGACCCGACGCCACCCTCGCCGACGCGCTGGCGCTGATGAAGCACTACCGCATCTCCGGCATTCCGGTGGTCGAGGACGGCGGCGTCGGCGGCTCCCATCTCGGCCGTCTGGTCGGCATCCTGACCAACCGCGACGTCCGCTTCGCCTCCAATCCGAACCAGCGCGTCTATGAACTGATGACCCGCGAGAATCTGGTCACGGTGACCGAGGGCGTCAGCTCCGACGAGGCCAAGCGCATCCTCCATCAGCACCGCATCGAGAAGCTGGTGGTGGTCGACGAGCAGTTCCGCTGCACCGGCCTGATCACCGTCAAGGACATCGAGAAGGCCCAGCTCAACCCCAACGCCTCGAAGGATCCGCAGGGCCGTCTGCGCGCCGCCGCCGCCACCACCACCGGCGACAAGGGCTTCGAACGGGCCGAGCGGCTGATCGACGCCGGCTGCGACCTGATCGTCGTCGACACCGCCCACGGCCATTCCCAACACGTGCTGGCGATGGTCGAGCGGGTCAAGCGCCTGTCCAACGCCACCCAGATCCTGGCCGGCAACATCGCCACCGCCGACGCTGCCCGCGCCCTGATCGACGCCGGCGCCGACGCCATCAAGGTCGGCATCGGCCCGGGCTCGATCTGCACCACCCGCATCGTCGCCGGTGTCGGCGTGCCGCAGCTGACCGCCATCCTCGACGCGGTCTCGGTCGCCCGCGAGCACGACGTGCCGGTGATCGCGGACGGCGGCATCAAATATTCCGGCGATCTCGCCAAGGCGCTGGCCGCCGGCGCGTCCGTGGCGATGATCGGTTCGCTGCTCGCCGGCACCGACGAGAGCCCCGGCGAGGTCTATCTGCACCAGGGCCGCTCCTACAAATCCTACCGCGGCATGGGTTCGGTCGGGGCGATGGCCCGCGGCTCGGCCGACCGCTACTTCCAGGCCGAGGTGCGCGACACCCTGAAGCTGGTGCCCGAGGGCATCGAAGGTCAGGTGCCGTTCAAGGGGCCGCTGTCCGGCGTGCTCCATCAGCTCGCCGGGGGCCTGCGCGCCGCCATGGGCTATGTCGGCGCCAAGACCGTGCCCGAGTTCACCGACAAGGCGCGTTTCGTGCGCATCTCCGGGGCCTCCTTGCGCGAGAGCCACGTCCACGACGTGACGATCACCCGCGAGAGCCCCAACTACCCGACCAACGTCTGATGACCGCGACCGCCACCGCCCTGGTCTTCGCCGTCCTCGCCCAGATCACCTGGACCATCCTGGTGGGGTTCTGGCTGGGTTGGACCCGCCATGTCGCGGTGCGCGACCGCACCATCACCGGCGACGTGATGTGCGCCGACGACGGCTGGCCGAAACCGGCCCGCCTCGCCCAGCGCAACTTCGCCAACCAGTTCGAAGTGCCGGTGCTGTTCTATGCGCTGTCGCTTCTCGCGCTGTTCCTCCACGCCGCCGGCCTCGCCTTGGCGATCCTCGCCTGGATCTTCGTCGCGAGCCGCATCGCCCATTCCTTCGCCCATTGCGGCCCCAACGACCTGCGCCTGCGCGGGCCGGCGTTCTTCGTCGGGGTGATCGTGGTGATGATCATGATCGTGCTGCTGGCGGCGACGGTCGCAGCCGCGTGACCGTCCGAAGCCCGAACGCGGTGCCGCGGCGCCGCCCCGAGGAGATGCGATGAAGACCGGCGGACGCCTGCAGGCGGCGATCGAAGTGCTCGACGACGTCGAGGCGCGGCGGCGGCCGGTCGCCGATGCCCTCAAGGACTGGGGCCTCTCCCACCGCTTCGCCGGATCGGGCGACCGCACCGCCATCGGCTCGCTGGTCTACGACGCCCTGCGCCGCAAGGCCTCCAACGCCTGGGTGATGGACACGCCCTCGGCCCGCGCCGCGGTGCTCGTCACTTTCGCCGACGCCTGGGGCCAGGGCCTCGACGCCCTCGCGCTGGCGCTCGGCGATCCCCATGCCCCGGCGCCGCTGACCGCCGCCGAGCGCGCCCGCCTCGGGGAGAACCGCGAAGCGCTGCTCGCCGATGCGCCGGCGCACGTCCGCGCCGACTGCCCGGAATGGCTGATGCCGAGCCTCGCCGGCGTCTACGGCGAAGGCCTCGAGCGGGAGTTGCAGGCGCTGTGCGACCGCGCCCCGGTCGATCTCCGGGTCAACACGCTGATGGCCACCCGCGAGGCGGTGCTCGCCGAACTCGCCGGCCTCGGTGCCCGCCCGACCCCGCTCGCCCCCCACGGCCTGCGCCTGCCCGACGTCGCCCCGACCGCCCGGCCGCCCCATGTGCCGTCGGAGGCCGCCTATCAGGAGGGCCGCGTCGAGATCCAGGACGAGGGCTCGCAGCTCGCGGCGCTCATCGCCGGCGCGCGCTCCGGCGAAAACGTCCTCGACCTGTGCGCCGGCGGCGGCGGCAAGTCGCTGGCCATGGCCGCCGATCTCGCCGGTCGCGGCCGCATCTTCGCCTATGATTCCGACAAGCGCCGCTTCGGCGACTTCCGCGATCGGGTCCGCCGCGCCGGTGCCGACACCGTCGAATTGCGCGCCCCCGGGGTCGCCGACAGCCTCGCCGATCTCGAGGAGGGCATGGATCTGGTGCTGGTCGATGCGCCCTGCACCGGCACCGGCACCTGGCGCCGCCGCCCCGACGCCAAATGGCGGCTGCGCCCCAATGCGCTCGACGCGCGGATGCGCGATCAGGATCTGGTGCTCGACGAGGCGATGCGCTTCGTCGCCCCCCACGGCCGGGTGGTCTACGTCACCTGTTCGATCCTGGCGGAAGAGAACGAGGACCGGGTCGCCGCGGCGCTCGAACGCCACCCCGGCCGCCGCCTCGCCGATCCGCTCGCCCGCCTCGATCCCGCGACCGCCGCCCGCCTCGCCCCCTTCGTGCGGACCTGGGGTCACGGCACCCCGGCCCTGCGCCTGACCCCGGCCGGCGCCGGCACCGACGGCTTCTTCGTCGCGGTGTTGGAAGCCGATCGCTGATCGGTCGATTTCCCGCCTTGATTGTTTTTCCGTCGGACATACACTCGTCTGCGTCGATGTGGCGCGGGGGAGGGCGGCATGGCGGACGCGGGAACGGCATCTGGGAACGGCGCGCCGACCGCGCCTCGCGACGAACCGGGCTTCGCGACGATCGCGCCGACGCCCGGCAGCAACGGCAAGGTCTTCGAACTCGGGCTGGTGATGGCCGGGGCGATCTCCGCCGGGGCCTATACCGCCGGGGTGATCGACTTTCTGATCGAGGCCCTCGACGACTTCGAGCGACTGAAGGCCGACCCCGCCTATGACGGCCCGCGCCACACGGTGATGGTGCCGGTGATGGCCGGCGCTTCGGCCGGCGGCATGACATCGGCGATCGCCGCGCTGCAGCTGTTCCACGAGATCGACCACGTCCAGGCGGGCGCGGATCCGCCGGCGCCCGAGCGCAATCGCCTCTATGCGAGTTGGGTCACCGACATCGGCATCGAGCATCTGCTGGAGACCACCGACCTCGAGCAGTTGCAGCGAGATCCCGAGAGCGGCGTGGTCAAGTCGGTGTTGTGTTGCGACGTGCTCGACGAGATCGTCGATCGGGCCTTCGTCTACGACCGGCCGGCGCGCCGCACCTGGGTCGGCGATCGCCATGGCGCCGGCCTGACCATCATCCTGACCGTCACCAACGTGCGCGGCCTGCCCTACACCTTCGCCATGGCCGGGGCGAACGCCGGTGGCAACACCTACGGCATGTTCGACCACGGCGACCGCATCCGCTTCGGCATCGCGCCGCGGTCGGCCGCTTGGCCGGCCGGTCAGCCGGAGATCGACCTGACGGCGATTCCGGCGACCGCCACCCCGGGCGATGCGTGGGATCTGCTGCGCCGCTCCGCCCTGGCGACCGGTGCCTTCCCGATCGGCCTGGCGCCGCGCGTGGTCTGGCGCGACGCCTCTGCCTATGTCCACGACGCCAAGTTCCACGTCCCCGACGCGACGGCGGGGTGGATCGCCAAGACGCCGGACCTCACCACCGTCGGCCCCTACCGATTCCCGTCCCTGGACGGCGGGATGATCGACAACGAGCCGCTGGAGATCGCCCGCCATTTCCTCGCTCGCGACGAAACCCCGGCCGCCCACAACGAACGCGGCGGCGACCTTGCCGACCGAGCGGTGGTGCTGATCGATCCCTTCCCCAATCAGGTCGCCGAACCGCCGCTCGACGGCGATCCCGACCGCACCTTCGGCCTGCTCGCCTCGGCGACGATCCTGCTCGACACCCTGAAGGATCAGGCGCGCTTCAAGCCCGAGGAATTGCAGCTGGCCTATGATCCGACGGTGTTCTCGCGCTTCGCGATCACCCCGGTGCGCAAGGTCGCGCCGGACAACGCGGCCGGCCGGCTCTATCCGATCGCCTCCGGCGCGCTCGGGGGCTTCTCCGGCTTCCTCCATCGCTCCTTCCGCCGCCACGACTACCTGCTCGGCCGTCGCAACGCCCAGGCGTTCCTGCGCCGCCATCTGGTGCTGCCCGAGACCGCGGCGCTCTTCGCCGACCATCGTTCCGCGATCGGCGGTTCCTGGCGGGTCGAGGCCGCCCCGGCCGCCCCCGGCGTGCGCACGCGGTCCGGCGTCGACGCCCAGGGCTACAAGCTGGTCGCCCGCGTCGAACGCGGACCGGCCGACACGCGCTGTCTGCCGATCATTCCGCTCTCGAAGCGACTTCAGGTCGAGATCGTCATCGGCGAGGGCGATCGGCCGGCGGCGTTCTCGGCGGAGGGATTGGCGAGCGAACTCGCCGCCCGATTCGAACGGCGGTTCCGGATGCTGGCGGATCAGTTGCTCGACACCGAACTGAAGCACCTGCTCGGCAACTTCACCGGGTTCTGGCCGTTCCGCAAGGCCGCGGCGCTGTTCGTCACCTCGATGGCGGGCAACAAGTTCCAGGCCGCGGTCACCGCGGCGCTGAAGGACATCGCGGCGGCGTTCCGCTGAGCGTGGCGCGGCGGCGCACGGGGGTCGCGACGGGCTGCGCGCGGGCGTTTCCCCCGCCGCCGCCGCCGTTTCCGATCTTGCCTCCCGGCGCCGGCTCGCCTATTGCCATGCCATGACACACGACTCCATCCTCATCGTCGACTTCGGCTCCCAGGTCACCCAGTTGATCGCGCGTCGCCTGCGTGAGACCGGGGTCTACTGCGAGATCCATCCCTTCCAGAAGGCCGGCGCCGCCTTCGAGAAATTGGCGCCGAAGGGCGTGATCTTCTCCGGCGGTCCGGCCTCGGTGACCTGGGACGGCAGCCCGCGCGCGCCCCAGGCGGTGATCGACGCGAAAGTCCCGATCCTCGCCATCTGCTACGGCCAGCAGACCCTGTGCCTGCAGCTCGGCGGCACCGTCGAGGGGGGCCATGCCGCCGAATTCGGCCGCGCCGACGTCGAGATCCTCAAAGCTTCGCCGCTGTTCGACGGCCTCTGGGAGGTCGGCTCCCGCTATCCGGTGTGGATGAGCCACGGCGACCGGGTCACCGAACTGCCCGCTGGCTTCGAAGTGATCGGCACCTCCGAGAACGCGCCCTTCGCCATCGCCGTCGACGAAAAGCGCCGCTACTACACCACCATGTTCCACCCCGAGGTGGTCCACACCCCGGACGGTGGCAAGCTCCTCGCCAACTTCGTCCACCGCATCTGCGGCCTGACCTCGGACTGGTCGATGGCCGCCTATCGCGCCGAGATGATCGCCAAGATCCGCGCCCAGGTCGGCGACGGCCGGGTGATCTGCGGGCTGTCCGGCGGCGTCGATTCCTCCGTCGCCGCGGTGCTGATCCACGAGGCGATCGGCGATCGGCTGACCTGCATCTACGTCGACCACGGCTTGATGCGCCAGGGCGAGAGCGAGCAGGTGGTCGGCATGTTCCGCGACGCCTACAACATCCCGCTGGTCCATGTCGACGCCGCCGATCTGTTCATCGACGCGCTCGAAGGCGAGGCCGACCCCGAGACCAAGCGCAAGACCATCGGCCGCCTGTTCATCGAGACCTTCGAGGCGGAGGCCGCCAAGATCGCCGCCGACGGCCGCGGCGCGCCCGGCTTCCTCGCGCAGGGCACGCTCTATCCCGACGTGATCGAGAGCGTGTCCTTCTCCGGCGGCCCCTCGGTGACGATCAAGAGCCACCACAACGTCGGCGGCCTGCCCGACCGCATGAACATGAAGCTGGTCGAGCCCTTACGCGAACTGTTCAAGGACGAAGTTCGCGCGCTCGGCCGCGAACTCGGCCTGCCCGAGAGCTTCATCGGCCGCCATCCCTTCCCCGGCCCGGGTCTGGCCATCCGCTGTCCCGGCGGCGTCACCCGCGAGAAGCTCGACATCCTGCGCAAGGCCGACGCGATCTATCTCGACGAGATCCGCAAGGCCGGGCTCTACGACCAGATCTGGCAGGCCTTCGCGGTGCTGCTGCCGGTCCAGACCGTCGGCGTGATGGGCGATGGGCGGACCTATGAATTCGTGCTGGCGCTGCGCGCCGTGACCTCGGTCGACGGCATGACGGCGGATTTCTACGCCTTCGACATGGCCTTCCTCGGCCGCGCCGCGACCCGCATCATCAACGAGGTCCGCGGCGTCAACCGGGTGGTCTACGACGTGACGAGCAAGCCGCCGGGGACGATCGAGTGGGAATGACCGCGCCGGGCTTCGGCTCCGCAACTTAGGGGCCGACCGCCCGCCACCGCCCCGGCCCGCCCCTCGGCGGGCCGTCGCGTTTCGTGGCTTCAGCCGCCGAAGCCTTCGAGCACGATCTTGCCGCGGGTCGTGCCGCTCTCGATCGCCCGATGGGCGCGGATCAGGTTGGCGGCATCGATCGATCCATAGGTCTCGGCCAGCGTGGTGCGCAAGGTGCCGGCGTCGACCAACCGCGCCACTTCGTCGAGCAACTCGCCCTGACGGGCGACGTCGGCAGTCGCCCACATCGGCCGGGCGAACATCATTTCCCAATGGATCGACACCGCCTTGCTCTTGAACGGCATCACGTCGAAGGCCGCCGGGTCGTCGATCAGCGCCAGCCGGCCCTGCGGCGCGATCGCCTTGGCGATCTCGGCGCGGTGGACGTCGCTGTGGGTGGTCGCGAAGACGAAGCCGGGGGCGGGAAGGCCCGCCGCCTCGAGCGCCGCCGCCAGGGGCTGCGAATGGTCGAGCACCGCATGGGCGCCGAGCTCGGCGACCCAGGCGCGGGTCTCCGGCCGCGACGCGGTGGCGATCACCGTCAGGTCGGTGAGCCGGCGGGCGAGCTGCACGGCGATCGATCCGACCCCGCCGGCGCCGCCGATGATCAGGATCGACGACGCCCCCGGCACCGCCCGGGCGACGTCGAGCCGGTCGAACAGCGCCTCCCAGGCGGTGATCGCGGTCAGCGGCAGGGCCGCGGCCTCCGCCCAGCCGAGGCTCGCCGGCTTGTGGCCGACGATCCGCTCGTCGACCAGATGGAACTCGGCATTGGTGCCGGGCCGGGTGATGGTACCGGCGTAATAGACCGCGTCGCCGACCGCGAAGCGCGTGACCTCGGGGCCGACCGCCACCACCGTACCGGCGGCGTCCCAGCCGAGCACGCGCACGTCGCCCTCCGGCGGGCGGGCGCTGGCGCGGACCTTGGTGTCGACCGGATTGACCGACACCGCCCGCACTTCGACCAGCAGATCGCGGCCGTGCGCCTCGGGGCGCGGCAGTTCGACGTCGATCAGCGCGTCGGGGGCATCGATCGGTCCGGGGGTACGATAGGCGATGGCACGCATGGGACTCTCCTTCGGGGTCGGCGCCGGCCCGCGGGTTACGGGCGCGGTGATGTGGAGACCGATATCGGCCGCCTTGCCAAACGGCGCAAGTACGCACATAAAAAGCCCATAGGCACGATTTCGATACCGTAAGGAACCCGCCATGTCCCGTCCGCCGCGCCATCGTCTCGACTGCGCCCCCGGCTGTACCGTCGAGGCGACCCTCGGGTTGATCGGCGGCAAGTGGAAGGGCGTGGTGCTCTATCTGCTGTTCGAGGAGGAGGTGCTGCGCTTCAACGAGTTCCGCCGCCGCCTGCCCAATCTCACCCAGCGCATGCTGACCGCCCAGTTGCGCGAGATGGAAGCCGACGGGCTGATCGACCGGCAGGTCTATGCCCAGGTGCCGCCCAAGGTGGAATATCGCCTGTCCGCCCGCGGCCGCACGCTCGAACCGGTGGTTCGCGCCCTGAAGGCGTGGGGCGACGCCCACATCCCGCCGGACTCGCTGGCGCCGCCGGCCGCCGCCGCCTGAGACCGCCTCCCGTCGCACGCTCGCGGGTCCCGCCGAGCGATCCCAGAAAGCCGGCCGATGACCCCGATCTTCTACCTGCTCGGCGCCGGGCTGCTCGCCGGCGCGATGAACGCGCTGGCCGGCGGCGGCTCCTTCGTCAGCCTGCCGGCGCTGATCGCCGCCGGTCTGCCGTCGGTCGAGGCCAATGCCTCAAGCACCGTCGCGCTGTTTCCCGGCGGCGCGGCGAGCATCTGGGTCTATCGCGACGGCATCCGCGGGGTCTGCGGCGTCTCGGCCAAGGCGGTGGTGGTGACCACCGCACTCGGCGGTCTGGTCGGGGCGCTGGCGCTACTGTGGACGTCGAGCACCACCTTCGACCGCATGCTGCCCTGGCTCCTGCTGCTGGCCACCGTGGTCCTGACCTTCGGGCCGCGACTGGGCGCTCGGCTGCGCGGCGGCGCTGAGGTCGGCGCGCCGACGGTGCTGATCGTCCAGGCCCTGCTCGGGGTCTACGGCGGTTTCTTCGGCGGCGCCGTCGGGCTGATGATGATGGCCGCCTGGAGCCTGTTCGACGGCGGCGACCTCAAGTCGCTCAATCCCTCGCGCACCGTGATGGTCACCGCCGCCAATGCCGTGGCGGTGGTGTGTTTCGCGCTGGCCGGAGCGGTGCGCTGGCCCGAGACCCTGGCGCTCGCCGCCGGCGCGGTGGTCGGCGGCTGGCTCGGCGCCCATCTCGGGCGTCGCCTGCCGGCGCAAGCCGTGCGCGTCGCCACCCTGACCCTCGCCATGGCCATGACCGTGCTGTTCTTCTGGCGCGCCGCCTGAGCCGGAGCCCCCCCCGGGCCGACCCCCGACGGATCGCGCTTGACAGGGAACCATTCGGGTACCTATACATAAACAGGCAACCGAATGGTTACGTGGCACCGAGATGGATGACGACGCCGTATTTCGAGCCTTGGCCGACGCCAGCCGTCGGCAACTGCTCGATCGCCTGTATCAGAAGGACGGCCAGGCTCTGGTCGAGCTCTGCGAGGGGCTGGCCATGTCGCGCCAGGCCGTCGCCAAACATCTGGCGATCCTCGAAGCGGCGAACCTGGTCTCGTGGCGGCGCGTCCACCGCGAGAAGCTGCATTTCATCAATCCGCTGCCGATCAATCGGATCGCCGAACGCTGGATCGCCAAGTTCGAACGCCGCCACCTGAGCGCCCTGTCGGCCCTCAAGAAGAGCCTGGAAGGAGATGGCAATGACTGAGTCACCGCGGAGCAGCTTCGTCTACGTCACCTATATCCGGACCACCCCCGAGCGCCTGTGGTCCGCGCTCGTCAGCCCCGAGTTCGCCGAGCAATATTGGCTCGGCGCCCGTCCGGAGGCCGACTGGAAGGTCGGCGGGGCGTGGAAACTGGTCCTGCCCGACGGCCGGGTCGCCGACACCGGCGAGATCACCGAGTTCGACCCGCCCAAGCGGCTCGCCATCCGTTGGCGCAACGAATTCATGCCCGAACTGAAGGCCGAAGGCTGGTCGCTCTGCACCATGGACCTCGAAGCCGGCGACGCCGCCGTCAAACTGACGGTCACCCACGCCATCGACCGCGCGGACTCGAGACTGATCGGCGCCGTCTCCGGCGGCTGGCCGCAGATCCTGTCGAACCTCAAGACGCTGCTGGAGACCGGCTCGGTCCTCCTGCCGCCGAAGTACCTCCGCGCGTCCTGATCGCGCGGCGGTCGTCGGGCGCGTCCCGGACGGCGACGCGACCGACGGCCGAAGCGCGCGCCGCCGGCGCGCCGGCGCCTGAGGCGAAGCGCCGTCTGGTGCGCGCAGGACGATCGCGATAGAATTCGCGCCACCTCGCCGCGTGCCGAGCCACTGCACCGCCGACGGGGTCGCGGGCCGGCGCGGCGCGCGGACTACGAGGGCCGAGCGATGTCGCACCGCGACCGATCCGTGCCGCTCTCCCGGAGGCTGCTCGCCCCGAGCCTGGCTCTGGCGCTCCTCTCGATCTCCCTGCCGTCCGGCACCGCCGAGGCGCAGAACGTCCGGCTCGCCCAGATCGACGGGCTCTCCGGCGACTGGATCGCCACCACCACCCTGGTCGCCGCCTCCAAGCCGGTGGCCGAGGCCTATCGCAGCGGCGATCGCCGGGTCGAGGTCTGGCGCATCCGCCAGATCGGCGACCACGTGCAACTCGCCTCCCGGGCGGGCGCCATCGCCGGCGGCTTCGTCGCGCCGGGCGTCGCGGTGTTGCAGAGCCTCGGCGACACCGGCCTCGGCATCCACACCGGCGTGCGCATCGAGGCCCACGTGGTCTCGCCCGCCGATCTCCAGGGCACCATCCGGGTCGACTATTTCTCCAGCCAGTTCGGCCAGCCGGTCGGCATGGACGCCTGGACCTTCGTCGCGACCCGCGCGCCCGCCCGCTGAGGCCGGCGCGCCGCCACCGCCCGCATCACCCTTGCGCCGCGGCGCGCAGGCGGGCGACGTCGAGCTTCGTCATGGTCATCAGCTCGGCCATCACCCGGCCCTGGGTCGCCGGATCGCCCGCGCCGAGCACCGCCAGCATGTCGACCGGCACGATCTGCCACGACAGGCCGAAACGATCGGCGAGCCAGCCGCAGCGCTGCGCCGTCGGGTCGCCGCCTTCTCCGAGCCGCGCCCACAATCGGTCGATCTCGTCCTGGTCCTCGCACAGGACCTGCAGCGAGACCGCCGGGGTGAAGGCGAAACGCGGCCCGGCGTTGAGCGCCGTCAGGTCACAGCCGGCGACCCGGAAGGCCACCGTCAGCACCGAATTCGGCGGTCGTCCGACCTCGGCCGCGGTGTCGGGATCGTAGTGCGACACGGCGACGATCTCGCCGTCGCCGAACGCGTCGATGTAGAACCGGGCGGCCTCCTCGGCCTGATGGTCGAACCACAGGCAGGGCGTGATCTTGGCGAAGCGGATCATGCGGCGTCCTCCCGAGAGAGGGTCACGGCTGCGGCGGATTTTCCTGGTGACGGGGATCGTCGATGCCCTGGGCGGCGAAGGTCGGGTCCATCCACATGATCTCCCAGACGTGGCCGTCGAGGTCTTCGAAGGTGCGGCCGTACATGAAGCCGTGGTCCATCGCCGGACGCGGTTCGCGCCCGCCCGCCGCCACCGCCGCGGCGACCAGCCGGTCGACCTCCTCGCGGCTCGGCGCCGACAGGCACAGCAGCACCTCGGTGGCCTGACGCCCGTCGACCTGCGGCTTGGTGAGGAATTGCGCGAAGAACGGCTCGGTGAGCAGCATCGCGTAGATGGCGTCCGAGATCACCACGCAGGCGGCCTTGTCGTCGGTGAAGCGGGGATCTATGCGGTAGCCGAGCTGTTCGAAGAACGCCTTCGCCGCGGCGAGATCGCGCACCGGCAGATTGACGAAGATCATCTGGGTCATACGATGCTCCTCCCTCTGGTATCATCGTAAAACGATTTGATCCTATATTAGGACTAAATTCAAGCCTGCCGGGAGCCGAAATTGGCCGTGCGATCGAACCGCCGCCGCTACGAGGACGGATGTGCCGCCGCCCATGCGCTCGACCTGATCGGCGAGCGCTGGGCGCTCCTGGTGGTGCGCGAACTCGCCCTCGGCCCGCGCCGTTTCACCGATCTGCGCGCCGGCCTGCCGACCATCAGTCCCAACGTCCTGGCCCAGCGTCTCGACGAACTCGAGGCGGCGGCGATCGTCCGCCGTCGCCGCCTGCCGCCGCCCGCCGCCGCGCGGGTCTACGAGCTGACCGAATGGGGCGCCGAGCTCGAACCGATCCTGCGCGATCTCGGCCGCTGGGCGGCGCGCTCGCCGACGCTGGGCGGCGGCCGGCCGATGAGCACGGCTTCGGTGATCCTGTCGCTGCGCACCATGTTCGATCCCGCCGCCGCCGGTGATTTCGCCGCGCGCGTCGCCCTGGTCTTCGACGGCGAGATCCATCTGGCGGTGGTCGCCGGTGGCCGGCTCGCCGTCGGCCCGGTCGCCACGGCCCCGACCGTCGACGCGCGCCTCGCCGGCGATCGCGACGCCTTTGCCGCGGTGGTCTATGGCGGACGGCCGCTCGATGCGGCGCTCGCCGACGGATTGCTCGCGCTCGCCGGCGATCGCGCCGTCGTCGACCGCTTCGTCCGCCTGTTTCCGCTGCCCGCGCCGGCGCCGGCCGCCGACGTCGATCGCGATTCGCCGCTTCCCCCGGCCGCCGTGCCGCCCGGCCCGACTCGACCGACCTGCGAGACCCTCTGAAGATCCATGCCGATCGCCGCCGCCCTATCCGCCGCGACGCCGAACGGGCGCGGTGAGGGGAGGGGGCCTCACACCGCGGTCACCGACACCGTCACCGACATGTCCATGAACGAGCCGGTCAGTCCGACGAAACTGCCGGCGACCGGCATCACCTGGAGAATCGTCCGCCCGACCGCCACCGGGATCAGATTGAAGCCGCCGACGCTGCGGTTGGTCGGGTCGAAGGTGATCCACCCGGCCCCCGGCACGAAGATCTCGGCCCAGGCATGGGTCGAGCCGGCGTCGGCGAAGCCGATCGTCGTCCGGTCGGGGGCGTGCAGATAGCCCGAGACGATCCGCGCGCCGAAGCCGAGATGACGCGCGGCTTCCGCGAACAGCACCGCGAAGTCGCGGCACGAGCCCCAGCCGCGGTCGAGGGTCTCGAGCGGCGTCTGCGTGCCCTCGTCGTCGCGGCTCTGGTAGAACACCCAGGCCGAGATCCCGCCCGACAGGTCCTTGAGCAGCGACAGCGTGTCGGTCGACTCGCCCCGCACGAAGGCGCGCGCCCATTTCGCCATCCGCCCGGTCGGGTCGGGATGTTGCGGCCGCGCCAGCGCCCCGAGGTCGGTCCAGTCCTCGTCGGCATAGCGGAACGGATAGCGGATCGCCGCGGCGGCCACCGCGAAGATCGGCCAGGCCACGGCGTCGAGTACGAGGTCGGTGGTGGCGTCGATGGTCAGATGGGCGGTCGGCGCGGCGAAGGTGGCGGTCGCCACCGCATTGCCGAACACGTCGTGGGCCCAATCGATCACAGCCGGCGGCGACACCACGATGTCGCTGCGGGTCAGCCTGAGATCACGGCTCTCGCGGGGCCGCAACATCAGTCGATGGGGTCCGAGATCGACCGCGCGAGCGTAGCGATAGACGGTGCGATGGCGGATCTGCAGTGAAACCATGGTCCGATCTCCCGCAGGACGTCCGTTCCGCTCGACGATCCCACGAACTACGCGACATCGCGGGGTGCGGGGGCACGTCGAACGGTGGGAACAGGCACCGGAGACTTTCCGATCACTGTGCAAAAACAGCCGCTTCCCGCCGATTTTATCCGGACCTTCGCGGCCCCGACAAGAAAAAACACGTTCGTCCTTGTATTTTCGGTTTCGAGGGCGCATATTCGCTTCATCGATGGACGGCCAGATGACTTGGCTCCGCGCCGAGGCTCTCGGCGCATCGCTGACAATCTTCTCACCTGAAAATTCGATTTCGAATGCTCGCATCATCAGCGAGCCGTCTACACTTGTGTCTAGAAAGGGTTTCCTATGACCAAGGGAACCGTGAAGTGGTTCAACGCCCAAAAGGGCTTCGGTTTCATCGCTCCTGACGACGGTGGCAACGATGCCTTCGTCCACATCAGTGCGGTGGAGCGTTCCGGCATCACCGAATTGCGCGAAGGTCAGAAGGTGGGCTTCGAGCTCGTCTCCGACCGCAAGACCGGCAAGATGTCCGCGGAACGTCTGGAAATTCTGGCCTGATAGCGACGTCGGCGCGCACCTTTCGAGGCGCGCGCCGATGGACTGCCCCGAACTCTTCGGCCGACCACGGATGTACTGGCGGCGAACGGGAATGGACGGCAGCACGCATCGGACCTGATGAGGCGTCAAGCGCCTCGGGGCCCTGCACCCGTCGACGGTTGCGGGGCCTTTTCTCATTTTCGACCGCCTTTCGGAGGCGGTCCAGCGGAGGGCGCCATGGCCAAGGGTCAGAAGAAGAGCAACCGCGAAGTCCGCAAGCCCAAGTCCGACAAGCCCAAGGTGGTCGAATCCGAGCCCTTGTTCGGCAAGGCCCAGATGGCCGGCGGCAACCCGCCGAAGAAGAAGCCGCGCGCCTGACGCGTCGGCCTGATTCGGGTCGCCCGATCCGGTTTCACCCGCCCGGCCGCGCCGGCTTGACGGGCACGTCGATCATCACCTCGTCGCCGACGATCGTCAGCGCGCAGTCGCGCAGCCGACCTTCTCCGCCCGCCCGACAGATCCCGGTGGTCGCGTCGAACACCCAGCCGTGTTGCGGACAGGTGATCGACCGCCCGTCGAAGGGCGCGTCGACGAGCGGCACTTCGGCATGCGGGCACAGCGCCCGATAGGCCCTGGGCTCGCCGCCGGTCGGCCACACCACCAGATAGCGCTTGCGCTCCACCGCGACGACCAGATGCCGTCCCTCTTCGAGCGCCGATCGATCGCAGGCCTTACGCAGCATCGCGGAATCTCCTGTCGCGGATCCGACACGGCTCCGCTCGCGATCCTCCCCTGAGCAAGAACGACGCCAGTGCGATAGGTGATCCGGCCTCGGCAGGAACGTCTGCCGGCGGCGCTCAGATCTGCGCGCGGATCGCCGCCTGGTCGATCACCGACCACACCTCGACGATCCGTTCGTCGCGAAATTCATAGAAGACGTTCTCGCTGAAGGTCACGGTCCGGCCGTTGACGGCGAGGCCGAACAGCAGCCCCACGGGCGTGCAGTGGAAGTGCAGACGGCTGGCGATCCGAGGGGGATCGCAGACCAGCAGCGTGATCGCGAACTGCAGGTCGGGAATCGCGCGGAAGTCCCGCTCCAGCATCGCGCGGTAGCCCGGAAGACCGATCGTCTCGCCGTTGTAGCGAATGTCGTCGCGCACGAACCACCCCAGCATCGCCCAGTCTTGGCGGTTCAGGCAGGCGATGTAGTCGCGATAGACGTCGGAAAGGCGGGCTCTCGTCACGGTGATGCTCCCAGGGTCGTCCGGTCTCCGCGGGAGAGCTAGGGCACCGCCCGCCCGCTGCCATCTCGGCCGTGAGGCGCGAGCGGCCCCCGTCCCCATCCTCGAGCCGGGCAGGCCGCAGCGATCGGGTGGCGGCGCGGGGCGGTCGTCGCCGGCCGCGCCGGGAGAACGCGGCATTTTGCGCAGGCGTCGTCGCCGATTTGCTCTTACCTGCGGTCCGAATCACCGCGACAGTCGGCTTCGTACCGAAATCCCGCGCCGCCCCGGTGCCGGCGGTCTGCGGCCGACCGGCCTCCTCGGAGTTCGCCATGATCGTGCTCGTCCTCGGCCTCGTCCTCTTCCTCGGCGCGCACTCGCTGCCGATGGTCCCGACCGCCCGCGCCGCGGTGATCGCCCGGCTCGGCGACAACGGTCACAAGGGGCTGCATTCGCTGGCCGCGGCGGCGGGCATCGGCCTGATCGTCTGGGGCTTCGGCCTCGCGCGATGGGAGGGGGCGCCGCTGCTGTGGCAGAGCCCGCCGGCGATGCGCTGGGTCGCGGTGGTGGCGCTGGTGCCGGTGTTCCCGCTGATTCTCGCCGCCTTCCTGCCCGGCCGCATCGGCCGGCTGATCGCCCATCCGATGCTGACCGGCGTTACCCTGTGGGCCTTCGCCCATCTGCTCTTCGTCGGCTCGGCGCCCGGTGTGGCGCTGTTCGCGTCCTTCCTGGTGTGGGGGCTCGCCGACCGCCGTTCGCTGATCCGCCGCGGCGCCGGACGAACGGCGCCGCCGCTGCCGCCCTTCGGCCGCGGTGACGCTCTCGCGGTCGGTCTCGGCCTCGCCCTGTGGCTCGTCACCGTGACATGGTCGCATCTCTTCCTGTTCGGCGTGTCGCCGCTCGGCTGATCGCCGGGGCTTCGCCACGAAAAGGCTGCGATCTGCCGCGAAGAGGAGCCGCCGACGCGTCGTCGCTGTCCCGACTCCCCGTCTCACCCGGCGATTTGCGGGCGGCGAGGGGAACGGCTATGGTGCCGGCCCATCCGGCTGAAGGCGACTTTTCCGGAAGACCTCGGTCGTCCTTCCCCCGCGGAGGGAACGACCATGCGACGCGGTCCCGCCGAGGCGGGACGAGCCCGACGGGCGGAGTTCGATGGCCGACATCTTCAATGAAATCGACGAGGAACTGAGGCGCGAGCAGATCCACAAGCTGTGGGACCGCTACGGGGTGTTGGTGCTGGTGGCCGCCGTCGCGGTGGTCGTCGCCGTCGCCGGTTGGCGCGGCTGGGATCACTGGCAGTCGATTCGCGCCCGTGCCCAAGGCGACTCCTATGCCGCCGCCGCCGAGATCGCCCGCTCGGGCGACGCCAAGGGCGCCGAAGAAGCCTTCCTGGCGCTGGCCCGCAGCGGCAGCGGCGGCTATCCGGCACTCGCCTCGCTGCGCGCCGCCGCCACGCTGGCGGAAGGCGGCGACGCCGCCGCCGCGCTCAAGGCCTTCGACGGGCTCGCCGCCTCCGGCTCGACGCCGGCGCTGCTCGCCGACATCGCCAAGATCCGCGCCGCCTATCTCGCCGTCGACCTCGAGGATCGTGCCGTGTTCGAAGCGCGGGTGACCCCGCTGGCCGCCGCCGGCCGCCCCTACCGTCATCAGGGGCGCGAATTGCTGGCGCTCTCCGCCTGGAAGGCCGGCGACGCCGTCGCCGCCGGTCGCTGGCTCGCCGAGATCGACGCCGATCCCGAGACCCCGCGCAGCCTCCTCGAGCGCACCGCCGTCCTGAGCGCCCTCGTCCAGGCGCAAGCCACCTCCGGAAAGGCCAACTGATGTCGAAGCTCCTGCGCCTCGCGCTCGTCGTGGTTCTCACCGGCGGCGCCGTCGGCTGCTCCTCGACCGACGACTTCCAGGACGCCATCGCGGCGATCAACCCCTTCGGCGATGCCAAGAAGAACCTGTCCGGCGAACGCCAGCCGGTGCTCTCCGACCAGTCGCCGGTGCAGATCGCCAAGGGCCGGCCGGTGTCGATCGGCGGAACCCGTTCGGTCTCCGCCTGGACCGGCTCCGGCGGCCCGGCCGGCAACGATTCCGGCAACGTCGCGCTGTCGGGTTCGGGCTCCACCCGCACCTGGTCGACCCGCGCCGCCGACGTCGGCTCCGGCTCGATGCTCCGCGAGGACGTGCGCGCCTTCTCCCGGCCGGTCGCCGCCGGCGGCCGCGCCTTCGTGCTCGATCCGGCCGGCAACGTCACCGCGGTGTCGCTGTCGGGCGGCGGCGTCTCCTGGCAGGCCAAGGTCCGCCCGGCCGACATCGACGAACCGGCGACCACCGGCGGTCTCGGCACCGACGGGTCGCGCGTCTACGCCGCCACCGCCTACGGCACGATGGTCGCCCTCGACGCCGACACCGGTGCCAAGGTGTGGGAGAAGAAGCTTTCGGAGCCGGCGCGCGGCGGCCCGACCATCGCCGACGGCCGCATCTACGTCGTGACCCAGGCCAACATCGTCTACGCCCTGTCGACCGCCGACGGTTCGGAGATCTGGAGCTATCGCGGCGTGCCGGAGATGGGCAATCTCCTGTCCTCGTCCAACCCCGCGGTCTCCGGCGGCGTCGTGGTGGTGCCCTTCACCTCCGGCGAGCTGGTCGCCCTCGACGTCAAGAACGGCATGCCGGTGTGGGGCGACGCGCTCGCCCGCGCCAGCCGCAACTACGCGGTCTCGGGCCTCTCGACCATCGCCTCGAGCCCGGTGATCTCCGACGGCGTGGTCTATGCTACCGGCGTCGGCAGCCGCACCGTCGCGGTGCAGCTCAAGACCGGCGCGCGGCTGTGGGACATCGCCTTCGGCTCCGAGCATACGCCGGTGGTCTCGGGCAATGCGCTGTTCATGGTCGATCTCGACGAGACCATCGCCGCGGTCGACCGCAAGACCGGGGACATCCTGTGGGCCAACCGCCTGCCGGTGACCAAGGCCAAGAAGAAACGTACCAACTGGGCGGGTCCGGTATTGGCCGGCGGAACCCTCTGGGTGGTCTCGAACGAAGGCACACTGATCGGCGTCGACCCCGCCTCCGGCCGCGTCACCGCGACCGTGGCCGGCGGCGAAGCCTCGATGGTGGCGCCGATCGCCGTTTCCGGCAAACTGCTGGTGCTCGGCGCCAACGGCAATCTCACGGCCTTCGAGTGATGAGGATATGACCGCGACCGTCGCCATCGTCGGACGGCCCAACGTCGGCAAGTCGACCCTGTTCAACCGCCTGGTCGGCAAGAAGCTGGCGTTGGTCGACGACACGCCCGGGGTGACCCGGGACCGTCGCGAGGGCGACGCCCATCTCGGGGACCTGTCCTTCACCATCGTCGACACCGCCGGCCTCGAAGAGGCCGACGCCGAGAGTCTGTCCGGCCGCATGCGCGCCCAGACCGAGGAGGCGATCCGCTCGGCCACCGTGGTGCTGTTCGTGATCGACGCCCGCACCGGCCTGATCCCGATGGACCGCCACTTCGCCGAGATGCTGCGGCGCATCGACGTGCCGTCGATCCTGATCGCCAACAAGGCCGAGGGTCGCCTCGGCGAGGCCGGCGCCTGGGAGGCCTACGGGCTCGGCTTCGGCGATCCGATCGCGCTGTCCGCCGAGCACGGCGAGGGCATGGCCGATCTCTATGCCGCCCTGATGCCCTATGTCGACGCCGCCGATGCCGAGGCCGCGGTCACCGACGTGCCGCTCGACCCGCGGGAGACCGCCGGCGGCGAGGACGAGGACGAGGACGAAGAGGCCGCCGCCGCCCTGGCGCGGACCATTCCCCTGCGCATCTGCGTCACCGGCCGCCCCAATGCCGGCAAGTCGACGCTGATCAACAAGCTGATCGGCGAGGACCGCATGCTGGTCGGCCCCGAGGCCGGCATCACCCGCGATTCGATCTCGGTCGACTGGGAATGGCACGGCCGCCCGGTCAAGCTGTTCGACACCGCCGGATTGCGCCGCAAGGCCCGTGTCCAGGACAAGCTCGAGAAACTCTCGGTGGCCGACGCCCTGCGCGCCGTGCGCTTCGCCGAAGTGGTGGTGGTCTGCCTCGACGCGACCATCCCCTTCGAGAAGCAGGACCTGCAGATCGTCGATCTGGTGGTCAAGGAAGGCCGCGCCCTGGTCATTGCGCTGAACAAGTGGGACCTGATCGAAGATCGCGTCGCCGCCTGGAAGAAGATGCGCGAGACCTGCGACCATCTGCTGCCGCAGGTCCGCGGCGTGCCGATGGTCCGCCTGTCGGGTCTGATGGGCGAGGGCCTCGAGGACCTGATGAAGGCCGCCGAAGCCGTCCACCGCACCTGGAACCGCCGCATCTCGACCGCCAAGATGAACCGTTGGCTGGAAGGCGTGCTCGAACGTCATCCGCCGCCGGCGGTGTCGGGCCGGCGCATCCGCATCCGCTACGCCACCCAGGTCAAGGCGCGGCCGCCGCACTTCGTGCTGTTCTGCTCGCGCCCCGAAGTCCTGCCGGACAGCTACACCCGCTATCTGGTCAACGACCTGCGCGAGCGCTTCGAACTCGCCGGCGTGCCCTTGCGCCTGTCGCTGCGCGCCGGCGACAACCCCTACCACGACAAGAACCAGCGCCGCTGAGGCGGCGGTTCGCACGATCCGACCCAGCCGCCCTCACGGGCGGTCGGGTCGTCGCGTCCGGTGGGACCGGCGCCGACCTTCAGGCGATCGAATGCTGCCACAGGATGGCGCAGCCGAGCAGCGCCAGACCGACCCCGGCGCCGACCTCGGCCCGCGTCCCGGCCCGTTCGCCGATCATCCGCCCGGCCAAGAGGCCGATCGTCGCCATCACGAAGGTGGTGGTGCCGATCACCGCGGCCGCGACGCGGATGTCGACGTCGAGCAGCGCCAGTGACACGCCGACCGCCATGGCGTCGATCGAGGTGCCGATCGCCGTGCAGACCAGCGCCAGCAGCGACCGTCCGGCCGGCGGCGCATCCTCGGTGCGGGTCACCGCACACCACGCCATGCGTCCGCCGACCGCGGTCAGCAGTGCGAAGGCGATCCAATGATCGACCGCCTCGACGTAGCCGGCGAAGGCCGAGCCCAGCGCCCAGCCGATCACCGGGGTCAGCATCTCGACGAAGCCGAACACCAACCCGGTGCCGAGCGCCGGCAGGAGCCGCGGCGGGCCGCCGGCCGCCCCGCGCCCGACCGCCGCCGCGAAGGCGTCGACCGACAGGCCGAGGGCCAGGATCATCAACGAAAACAATGACATCACGGAATTCCGGCGAGCTGACCCGAGATGCGCCTCGCCGCGACCCGCGTGGGGGTCCCGACGGCGCTCCGGTCTTGCCATGCCCTCCGGCCGATCGCGCCACGTGGGTTCCCCACGAGCATGTTGACGCGATCCCGCTCGTCACGAGCGGCGGCTACTCCCCGACGACCTCTGGGTAGCGGGGCAGGGCGGGGGGGTCAAGGTCCGGGATGCCCCGCATGGCAGCCGGTCAGGCGAGCCAGTCGCCGGTCGGGTGGTCCCACACCCGCCCCGATTCGGCGAGCGCGGGCGCCAACATCGCCAGCACCGCCGGCACCAGCACGTCCGGGGTGTCCAGGGTCTCGGGATCTTCGCCGGGCATCGCCGCGGCGCGCATCTTGGTGCGCAGCCGCCCGGGATTGATCAGGTTGACCTTCAACGGTGTCGTCTCGGTCTCCCGCGCCCAGGTCACCACCAGGGCCTCGAGCGCCGCCTTGGACACCGCATAGGGGCCCCAATAGGCGCGGATCCGGCGTGCCGCGCTGGAAGTGACGAACACCGCGCGGCCCGCCGGTGCGGCCCGCAGCAGAGGATCGAGCGAGCGGATCAGGCGCCAGTTGGCGGTGACGTTGACCGCCATCACCTTGTCCCAGTCCTTCGGCGCGATGTGGCCGAGCGGCGAGGTCGGGCCGAGGATGCCGGCATTGCCGATGAGGCCGTCGACCCGCCCGAAGCGCTCGTAGAGGACGCCGCCGAGCCGATCGACACCGGGTCCGTCGGTGAGGTCGAGCGGCACCAGGGTCGCCACCCCGCCGGCCGCGCGGATCTCGTCGTCGAGCTCCTCGAGCCCGCCGACGGTGCGCGCCACCGCCACCACATGGGCCCCCGCCGCGGCGATCGCCCGGGCCAGCGTGTAGCCGATGCCGCGCGAGGCGCCGGTGACCACCACGATGCGGTCGGAGAGGGGCTTGTCGGTCATGACGGAACTCCGGAAGGGGCGAGGGCGCTCGCGCCGCGGACCGGCGTCCGCAGGCCCGTCGCCCGTCGGATCACTGCGATTCGACCAGGAGGTTGAGCGACCGCCCGCCGCCGGCGAGCGCCCGGTCGGTCAGCCGGGTTGGGTATTCGCCGGTGAAACAGGCGTCGCAGAACTGCGGCGCATTGCGGTTGCGCGAGGCGTTGCCGACCGCCCGGTAGAGGCCGTCGATCGACAGGAAGGCGAGGCTGTCGACGTTGATGTAGGCGGCGAGCTCGTCGAGGCTCATCCGCGCGGCGATCAGCTTGGCCTTTTCCGGCGTGTCGACGCCGTAGAAACAGGGATCGACGGTCGGCGGAGAGGCGATCCGCATGTGGACCTCGAGCGCTCCGGCGTCGCGCACCATCTGCACGATCTTCTGGGAGGTCGTGCCGCGGACGATCGAATCGTCGACCAGGATCACCCGCTTGCCCTCGATCACCGAGCGGTTGGGGTTGTGCTTGAGCTTGACGCCCATGTGGCGGATCGCGTCGGTCGGCTGGATGAAGGTCCGCCCGACATAATGGTTGCGGATGATGCCGAGATCGAACGGCAGGCCCGCGGCTTCCGCGAAGCCCATCGCCGCCGGATTGCCGGAATCCGGCACCGGGATCACCACGTCGGCGTCGACCGGCGCCTCGCGCGCCAGTTCCTGGCCGATGCGCTTCCTGACCGTATAGACCGAGGTGCCGCCGAAGATCGAATCGGGGCGGGCGAAATAGACGTATTCGAAGATGCAGAAGCGCGACGAGGCCTCGGCGAAGGGCCGGATCGATTCCAGGCCCTCGTCGGTGATCACCACCATCTCGCCGGGCTCGATCTCGCGGATCACCGTGCCGCCGATGATGTCGAGCGCGCAAGTTTCCGAGGCCAGCACGAAACAGCCGTCGACGTCGCCGAGCACCAGGGGCCGCACCCCGAGCGGATCGCGCACACCGATCAGCTTCTTGTCGGACAGCGCCACGAAGGCATAGGCGCCCTCGACCTGACGCAGCGCATCGATGAAGCGGTCGACCAGCGGCCCCTTCGACGAGGTCGCGGCGAGATGGATCACCGTCTCGGTGTCGGAGGTCGACTGGAAGATCGAGCCGCGCAGCTGCAACTGGCGCTGCAGGGTCAGGGCATTGGTGAGGTTGCCGTTGTGGGCGACCGCGAAGCCGCCGCCGTGGAACTCGGCGAACATCGGCTGGACGTTGCGCAGCACCTGACCGCCGGTGGTGGCGTAGCGGGTGTGGCCGATCGCCCGGTTGCCCTTGAGGCGGGCCATCACCGCCGGCTTGGCGAAGTTGTCGCCGACCAGTCCGATGTGGCGTTCGATGTGGAACTGCTGGCCGTCGTAGGTGACGATGCCCGCCGCCTCCTGGCCGCGATGCTGGAGGGCGTGCAGCCCGAGCGCGGTCAGCGCCGCCGCCTCCGGGTGGCCGTAGACGCCGAACACGCCGCATTCGTCGTGGAAGTGGTCGTCGCGAGCGAAGGGCGAACCGTCGGCGTCGTCCGGAGCGAAGTCCCGCGCGTCGTTGTCGACCATCAATTCTGTCTCCGTTCGTGAGCCGCCGCCGTCGGCCCGTTCGAGGGCGGACCGGACCGTCGGTCGGCGATGACGATGGACGAAAAAGATGCGAGGCCCGTCGCCGGGCCGGCCCGTCCATCGGTCGTCGTGTCTCAGGGCGCCTTGCCCGTCGACGTGATGATCTGCTCGATCTGCCGCTTCTCGCCGGGGCGATAGACCGGTGCGGTCGCGGGCGCTTCGGAACTCTTGGCCGGTGCCGGCTTGGCGAGGTCCGGCGGCTCCTGCGGCGCGCCGTCGTCGGGCGCGCGCTTCTTGAACTTCTGCAGCAGCAGCTTTTCGGCGTCCTCGGGCAGCGCCGCCATCAGGCGCTCGCCGAGATAGTCGACGATCGGCTTCGACTTGGCCGCCGAGACCCAGCGCGGCTGCTGGGCCGGCGGCACGAACCAGTTGAAGAACTGCATCGCCACGACCACCAGCAGCAGGCCGCGGGCCGCGCCGAACAGGAAGCCGACGGTGCGGTCGAGCGCGCCGAACGCCGAATCGAGCACGAAATCGGAGATCTTCATGGTGATCCAGCTGACCACCAGCAGCGTCACGATGAACAGCGCCGCGATCGTCAGGCCCATCGCCACGTTGTCGTTGGGCACATAGATCTTCACCGACGGCAGCAGCTGTTTGTAGAACATCGCCGCCACCGCCGCCGCCGCCGCCCACGAGGCGATCGACAGCACTTCGCGCAGGAAGCCGCGATACATGGCGAGCAATGCCGACACCAGCATCACGGTGATGACGATGCCGTCGAGAAGCGTCACGAAATCCATCGTTCGAACCCTGCCTCGCCCGAGTTGCCGCGAGGGCCCGCGCCGTTCGGCCCCTCGATCGAGCCGGGACCCGATCGCGCCGCCGCCGCGATCCCCGCCGTCCGCCCGAAGCGGTTCGCCGCGGATCGCCCTCTCAGGCGCCGCGGCGGTCGTCCGCCGGCCGATCCGTCCACCGACGACGAAGCGCACGCCGCGCACGCCCCGTCCCGTCGGACCCGACGTTTCGATACGCGAGCCGGCGTCCCCGGTCCAGCGCGAAATCGTGCGATCACCCGCGCCGCCCGTCGCCGCGCCAGCCGCCGGCCCGCGCCACCGACGCGGTGCGCGGTGGCGCGGGGGTCTCCGCCGCGTCGTCGCGCCGCTCGCGCCCTCCCGATTCGACCCGCAGCTCGCGCCCACCCGAGCCGGCGGCGATCCGTGCCACCAGATCGCGCAAGGATTCGATTTCCGCGAGATCGAGCCCGCTCGCCGCCGCTCGCGACGCCTCGCGTCCCCGTCCACCGCCGGCGTCGCCGAGATTGCCGGTCGGCATCACCGCGGCGCGGAAGCCCAGGCGCTCGGCCTCCTTCAGCCGGGTCTCGGCGCGCGGCACCGGCCGGATCGCGCCGGACAGGCCGACCTCGCCGAAATAGACGCTCTCCTTGGGCAAGGGCACGCCCGACAGCGACGACACCAGCGCCGCCGCGACCGCGAGATCCGCCGCCGGCTCGCCGATCCGCAGGCCGCCGGCGACATTGAGATGGACGTCGTGCTGGCCGAGCCGCACCCCGCAATGGGCCTCGAGCACCGCCAGGATCATCGACAGGCGATTGCCGTCCCAGCCGACCACGGCGCGCCGGGCGGTACCGAGCGAGGTCGGCACCACCAGCGCCTGGATCTCGATCAGCAGCGGCCGCGAGCCCTCCATGCCGGCGAACACCGCCATGCCCGGCGAACGCCCGTCGCGCTCGCCGAGGAACAATTCCGACGGATTGGCGACCTCGCCGAGACCGCGGCCGGTCATCTCGAACACGCCGATCTCGTCGGTCGCCCCGAAGCGGTTCTTGACCGAACGCAGCACGCGGAACTGCCGCGCGCCGTCGCCCTCGAAATAGAGCACCGCGTCGACCATGTGCTCGACCACGCGCGGCCCGGCGATCTGGCCGTCCTTGGTGACGTGGCCGACCAGCACCACGGTGGCGCCGCTGGCCTTGGCGAAACGCACCATCGCCTGCGCCGAGGTGCGCACCTGGGTCACCGTGCCCGGCGCCGATTCGGCGAGCTCGGTCCACAGCGTCTGGATCGAATCGATCACCACGAAGGCCGGGATCGGCCCGGCCGCCAGCGTCGCCAGGATGTCCTCGACCGAGGTCTCGGCGGCCAGCGCCACCGGCGCGTCGGCGAGCCCCAAGCGCTCGGCGCGCAGCCGCACCTGCCCGACCGATTCCTCGCCCGAGACATAGACGACGCCGTGCCCGGCCCGCGCCAAGACCGCCGCCGCCTGGATCAACAGCGTCGACTTGCCGATGCCGGGATCGCCGCCGACCAGCAGCACCGAGCCGCGCACGAAGCCGCCGCCGGTCACCCGATCGAGCTCGGCGATGCCGGTGGCGATGCGCGGCGCCTCCTCGGCCTCGCCCGACAGCGCCACCAGGGGCACCACCCGGCCGCGGCGATTCGACACCGACACCGCCGGCGGCGCGCCGCCGACCCCGCCGTCGAGTTCTTCGGTGATGGTGTTCCATTCGCCGCAGGCGTCGCAGCGCCCGGCCCAGCGGCTGGTCACCGATCCGCAGTTCTGGCAGACGAACCGGCTGCTGCGTTTGGCCATGACGGCTCCGACGTCCGAGGGAAGGAGTGTTGCCTCACCCTGGCAGAATGTTCTTGTTTTGTACAGAGGAGATCCGGTCGACCGATCCCGTAGGGTGCATGGAGCGCAGCGACTTGCACCGAGCCGCCTCGACGGTCCGCCCCGGTGTGGTGCAAGTCGCTGCGCTCCATGCACCCTACGGCTCGCCTCACAGCGCCGTGTGCGACGGCGGCGGCACCCAGGCGGCGCGGGCGGCGCGCACGTCTTCGTGATGGGTCACGGCCCAGTCGACCATCGCGCCGATCGGTTCCATCAGCGACCGGCCGAGATCGGTCAGGGTGTAGTCGACCCGCGGCGGAATGCTCGGATGCACCCGTCGCGACACCAGTCCGTCCTGCTCCAGCCGGCGCAGGGTCTGCGCCAACATGCGCTGCGACACGTCCTCGATGACGTGGCGGATCTCGCCGAAGCGCAGGGTGCCGGGCTCCAGGGCCTTGAGCACCAGGACCGTCCAGCGATCGCCGATGTGGCCGAGGACGTCGCGGATCGGACAGTGGTCGGCGTCGCAGGCGGTGGATTTGTGCAGGGTCATGGGCGGTCTCGGTTACCGGAAGGGAACCGAGTATCGTCTCGCTCCCTCCTTGCGGCCTTTTGCCGTTTCGGTATCAAAAGAATACCGACTTCCGAAAGCGAAGTCGATCCCTCTTCGGAACCGGAGTGTCCCATGCCTGCCAAGACCCTCGTCGTCGTCGCCCATCCCGCCCTCGCCACGTCGCGGGTCAACCGCGGCTGGCTCGCCGCCCTGTCGCGCCATCCCGATCGGATCACCGTCCACAGCCTCTACGACGCCTATCCCGACGGCCGCATCGACGTCGCCGCCGAGCGGGCGCTGCTCGACGCCCACGACCGGGTGGTCTTCCAGTTCCCGATGTTCTGGTTCGCCACCCCGGCGCTGCTCAAGCAGTGGTTCGACGACGTGCTCGGCTACGGCTATGCCTTCGGCCCCGGCGGCGACGCCCTGGTCGGCAAGCGCTTCGGCGTCGCGGTGTCGACCGGCGGCAAGGCCGAAGCCTATCGCGCCGGCGACCAGAACGCCTACACCCTGTCGGAATTCCTGCGGCCGATCCAGCAGACCGTCGCCTTCGTGCGCGGCATCTACACCGCGCCCCATGCCCTCCAGGGCGCGCTCTACGGCATCACCGACGACGAGATCGCCGCCGACGCCGAGGCCTATGTCGCCGAACTGCTCGGCGAGACCGCGGCCGCGACGGTCGCGGCCTGACGTCAATGCTCGACCGGGGCGCCGCCACGGCCGCCCCGGTCGAGCGGATGCCCTCTCCGCCCTCTCCGCCCTCTCCGCCCTCTCCGCCGTCGTCCCCGGCGAGCCCGCAGGGCGAGGGAAGGGGACCCAGGCGCCACCCGGGAAACGCCCGAGGTCGACCGATCGGGCCCCTCGATCCCTTCCCTCCGCCGGCTCCGGCCGGGGATGACGGCCGAGGGCCGGGCGGATTCGACGCCGACGGGCCTCTCGCCGCCGCAGGTGTCCCTTGACGGCCGCCGCGAACATGCTACCATGTTCATGGTTTGTTCGAGGTGATCCATGGCGATGGCACTGGTCGAGAAGCGGGCCCGGTTCCGCCGTCTGCACGAGGCGGGCTGCCATCTGCTGCCCAATCCGTGGGATCTCGGCGGTGCCCGGCGACTGGAGGCTCTGGGGTTCGAAGCCCTCGCCACGACCAGTTCCGGGCTCGCCTGGTCGCTCGGCAAGGCGGACGGCGAGGCCACCCTCGACGAGGTACTCGCCCACCTGCGCCACCTCTGTCCGGCGACCGACCTGCCGATCAACGCCGATTTCGAAGACGGCTACGCCGCGAGCCTCGCCGACCTGGCGCGCAACGTCGCGGCGGCGATCGACACCGGTGTCTGCGGGCTGTCGATCGAAGATCAGCGCGGCGGTGTGCTGTCCGAGCGCTCGGCGGCGGTCGATCGGCTCACCGCGGCGCGGGCGGCGATCGACGCGTCGGGCGCCGACGTGATCCTGGTCGGACGCGCCGAAGGGATCCTGCTCGGCGCGGCGGATCTCGCCGACACCGTCGGCCGGCTGGTCGCCTATGCCGAAGCCGGCGCCGATTGTCTCTATGCGCCTTGCGTCGCCGATCTCGGGGCGATCGCCGAGATCGTCGCAGCGGTGGCACCGAAGCCGGTCAACGTCCTGCTGTGGGGCGCGGCGATGCGGGTCGACGCTCTCGCGGCGCTCGGCGTGCGACGGGTCAGCCTCGGCGGCGCCCTGGCGGCCGCGGCCTGGACGGGGTTCGAGACCGCCGCCCGGCGTTTCCGCGACGAGGGCGCGGTGGCGCCGCGCGATCCGAGCTTTCGCTGAGCCCTCGGCGCGAGCGGGCCGAGGGCGAAACGCTCCGGCCGTCGTTCGGGTGTCACGCGAGGCCGTCATGGGGAGGTGGGACGAAGCGAGGACGAGATGATCGAAGCCCGGGTGATCGCGGTGGCGGCGGACGACTCGCACGCCTTTTCCAAGCCGCTGCGCCCGTCGATCCGGCTGCTCGCCGGCCGCGGGGTCGAAGGTGACGCCCATTGCGGCGAGACGGTGCAGCATCGCTCGCGCGTCGCGGTCGACCCGAGCGCCCCCAACCTGCGGCAGATTCATCTGATTCCCGCCGAACTCTTCGACGATCCCCTGGTGCGGCCCTTCGCGCTCGCCCCCGGCGACCTCGGCGAGAACGTCACCACTACCGGCCTCGATCTCCTCGCCCTGCCGCGCGGCACGCGGCTGCGGCTCGGGGCGACGGCGGTGATCGAGGTGACGAGCCTGCGCAACCCCTGCGCCCAGATCGACGCCTTCCGCCCCGGCCTGCACGCCGCGGTACTCGGACGCGCCGCCGACGGCGGTCTGATCCGCAAGGCCGGCGTGATGGCGATCGTCCGGGTCGGCGGCGAGGTCGCCGCGGGCGATGAGATCGTCGTCGAGCCGCCGCCGCAGCCCTGGGCGAAGCTCGAACGGGTGTGACGGAGAGGTACCCGCTCGACGGATGACGAATCGTGTGGCGCCGTGCCACGGTGACGATCGCTGCCAATGGGACTCGAAAGGTCGGGGACGGGGATGGTCTGCGGGGGGTGACGGACCACGGGCGAAGTCGATCCGGAACGGTCGAATTCGCGGCTGCATCTCCGAGCGGAGGCATGGTCATGGACGAGATCGAAACCCTCTCCACACGAGACCGCGTCCTGCGGATCGTCGCGGAGGAAATAGGTCTGCGCGTCGATCAGATCGCCAGTCACCATGATTTGTGCCGAGATCTCTGGCTTGCCGGAGACGACGGATTCGATCTGATCGAGAAACTGAGCAAGGAGTTCGGGTTCACCTACGACGGAAGTCTGCTCTTGGAGGTGTTCGGCTCGGAAAGGCTGGTCGATTACCGAATACATCAAGATGATTTTTCGGGGTGGTTACGAGAAGCCCAAAATATTGACGGTCGAAAACCTGATACAGGCGGCCGATACCGGCGTGTTGGTTGCTTCCGAAGGTCGCGAGTGGCTCGAACTCTGACGGACCGGCGGTCGTCGCCGGGCGGTGTCGTTCGGCGCATCCGAAGATGCGTCGCCCTCTCACCCCCCGACATGGACCCGCTGGTAGCGCCGTCCGAGCCCCGTCAGGACCTCGTAGTCGATGGTCCCCATCCGCGCCGCGACCTCCTGGATGGTCACCGTCGCGCCGATCAGTTCGACCGTGTCGCCGCGCGCGGCACTCGGCACGTCGGTGACGTCAATCGCCATCAGGTCCATCGAGATGCGCCCGATCAGCGGCACCGCGACGCCGTGGAGCACGCCGCGGGCGCCGGCGGCGCCGTCGGCGGAGGAGGCGCTGCGGTGGAAGCCGTCGGCATAGCCGACCGACAGGATGGCGATGCGGCTCGCCCGCCGCGTGGTCTCGCGCCCGCCGTAGCCGACCGTCTCGCCCGCCGGCACGGCGCGCACCTGCAGGATCGTCGCCTCCAGCCGGACCACCGGCCGCATCGGCGAGGGTGCGCCGGAGACGATCGCCCCGCCATAGACCGCGACCCCGGGCCGCACCAGATCGTGGTGGGTCGCCCCATCGAGGAACACCCCGGCGGAATTGGCGAGCGACCCCGGCAGATCGGGCCACAGCGCGCGGGCGGCGCGGAAGCGCTCGATCTGGGCCGCGTTGAGCGGATGCGCCGGTTCGTCCGCGCAAGCGAGATGGCTCATCACCAGCCGGATACCGGCCGCGGTGGTGAGCTCGGGGCGCTGCGCCAGCGCGGCCGCTTCCGCCGTTTCGAGACCGTGGCGGTTCATGCCGGTGTCGACGTGCAGCGCCGCGTCGAGCCCGAGGGCGCGGGGCCCCGCGAAGCTCGCCCAGGCCTCGACTTCCGCCGTCGAGCCGAGCACCGGCGACAGGCGGTGGGCGGCATAGGCTTCGTCGGTGCCGGCGAGCAGGCCGTTGAGCACGAACACCCGCGCGTCGCCGTGGCCGCGGCGCTCGAGGATGGCGCGGGCGGCGATGCCTTCGCCGACATGGGCGACGAAGAAGGTCCGCGCTCCGTCGGCGGCGAGCGCCGTGACCACCGGTTCCAGGCCGACCCCATAGGCATCGGCCTTGACCACCGCCGCCACCTCGACGCCGGGCGCGACTCGTGCGGCGATCGTCCGCCGGTTGGCGACGAGGGCGGAAAGATCGATGATCAGGCGCGTCGGCGCCGGGACGGGCGAGGGCAGAGGGGCGAGGGACTCGGTCATGACGACCCGAGCAAGCGACGCGCGCCCCGGCGCTGTCAAGCCGAGGGCGCCGCGCCGCAGCGATGCGGATCCGGCAAGGCCCGCCCTCAGGGCTGCGCCTGGCCGAAGCCGAGCAGCTGATCGATCCGTCCGAGCACATAGGTGAAGGTCGAGACCTGGGCCGGATAGGCGCCCTTGTTGCCTTCGATGGTGCGCAGGAAGCCGCCCGCGTAGGAATGCACCAGCCCGACGTGGCCGAGATTGCCGTTCGGCGACTGGCGCCACCAGAAGATCACGTCGCCCGGCTCGGGCGGACGGGCATCGCTCGGAGCATAGGTCCAGCCGCGCCGTCGGAAATCGTTCCACAGCGACCGCGCCGAGGGCGATTGGGTGAAGGGCGCGGCCCCGCCGTAGCTCGGATCGAAGCACCAGCTGACGAAGGAGGCGCACCACGGTTCGCCGACGAGCGAGCGGTCGTGGTCCTGATAGGCCTCGACGTCGATCCCGAGTTTGTTGCCGCCGATCTCGCCGGCACCGCGGGCATATTCGCCGAGCGCCCGGGCGAGCGCCGCCCGCCCGCTCTGCGAGCCGCCGGTCGCCGGCAGGGTCAGCGCCGGCCGGGCGACCTGCGCCGCGGTCGGCGCGCCGCTGGTGGCATCCGCCAGCGCCCACAGGGTCAGCGGCCCGGCCTCGCCGTCGGCGACCAACGGGTCGCCGGTCTGGTCGACATGGCTCGCCTGGAAGCGCGCCACCGCCTTGGCCACCTCGGCCCCGAAGATCGGCGTCTCGCTCGCCAGGAAGCCGAGTTTCACCAATTCGGCCGTGAGCTGCCGAACGTCCTCGCCCTTGTCGTCGATCGTCAGGATCATCGTGTCGCCTCCATCCCCAGGGAACGGCTGCGATCATCGGTCGCATCAAAACAAAATGCAACCTTAAAGGGTTGACGCTGAGCACGACCACCGGATGGCGCCGGAGGGACCCCCGCGCCGCCGGAGCGGCACGGGGACGAGGGGAGCGATCAGGCGACCGCCAGGGCGACTTCGATGTTGCCGCGCGTCGCCTTGGAATAGGGGCACACCTGATGGGCCTTGGCGATCAGGTCCTGGAGCACCGCCGTGTCGATGCCCGGCGCCGTCGCGGTCAGCGACACCGCCAGACCGAAGCCGTCGTCCGACTTGCCGATCGACACGCGACCGGTGATCGCCGTCTCCTTGGGCAGGGCGACGCCGCCCTGACCGGCGACCAGCTTCAGCGCCGACAGGAAACAGGCCGAGAAACCGGCCGCGAACAGCTGTTCCGGATTGGTGCCGGCGCCGTTGCCGCCGAGCGCCGGCGGCATCGCCAGGGCGATGTCGAGCAGGCCGTCGTCGGAGCGGGTGCGGCCGTCGCGGCCGCCGGTGGAGGTCGCGGTGGCGGTGTAGAGGATCTGCATGAGGAACTCCCGGGTTCGAGCGTCGATGAGGGAAAGATCGCACACAAAAGAATTGCGCGCAATCTAAATCTTCGCGATTCCGTCGAGGGCCGTTTCCCGTCGTCTCTCGCCCTTCGCTGCGGGTTCCTCTGCCGCCCATTCGGCGAACGCGGCCGTCGCGCGGCACCCGGTCGGCCGTCCTTGACGGCTCAGGCGGTGGTGCGGTCGAGCCCGGCCTTCAGCGCCTTGAGCTCGTCGCGCAAGTCGATCAGCGCCGGCAGATCGAAGCCGCAGGCGCCGAACACCCGGCCGCCGATCGCCGCCGCCGGCTCGGCCAAAGCCCGGCCGCGATCGGTGAGATCGACCCGCACCACCCGCTCGTCCTCGGCTGCCCGCCGCCGCGCCACCAGACCGGCGGCCTCGAGCCGCTTCAGCAAGGGCGTCAGCGTGCCGGAATCGAGGTCGAGCCGCTCGCCGAGCGCCTTCACCGACAGCCCGTCGCCGCGCCACAGCACCAGCAGCACCAGATATTGCGGATAGGTCAGCCCGAGTTCGGCGAGCAGCGGCCGATAGCGCCGGGTCAGCGCCTGCAGGGCGCCATAGACCGCGAAACACAGTTGATCGTCGAGCGGCGCGGGAACGGACATCGGTGGTTTCCTCAGGGGCGATCGAGGTTCGATCGTGCACGATCATATGGGGCGATGCCGGTCGCCCGCAACCGCCGGCGCGGGTGGAGCGCCCTTGCGATCGGCCGAGCGCCTGTTCGTCCCTCGACCGTCGTCCGGCTCCTCGGCCGTCTTCCCTGACCCTCTGCCATCGTCCCGCCCCGGGCCGACATTCGGTCCCTCGGCCGTCATCCCCGGCCGGAGCCGGCATCAGCCGGCGGAGGGGAAGGGGATCCCAGGGCGGGCTGTGAGCCATCGGCGTTTCCCGGGTGTCACCTGGGTCCCCTTTCCTCGCCCTGCGGGCTCGCCGGGGACGACGGCAGGGGAACACGCGACTGACCGGAAGGCGAGGGTTTCGAAGATCCGGCCGCGGCTCTCGTGCCGCCGCTATTCCCGCACCGCGGCTGCCCGCAACCGCCCGCGCGGGCGGGGCCCTTCCGCCCCCCTCGCGCAGCTGCCATGTCGATCGTCGCTGTCTTCGGCGCCCGCTTCGATTAAGGTCGCGCGCCCGAACCGTGCGGCGCCTGCGCGGTCTGCGATGCTTGCCCTCCAGCGACGGCCGCCCCCGCATGGCTTCGAATTCCCCGCCTCCGCCCGTGCCGGCGCCCGCCGTCGCCCCCCCGCCCGGGGCGGCGACGCGGCGCGAGCCGGTGTGGACGCGTCGCGGCACCTGGGCCTATCGCCGCATCGCCGGCGCCCTGTTCCTGTCGGGCTACGCCACCTTCTCGCTACTCTATTGTGTCCAGCCGCTCTTGCCGGTGCTCGCCCGCGAATTCGGGGTCTCGGCGGCCGAGAGCTCGCTGGCGCTGTCCTCGACCACCGTCTGCCTCGCCTTGGCGATCGTCGCGGCCAGCGTCGTCGCCGAACGTTTCGGCCGCAAGAGCCTGATGTTCGCCTCGCTGTGCTCGGTCTCGGTGCTGTGCCTCATCACCGCGACGGTCCACGACTGGCACCTCCTGGTGGCGCTCCGGGCGCTCCAGGGCATCGCGCTCGGCGGCGTCCCGGCGGTGGCCATCGCCTATCTCGCCGAGGAGATCGAGCCGGCCGGCCTCGGCACCGCGATGGGCCTCTATGTCGGCGGCACCGCCTTCGGCGGCATGGCCGGCCGCATCGTCACCGGCTTCGTCACCGAACACGCCGATTGGCGCATGGCCTTGGCGGCGATCGGCTGCCTCGGCCTCGCCGCGGCGGTCGGCTTCGTGGCGCTGCTGCCCGCCTCGCGCAATTTCCAGCGCAAGCGCGACACCGGTTTCGCCTATCACGTGGCGATCTGGCGCCGCCATCTCGGCTCGCCCGGCCTGCGCCTGCTCTTCCTCACCGGCTTCCTGGTGATGGGCACCTTCGTGACCGTCTACAACTACGTCGGCTTCCTCCTGACCGCGCCGCCCTACGGCCTCGGCCAGGGCGCGGTCGGTCTGATCTTCCTGGTCTACACCTTCGGGATGATCGCCTCGCCGTTGGCCGGCAACTTCGCCGACCGCATCGGCCGCGGCCCGGTGTCGATCGTCGGCGTCCTGGTGGCGCTGGTCGGGGTCGCACTGACCTTGATTCCGGCGTCGCTGATCGCGGTGATCGCCGGCACCGCCCTGGTGGCGATCGGCTTCTTCGTCTGCCACGCGGTGGCCAGTTCCTGGATCGGCATCCTCGCCGACGGCGACAAGAGCCACGCCGCGGCGCTCTATCTGTTGCTCTACTATGTCGGCTCGTCGGTCGCCGGTTCGCTCGGTGGGGTGTTCTGGGCCGATGCCGGTTGGCTCGGCGTCGTCGCCTTCGTCGCGGTGCTGCATCTGATCGAACTGGCGATCGCCGTGCGGCTGGCCGCCATGGAGCGCGCCCGCCTCGCCCGCACCGGCCGCGGCACCCCCGACGACGACATCCCCGCCGGGGCGTGAGGGAGAGGGCGTCAATCTGCGAATGGGGCAGAGGATAGGAAGTCGTCCACTCCCGGATGCGCTGCCTTGAATTCTCGAAATTGCAAAACTGATCGGATCGCGTATGACCAATCGTCTTCGTTGATGCTCGCCAGCCCGGGGCAGGTTTTCGGGTCCCGGCGCAGCGCACGCAGACGTTCGAGAATCGTATCGAACCCGGCTGCGATGAGCGTGTCGACGTGACTAGTCAGGATTCCATTCGCTACGTATCGCCGATCCTCATGGAAGTCTCCATTCGCGTCGCAGGCGATCTTCTCCAATGCCTCCATAAGGTGCGCGACATAGAAGGCTGCGGTCGGAAACGTTTGTGCTGATGTCCGTTCAGCCTCTTTCCAGAAGGCGGCATTGGCCTCGTCCTCGGTCGCCCGGTCACCCATGAGCCAGTCGAAGCGTGCGCCTATCTCTGCCCTCAAAGAGTACGCGCGGACATGTTCGGTTGCAGCTTTACGCCAAGCCTCGATCTGCTTGTCCGTCAGTTCCTCGTTACTCAAGTGAAATCCGTTGGGCATGGCCTCAAAAATTTCCGATGGAAAACCTGCTGGATCGCTATTTGGTTCGATACGTCTTGTGAAGAAGCGATCTGTATTTATCGCTATAATGCGAGCAGGAGATGAAGAAAGTCCGCTGTGATTTCGGAAGATTCGAGCATAGCTTAAGTCAGCGTTGGATAATTGTGATCCTTCTAGGATGGAACCACATATCGATGCATATTTAAGGTCCGTTGCCTGGAGGTTTGCTTCTCGGAGGTTGGTGCCCTGCATCTGTGCCCAACTGAGTTTCGCACCTTGCATCTCAGCCGAAGAGAGGTCGGCGCCCTGCATCTGCACCGCCGAGAGGTTCGCGCCCTGCATCTGCACCGCTGAGAGGTTCGCGCCCTGCATGTTTGCCAAGGAGAGATCTGCACCTCGCAAATTTGCCGAAGAAAGTTCGGCACCTTGCAGCTGCGCCGTCGCGAGTACCGCTTCCTGCATTTCGGCCGAGAAGAGATTGGCGCCCTGCATCTCCGCTGCCAGGAGGGTTGAACCTCGGATCTGTGCCATCGAGAGGTTCGCGCCCTGCAGCGACGCCTTCATCAGATTCGCCCGCCTCAGAATGGTGCGCCCGCCGCTGAAATCGGCGCCCCGGATATCAGCCGCACTGAAATCGGCCATGGTGAAATCCCTTCCGCGAAAGTCGCGCGTGCGGACATAGCGCTCGGCCTCGGCGAACGACTTTCGTTCCCTGTCCGCTTTGTCGATGAGATCTGCACCAACGATCGTTTCACCCGAGACGTCTAGGCGATCGGATATGAGTCCGGTCCATACCAACGGGCGCAGGCCGAATCGTGTGAAATTGTACGAAAATTGATATCGAGGGGCGATGCCGTCGCGACTCCAGTTCGGCACCAAACTTTCGAGCCCCAAGTTCGCCAGAATCTCCCCATCGAGTCCGTCGGTCGGATCGAGATAGGGCTCTCCGGCCCAGCGTCCTTCCCCGAGCGTGAGCCAGATGACCAACAAGGGCCCGAGGCTTCTGGCGACCAGCCCGACCAGGTGTCGTCGCCACCATCCCACGCCACGTCTGCGCCATAGGGTGATCGGTCCGGGCGGCGGCAGCGCGCCCCAGCGCACTCTGTAGGCGCGCCACATCACCAGCACTAAGACGAGGTCGAGCCCGACCAGTGCGCGGTGCAGCCAAGTGATGGCGAAATGGTGATAGGGCAGGAACTGCGTCTGGAGGGCGATCAAGGTCAATACCGGCGCAACAGCGATGGTGATCAGCGCCATCGCTGCCAAAAGCCGACCTTTGACGCCGTTGCGTTCCGGCGCGGCTCCCACCAACAACTGCAGAAACAATGCGTTCTCGATCCTCGCCCGAAAAGTCTCGCGTTCGCTCTCGATCGGAATTGCCCGTCGCAATGCGTCTTCGAACACCTTGGCCGAGCCCGCCAGCAGCGTCAGCATCAAGAGCACGTAGAAATGGATGACGACGTAGAACAGCGGCGCGATGACATAGAACGGCAGCAACGGCACCGTCATGCTTAGAATCGGCAGGACCTGCGCCTCGTTCAGGAGCAGGTTCATGTGCGTCGTCGTCAGCGCCGTGATGATGACGTAGAGCGTGAGGCCGATGAAGCTGAACCACAGCGTCTGCAAGCGCTCGGCCGAGCGATTGACCGAGCCGAGCAGGCCCTCGAGATCTTCGGTGTCCGCCGCCATCGCCACCCCCGCCGGTGCGCCGTCCCCGCACTCGCCCTCAGCGTGCATCACTTCAGCGGCGGCGGCAAGGTCGCAAAGACACCCGAAGTGCAACGTCGAGCGCCCAGCCCGGCGAGCGCTGGGACCGAGTTGCGGCCCCGCCCCCCTCAGTCGCGGCGCTCGGGCAGGTGGTCTTCGCGGATCAGGTCGGAGAAGCGGGTGTATTCGCCGGCGAAGTGCAGCTCGGCGGTGCCGGTCGGTCCGTGGCGCTGCTTGCCGACGATCACTTCGGCGATGCCGCGCATGCGGTCCATCTTCTCCTGCCACTTGACCCAGGCGTCGCCGACCTTCTCCTGCGGCTCCTGGTTCTTGAGGTAATATTCCTCGCGATAAACGAACATCACCACGTCGGCGTCCTGCTCGATCGAGCCGGATTCGCGCAAGTCCGAGAGCTGCGGTCGCTTGTCCTCGCGGTTTTCGACCTGACGCGACAACTGCGACAGCGCCATGATCGGCACGTTCAGCTCCTTGGCCAGCGCCTTCAGCCCGGTGGTGATCTCGGTCACCTCCTGGACGCGGTTGTCGCTCTTCTTCGACGAGCCGGTGAGCAGTTGCAGGTAATCGACGATCAACACGTCGAGCCCCTTCTGCCGCTTCAGCCGTCGCGCCCGCGCCGCCAGTTGCGAGATCGAGATGCCGCCGGTCTGGTCGACGTAGAGCGGAATCCGCTGCATCTCCTGGGCGCAGCCGACCAGCTTCTCGAAATCCTCTTCGTTGAGCTCGCCGCGGCGGATCTTGTTCGAGGGTATCTCGGTCTGTTCGGAGATGATGCGGGTGGCGAGCTGTTCGGAGCTCATTTCCAGCGAGAAGAAGCCGACGATGCCGCCGTCGACGGTCTTCAATTGGCCGTCGGCCTGTTCCTCGGCGCGGTAGGCGGCGGCGATGTTGAAGGCGATGTTGGTGGCGAGCGACGTCTTGCCCATCGCCGGGCGCCCCGCGAGGATCACCAGATCGGAGCGCTGCAGGCCGCCGAGCCGGAAGTCGAGCGAATTGATGCCGGTCGAGATGCCCGACAGGCGGCCGCCGCGCTGATAGGCCGACTCGGCCATCTCGATCGAGCCCTTGAGGGCGTCGGCGAAGGTCACGAAGCCGCCGTCGTAGCGGCCCTTCTCGGCCAGTTCGAACAGCCGCCGCTCGGCGTCTTCGATCTGGGCGCGCGGCGGCATGTCGACCGGCGCGTCGAAGGCGATGTTGACCATGTCCTCGCCGATGCGGATCAGGTTGCGGCGCACCGCCAGTTCCTGCACCACCCGGCCGTAGTCTTCGGCGTTGATGATCGTCGTGGCGTCGGCGGCCATGCGCAGCAGGTACTGCGCGACGCTCATGTCGGCGATCTCGGCCTCGGCCGGGAAGAAGGTCTTCAGGGTGATCGGCGAGATCGCCTTGCCCTGGCGCATCAACTGGCCGATCAGGTCGTAGATCTGGCGATGCGGCTCGAGGAAGAAATGCCCGGCCTCGAGGAAGTCGGAGACGCGGTAATAGGTCTCGCTGTTGACCAGGATCGCGCCCAGCAACTGGCGTTCGGCCTCGGCGTTGTGCGGGGCCGTGCGGGCGAGCGCGGGGAGGGTGTCCTCGACGCGGCGGATCGGAGCTTTCATGGGCGGGCGTTCCATCGGTTGGGCGACTCATATCGACCGCTCGTCGGAACAGGAAGGAGCACCCGGTTTTTACCGCGTCGTCCACAGGTTTTTCACAAGGAGGGCGCTGCGGGCTTGACCGTTGCGAGACTCGCACGGGTTGCGGAAAATGCTCGAGCGGCCTTCGGCGCATTCGCCTTCCAGTTGATTTCTCACGTCGCCTCGGCCAGCCTTCCGAGAGAGCGGCATCATGGAGATCGGGTCGATTCCGAACTTTACGAAGATCGAGACCGACGACGACTTGCGGCGTTGGCTGGAGGGGCAGCCACGAGAAGTGGCGGCGGTAATAGCGGTGCGTGCCGCGTTGAGAGCGTTGCCGCTGCTTGCCGGGCTGAGACCGATAGATCGGAGAGGAAGGTCATTCGGAAGCATATTACTACCGTTACTACGCGGAGTGGCTTTGGCTAGGGCAGAGGTTTGCTATCCGCTGCTTGCCACGGGAAAATTCCGACCCTCGATCGTGTACGCGTCGTTCTTGGCGACGGCCGGCGCCTACGACGCGACCGCGAAATCCGTTGGCTTGGCCGGATCCGCTGCATCCCACGCCGCAGAATCTTCAGGTGAACCAGCTGCCATTGCCGCCGCTGCGTCCGCGGACGCAGTGGCCGCATTCGCTGCACGCGCGCGTGAATCCGCCTCGGAAACCCTAGCCTTCGCACTCGGCGCAGCACACGCCTTCTCGGCTACCGCCGCCGATGTTGCAGAATTCGATTCGGGGAATTTGCCGGAGTTCGTAGCTGATCGTCCACTTTGGCCGATAGCAGCTCCGGCTTTTGTCTCAGCGTTGGCCAATGAATGGTCCGAACTGACGAAGCGCCTCATCGCTGTGGACGAAGATTGGGGCGTCTGGACGTCGTGGTACGAGGACCGCCTCGCCGGCCGTCCCGCGGACGAAGAGAAGGACTTCGCCCGCCTAACCTTGCCCGAAGATATGTGGGAGCGCGGCCCGTACGTCGCCAACGCCGAGATCAAACGCCGCTTCGCCGCGATCGATGCGCAAAGGGAGCGGCACGCCGCTATCCCGCTCGTCGAGCCTGAAATGCCCTCTGAGCCCGTACAGACCGAGGGCCCGACCTTCGATCTGAGCACCGAGCGGGGCCTCACGGCCGCCCACTTGCGCGACCCGCAGGGGATCGACGATCCGGACGCCCGAGCCGCACTTCATCGACAGATCCGCGGCCTGCTCCCGCGCCTCGGCGAACTCTGCGAGCGATCGGCCAACCGCCACCCGGATCTCGCCGTCGTCGTCGCCGAATATGCCGGCCTCGTCGATCGGCCGATCGACGATCTCGACGTCGCCGAAGTCTGGGGCGTCGGCGCCGGTCTCCACGCCTTCGTCGAAGCCTTCGAGTCCCAAAACGTCGACCGAACCCTGAGCGAGCCTCTGGAACCCGCGCATCTCGCGCTGCTCAAACGGGCCGCCCGCGTCCACGGTGCCCTCATCCTCGGATTTCCGTTGGCGCGCAAGCTGATGGACGATGCCGAGCGGTTCAAGCTCGCGTCCGACACGATCGCCGCCATCGACGGACCGACCGCCGAAATCCTGCGGCGCTTCGGCGAACAACACGGTTGGGTCGACGAAGAGGCGCGTCGCTTCATCGCGGCGATCGGCGCCGGCTACCACGAAGCCGGTTGGACCATGGCGGCGACCGGGCACGCCGGCTATGTCGTCGTCCGCAACGCCCTGGTCGTGGTGACTCGCCATCTCGTTCGGGCGAACTCGGTGTTTGCGACCGTCGCGGGCGGATTGGTATTGAACGAGGTCGATCCGGGCCTTCAGGTGACGACCCACGCCATGCGCTTCGTCGTCGAGCACGCCACCACAATTCTCGCCTTCGCCGCACCCTTCCCGGAATTGCGCGACTGGTTCGGTTGGGTCATCGACCATCTCGACGACCAGTCGAAGCGAACCTGACGTCGATTGCGGTCGAAAACGTCCAATGCCCCCTCTCACGCAAAAGAGCCGAGCGTCGCCGCCCGGCTCTCCCGTCTCCGCGTCGCGTGCCCCCTCGGGGCCCGCCGTCGCTCACTCTTCGTCGCGGTAGCCGGCGTCGTCGGTGATCGGGGCGACTTCGCGCACGAACATCTCTTCGGTGTCGCGGTCGAGCACGGCTTCGCCGCGGCCCTGACGCTCGGCCTCGTCGGCGGACCGGGCGACGTTGATCGTCACCGTCGCCGCGACTTCCGGATGCAGCTGGATGGTCACCTTGTGCAGGCCGATCGTCTTGATCGGCGCGTTCAGCGCCACCTGGTTGCGTTCGGCCGAGAAGCCGCCGGCGGTCAGCATCTCGGCGATGTCGCGGGTCGACACCGAGCCGTAGAGGCTGCCCATCTCGCCGGCCTGCCGGACCGCCACGAACACCTGACCGTCGAGGGTCTCGGCGACCGTCGCCGCTTCGCCCTTGAGCTCGAGGTTGCGGGTCTCGAGCTGGACGCGGGTCTTCTCGAAGACCTCGCGGTTGGCCTTGGTGGCGCGCAGCGCCTTGCCGCGGGCGAGCAGGAAGTTGCGGGCGAACCCGTCCTTGACCTTGACGACGTCGCCCATCTGGCCGAGCCGGCCGATGCGTTCGAGCAGGATGACTTCCATGGGATCGATTCCTTTTGGCTTGAATTGAAGAGAGCAGTCCGAAGTCCGTCGCCGCCCGAGGGCGGAAGTCGAAGGTCAGGGCGCCGCCGGCGGCGGCGGGCGCCGCTTGCGGAAGGCGAAATGGGCGTCGAGCAGGCCGACCAGGGCGATCGCCGCGGCGGGAATCGAGAACAGCAGGACCAGCCCGTAGGCCGTGGCGAGCAGCAGGATGCGCATGTCGGCGCCGCGCGTGACGACGTGCAGCACCCCCATGCCGACCAGGAAGTGGACGGCGAACAGCGCCCCGGCGATCACCGAGGCGACGAGGCCGATCGGGCCGTCGAGGAAGGCCAGCGCCAGGCTCGCCGCGAAGGCGACCCCGGCCCAGGCCGGAACCGCGACCTGCGCCAGATCCTCCGCCGGCCGCGCCAGCCGACCCGAACGCGCCACCACCTTGGCGGCGAGCCACAGGTCGAGCACCGTCACCATCAGCCAGCTCGCCGGGAAGAACACCGGCATCAGCCGCACCGTGGCATGGACCAGCGGTTCGATCTGGCTCACGTCCTCGGCCGAGGAGGTCGCCGATCCGGCGACCATGCCGCGCGCCGCCGCCGCGACCTCGCGCGAGGTCTCGATCGGATCGAAGCCGATCGCCAGCCCGCCGACCACCGTGCCGCCGATGATCACAAACGCCAGCACCATCAGCACGCGGCCGGTCGGATACCATTCGACCGGCGTGGCGACCGGCGCCGCCGGATCGGCCGGCCGGGCGAGGCCGAGCAGATGGCAGGCGAGCGGCATCGGCAGAGCCACCGCCAACACCAGGGCGATCGCCGCCGGTAGGCCGAGGGCGAAGGCCACGAGGAGCGTGGCGGTCACCGCCGCGAGCACGCCGAGGCGGGTACCCCAGCCGAAGGCGACGATGCCGAGCGGCAGCGCGGACAGGACGAAGAGGGGGAGCGCGAACATGCTGCCGCCGACCAGCGACGCGAACAACAGCGCCGAGGCGAGCCCGGCACCGATCGCGATCGCGAGGGAAGGAAGCGAGATCCTGCTCGTCATGTCGTCCAGCTGTCCCGTCTCTGTCGAGGACGGTTAGAGGTGTTGCCGCCCCAACCCGATCGTTCCAGCGCCGGTTGCATCAGGGCCGGCCGCGTCGCCCGAAGTCGGCGGGCAGCCCCGGGGGGGGGCGCCGCGCCGTGAGGTCGATCGCGCCGGAGGCCGGCGCGATCGGCAGGTCACGCGATCACTTGATCACGAAGGGCAGCAGGCCGATGAAGCGGGCGCGCTTGATCGCCTTGGCGAGCTCGCGCTGCTTCTTGGCCGACACCGCGGTGATCCGCGACGGCACGATCTTGCCGCGCTCGGAGACGAAGCGCTGCAGGAGCTTGACGTCCTTGTAGTCGATCTTCGGGGCGTTGGCGCCGGAGAACGGGCAGGTCTTGCGGCGACGGAAGAAGGGACGCCGGGCCGGGCTGGAATTGACGTCGACCATCACGCGTTCTCCTCGTCCACCAGTTCGGTCATCTCGTCACGACGGGGGCCGCGATCCCGACGGGGACCACGATCGCCGCGGTCGCCACCGCGATCACCCCGGTCGCGCTCGCCGCCGCGGCGGTCGTCGCGACGATCGTCGCGGTCGCGCTTCTGCAGCATCACCGACTGGCCGTCTTCGTGCTCCTCGACGCGGATGGTCAGGAAGCGCAGCACGTCTTCCGACAGGCGCTCCTGGCGTTCCACTTCGGCGACCGCCGCGTAGGGCGCGTCGATGTTGAGGAGGGCGTAGTGAGCCTTGCGGTTCTTCTTGACCCGATAGGCGAGGGACTTGAGGCCCCAGTTTTCGATCTTGGTGATCTTGCCACCGAGACCTTCGACGATGGTCTTGTATTGCGCGATCAGCGTGTCGACGGCCTGCGCCGACACGTCCTGGCGAGCCAGGAACACGTGCTCGTAGAGCGGCATTGAAAAACCTTTCCTCGTTTCTCCGACGGACCGTGAGGAACGGTCGCGTCGACCGAGGGGCGCCGGCGCCAAGCCTCCCGGGGATCCCTCACGAGGAAGGGCCCGAAACAAACATGACTGTCGGTGAGCGGAGACACGGGACGACGGATCGATCTTCGATCCTGCCGCGGCGATCTTCCGATGTTCGGAAAAAGACCACGACCGTCCGTTCAGCCCCCGGCCGAGCGCCCGACGGAATGGCCGGGTTCTACAGATTTTCCGGCGCGATGCAAGGGGAAACGCGCGGCGGCGGTCGAAACGCCGGCTCCGGCGCTCGCGGCGTCCCGCCCGCCCCCACCCATGCGAAACGGCCGGCCGGGTCGCCCCGGTCGGCCGTCGGTTCGTTCGGGTCGTCGTCGCGCCTCAGGCGCGGACGGTGGCCAGGAAGCGGGTCATCGCGCCGCGCAGCGCGTCGGACTGCTGGGCGAGGTCGGCCGCCGAGGCGACCACCACGCCGGAGGCCTTCGCGGTCTCGTCCACCGCGCCGCGGATCCCGACGATGTTGGCGGTGACCTGCTGGGTGCCGCGCGCCGCTTGGGTGACGTTGTGGGCGATCTCGCGGGTCGCCGCGCCCTGCTGGTCGACCGAGGAGGCGATCGCCGCGGCGATCCGGTTCATCTGGTCGATGATCGCGGTGATGCCGACGATCGCCGTCGCCGAGGCCTGGGTCGAGGCCTGGATCTCGCCGATCTGCGAGGCGATCTCCGAGGTCGCCTTCGACGTCTGGTCGGCGAGCTGCTTGACCTCGGCGGCGACCACCGCGAAGCCCTTGCCGGCCTCGCCGGCCCGCGCCGCTTCGATCGTCGCATTGAGGGCGAGCAGATTGGTCTGCCCGGCGATGTTGTTGATCAGATCCACCACCTGACCGATCTTGTTGGCCGAGTTCGACAACTCGCGCACCTTCTCGGCGGTCGCCCCGGCGTCGCGGGAGGCGATGCCGGCGACATGGGCCGATTCGTCGACCTGGCGCTTGATCTCGCCGATCGACGACGCCAGTTCTTCCGCGGCGGAGGCCACCGTCTCGACGTTGGCGGCGGCTTCGTTGGCGCCGCTCGACGCCTGTCCCGACTGGTCGGCGACGTTGCCGGTCGCCGACGACATGGTCTGCGCGGCCGAATCGAGGCGGCCCGAAGCGGCGACCACCCGATCGACGATGCCGCCCATGGTCTGCTCGAACTCGTCGGCTAGCTTCATCATCGTCTCGCGACGCTCGCGCTCCTGGCGCGCCCGCTCCGCTTCGGCGAGGGCCGTCTTGCGCCGCGCCTCCTCTTCGGCGCCGACCCGGATGTGGTCGACGGCCCGGGCGATGTCGCCGATCTCGTCGCGCCGGTCGGCGCCGGCGATCTTCGCCAATGTCTCGCCCGAGGCGATCCGCCGCAGCGCATCGGCCAGCGAGCCGATCGGCGAGGCGATGCCGTGGCCGACGAAGGCCATGCCGCCCAGTGCGACCACCGCCACGCCGGCGGCGACCAGCAATTGCCAGAACAGATCGGCCGAGGCCCGCGCGTCGAGCGCGCCCGACAGCCGCGCCGCTTCGGCCATGACCACCGTGCGCGGCACCTGGATCAGCACCGACCATGCGCCCCCGGTCCGGCCCAGTTGGACCGGCGCGAAGACTTTGAGGCTGTCGGTCGCCTTGTCGATGGTGATCTCGCTGCGGCCGGCGCGCAGAATGTCCATGTCGGCCCGGGCGTCCTTGTCGAGGGCGTCGAAGGATCCGCCGATTGCCTTGGGATTGGCGCTCGACGCCACCACCAGACCGGCGTTGGAGACGATCGCCAGCGACCCCTTGCCGCCGTAGATCGAGCCGTTGACCTGTTCCGCCAGGGTCTGGACGAAGGCGAGGTCGAAGTCGGCGCCGGCGACGCCGAGGAATTTGCCGCCGACCTTGATCGGCACCGACATGGTGGCGAGATGGACCGCCTTGCCCTGGACGATGTAGGGCAGGGGGGCGAGGATGTTCTCCTTGCCGGTCTCCTGCGGACCGATGAACCAGCCGCCCTTCATCACGCCGTTCGCGTGGAGGTCGCGACTGTCGTATTCGACCAGCGGCTGCAATGCGATCTTGCCGGCGGAATCGCGGGTCCAATAGGGCAGGGCACGACCGGTGGCGTCCGATCCGATCGCCTTGTCGCCGGCATGCGCCTTGTCGTGGCCGTCGAGGGCGTCGGGCATCCAGGCGCTGTAGGTGCCGTTGAAGCGCGGATTGTCCTCGAGCACCCGCAGCAGCAGGCCGTTGAGCTGGGCCCGTCGGATGTCGATCGCCGATCCGCCGCGCTCCGCCGCCTCGGCCACGGTCTCCAGCGCCCGCGCCATGTTGCGCGCCGCATCGAAGGCCGAGTCGACCTCCTTCTGGACGACGCCCGCCTGGGCGGCCGCCAAGCGCCCGAGGGACTCGCGGCTCGCGCCGTCGAGCAGGGTGCCGACCGTGCTGTCGACGAAGTTGCCGGTCTTCTCGGCCGCGACGATGCCGTAGCCGACCAGGGCGCCGGTCGATCCGAGAACGCAGAGAGCCGAGAGGGCGACGATCCGCACTCTCACGGAATGGATGTTCATCGACGAGTCCTCACTATTGTTCCTCAAGGGAAGCGTGGACATCCGGAAAATAACAAGTGGTTAATGAAATTCTTCAATCGAATGGAATTTCATTTAATGACGCTGCGTAAGAGTATTTGAACTGATGTGTCTACGCGTGTGTTTCGATGTGACTGCCAGCGTTGCGATCGCGTCCTTCGTCTTGCCGCCCCGGCCGAGCAGGGGGTCGCCGAGTGCTCGAGGGGGGGCCTGCCCCTTCGCCATCCGCGCTTTCCCCATCGACGTCTGTTTCTCTTGACTCTTTCGCCGGCCCGCGGTCTCTCGCGCCTCAGGGGGAGCCGCGTGCCCCTCGCGCCGAAGAGACCGAACGATTCGAGGCGAAGACCATGACCATCGCTTTCACCTTTCCGGGACAGGGCAGCCAGGCCGTCGGTATGGGCAAGGCCCTCGCCGACGCCTATCCGACCGCGCGTCACGTCTTCGACGAAGTCGACGACGCCCTCGGGGAGAAGCTCTCGACGTTGATGTGGGAGGGGCCCGAGGATCGGTTGACCCTCACCGAGAACGCCCAGCCGGCCTTGATGGCGGTGTCGCTCGCCGCCTGCCGGGTGCTCGAGGAAAAGGGCGTGTGGCTGAAGCGCGAAGCCGCCTTCGTCGCCGGCCATTCGCTCGGTGAATATTCGGCGCTCGCCGCCGCCGGCGCGTTGACGCTCGCCGACACCGCTCGTCTGCTGCGCATCCGCGGCCGCGCCATGCAGGCCGCCGTGCCGGTCGGCGAAGGCGCCATGGCCGCACTGCTCGGCCTCGATCTCGCCGCCGCCCGCGAAGTCGCCACGGAAGCCGCCCAGGGCGCGGTCTGTCAGGTCGCCAACGACAATGCCGACGGTCAGGTCGTGGTGTCCGGCACCAAGGCCGCGGTCGAACGCGCCGTGGAGATCGCCAAGACCCGCGGCGCCAAGCGCGCCATGCTGCTCAACGTGTCCGCGCCCTTCCATTGCGCGCTGATGCAGCCCGCCGCCGACGCCATGGCCGAGGCCCTCGCCGCGGTCGACATGCGCCGCCCGGTGGTGCCGCTGGTGTCGAACGTGCTGGCCCATTCGATCTCCGATCCCGATCAGATCCGCATCCGCCTCGTCGAGCAGGTCACCGGCACCGTCCGTTGGCGCGAATCGGTGCAGTATCTCGCCCACCACGGCGTCACCCGCCTCTACGAGATCGGCTCGGGCAAGGTCCTGAGCGGCCTCGTCAAGCGCATCGTCACCGGCGTCGAGGGCGTTCCGATCGGTACGCCGGCCGACATCGACTGCGCCGTCGTCGCCCTCGTGTGATCCACCGTCGCGCCGCCCGGCGCGAGGCCAGGGGAGAAGACCCATGTTCGATCTGACCGGCAAGGTCGCGCTCGTCACCGGCGCGACCGGCGGCATCGGCGCCGCGATCGCCGAGAGCCTGCACGCCGCCGGCGCCACCGTCGCCCTGTCGGGCACGCGCGCCGCGGTGCTCGAGGAGCTGAAGGCCCGACTCGGCGACCGCGCCGAGGCCTTCGTCTGCGATCTCTCGGACCGCGCCTCGGTCGACGCCCTGGTCCCGGCCGTCGAAGCGGCGTTCGGCCGCATCGACATTCTCGTGAACAATGCCGGGATCACCCGCGACAATCTGTTCATGCGCATGAAGGACGAAGAGTGGGACAAGGTCATCGAGGTGAATCTCACCTCCGGCTTCCGTCTCGCCCGCGCCTGCCTGCGCGGCATGATGAAGCGGCGCTTCGGCCGCATCGTCGGCATCACCTCGGTGGTCGGCGTCACCGGCAACCCCGGCCAGGGCAACTATGCCGCGGCCAAGGCCGGGATGATCGGCATGTCGAAGTCGCTCGCCCAGGAAGTGGCGAGCCGCAACATCACCGTCAACTGCGTCGCGCCGGGCTTCATCGAAACGCCGATGACCGACGTCCTGACCGACAAGCAGAAGGAAGGAATCCTCGGCGCGGTGCCCGCCGGGCGCCTCGGTCGGGCGGCCGAAATCGCCGCCTCCGTGGTATTCCTGTCGAGCGACGAAGCCGCCTACACGACCGGTCAGACGCTCCATGTCAACGGCGGCATGGCGATGATCTGATTGAGGAATTCCGGGTCGTCCCGGCCGTTGCGCGAGCATTCGGCCGCAGGCCCGGATCTCTGGTCAAGGCTGGTAAAGTATGCTAGCACGACGCGGTCTCGCCTGAAGAAGGCGAAAACTCCGAAGCGACACCGAGGAACGACGAAGCTTCGTCCTCCGCGGCGTCCGACGAAGACGAGACGATCGATCGTGGGTCTGCGCGAGTGTCGCGGTCCACGGACCAAGCCGGGGGGCGACGGTCGTCGACTAACGTGGTCCTTCCCGATCCGACGTCCCCGAGGGGCGGCGGGGAGGGGCAAGGGGCGATCCGGCCGCTCGGCCGAGAGCGCTCTCTCCGAAGAGCCTTCGGGCGTCGGGACGCCGCGCACCTCGCGTGTCGCGGCCTCGGTCGGAGTTCGTATCGGGGCATCGGCCGGGCGGTCGGTGGTTTCGGGGTCGGTTTATCCTGTTCTAGGAAGAGAAACACATGAGCGACATCGCTGAACGCGTGAAGAAGATCGTAGTCGAGCACCTGGGCGTCGACGCCGAGAAGGTGACCGAGAATGCGAGCTTCATCGACGACCTCGGCTCCGACTCGCTGGACGTGGTCGAGCTGGTCATGGCGTTCGAAGAAGAATTCGGCGTCGAGATTCCCGACGATGCCGCCGAGACGATCCTGACCGTCGGCGACGCGGTCAAGTTCCTCGAGAAGAACGTGGCCTGATGACCCTCGGGGCAAGATCGGGCGTCTCGTCCGATCTTCCCCGCGGCCATCGGCTCGACAGGCGACGCCGACCTCCGCGGCCGGCGTGCAATCATCGGGCGGCCGTACGACGTACGGGACCCGATCGTGGGATACGCGACCGAACCGTGGTGCTCCGCGGCAGCCGGATCTGGCGGCCTCCCCGCCTCCCGCATCGTTCGCGCGGGCGGTAGTTCCCGTGACGGAGCGCGTCCTGTTCGGCGGCTCCATTCTCCCGAGATCGGATCGCGGTCGAACGGCTGGACAGGGAAGGCCCGGTCCGCCGAGCTTCGGCTCGCGGAGTCGTGCCTCTGTCACCGTCGCGGTGCCCGACCTCGGAAGGGACGTCCGGACGACCGCCGCCGCAGCCGCGGCCCGATCGTGTCCGGTATCAATGGAACACGGGTTGGGAAGGTGTCGCGATGCGTCGGGTCGTAGTCACGGGTCTCGGAATGGTCACGCCGCTCGGCAACGGCGTGGAAACGACATGGTCGAATGTTCTGGCCGGCAAGAGCGGCGCCGTCCGAATTTCGGACTTCGAGGTCGAAGACCTGGCCTGCAAGATCGCCGCCCGCATCCCACGGGGTGACGGCACCGGGGGCACCTTCGACCCCGATCGCTACATGGACCCCAAGGAACAGCGCAAGGTCGACGAATTCATCGTCTTCGCCATGGCCGCCGCGGCCCAGGCCCTCGACGACGCCGGCTGGCATCCCAAGAGCTACGAGGACCAGTGCGCTTCGGGCGTGCTGATCGGCTCCGGCATCGGCGGCATCGGCGGCATCTACGAGGCGGCGATCGTCCTCAAGGAGCGCGGCCCCCGCCGCATCTCGCCGTTCTTCATCCCCGGCCGTCTGATCAATCTCGCCGGCGGCTACGTCTCGATCGCCCACGGCCTCAAGGGTCCGAACCATTCGGTGGTCACCGCCTGTTCGACCGGCGCCCATGCGATCGGCGACGCGGCCCGCTTCATCGCGCTCGGCGACGCCGACGTGATGGTCGCGGGCGGTGCCGAGAGCCCGGTCAACCGCCTGTCGATCGCCGGTTTCGCGGCCTGCCGGGCCCTCGCCACCGTCTTCAACGACGATCCGACCCGCGCCTCGCGTCCCTACGACAAGGACCGCGACGGCTTCCTGATGGGTGAGGGCTCCGGCGTCCTGGTGCTCGAGGAACGCGAACACGCCAAGGCCCGCGGCGCCAAGATCTACGCCGAAGTGATCGGCTACGGCCTGTCGGGCGACGCCTTCCACATCACCGCCCCGTCCGAGGACGGCGACGGCGCCTTCCGCTGCATGTCGGCCGCTCTCAAGCGCGCCGGCCTGACACCGGGCGACGTCGACTACATCAACGCCCACGGCACCTCGACCATGGCCGACGGGATCGAACTGGGGGCGGTCGAACGCCTGCTCGGGCCCGCCGCCGCCTCGGCCGCGATGTCCTCGACCAAGTCGATGACCGGTCACCTGCTCGGTGCCGCCGGCGCCATCGAGGCGATCTTCTCGATCCTGACGATCCGCGACGGCATCTGCCCGCCGACCATCAACCTCGACAATCCCGAGTTCGTGACGCCGATCGACCTGATCCCGCACGTCGCCAAGAAGAAGGACGTCGAGGTCGCCCTGTCGAACTCCTTCGGCTTCGGCGGCACCAACGCCACGGTGATCTTCCGCCGTCCCGACTGAGCCGCCGTCGCGCGGGTCCCAAACGTCTGCGGCGAGGCCGCGGCGGGTCGCCCGTCGCGGCCTCGTTCGTTCCCGGGGCTCTCCCGCGGCGCGCAAACCGCGGTTTTCCCCAGTCCCGGACCGGAGATGACGCTGGGGCGCTTGCGGAGGCGTCCCCGAAGCCCGTTAATGCGGCACGTGTGCCGGAGGAGAATCGGCCGCGCGGCGAAAAGCGCCGGGCGGCACCGGACCGTGGTTTCGCCACGTTCTTCTGCTCGATTGCGGCGCACTTCGTCCGCTTCGATCCTTTCGAGCCGTGAGGTGTCATGACGTCCGAGACGATCGATTCCGAGGGACGCCCGCACGACGGCGGCGCACCGCCGGCCGCCGCGGCGCAACCGGTGCCGAGCGCGCCGGCCGCCGCCACCGCTCCCGAGCCCCACCCGCCCGAGGTCGCCGAGCCGGTTTCGCCGCCGCCCGCCGCTCCGGCCGAGGTCAAGCGCAGCTCGCCCAAGAGCCCGCGCGCGGCGATCGAGCCGTCGGAAGTGCCCCCGCCGCCGGGGCGCTCCAAGACCGCCAAGAACCCGACCATCGTCTTCCTCAACGGCATCTTCACGCTTCTGACCGTGCTCGCCCTCGGCATCGGCGGTCTGGTGGTGATCGGCAAGCAACGCTTCGATGCGGTCGGCCCCCTGTCGGCGCCGGTGGTGGTGGTGATCCCGCCCAACGCCTCGCCCGGCGGCATCGCCGATCTCCTGGAAAAGAACGGCGTCGTCTCCGACTCCCTGACCTTCTCGCTCGGCACCCGCCTGCTCAAAGAGGCCGATCGGCTGAAGGCCGGCGAATACGAATTCCCGCCCGCCGCGTCGATGCGCGAGGCGATGGAGATCATCGTCGAGGGCCGCACCGTGCCCCACCGCATCACCTTCCCCGAAGGCTGGTCGAGCGAGCAGATCGTCCGCCGCCTGGAGGAGGACAAGGTGCTGACCGGCAAGATCGCCGCGATCCCCGAAGAAGGCGCCCTGCTGCCGGACACCTACAGCTACGCCCGCGGCACCACCACCCGCGAACAGATCCTCGACCAGATGCGCAAGGCCCAGGACAAGCGCCTGACCGAGGTCTGGGCCCGTCGCATCGACGGCCTGCCGCTCGGCAATCCGCGCGATCTGGTGATCCTCGCCTCGATCGTCGAGAAGGAGACCGGCAAGGCCGACGAACGGCCGCGGGTCGCCGCGGTGTTCATCAACCGGCTGAAGCGCGGCATGCGCCTCGAGACCGATCCGACCGTCCTCTACGGGCTCTACGGCGGCAAGGCCTGGCTCGAGGGGCGTACCCTGATGCGCGCCGATCTCGCCTCGCCGAACCCCTACAACACCTACAAGATCCCCGGTCTGCCGCCGGGCCCGATCTGTAATCCCGGCCGCGCCGCGATGGAGGCGGTGGCCAATCCGTCGCGCACCGACGAGCTGTTCTTCGTCGCCGACGGCACCGGCGGCCACGTCTTCGCCACCACGCTGGAGGAGCACAACCGCAACGTCCAGCGCTGGCGGACGATCGAGCAGGGCCGGCGGGCGACCGACGCTCCGGCCCCGCCCGCCGCCGTGACGCCGCCGCCCGCGACCGGCGGGACCCGGCCCGCCGCCGGCCGCCCGGCGACCGCCGCCCCGGTGGTGCCGCCCATCGCGCCGAAGATCAACTGACGCCTCACGCTTCGTCACCGCCACCGGAGAGACCTTCTCGATGACCCTGTGCAGCATGACCGGTTTCGCGCGGTACGACGGCGGAGCCCATGGCCAGCGTTGGACCTGGGAGCTGCGCTCGGTCAACGGCAAGGGCCTCGACGTCCGCCTGCGCCTGCCGCCCGGCTACGACCGCCTGGAGGCGCCGACCCGCGAGCGGGCCACCGGGCGTCTGGTGCGCGGCAATCTCCAGGTCTCGCTGACGCTCACCCGCGAAGCCGCCACTTCGACCCTGCGGGTCAACGAGGAGGTGCTCGCCGCGGTGCTCGCCGCCATGAACCTGGTCGCCGACCGTATCGACGCCACCGCGCCGACCCTCGACGGTATCCTGGGGATCAAGGGCGTGCTCGAGACCGTCGACGTCCAGGAGGACGCGGCGACCCGCGAGGCCATCGACGCGGCGATCCTCGCCGATCTCGACCGGGCGCTCGCCGATCTGGTCGCCGCCCGGGCCCGCGAGGGCGAAGCGATCGGCCGCATCCTGTCGGCCCAGATCGACACCGTCGAGCGGCTGACGCTGGCCGCCGAAGCCTGCCCTGCGCGCACCCCCCAGGCGATCCGCGCCCGCCTCGCCGATCAGGTCGCCGCCCTCGTCGAGGCCTCCTCGACCCTCGATCCGCAGCGCCTGCATCAGGAGGCGGTGCTGCTCGCCACCCGCGCCGACATCCGCGAGGAGCTCGACCGGCTGACCACCCATGTCGCCGAAGCCCGTCGCCTGCTCGCCCAGGGCACCGCCGTCGGTCGCCGCCTCGACTTCCTCGCCCAGGAATTCAACCGCGAGACCAACACTCTGTGCTCGAAGTCCAACGACCGTGAGCTGACCACCATCGGCCTCGAGATGAAGGCGACGGTCGACCAGCTGCGTGAGCAGATCCAGAACATCGAGTGAGCGCGACCCGAGCGGAGCCGCCTCCGCGCCCGCCGCCCGCGCTCCAGATCGAGAGACCCTCCATGCCCGCCGCCGCCGCCCCGCTCGCCCCGACCCGCCGCCGCGGCCTCGGTCTGATTCTCGCGTCGCCCTCCGGGGCCGGCAAGTCGACGCTGTCGCGCCAGTTGATCGCCGACGAGAAGCCCTCGATCACCCTGTCGGTGTCGGTGACCACTCGCGAGCGGCGGTCGAGCGAGATCGACGGCGTCCACTACCGCTTCGTGACGCGCGCCCGCTTCGAGGCGATGCGCGACCACGACGAGCTGCTGGAATGGGCCGAGGTCCACGGCAATTTCTACGGCACCCCGCGCGAGCCGGTCGAAGCGGCCTTCGCCGAGGGCCGCGACATGCTGTTCGACATCGACTGGCAGGGCACCGTCCAGGTGCTGGACAAGCTCCCCGACGACGTGGTCACCATCTTCATCCTGCCGCCGTCGATGCGCGAACTGGCCAGCCGCCTGCATCGCCGCGCCGAGGACGCCGAGGAGGTGATCGCCCGCCGCCTCGCCAATGCCCGCATCGAGATCGCCGAGTGGCAGCGCTTCGACTACGTGGTGGTCAACGACGACCTCGAGCGCGCCTATGGCGACGTCCGGGCGATCCTCCGCGCCGAGCGCCTGAAGCGCCGCCGCGGCACCGGCCTCGACGGTTTCGTCGCCGGCCTGCTCGCCGAAGGCTGAGCCTTCACCCGAGCGCGTTGGTCAGGCGCACGAAGCCCGCCACGTCGATCTCTTCGGCCCGCCGCGTCGGTTCGATGCGGGCCGCCGCCAGCGCCTCGAGGATGCCGGGGCCGAGCGGCTTCAGCGATTGCCTGAGCATCTTGCGGCGCTGGCCGAAGGCCGCGGCGACCACCCGTTCGAGCCGGTCGGGATCGACCGCCAAGGGTGCCGCCCGCGGTACCACGCGCACCACCGACGACGTGACCTTGGGCGGCGGCGTGAAGGCCTGGGGCGAGAGATCGAACAGGATCTTCGAGTCGGCGCGCCAGCCGGCGAGCACCCCGAGCCGGCCATAGGCGTCGTCGGCTTCGGTCGCGACGATCCGTTCGGCGACCTCGCGCTGGAACATCAAGGTGGCGCTCGACCACCACGGCGGCCACGGATCGGCGCGCAGCCAACCGACCAGCAGCGGCGTGGCGACGTTGTAGGGCAGGTTGGCGCAGATCCGGGCGCGCGCCCCCGGCGTCCCGCGCGCCGCCGCGTCGGCCGCCACCAATCCGCCGATGTCGACCTCCAGGGCATCGCCCTCGATCACCTCGAGCCGTCCGGGATGGCGCTCGGCGATCTCGGCGAGCGCCGCGAGACACCGCGGATCGCGTTCGATCGCCACCACCTTGCGCGCCCCGGCGGCGAGCAGCGCCCGCGTCAGCCCGCCGGGTCCCGGCCCGACCTCGATCACCAGCTCGTCGTCGAAGGCGCCGGAGGCCCGGGCGATCCGCGAGGTCAGGTTGAGGTCGAGCAGGAAGTTCTGGCCGAGCGACTTCAGCGCCGACAGGCCGTGGCGGGCGATCACGTCGCGCAACGGCGGCAGGTCGTCGATCGCCGTCATCGCCGCGCCGCCCCGCTCATCGCCGCCGCCATCGCCAGCGCAGCGATCAGGCTCTCGGCCCGCGCGATGCCGCGCCCGGCGATGTCCAGCGCCGTGCCGTGGTCGGGCGAGGTCCGCACGAAGGGCAATCCGAGAGTGACGTTGACGGTCTCGTCGAAGGCCAGCGTCTTGACCGGGATCAGCGCCTGATCGTGATACATGCACAGCGCCGCGTCGTAGCTCGCGCGCGCCCGGGCATGGAACAGCGTGTCGGCGGGCAGCGGCCCGCGGATGTCGAGGCCCTCGGCGATCAGCTGGTCGACCGCCGGGCGGATCACCTCGAGGTCTTCGCGGCCCATCGCCCCGTCCTCGCCGGCGTGCGGATTGAGCCCCGCCACCACCAGCCGCGGCCGCTCGATCCCGAATCGCCGGGTCAGATCGGCGGCGACGATGCGGGCGGTGGCGACGATCGTCGCGGCATCGAGGCTCGCCGCCGCGGCGGCCAACGACACGTGCACGGTGACCGGCACGGTGCGCAGCTCCGGCCCGGCCAGCATCATGATCGGCCGCCAGGCGATCCCGTCGGGCGGCGGCGCGATCGTCGCGGCCAGCGCTCCGAGGAATTCGGTGTGACCGGGATGGCTGAAACCGGCGGCATAGAGCGCATGTTTGTGGATCGGCGCGGTGACCACCGCGCCCGCACGACCCGCGGCGACGTCGGCGACCGCTCGCTCGATCGCGGCGATCACGATCGGCGCGTCCTCGGTCGCGGTCCGCCCCGGCTCGCCGATCACCCGGCCGATGTCGACCACCGGCAAGGCCCGATCGAACACCGCGGCGGCGGCCTCCGGCGCGATCCGGGCGATCGGCACGGTGAGCCCCAGCGCCGCCGCGCGGCGGGCATAGAGCTCGGCGTCACCGATCGCGTAGAACGGCGCGAGCCGGTGGTCGGCGCGCCGCGCCCAGGCGACGAGCGTGACGTCCGGCCCGATCCCGGCCGGCTCGCCCATGGTGAGCGCCGACGGCACGACGGTGTCGCCGGGGGACGTTGCGGGCATGGCCGTCTCCTGAGGGGCGGGTGGGCGGCGACGGCGCCGAGCGGCCGGCGGAGGCCGGACCGGTCGGCGCGCCGCGGCTCCGTCACTTCTTGTAGTCGATCACCGCGATGCGGCGCAGATCGTTGATATAGCGGCGGGCGAACAGCTCGCCTTCCTGATTGCGCAGCTCGTCTTCGACCTTGGAGCGGACCTGGAAGTTGCCGGCGAGGTCGCGCTTGCCGCATACCGCCAGCATCTCGATGCCGATCGCCGTCCGCACCGGCTTCGACAGGTGGCCGACCGGCACGTCGGCGAGCAGGCCCTGGAAGTTCGCCGGCAGCTCGTCGTCGGTGCGCCGGCCGGCCTGCTTGACCATCGCCTCGTTGAGCGGCTTGACCAGTTCGATCAGCGACTCGCAGGTGGTCGCCTTGGCGCGCAGGGCCTCGGCCTCGCGCATCCGCGCCTCGGGCGATCCGCCCTTGGCCGCCACCACCAGCACGACCTGCTGAAGGGTGTATTCGGTGGTGGTGCCGCTGCCGGTCGACTTGGTCGCCGCCTCGCGGTTGCCGCCTTCCTTCTTGGCCAGGGCATCGACGATCTGGCTGTCGGAGATCGACACCGAGCGGCTGAACCGCCCGACCACCAGCTGCTGCCAGATGATCTGCACCTTGATCCGGGCCTTCAGCGCCTTGGCGTCGATGCCGCGCTGCGCCAGCCCCTGGGCGAGCATCGCCGGGGTGATCTTGAGCCGGGCGGCGATCGAGGCGAAGGCCGCCTCGACCTGGGCCTCCGACACGTCGGTTCCGGTGCGCTTGGCCTCCTGCAGCTTCAGGCGGTCGTCGATCAGATCCTCCAGCGCCGCCCGGTCGGCCGAGGCGCCGGTGGCGTGCGAGGTCAATTGCAGGATGCGCGAGCGCACGCCGACCTCGTTGGAGGTGATCGCCTCGCCGTTGACCACGGCCCTGATCGAGGAGGCGGCCGCCGCCGGTCCGTGGCCCGCGCCGAGGGCGAGGACGGCACCGAGCACGATCGCCCCGATCGAACTCCTGCGGCGATTGCTTGGCTGCATGTCGACGTTCCTTCCCGGGTCCGGCGTCGCCGAGCGGCCGACGTCCGGACGTTTCTCATGGCAGAGACCGCACCCGGTCCGATTGGCCCCGTGATGCGGCGAAATCGTGATCTCCGCTCAGCCGCGCGCGCGTTTCCCGCCTCCGGCCGCGACCGGACGCCGGCGCGTCAGCGCAGGCTGTTGCGCATCTGGCCGTCGCCGAGGGTGCGGAAGCCGAAGCGCAGATAATAGGTCTGATCGTGGACCGTGCTGATCGTCGACGAGGTCACCGTCTGATAGGTCGATTCGTTGTAGGCCAGCGAGATCGAGAAGGAATCGTTGTCGTAGCCGATGCCGACGTTGTCGCCGGAGACGTACCGATCCTTGAGGTCGTAGCGGATCGCCCCGAACAGCCGCCACGCCGGCGCCACCCGCAGGTTCAACGCAGACTGCAGCTCGGAGCGCTCGTCCTTGATCGCCGCGCGCACCGCCGCCGCACCGGCCAGCGGCGACACCGCGAGCAGGTCGTAGACCGCCTTCGGCGTCTTGAGATAGGACCAGCCGACGCTCGCCGAGAGCGGACCGCTGGTGCCGACCGCCTGGATGTCGGCCCGCGCGAGGTCGAACGTTGCCGAGTCGAAGCGGCCCTGGGCGCCGATGCGGAAGCCGGCGTTGCTGTCGAGGGTGACGCGTCCGACCCAGTCGGAGGCGCTGGTCTCGAGGCCCGACCCGAAGGCGGTGAGCGGCACGGCGCGACCCATCGCGGCGTCGCGCAGCAACGCCGAATAGCTCGGGAAGCCGAAGGAATTGACCCCGGAGACCAGATAGGACCGCCCCATGAGCATCGACATGGTGCTGCCGTCGGGGCTCTGGAAGGTGTAGTTGGCGCCGACATTGAGGCGCGAGCCGCCCTCGGTGCGATCCCAGCCGGAGAACTTGTCGGCCCGGAACAGCGTCGTGTCGTCGAACACCAGGCTCTGGGCGTCGTCGTTGGCCAGCCGCCCGGCCCAGGTCTCGCTCGGCCGCACCACGAACTGGGCGATCGGTTCGAAGATGTGCGAGCCCTGCGCCGTGGTGGCGATGAACGGATAGCGATAGTCGACGCCGATCGTCGGCATCACCCGGCCGAAGGTGCCGTCCTTGCCGAGATAGCCGAGCGACGGATCGGTGACCTTCTCGTAGAGCAGGTCGCCGCGCAGCGAGGCGAACGGCGTGATCACCTGACCGAAGCCGTCGATGAACTGGCGCCGCCACGCCGCGATGCCGCTGACCCGGCTGAAGGTGCCGGCGAGACCATAGACCCGGCCGATCGTGTCGATGTCGCTGCGGCTGCGCGACAGGCTGGTGAAGTTGAACCGTCCCGAGACCTCGCCGCCGGCGACCGGATTCTCCGACACGAAGTCGTAGTCGATCACCGGATGGACCACCGGCTGCTTGTCCTGCAGCTCGGTGCCGGCACCCCACAGCAGCTTGTTGCCGTTCGCGTCGTAGCCGAAGTCGTCGTTGAGCACGGTGAACTTGTAGAGCCGCGCGTCGAAGGAGTTCCTGAGACCCTGGCCGGTCAGATAGGTCGACATCAGCGAATGGTCGACGCCGCTCTGGGTGAGCTTGTAGTCCGACAGGAAGTGGCGGTCGGAGATCGCCGTCGCCTCCCAACCCCAGGACCACTTTTCGTTGATCGTGAACCGGCCGGTGGTGCTGACGCCGCCGCGCACCTTGCGGTCGCCGCTGGTGTCGACATAGGCCTTGCGGTCCATCTGGTCGATGCCGAAGCCGCGCACCGTGACCAGACCGCTCTCGAAGCGATGGCGCACCTCGGCGTCGGCGAGCAGCCCCTGGCGCGACATCAGGGTCGGCTGCAGGGTGGCGTCCCAATCGGCGACCGGCGCCCAGTAGAACGGCTGTTGGACGCCCGCTCCGGTCTTGTTGGAGAAGATCACGCGCGGCATCAGGAAGCCGGTCTTGCGCTTCTCGGTCGGATCGGGGTGCTGGAAATAGGGCACATAGGCGATCGGCACGCCGAGCATCTCGAGCTTGGCGTCTTCGTAGTAGACGGTCTTCTCGTCCTGCTTGTGGATGATCCGCGCCGCCTTGATCTGCCAGAACGGCGGCTTCTCGGGCTCGTTGACGCAGGTCTGGCAGGCCGAATAGACGCCCTTCTCGAACACCGTGACGTTGCCGTCGCTGCGCTTGGCGCTCTCGGCGGCGAAGCGCGAGCGATCCACGGAATCGATGCGCAGCGACTCGACGAAGCCTTCGGCGAAGCCGTCCGAGGCGTCGAGCCGCGGCGCCGTCAGGACGTTGCCGTCCTTGTCGATCAGCCGCACGTCGCCTTCGGCGATGACCTTCCGGGTGGCCCGGAGATAGGTCACCTTGTGGGCGATCAGGGTCGTGCTCTTGTAATAGATGTGGACGTTGCCGAGCGCCGTGACCGTATCCGCGTGGTCGTCGTAGACCGCCTGATCGGCCTCCACCACCATGTGCTCGTCACGGGTGCCCGGCATCGGCGGGACGACCGGCGCCGGGCGTTCGACCGCCGGCGCGGCGCGGGCCGACGTTCCCAGAACGGGCGCGGCGAGAAGCAGGGTGAGGAGCGACACCGAGCCTACGACCAGACCGCGCCGCAGGGCGGCCGCGAAGGTCTCGGGAGGACGCGAGGGGAGGGCGGTCGAGGCCACGCGCGCCGATCCCCGCGGTCCGTCGGACGTCGGGGGCTGCTTCCGTGTGTGCCGATCGCGGACGGCGCGAACCATGACTAACCGTCCTCCAGATACAGCAGAATCGTGAAGCCCATCGACGATGCGACCACGGCGGGGGACCAGGCTGCCAGAAAGGGCGGGACCATTCCCGCGCCACCGAGCCCGCGTGCGACCTCTCCGACGACATAAAGCACGAAGCCGGCAGCGACGCCACCGAGAATCATCCGCCCTATGTTGCCGAACCGGAACACTCGCAAGGAAACCGTCGCGGCGATCGCCACCATCGCCACCAGGAGCAGCGGGCGGGCGAGAAGCAGTTGATATTGCAGTTCGAATTGGAAGGCCGGCAGGCCGGCGTTGCGCGCCGTCTCGATGAACGACGGCAGCGCCCAGAAGGACACCGTCTCCGGCTCGGCGAGGCTGTCGCCGACCTGTTCGCGCTTCAATCGGGTCGGGATGCGCAGGGTGTCGAAGTGCTGCGGGTCGACCCCGACGGCCTGGACGCGGGCGTCGGTGAGGATCCACTGGCCGTCGTCGTAGTCGGCCCGGGTCGCCTCGATCCGTTCGTGGAAGCGGCCGGTCTTGAGGAACGAGAACACCGTCACGTCGGCCAGATGCAGACCGCGGTCGGCGGCGCGCATGGCGTGGACGATCGATTCGCCGTCCTTGCCGTCCTGGCGGATCCACACTTCGCGGTCGCCGTCGAACACCGTCTTCTTCTCGCCGCCCGAGAGTTCCAGCAGCAGCGTGTCGGAGCGCTCCTTGAGGGCGGCGGCGATCGGGTTGTAGAGGGTCGACGAGACCACGCCGATGATCACCGCGACCAGCACCGGCGGCGCCATGAACTGCCACACCGAGATTCCGGCCGCCCGCGCCACCACCAGCTCCAGCCGTCGCGACAGGGCGAGCAGCGCCGCCATCGCCCCGAACAGGGTGGCGAAGGGCAGTACCTGTTCGGAGAAGGTCGGGATCCGGAACAGCGACGCGGCCAGCGCCCGCGACCACGAGAAGCCGGGGCGGTCGACGTTGGCGCGCACCATGTCGAGGAAGTCGAACAGGAACACGATGGTGAAGGCGATCGCGAAGATCGCCAGGATCGAGGTCAGCACGCGCCGGCCGAAGTAGCGCCCGAGGGTCGGTCCGATCATGCCACCCCCCCGCCGCCGAATCGCCGCGTCACCGCCGTCCACAGTTCGGCGACCCGCTCGCCCAGCCATTCGAGCGGCCGCGGCACCGACACCGTGCGGTCGGTCACGACCACGAACAGGCCGCCGATCACCGCCACCAGCGACACCGCATAGAGCGCCGGAACCCCGGCGAAGGACGTCGCCGCCGCACTCGACGCCGCGAAATGCCCGCCCCGCAACACCGCCGCGGCGACGATCGTGCCGACCACCGCCATGCCGCGCCCCTGTCGGGTGGTGCGCGGGTCGCCGAGCGCCAGGAAGGCGACCAGCGCGAAGGCCAACGGCAACAGCGGCTGCGACAGCCGGTCGTGCAATTCGGCGCGGAAGCGCCCGGTCTCGCGGGGATTGCGGTCGTCGTCGCCGGCGGCCGCGAGGCGCGCCCACAGTTCCTCGGTCGGCCGCTCGCTCGGCCGGAAGGTCGGGGCGGTCGACTGCGAGGTCAGATTGGACAGGTCGAAGGCGTAGGACTGGAAGTCGATCAGAGACAAACTGCCGTCCTTGTTGGCGCGCCGCTGGATTACCCCGTCCTGCATCACCAGGAGCGTCTTGCCGAACATCTCGACGATCGCCGCCTTCTCGGCGATGTAGGTGAAGGCGATCTCGGGATCGCGCCGGTCGTCGATGAACAGGCCGCCGAGCGAGCCGTCGCCGGCGCGGTCGCGGATGTGGAAGGTCAGTCCGCCCTCCAGCGCCACGAAGCGGCCGGGCTGGACGATGTTGGCGACCAGGTCGACGTTGACCCGGGTCAGTTCCTCGCGCAGCGTCCTCAGCGCCGCCGGCGACACAGTGGTCGACAACAGCGCCATGGCCGTCGCGACCAGCACCGCCAGCACCATCAGGGGCCGCAAGACCACGAAGCGCGAGGCGCCCGAGGCGTTGAGCACCACCAGTTCGCTCTCGGCATTGAGCGCCGACAGGGTCTGGACCAGGGCGATCAGCAGCGCGAAGGGGGCGACGACGATCATCAGGAAGGGCAGAGCGAGCAGGGTGATCTTGAGGAAGATCAGCAGTGCGGCGCCCTTGGCGGTGACGATGTTCATCTGCCGCAGCGCCTGGGTGACCCAGACGACGCCGACCAGAGCGCCCAGCGTCAGGACGAACCCGCCCGCTGCTCGCCGGAAGATGTATCGCTCGATGAGCCGCATGCGTCTTCCGTCATCCTCCCCCCGGGGCGCGGCGCCGAGCCGGCGCGGCGGTCGATCGGATCCCTCGGGCAACCGCGCGATCGCCGCACGGTCGCTCACGCCGTCCCCACGTGACGGCGTCGAGGTCCGATCTCTCCCATGTCCCCAGGTGTCATCCAAGCGCCGAAATGGCTAAGCGACCGTTTGGAAACATGGTTGATGAAAGGTTGATGCGCCTCGGCAACGACTTCCCTCGGGTCGTGCGGCTTGCCGACCGGCTCGCGACACCTCATGTTGGGGGCACGACGCGCTCACGCGCCGGCCCGACCGGCCGCCCCCGCCGGTCGCCCCCGCCGATTCTCCGGAGACCCAGCCGATGACGCATCCCTCGATCGCTTTCGCCAAGCCCGCCGTTCCGGCGACCGGCACCCTCGTGATCCTCATCGGCGAGGATCTGGTGCTGCCGCCGACCGCCGCGGCCCTCGACGGCGCGACGAACGGTTTCCTCGCCCGGGCGGTCGCCAAGGCCGCCTTCAAGGCCAAGCGCTTCGGCATTCTCGACGTGGTCGCCCCCCATGGGCTCGATCTCGACCGGGTGCTGCTGCTCGGCCTCGGCAAGCCGGCCGAATTCGAGGAGAAGGACTGGCCGCGCCTCGGCGGCGCTCTCGCCGCCAAGCTGGTCGAGCTCAAGGTCGCCACCGCCACCGTCCTGCTCGAACGCGGCGACGGCGTCGGCATCGACGCCGAAGTGGCCGCCGACTTCGGCCTCGGCGTGCGCCTGCGCGCCTGGAGCTTCGATCGCTACAAGACCAAGAAGAAGGACGACGACGCCGAGACCGCGCTCGCCCTGACGCTCGCCGTCGACGGCCATGCCGCCGCCCGCAAGGCCTGGAACGCCCGTTCGGCGATCGCCGACGGCGTCGCCCTGACCCGCGAGCTGATCAGCGAGCCGGCCAATCACCTCGGCACCGTCGAATTCGCCGCCCGCGCCGAGAAGCTCTCGAAGCTCGGCGTCGAGGTCGAGGTGCTCGGTGAGAAGGATCTGAAGAAGGCCGGCTGGGGCGCCCTGCTCGGCGTCGCCCAAGGCTCGGCCCGCCCGCCGCGGGTGGTGATCATGCGCTGGAACGGCGGCGACAAGGACGACGCGCCGATCGCCTTCGTCGGCAAGGGCGTGGTGTTCGATTCCGGCGGCATCTCGATCAAGCCGGCCTCCGGCATGGAGGACATGAAGGGCGACATGGGCGGCGCCGCGGTGGTCACCGGCCTGTTGCACGCGCTCGCCGCGCGCAAGGCCAAGGTCAACGTGGTCGGCGCCATCGGTCTGGTCGAGAACATGCCCGACGCCGACGCCCAGCGTCCCGGCGACGTCGTCACCTCGCTGTCCGGCCAGACCATCGAGGTCATCAACACCGACGCCGAAGGCCGTCTGGTGCTCGCCGACCTGCTGTGGCACGTCAAGGAGAAGGTCCAGCCGGCGCTGATCGTCGATCTCGCCACCCTCACCGGGGCCGTGCTGGTGGCGCTCGGCAAGCTCAACGCCGGATTGTTCTCCAATTCCGACGAGCTCTCCGACCGTCTCGCCGCGGCCGGCAAGGCCACCGGCGAGACCGTCTGGCGGATGCCGCTGTCGGCCGACTACGACAAGCTGATCGACAGCCAGTGGGCCGACATGAAGAACACCGGCGGCCGCGACGCCGGATCGATCACCGCCGCGCAGTTCCTCAAGCGCTTCGTCGGCGACGTGCCCTGGGCCCATCTCGACATCGCCGGCACCGCCATGGGCAGCCCGGCGACCGAGCTGAACAAGGCCTGGGCCTCGGGCTGGGGCGTGCGCCTGCTCGACCGTCTGGTCGCCGACCACTACGAGAAGTGAGGGTCGCTCGTCCCCTTCCTCCTCGCGAGGGGAGGGGGCGCTGCCGCGGTCTCGGACTCGACCGCCGGTGCTCTCGCTCGCGGCGCCGATCCTCGCCGACCCGGCTTCGCCGGCCACCTCCCTCGCGCGGGGGAGGGACGGCCGGCGCCCTCTCGGGATGCCACCGCCATGACCGAAGTGCTGTTCTACCATCTCCAGCGCCGCACCCTCGAACAGGCCCTGCCGAGCCTCCTGGAGAAATGCGTCGAGCGCGGGTGGAAGACCGTGGTCCAGACCGGTTCGCCCGAGCGCCGCGACGCCCTCGACGCCCATCTGTGGGCCTATGCCGACGAGAGCTTCCTGCCCCACGGCACCGGCCGCGAGGCCGACGCCGCCGACCTGCCGATTCTCCTGACCGCCGATCCCGCCGAGCGCGGCGCGGCGCGCGTGCGTTTCCTGGTCGACCGCGCCGAGCCGCCCGACCTCGCGGACTACGACCGCGTGGTGTTCCTGTTCGACGGCAACGACCCGGAAGCCCTGGTCGACGCCCGCCGCCGCTGGAAGGACGTCAAGGCCTCGGGCCTCGCCGCCACTTATTGGGCCGAGGACGAGACCGGCCGCTGGGTGAAGAAGGCGTGAGCGGCGGGACGTGCGGCATGGCCCGGCGCCGCCGCGGGAGTCCGGGCGTGCCGCCGCGGGCGTCCGGGCCGCGAACGGGCGAGATGACCTGCGAGGAACCCCCATTTCCTTCTCCCTTCGCGGGAGAAGGTGGCCGAAGGCCGGATGAGGGGGGGGCCCGTCCGTCCGGCACATCGTTCGAGGGGGCACGGTTGCGCGCTTCGCGCGCGCCCCCTCATCCGCCCCTGCGGGGCACCTTCTCCCGCGAGGGGACCTTTGCGCAATTTCCCGATTCTCTTCCCTGGAGATCGAGCTCAACCGTCGCTCCCGGCGAGCGCAGCGAGGGAAGGGAGCCTAGAACTTCAGTAAGCTACTGAAAATATTATGGATCCCCTTCCCGGCGCGTGCCGCGCCGCCGGGGATGACGGCGGCGGGTGTGCACCCTCTCGGGTATCCGTTCGAGCGGATCGAAGACCCTGGGACAGATTGTGCAAAGGTCCCGCGAGGGGAGAAGGGACGACCGCGGCCTCGCGCGAGGGACAAGGGACAAGGGAAGCCCACGGCGCCTGCTCCTCATGACGGCCCCCCTTCCGCCCCCTTGCCTTCCTGAACGTCGCTCACCACAATGGGCGTCGATCGGGGACGGGAGCGAGAGGGCGCGATGCCACGTCGCATGGAACAGAGCCGGGACGCGTTGCGCGCCCGCGCCGTCGAACTGGCGCGCGATCTGGTCACCACCGAGGGCCTCCCCGGCCTCACCATCCGTCGCATCGCCGCCGGCCTCGGTTGCTCGGTCGGCACCGTCTATAATCTCTTCGTCGATCTCGACGACATCGTCCTGCACGTCGCCGCCCTGGTCGTCGACGATCTGCACGCCGCCCTGTTCGCCCCCGGCCTGCCCGAGGAACCCGCCGCGGCGCTGACCGAGATCGCCCGGCGCTATATCCGCTTCTCGGCCGAACAGCCGCGCACCTGGGCGATGGTCTTCGAACACGAGCCCGGCCACGACCGGCCGACCCCGGCCTGGCACCTCGATCGCATCGCCGGCCTGCTCGCCGCAGTGCGCGCCGCCGCCGCGCCGGCCTTCCCACCGGGCGCCGATTCCGGGCAGCTCGCCGCCTCGATCGATGTCCTGTGGGCGTCGGTCCACGGCATCGCCGTGCTCGCCGGCAAGGGTAAGCTCGGCTTCGTCACCACCGCGAACGCCGAGGCGCTGGCCGACCGTCTGGTCGCGACTTTTCTGCGCGGTGTGCGGGCCGAGGCGTAACGAAGTTTCTCGACGAGTTGCCGGGGAATGTTTACCCCTTTTTCACATCGCTCCGTCTCCGAAGCGATTTCGTGCTATCGCCGGCTGCTGTTAATGTTCGGTGTGGACGAGTTCGCGTGGACGGCGTCGAGGGAATCGAGTTTCGTGTCGCGTCGGCGGCGCCGGAGACGGAGGGTGGCGGGGAGACACCGTCGTCCCGCGGCGTGGCCCGGGGAGTCGTATCGATGGGCAAGCGGCGATTGCTCTTCTACACGCCGTCGCTGTCGGGAGGTGGCGCCGAACGGGTGTGGGCGGTGATCGCCAGCGCCCTCGCTCGGCGTGGTCACGACGTGACCTTCGCCGTCGACTTCCAGTCCGACGACAATGCCGAATATCTCGACCGGGCGGTGCCGCGGGTGGTGCTGGCGCGCTCCCATCGCCGATCGCTGAGCGAACTGACCCGGCTCGTGCGGCGCGAACGCTTCGACGTGATCTTCCCGGCGGTCGGCGCCTGCGACCTCAAGGCGCTCGCCGCCGCCGCGCTCGCCGGACGCCATACCGCGGTGGTGCTGTCCTATCACGGCTATTACGAGAACGAGACCGGCCGCCTCAGCCGCGCCAAGTTCCGCCTGACCGCGCTGCTCACCCGTCTCGCGGCCCGCGCCGTCTGCGTCTCCGACGGGTTGCGGCGCGACGTCGTCGAGCGTTGGGGCGGTGACCCGAAGCGCTGCGTGCGCATCTACAACCCGATCCATGCCGAGGCCCCGCGCCCGATCCCGACCATGGCCGATCTCGCCGCCCGCCCCGACACCATCCTGGCGGTCGGCCGGCTGATCCCGATCAAGGGTTTCGACCGCCTGCTGCGCGCCTTCGCCCGCCTCGATCGGCCGCAGGCCCGGTTGGTGATCCTCGGTCAGGGCGAAGAGCACGACCGCCTCCTGGCGCTCGCCGCCGAACTCGGCGTCGCCGACCGGTTCGAGCTGCCCGGCTACGTCACCCGGCCCTGGACCTGGTATGCCGCCGCCAAATGTCTGGCGCTGTCGTCGCGCTTCGAGGCCTTCGGCAACGTCGTGGTCGAGGCGCTGGCCGCCGGGCTGCCGGTGGTCGCCACCGCCTGCGACGGCCCGCGCGAGATTCTCGCCGATCCCCGTCACGGCACGCTGGTGCCGATCGACGACGTCGCGGCGATGGCCGCGGCGCTCGAGGCGACGCTGGCCGCCCCCGGCGACCCCTTGCCGCGCATCGCCCGTGCCCACGACTTCTCGGTGGCGGTCGCCGCCGACGCCTACGAGACGCTGATCGACGAGGTGGTCGCGGCCCACCCGGTCACCGCCCGCGCCTGACCGGGCGATCGGCGGCGAACTTCGGCCTCAGTCGTCGAGCGCCGCCCGTTCCGCCGCCTCGTGGGTCGCCGACAGCTCGAGCCAGATCTCTTCCTGAGCGGCCAGCGCCTTCTCCGCGTCGGAGCGCGCCTTCATCAGCCGCGAGGCGCGCGCCGCCTCACGGGTGTAGAGCGCCGGATCGGCGAGGTCGCCGTCGAGCCGGGCGATCTCGGCCTGCAGCTTCTCGATCCGCGCTTCGGCGTCCTTGATCTTCTTGCGCAGCGGCGCGAGCTGTTCGCGCATCGCCGCGGCGGCGCGACGCCGGTCGAGCGCCGAGACCCGCCCGCCGTCGTCCTCGTCGCGCTTGGCCGTGCCGCTCGGGGCCGGCCCGTCGATCACCAGGCGGCGGTAGTCGTCGAGATCGCCCTCGAACTCCCGGACGGTGCCGTCGGCGACCACCACCAGCCGATCGGCGGTGGCCTCGACCAGATGGCGATCATGGCTGATCAGGATCACCGCGCCCTCGTAGGCGTTGAGCGCGCGCACCAGCGCCTCGCGGCTGTCGATGTCGAGATGGTTGGTCGGCTCGTCGAGGATCATCAGATTGGGGCCGGCGAAGGTCGCCAGCCCGAGCAGCAGGCGCGCCTTCTCGCCCCCGGAGAGCTTCTCCGCCGGCGTGTCCATGCGGCTGGTCGGCAGGCCCATCTGGGCGACCCGCGAGCGCACCTTCGATTCCGGCGCGTCGGCCATCAGCGGCTGGACGTGCTGGAACGGCGTCTCGGCCGGGCGCAACTCGTCGAGCTGGTGCTGGGCGAAATAGGCGATCGACAGCTTGGTCGCCGAGGCCATCCGCCCCGAGAACGGCGCGAGACGGCCGGCGATCAGCTTGGCGAAGGTCGACTTGCCGTTGCCGTTGGAGCCGAGCAGCGCGATGCGGTCGTCCTCGTCGATCCGCAGCGTGACCTTGCGCAGGATCGGCTTGGCCGGATCGTAGCCGACCGCAACGTCGTCGAGCGCCAGGATCGGCGGCGACAGCCGGGCGACCGGCTGAGGAAAGTCGATCGGCAGCGCCGCCTCGTCGGTCAGCGCCTCGATCGGCGGCAGCTTGGCCAGCGCCTTCATCCGGCTCTGGGCCTGCCGCGCCTTGGTCGCCTTGGCCTTGAAGCGGTCGACGAAGGCCTGCATGTGGGCGCGATGGGCCTCCTGCTTCTCGCGCATCTTCTGCGTGAGAATCATCTTCTCGCGCCGCTGCCGCTCGAACGAATCGTAGCCGCCGCGATAGGCGACGAGCTTCATCCGGTCGAGGTGGACGATCATGTCGACCGCGGTGTTGAGCAGGTCGCGATCGTGGGAGATCACGATCACCGTGTGCGGGTAGCGGCGGATGTAGTCCTCGAGCCACAGCGTGCCCTCGAGGTCGAGATAGTTGGTCGGCTCGTCGAGGAGCAAGAGGTCGGGCTCGGAGAACAGCACCGCCGCCAGCGCCACCCGCATCCGCCAGCCACCGGAGAAGTCCGAACAGGGCCGCGCCTGGGCGGCATGATCGAAACCGAGGCCCGACAGGATGGTCGCCGCCCGGGCCTCGGCCGAATGGGCGCCGATGTCGCCGAGCCGCACGTGGATTTCGCCGATCCGCGCCGGATCGGTCGCGGTCTCGGCCTCGGCGAGCAGGCTCGCCCGTTCCTTGTCGGCGGCGAGCACGAAATCGATCAGGGTGATCGCGCTGCCCGGCGCCTCCTGCGCCACCTGGCCGATCTTGGCGGCGCGCGGGAACTGGATCGTGCCGCTCTCGGCCGACCATTCGCCGGTCACGAGTTTGAACAGCGTGGTCTTGCCGGTGCCGTTGCGGCCGACGAAGCCGGCCTTGGCGCCGGTCGGCACGACGACCGACGCCCCCTCGAGCAGGGTGCGGCCGGCGATACGAAAGGTGAGATCGGTGAGGACGAGCATGGGCAGGTCTTAACCCAGACCCGGCGGGGCGTCGACCGTCCTGCACCGCGCAAATCGCGGCGAGGGTGGGGCGACCCGCCGGCGTTCACCATGTTCCCCGCTTCATGCTGCGTTGCGGGAGGAAGCGGGGCGGGACCGGCCGACATTAACCGTTCGGTAACCGCCCGAGGGCGAAACCTCGAAGGACGACGGGCCGCCGCCGCCCGCCGTCGCCGTCGCCCATGGCCGCCGTCGATCGCGTCGGAGGCGGGCCGCATTCCCGAGGACGAGCAGGGACCGGACCATGCATCGAATCTTCGACATGCGCATTCTTCTGGTCGGACTCGCCGTCGGGCTCGCTCTGATCCTGCGCACGGCCCTGCCGATGCCGACCGCCGACGAGGTCACCGGGTCGATTCCTCACCTCGCCGCCCCGTCGATCGGCGACTGAACCGGCGGCGCGAACACCGACCAGCCGGTGCGCCGGGCGAGTTGTTCCAGCGCCGCCGCCCCCAGCGTCGAATTGCCGACCGCGTTGAGCCCCGGCGACCACACCGCGACCGACGCCACCCCCGGCACCACCGCCAGGATGCCGCCGCCGACCCCGCTCTTGCCGGGAATGCCGACCCGGAAGGCGAAGTCGCCCGAGCCGTCGTAATGGCCGCAGGTCAGCATCAGGGCGGCGATCCGTCGCGCCCGCTCTGCCGAGACGACCCGGCCCCGGCCGCCCGGATGACGACCGTCGAGGGCGAGGAACCGCCCGGCGAGCGCCAGTTGCCGGCACGACATCGCCAGCGCGCAGACATGGAAATAGACCCCGAGCGTCAGCTCCGGCGCATGGGTGATCGTGCCGAAGGCCCGCATGTAGTTGGCGAGCGCGGCATTGCGGAAGCCGGTCTCGGTCTCCGAGCGTGCCACCGCCCGGTCGACGACGATCGAATCGTCGTCGGCGAGGTAGCGCACGAACTGCAGGATCTCGCCGATCGCCTCGCGCGGCGCGTGTCCGGCGAGCAGCACGTCGGCGACCACCAGCGCCCCGGCATTGATGAAGGGATTGCGCGGGATGCCCTTCTCGGCCTCGAGCTGGACGATCGAGTTGAAGGCGTTGCCCGACGGTTCGCGCCCGACCCGCGCCCACAACCCGTCACCGATCTTGCCGAGCGCCAGGGTCAGCATGAACACCTTGGAGATGGACTGGATCGAGAAGGCCTCGTCGGCGTCGCCGGCGACATGGACCTGCCCGTCGGCCAGCACCACCGCGAGGCCGAAGCGCCCGGGATCGACCTTGGCCAGTTCCGGGATATAGCTCGCCGGCACGCCGCGCCGGGCGACCGGCACCGCCGCCATCTCCGCGGCGATCTCCGCGACGATCGTCTCCAGATCCGCGCTCATGGCACTGCGACGCCGTCGGCGAGCGCCCGGTCGATCGCCGCCGCACTCGGCATCGCCGCCTGGGCGCCGAGTTCGAGGCAGGCGAGCGAGCCCGCCGCCGCCGCCCGCGCCATCGCCGCGGCGAGATCCAGGCCGGCCGAAAGACCTGCCGCCAGCACTCCGGTGAAGGTGTCGCCCGCCCCGGTGGTGTCGATCGGCGTCACGGCGAGCGCCGGCACCCGGTGCACCGTTCCGTCCGGTGTGGCCGCCACCACGCCCTCGCCGCCGAGCGTCACCACGACGGTCAGGCCGAGGCGATCGGCGATCGCCGCCGCGATCGTGCTCGGGCCGACCGTCGCGCCGGGGGCCACCACGCCGAGATGGCCGGCGAGATCGGCCGCCTCGCCGGCATTGACCACCACCACGTCGACGTCGGTGAAGGCCTCTGCCGGCAGCGGCCTGAACGGCGCCAGAGAGAGCATCACGCGGGCGCCCGCGAGGCGTGCGCGCGCGGCGACCGCCAGCGACTCCGCTTCGCTCACCTCCATCTGCAAGAGCAGGAGATCGCCGGGGGCGAATCGTGCCGCCGCCGCGAGGTCGCGATCGACCGTGCGATTCGCCCCCGGCGACAGCACGATGGCGTTCTCGCCCGAGTCGGTGACCGAGATGATCGCCAAGCCGGTGGCGAATCGCGCCCGCCGGGCGACTCCGGAGAGGTCGACGCCCGCCGCGTCGAGCCCGGACAGGGCGACGGCCGCGAAAGAGTCGTCGCCGACCGCGCCGATCATCCGACCCGCCGCCCCGGCCCGCCGCGCCGCCAGCGCCTGGTTGGCGCCCTTGCCGCCGGCAACTGCGACGACGTCCGATCCGGGTAGGGTTTCTCCCACTCTCGGCAGGCGGGCGACCCGGCTGACCAGGTCGACGTTGATGGAACCGAATACCGTGATCATCGTGTCGCCCCGCCTCTCCCGCATTGCGCCCAGGTGCCCCGACGATCGTCGCAGAGCGGCGCGCGAAGCCCTGAAAACCGTCACAAACCCTAACGTTTCCTTGACGTTTTGGCGAATCCGGGCCGCCCGCTCGAGGTGAGTGTGTCACTGGTGCAACAAAGGCGAGTCAAACCGCCCGGTGAGCCGGCGACGGGGCTTTCGCCGTCTTCCCATTCGAGGCGCTTGGAGTAAGGTGACCATCGATCGACGACATCGCGTGATCCCTTCGACGGTTGTCGGAGCAGTATGTCGGAGAGATCTCGGGTCGGTTCAGGACCCATCGTCGAAAACGAACCTTCAGGGGGTTTTCTAATGAACTTCAAGCTCGCCATTCTGGCTGCTGCCGCCATCGGCGCCGCCACCACCGCTCAGGCCGCCGACCTCGCCAAGAAGGCCCCGGCTGCCGCGAACTACGTCAAGGTCTGCGACACGTTCGGCGCCGGCTTCTTCTACATCCCGGGCTCGGACACCTGCCTCAAGATCTCCGGTCTGGTGCGCGCCGAATACTACGTCGGCGGCAAGAGCGAAGCCTGGAACGGCGGTTCCTGGAGCGGCAAGTCCAACGGCCAGGCCGGTGGCGCCACCGGCAACTACCGTCAGAACAACGGTATCGGCACCTTCGCCCGCGGCGAAATCGACATCGACGCGCGCACCTCGACCGAGTTCGGTCTGCTGCGTTCGTTCATCGCTCTTCAGGCTGATCTGGCCTCGGGCAAGAACACCGTTGCGACGCTCGACAAGGGCTTCATCCAGTTCGGTGGCCTGACCGCCGGTCATGCCCAGTCGTTCTTCGACTTCTGGACCGGCTACTCGATCGGTAACTACGAGACCGCCCATTCCGACACGTCGACCAACCTGTTGGCCTACACCTTCTCGTTCGGCAACGGCATCTCCGCCACGCTGTCGATCGAAGATCCGACCACCGGCGGCCGCCGCGTGACCGGCACGGGCTTCTCGTACTACACCAACGTCACGCCCTTCAACATCGTCAGCCCGACCACCGCCGCTTCGGTGGCCTACGGTGGCGCTCGTGCGCCTGACTTCATCGCCAACCTGGCGGTCGATCAGGCTTGGGGCAAGGCGCAGGTTTCGGCCGCGCTGCATGAAGACTACGGTTCGGTCTCCGGCGACAAGTACGGCTACGCCTTCCTCGGCGGCGTGCAGATCAACCTTCCGGCCCTCGGCGCCGGCGACAAGCTCGCTCTGCAGGCGGCCTACGCCAAGGGTGCCGTCGCTTACGTGTTCGCCGGCAACGACGGCGGCGCTTACGACTTCTCGGTCGTGAACGCCAGCCTGAAGCAGTCGGACGCTTGGAGCATCACCGGCGCTCTGACCCACAACTGGACCAAGAAGCTGTCTTCGACCATCGAACTCGGCTACGCTTCCTTCAACTCCGGCCTCTCCACCGCCGGCTTCGGTGGCAGCAAGGTCGACGACTTCAGCCAGCTCGACGTCCAGGGCAATCTCGCCTGGACGCCGGTCACCGGCCTGACCGTCATCGGCGAAGTCGAATATCGCAAGATCGACTACTCGTGGTCGGGTGCGAAGGACAAGGACGCCGTCCTCGGCATCCTGCGCGTTCAGCGCGACTTCTGATCCGACCTCACGGTCTGATCTCGGAGGGCTCGGCGGGAAACCGCCGGGCCCTTTCCGCATTTCGCGCACCCATTCGGCGTCGGTCGATCGGCGCATCGAATCGCCCCGCCGAACGCCGGTGGGCTCCCGCCGCCGGCGATTCGAATCCGGCTTCACGCCACGATCGTCGCCGGACGGTAATAGGTTGTCCCGGCGGTGAGATTCGGCTTGCGCGGGTGGTCTCGGAGGACGCCCGGAGGCGAATTCGACTGAAATGTCATGATCTTGTCATTCTTGGCAGGAGTTGCAGTCACCGAAGAGCGGGCCCTGTGGCCATTCTGTGTTCTTCCGGCAACATGGTGTCCGGAACGGGTCGGCATCGCGGCGGAAGTCGATGAAACGACTTCAAAAGATCGGCGGCGGCGTTATGGTGGAGCCATACCGGAGACGGCATCCGAACGGTCGGATGAGCGTCGCCTCGGGGTCGGGTCAGGGCCTCTGCCGGTTTGGTTTTTGAAGACAGGGGGAACACATGAACTTCAAGCTGGCTCTCGTGGCCGTCGCCGCCGTCGGCGTCGCGTCCACCGCCCAAGCCGCCGATCTGGCCAAGAAGGCCCCGGCCGCCGCCAACTACGTCAAGGTCTGCGACGCGTTCGGCGCGGGCTTCTTCTACATCCCCGGCAGCGACACCTGCCTGAAGATCAGCGGCTTCGTCTACGCCGAAGCCCGTGGCGGCACCGGCAAGCTCGGCCGTTACGACACCACCAACAGCGCGTTCGGCAACCGCACGCGTTCGGGCAACGACCTCTATTCCCGCACCCGCGCGGAAATCCAGTTCGACGCTCGCACCGCGACCGAGATGGGCCTGCTGCGCTCCTACATCGCGCTGCGTCACCAGACCAACACGGGTGACACCTCCGGCACCCTGATGGCCGCCGGTGCCTTCGTGCAGTTCGCCGGTGTCACCGCCGGTTACGCTCGCTCGAACTTCGACTTCGCGCCGGCTGGCTACAGCTACGGCACGGACTACTCGACCAACGCCTATTCCTACACCTTCCTGAACCAGTTGGCCTACACCTTCTCGTTCGGCAACGGCGTCAGCGCCACCCTGGCTCTCGAAGATCCGTCGTCGACCGACCTGAACTTCTCGGGCGCCTCGCACCGCTTCGTGGGTAACTCCGGGTCGTCCGTTGCCTGGGTGAAGTACGACTCCACCAAGACCAACCCCTTCACCGGCGCTGCCTATGCGGCTCCGTATGCGGGCGTGCGGGCTCCGGACGTCGTCGCCAACCTCGCGGTCGCTCAGGCCTGGGGCAAGGCTCAGCTGTCCGTTGCCTATCATGACGTCTACTCGACCGTCGACGACACCGCCGCCTGGGCGATCAGCGGTGGCGTGGAAGTCAACCTGCCGATGCTCGCGGCGGGCGACAAGGCCTACTTGGTCGGCACCTACTCCAGCGGCGCGGTTGCCTTCGCCACCCAGCTGCAGAACGCCACCGGCAAGATCCAGGAAGTGTTCTTCAACGCTTTCGGTTCGGGCATCGGTCAGGACTTCGTGATCGTCAACGGCAAGAACAAGCTGACGAACACCTGGGCGGTCAACGGTGGACTCCATCACGAGTTCAGCCCGCAGTGGGAACTCAATGTGGACGCCGGCTACGTGAAGGTCGACGGCTATCAGTGGCGTGACGAAGAGTTCGTCGGCGCCGGCGTGGACCTGCGCTGGAAGCCGGTCAAGGGCTTCCAGATCGGTGCCGACGTCGAATACGGCAAGCTGACCTTCTCGAACAACACCGTCAATGCGATCAAGGGTGTGGCTGCCGCTTCGACCCTCAAGTCGTCCTACGACGGCTGGCTCGGCGAAATCCGCGTCCGTCGCGACTTCTGATCTCCTTCCGAGATCGTCTCGAGACTCGAACCCGGCGGGCGACCGCCGGGTTCTTTTTGTTTGCGCGATCCGCTTCGACCGAGGCTCGGACGCCGGTTCCGCCACCGTGACGGCGTGACCGCGTCACCGCGCGCCCCGCGACCCTCGATCGCTCCTCGCGCCGCTTGCCGTAGCGTCCGTCCTTTGACAAGCTGCGGCTCGGATCGGGTCCGGCCCGCTCCCGCGCGAGGCGTCCGATCGGGCCGGGACCCCGGAAGAGGGGGCGGCGATGTCGGGATTGCTGAAGGGATTGGCGGCGGCCGGAGGCACCGCCCTGGTCCTGACCGGGTTGGCCGCGATCACCGCCTTCGGGCCGATCGCAGCCGACGTGCGCACGAGTGCCGCCGCCCGATTGAAGGCCGAGGGCCGTGATTGGGCCCGGCTCGCCGTCGACGGACGCGACGTCACGGTGACCGGCGTCGCGCCCGAACCCGCCGATCCGCAATTGGCGGCGGAAGCCGTCGACCGGGTGTTCGGGGTGCGCATCGTCGCCGATCGCGCCACCGTGCTGCCGCTCGCCGACCCCTGGGTGTGGACCGCGACCCTCGCATCGTCGACGCTGACCGCCACCGGCGCCGTGCCGTCCGAAGCGATGCGCACCGCGCTCGCCGCCGCTGCCCGCAAGGCCGCGCCCGACCGCCCCTTCGACGATCGCGCCACCCTCGCGCGCGGCGCCCCGCGCGATTTCGCGGATTCGGCGACCCGCGCCCTCGCGGCTCTCGGCGAGCTGGTCGAAGGCTCGGCGGAGATCGGCCCGGCCGGGCTGACGCTGACCGGCCGCCTCGCCGATTGGCCGAGCTGGCGCCGCATCGAGACCAGCCTGAAGGCCGGAGACTTCGGCAAGATCGCCGCCGATCGCCTGGAAGTACCGGTGCCGGTGCCCTATGAGCTCCGGCTCGCGGTTGCCGACGGCCGGCTCACCGCCACCGGCTTCCTGCCGGCCGCCGTCGTCGCCGCCTTCGATGCCGCCGCGAAGGCCGGCTTCCCGGCCGGTGTCGCCTCGACCATCGACGTCGCGCCCGGCGCGCCCGCCGGCCATGCCGACGCCGCCGGTTTCGCCCTCGAGATTCTCGGCGGTCTGAACGAGGGCCGCGCCACGTTGGGGCCCGCCGGCCTCGCGCTCGCCGGCCGGCCCAAGGATCGTGCGACTTGGCGCCGCATCGAGAACCGGCTCGCCGCCGGCATTCCCGGCGGTGTCGCGCTCGCCCGCGACGATCTCGAAGTGCCGGTGCCGGCGCCCTACCGCCTGACTCTCACCCTGGTCGACGGCCGTGCCGATCTCGACGGCTTCCTGCCCGACGCCGCGGCGCGCGCCACCCTCGCCGCGGCGCTCGCGCCCCGCTCGCCCCGCGGCGTCGCCGATCGCACCGAGATCGCCGCCGGTGCCCCGCCCGGCTTCGCCGACGCCGCGGTCGCCGCCTGGGCCGGCCTCGCCCGTGTCGCCGATCCGGGCCTCGATCTCGTCGACCGGACGCTCACGGTGCGCGGCGGAGTCCCGACCGCGCCGCTCGGCGCCGACATCGCCGCGGCTCTGAAGACCCGGGTCGCCGCCGGCTACACCCTCGCCGAACCCGCCTTCCGCGTCCTGCCGCCGCCGCCGCAAGTCGCGCCGCCGGTCTGTGAGGCAGGGCTCGCCGCGGTTCAGGCCGGCGACAAGATCCGCTTCGAGGTCGGCAGCGCGACCCTCGCGCCCGACGGTCTGCGCATCCTCGACGCCCTGGTCGCCGCCGCCCTGCGCTGCCTCGATGCCCGCATCGTCGTCGAGGGCCACACCGATTCCGACGGCGACCCCGACGCCAATCGGGCGCTGTCGGAAGCCCGCGCCGCCGCCGTGGTCGAACGCCTGGTCGCCGCGGGGCTGGCCGCCGAGCGGCTCTCGGCGATCGGCTACGGTGAGACCCGACCCGTCGCCTCCAACGACGACGAGGCCGGCAAGCAGCAGAATCGGCGAATCGAGTTCCGGGTCGAGGGAGGCACCGCGCCATGATCTATCTCGTCACCCAACTCTGGCCCTTCCTGGTGGCCGCCGTGGCGATCGGTGCGATCGCCGGCTGGCGCCTGCAACTCGCCGCCGCCCGCAACCGAGGGGATCGGACATGACCGCGCTGGTGCTCGAAACCTTCGTGCTGCTGTTGGTCGCCGCGCTCCTCGGCGTCGGCCTCGGCCATCTCCTCGCCGAGCGTTGGGCCGGTCCGATCCTGGCCTTCGGCCGGGTCGGCTCGCTGCGGCCGTGGCTCGCCGACGGCACGCCGAAACCGGCGGCGCCGAGCCTGCCCGCGGCGCCGACGCTGCTCGACGAGTCGGAGCGGGCGCGCCTCGGCGAGGCTCTGGCTCGGTCGACCGCCGAGCGCGGCGCCGCCGCGCCGGTCGCCCCGCCCGAGGCCGCCGTCGCCGCTCCGCCCGTACCGATCGCCGAACCCGCGCCGTCGGCTGCCGCCGCGGCGATCGAACCGGTGTCGCCTTTCGCCGACGTCGCCGATGTCGCCCTACCGGTCGTCCACGTGCCGCCGCCGGCCGCCGAAATCCCGCCGCCGCCGGTCGCCGCGGCCGATCTCGCCCGTGCGGCGGAAGCCGACGCGGTCGGGACGCGGCCGTCCGGCCTCGTCGCGCCGCTCGCCGGCAGCGCCGACGATCTCAAGCGGATCAAGGGCATCGGTCCGCAGAACGAGGCGCGCCTCCATGCCCTCGGCGTCTGGCACTTCCACCAGATCGCCGCCTGGACGCCGGAGAACATCCGCTGGGCCGGATCGTTCCTCGCCTTCGTCGGGCGCATCGAGCGCGAAGACTGGGTCGGCCAGGCCCGTCGCTTCGCCGCCGACTCGTCCCCCGGCACCGGAAATTCGGGCGGCTGACGGACCTGCGCGACGGCCGTCGTCCGCTTCGTCAGGCGCCGACCCGATCGAGAAAGGCGACCAGGGCCGCGACCGAGCGGTCGCCCGGCACGTCGTCGTCGAACAGCGGCGGGTGGCCTTCGTCGGGCACCTCCAACACCTCGAGGCGCGGATGGCGCGCGGCCATCGCCGCCACGGTTTCCGCCGAGAGCAGGCGGGACAGAGTGCCGCGCACCACCAGGGTCGGGATACCGGCGAGGCTCGCGAAGGGTTCCCACAGATCGGCCGGCGGATTTTCGGCGGTGATCGCCGCGAATCCGTCGGCGAGTCGCGGGTCGTAGTCGAGCACCGGTCGCCCGTCGACGTCACGGCACAGGCGGTGGGCCAGCCGTTCGAACCCGGCCCGGTCGAGGTTGGGATAGTCGGGCCGATTGACGTGGACCCGGGCGTCGACGAGGTCGGACCAGCCGATGTGCTCGGGCAGCGGCCGGCCGAGGTATTGTTTGATCAGCAGCAGCCCGTCGAGCTCGATCACCGGGCCGATGTCGTTGAGCACCGCCGTGGTCACCCGCCCCGGCGCAACCAGCCCCGCGATCATCGTGACGAGACCGCCGCGCGAGGTGCCGAAGGCGGTGAATCGGTCGATCCCGAGCAGATCGAGTCCGAGCAGCGTATCGTCGAGTTCCTGAAGAATGGTGTAGCGGGCGGGATCGGCGTCCCATTGCGAGGCGCCGCGGCCGCGGAAGTCGACGGTGACCACCTGCCGCGCCGGCGAGCCCTCGGCCCCCGCGGTCAGGCGCCGCGCCGCCGGCTCGAAATCGGCGCCGTTGCGGGTCAGGCCGGGCAGGCACACCACCGGCGGCCGATCGGTCGGCCGCGCCGGCGGATAGTCGCGTCCGGCGAGCGCCAACCCGTCGCGGGAAAAGTACCGGAACGGGCGGTGGGTCGTGCCGAGCGCATCGCCCCGCACCGGCCCGAAGGCGACGCCCGCGGGCGCCGACGGCTCGGTCGATTGCATCGCTTCTCCCCCTGGCCGGGCGACGGCCGGTCGCCGATCGCCGCCGAGCCTCGCCGATGACGAAGGGGAAGACAAGACCTCCGAGGGTCGCGGGGAGGGGCTGGGTGCGCGTCCTTTGCTCCCGTCGATCCCGCGGGAGCGATCACCGCCTTCGAGACACACGCCGGCGTCGACGAGCGGGGTCGGCGGCATCACCACGATGTTGGAGAGGGCATTGCTGCAGGGCTGGATCGACGAGGGTCTTCGCGGCGGCAGAGCCGGCTCACGGGGCCGGAGGGGGCGGACGATCGTGAGCCCACTTTCGACCGAGGATCTCGAACAGACCTATACGCGCCGGGAATTTCGGTCGGAAATGCCATTTTCGAGCGGGGGTCTCGCGGGGCCCTGCGATGGCGGCTGCCGGTGATCGCGTGCCTGCATGGGCTGCGTTCGAGCGACGTCAGCCAATCGAAGGGCCACCAATTTTGATTGGCACACGGCATGCTCCAAAGTGGTGACGCCTTCCGCGCCGCCCCTGGGGAGCAGATCCTCGGCTCGTACGCCACCGGCAGACGGACTCGACGGCCGCCGGCCGGGCGGGTGCTCGATTGTGGCCGGCGACCATCCCGTCCCGCCGCTGGCCCGACAAGTCCGTCAGCGCGAGGCGAACAGGCGGGTGCCGGGCGGGATCGGCCGGAAGCGATGGCGGCGCGCGAGCCGCTCGCGCCACCAGCCGCGATAATCGGGGATCGCCTGGATCTCGATCGCCTCGTGATCGACCCCTGCACCGACCTCGAGATGCACGGCGAGGCCGTCGAGGTCCGGCACCGGCAGCCGCCCGGCGCGTCGGTCGGCCCACATCGTCGCGTAGAGATCTTCGAGGCTGCGGACCAGGAGCGGCGTGTCGAACAGCACGCAGGTGTCCCGTCCGGCGACCAGACGCTCGGCGAGGGCGGCGAGGGCCGCGCGGTCGCGGCCGTAGGCGATCGCCGTGGCGACATAGTCGTCGATCGAGGTCGCCACCAACTCCGGCAGGCCGGCCGAGCGGATCAGGCTGCCGCAGACCCGCGAGGCGAAGGATCGACCGCTGACCGTCAGCACCGGGACACCCATCCACAGCGCGTCCGAGGCAGTGGTGTGGGCGCCGTAGGGCGTGGTGTCGAGGAACAGGTCGGCCAGCCGATAGCGGGCGAGGTGGAAGGCGTTCGCCATCTTGGCGGCGAAGACGATCCGCTCCGGGGCGATGCCGAAGCCCGCCGCATGGCGCCGCAGTCGTTCGTTGGTGGCATCGGTCCCGGTCAACAGCCACAACACCGACCCCGGCACCGCGGCGAGGATCTTCATCCAACGCTCGAAGGTGAAGCGGGTGATCTTGTGGGTGCCGTTGAAACAGCAATAGACGAAGGCGTCCTCCGGCAGCCCAACCGAAGTCCGGGTCGGCGGATTGCCGTCGACCACCCGCTTGCGGTCGTTGGGCTGGTAGCACGGCAGCCGCAGCACCTTCTCCGAATAATAGACCTCGTGATCTTCCGGAACGATCCAATCGTCGGCGACGATATAGTGGTGATAGGGACTGCCGGTGGTTCCCGGATAGCCGAGCCAATTGACGATGATCGGTGCCGGCCGCAACGCCAGCAGCTTGGTGCGACCTTCGCGCGTATAGCCGTTGACGTCGACCAGGATCTGGATGCCGTCGGCGACGATGCGGGCGGCGGCGGTGGCGTCGTCCATCTGCGAGATGTCGAGCCAATGGTCGACCGAGGCGAGATAGCGCCGATTGAGCCCGTCGTGGGCCGCCGGCACCGGCCCGCAGTAATAGGCGAAGATCTCGACCTTCGTGCGGTCGTGCAGCTCCGGCACCTCGGCCATCAGGTAGCCGACCGCGTGCTCGCGCAGATCCGACGACAGGTAGCCGATCCGAAGCCGCTCCTCGCCGCGCTCCGCCACCGGCCAGGCCTCATGAGCGACTTCGGGCGTGCCGACGTCCTCGGCGTTGTAGTGCCAGGCCATCGCCAGATGCAGCAAGGGGTCGTCGGTGAAGGCGGCGGCGGACAAGGGTGAGATCCCGGCCATCAGCATGGCGCGCGGGATCCGCTCCTGCGGCGCGATCACCGGCCAGGTACAGGTCCGCTGCCGGAGCGCCGTGAAGTGCTGCGCCACCTCGCGCTGGTGGCAGTCGATCTCCAGGCTGCGGCGGAGCATGTCTTCCGCGGTCTCGTCCTGGCCCGCGGCTTCCAGCGCCCGGGCGATCTGGTTCAGGGCGGTCGTCTTGTAACCGACCCCCGCACCGTCGATCTGCGCGAGCTTTCCGGTGACGACCGTCCATTGGCCGATCGCCTGTCCGACCGCGCCGAGCCGTTCGAGCGTTCGCCCGAGGTTGATGTGGAGCGGCAGAAAGTCGGGATTGAGGGCGATCGCCTGTTCGAGGCATTGCCGCGCCGCGTCGATCTGCCCGGAATCCGAGAGTATCACCGAGAAGTTGAACAGCACCGCGTAGAGCAGCGGATCATCGCGGTTGGTCGCCACCCAGCCCGCATAGAGCTGCTCGGCCGCCGCCGACTCGCCGGCGCTCCTCAGCTTCTCGGCCGCCCGGATCAGGTCGACGACCCCGAGGCTGCGCCCGATCGGCAGGGCGGGAAGAGCTTCGACGACACCGCCCGACATGGACTTTGCACCCTCATCGGAAAGCATGTGATTCGTTTCCAGTCGTCTTCAGAATGTTTCCGAATCGTATTCGTTCGGCTTACCCGGGCGAACGACGCGTCCGAAACGGGGTTTTCGATCTCGGCGTCGGATCTCGCCGACCCATAAGACGTCGATCATCGGCAGATCGACTTCAAGAGTTGGCCGAATCGAGCGCCGCCAACTGTGTCGTCGACAGAACAGCTATCTGAGTCGCCGTCAGAGCGTCAATTTGGGTGCCGCTGAAGGCCATCAGTTCGGTCGCCGTCAGCTCCGACAGGAACGTGGTCCCGAGCGACGCCATGGTCGTGGTGGTGAGGCCCGAGAACTGCACCGCGGTGAACGCCTGGGCCTTGGTCGCGCTCAGCGCGTCGAACTGACCGGCGCTCATCCCGGCGATCTGCGTCGAGGTCAGGCTGGCGAACTGGGTCGCGGTCATCGCGTCGAACTCGGTGTGGCCGAGATTGCCGATCTGGGTGGCGGTCAGCGCGCCGATCTGGGTGGTGGAGAGGGCGGCGACCTGGGTCGCGGCCAGCGCGCGCAGTTGCATCCGCACCAGCCCGGCGAGCTGGGTGGCGGACAACGCCGAGATGTCGGTGGCCGACAGTTCGGCGACCGCGGTCGGCGTCAGGGCCCCGATCTGCGACGAGCTCAGGCCGGCGATCTGGGTCAGGGTCATTTCGTCGATCTGGTGGGTGGTCAGCCCGGCCAACCCGTCCGAGGACAGCGCCGAGATCATCGTCGAGGTCAGCGACGAGAACTGCGTGTCGGTGATCGCCGCGATCTGGGTGCCGGTCAGGCCGCGCAACTCGGTCGCCGACAGCAGCGCCAACTGGGTGGTCTCCAGCGCCGCGATCTGGGCCGTCGAGAGGCCCCGGATACCGGTCTCCGACAGCGCCGTGAACTGGGTGCTGGTCAGCGCCTTGAATTCGGTGGTGGTCAGGCCCGACACCGCGGTCGCGGTCAGGCCGCCGATCTCGGTGGTGGTGAGCGCCGCGAGCTGGGTGGTGGTCAGGCCGGCGATCTGGTCGGCGCCGAGACCGGCGATCCCGGTCGCCGACATCGCGGCGATCTGGGTCGCCGCCAACGCGTCGATCTGGCTGGTCGTCAAGCCGGCGATCTGGGTCGAGGTCAGACCGGAGATCTCCCGGGTCGACAACTGCCCGAGCCGGGTCGCGCCGAGCGCGGCGATCTGCGTGGTGGTCAGGGCCGACGCCTGGGTGGCGGTGAGGCCGGCGAACTGGGTCGAGGTCAACCGCTCGATCTCGGTGGTGGCGAGCCCCGCGATGGTCGTGGTCGACAGCGCATCGACCTGCGCGGTCGACAATGCGGTGAGCTGTGTCGTCGTCAGCGCCGCGACCTGGGCCGCGCGGAGGCCGGAGAGACCGGAGGTCGACAGCGCGGAGATCTGTGTCGTGGACAGAGCGGCGAGCTGGGTCGCCGACAGGACCGCGACCTCGGTCGCCGCCAGGGCGGCGAACTGGGTGGTGGTCAGGTCGGCGAGCCGCGTGGCGGCGAGGTTGGTGATCTGCTCGGTGGTCAGCGCCGCGATCTGCGTCGATTTCAGCGCCGCGAGCTGCGACGTGGTCAGCGCGTCGACGGCGGTCGACGTCAGGGCCTGCACCGTGGCAGTGGCCAAGGCCGCGATCTGAGTGGTGGCGAAGGCCTGGATCTGGGTCGGGCTCATCGCGGCGATCTGCGTTCCCGTCAGACCGCCGACCGCGGTCGTGGTCAGCGCCGCGACCTGACGGGTGCCGAAGGCGGCGATCTGGGTGGCGGTCAGCGCCGAAGCCTCGCTTTCGGTCAGCCCCTTGATCTGGGTCGTGGTCAGGGCGGCGATCAGGGTCTGCGACAGGCCGGCGACCTGGGTGGTGGTCAGCGCCCCGATCTCGGTCGAAGTCAGGGCGGCGACGGCGGTCGTGGAGAGGCTCTCGAGCTGCGTCGCGGTGAAGCCGGTCACCGCGGTGGTCGACAGGGCGGCGATCTGGGTGGCCGCGAGGCCGGCGATCTCGCTGGTCGAGAGCGAGGCGATCAGGGTCGAGGTCAGTCCGCCGACCGCGGTGGTGGTGAGGGCGGCGAGTTGGGCGGTCGACAGCGCCGTGACGTCGCCGGCGTCGAGCCGGGCGGCCTGGGTCGCGGTCAGCGCCGCCACCTGACGGGTGCCGAGCAGGCCGATCTCGGTGGCGGTGAGGCCATCGACCGCATCGGTCGACAGCGCCGCGACCTGAGTGGTGGTCAGCGCCGACAGTTGCGTCGACGCCAGCCCGGTGACCGCGGTCGCGGTCAGGCCGGCGACCGCCGACGTCGACAACGCCGCGATCTGCGACGTCGACAGGGCCGCCAACTGGGTCGCGGTCAGGGCGCCGACTTCGGTCGAGGTCAGACCCTTGACCTGGGTGGTGGTCAGCGAGGCGATCAAAGTCGCCGATAGGCCGCGGACCTGCGTCGTGGTGAAGGCGCCGACCTCGCTCGCCGTCAGCGCCCCGAGCTGCGGCGTGGACAGCAGTCCCATCTCGGTGGCGGTCAGCCCGCGCACCGCCGTCGCCGACAGCGCCGCGATCTGCGACGTCGTCAGCACCGCGAGTTGGGTCGCGCCGAGGGCGGCGACCTGGGTATCGGCGAGACCCTTGATCGCCGTCGTGGTCAGCGCCGTGGTCTGCGCGGTCGACAGGGCGGCGAGCTGGGTCGACGACAGCGCGGCGATCTGAGCGGCGGTCAGAGCCGCCGCCTGCGTGGTGGTCAGCGCGCCGATCTCACCGTCGGTCAGCGCCGCGATGCCGGTCGTCGACAGGGCGGCGATCTGGGTCGTGGCGAAGGCGCCGATCTGGGTCACCGCCAGCGCCGCCACCTGAGTGTCGGCCAGCGCGCCGATCTGGGTCGACGCCAGCGCCGAGATCTGCGTGGTGGTGAGCGCCGCCAGCCGGGTCGCGGTCAGAGCCTGCAGCCCGGTCGTCGTCAGGCCGGCGATCTGCGTCGCGGAGAGCGCCGCGATCTGCGCGTCGCCGAGTGCCGCGATCTGCACCGCGCCGAGGCCACCGAGTTCGGTCGCGGTCAGGGCGCCGAGTTGGGTCGCGGTCAGCGCCGAGAGTTCCGTCGCGGTCAGGCCGCCGACCGACGCCGCCGACAGCGCCGCGATCTGCGTCGAGGCCAAGGCCGCGAACTGCGTCGTGTCGAAGGCGGCGATCTGGGTCGCCGCGATGCCCTTGACCTGGGTGGTGGTCAGCGCGGCGATCTGGCCGGCGGTCAGCGCCGCGACGCGGGTCTCGCTCAACGCTCCGACCTGGGTCGCGGTCAGCGCGCCGATCAGCGTCGTGCCGAGCGAGGCGATCTGGGTTTCGGTGAGACCGGCGATCGCCGAGGTCGACAGGGCGGCGAACTGGGTCTGCGCCAATTCGCCGAGACGGGTGCTCGACAAGGCGGCGATCTGGGTATCCGCCAGCCCGCCGATCGCCGTGGTGGTCAGAGCCGCGAGCTGCGACGCCGACAGGACCGCGATCTGGTCGGTGGTGAGGCCGGCGATCGCCGACGCGCCCAGGGCGGCGACCTGGGTGGTCGACAGGGCCGCGAGATCGGCCGCGGTCAGGGCCTGCGCCTGTGTCGCGCCCAGACCGCGGATCTCGGTGGTGGTGAGCGCCGCGATCTGGGTCGCCGAGAAGGCCGCCATCCGCGTCTCGTCGAGCGCCCCGACCTGGGTCGCCGAGAACGAGGCGACCCGCGTGGTGGAGAGCGCGGTGAGCGTCGCCGCATCGATCGCCGCCAGCGCCGTCGTGGTCACCGCCTGGATCTGGGTCGTGGTCAGCCGCTCGAGCCCCGTCGCCCCCAGCGCCCGCAGGTCGGCGGCGCCGAGGCCGGAGATCTGGGTGGTGGTCAGCGTGGACATCTGGTCGGCGGTCAGCGCCGCGACCTGGGTCGGGGTGAGAGCCGCGACGTCGCTCGACGACAGGCCCTGCAACTGCGTCGTGGTCAGGGCGGCGATCTGAGTGGCGGCGAGCGCCGTCAGTTGGGTCGAACCGAGCGCGCCGATCGCCGTCGAGGTGATCGCGGCGAGGCGGGTGCCGTCGAGAGCGGCGATCTCGGTCGCGGTCAAGCCGCCGACCGCGCCGGTCGACAGCGCGCCGAGTTGGGTCGTCGACAGGGCGGCGAAGCGCTCGGTCGAGAGATCACCGAGCTGGGTGGCGGTGAGGCCGGCGATCGCGGTCCGCGAGATCGCCGCGATCTGGGTGTCGCCGAGCGCCTGGATCTGCGTGTCGGCGAGCGAGCCGACCTGGGTCGCGGTCAGGGTCGCGACCGCCGTCGTCGTCAATCCGCCGATCTGGGTGGTGGTCAGCCCGGCGAGACCGCGGGTCGAGAACGCGGCGATCTGAGTGGTGGAGAACGCCGCCAGTTGCGTCGCCGACAGCGCCGCGGCCTGGGTGTCGGCGAGGCCCGACATTTCGGTGGTGGTCAGGACCGCGAGGTCGGTGGCGTCGAGCGAGGCGATCTGGGTGGTGGTCAGTCCGGCGATGGTCGTCGCCGAGAAGGAGCCGATCTGGGTCGCCGTCAGCGCCGCGAACTGGGTGGCGGTCAAGTCCCCGACCTGGCTGGTCGCCAGTCCGGCGAGTTCGGTGGTGGTGAGGGCGGCGATCTGGCCGACCGTCAGGGCGGCGATCTGGGTATCGGCGAAGGACACGATCTGGCTCGCGGTCAGCGCGGCGATCTGGGTCGTCGACAGAGCGGCGATCTGCTCGCTCGACAGACCGTCGATCGTCGAGGTGGCGAGGCTGGCGATCTGTCCGGTGGCGAGGGCTCGCAGCTGCGTGCCGGACAAGGCGCCGATCTGGTCGGAGGAGAGACTCTGCAACTGGAGCGTCGTCAACGACGCCACCTGCCGGGTGCCGAGCGCCGCGAGTTGGGTGGTGCCGAGTGCGGCGATCCCGCCGGTCGCCACCGCCCTGAGCTGGTTCGTCGTCAAGGCGGCGATCTGCGTCGTCGTCAGCGCGGCGATCGCCGTCGTGGTCATCGCGCTGACTTCGGAAGTGGTGAGGCCGGCGAGCAGGGTGGTCGACAGCGAAGCGACCGCGGTGGCGGTGAGGCCGGTCGCGGCCGGTCGGGTGAGCGCGCCGATCTGCACCGTATCCAGCGCCGCGATCTGGGTGGTGGCCAGCGCCGAAACCTCGGTCGAGGTGAGGCCGGCGATGCCGGTGGTGGTCAGACCGGCGATCTGGCCGGTGGTCAGGGCCTGGATCTGGGTGGTCGCCAGTGCGCCGATCTGCGACGTGGTCAGCGCCCGCAGCTGCGTGGTGGTCAGCGCGGCGATCTGCTCGGAGGAGAGCCCGGCCAGCGCCGAGGTCGAAAGACCGGCGATCTGGGTGGTGCCCATCGCGGCGAGCGTCGTCGCGCCGAGCCCGCTCACCTCGGTCGCGGTCAGGCCGGCGATGCCGGTGCTCGACAGGGCGGCGATCTGGGTCGCCGACAGGACCGCGATCTGGGCGGCCGACAGCGCCGAGAGATCGCTCGCCGTCAGGCCGCGGATCTGGGTGGTGGTCAGCGCCGCGAGTTGGTCGGTGCCGAGGCCGGCCACCTGGGTCGAGGTGAGACCGCCGATCTCCGTCCGCGTCAGCGCCGACAGCCGCGTCCCGGTCAGCATCGCCATCTGATCGGCACCGAGCACCGCCATCTGACTCTGCCCGAGGCCGGCCAACTGCGTGGTGGTCAGCGCCGCGAACAGCGTCGAGTCGATCGCCGCCATCGCGGTGGTCGAAATCGCCCCGATCTGGGTGGCGGAGAGGGCGGCGATGGCGGTCGTCGACAGCGCGTCGATCGCCGTCGAGGTCAGGCCCGAAATCTGGGTCGAGGTCAGGGCGTGGAGATGATCGGAGTCGAGCGAGGCCACCTGGGTGTCGCTGAGGCCGGCCATGGCGGGCGTGTAGATGGCGGCGATCTGGGTCGCGGCGAGCCCGTCGAGCTGGGTCGCGGTCAGGCCGGCGACCTGCTCGCTGGTCAGATAGGTGATGTCGGTGGTGGTCAGCGATCCGAGCTGCGTGGTGGTCAGGGCGGCGACTTGAGTCGACTCGAGGCCGCCGATCATCGTCGTGGTCAGTTCCGCGATGGCGCTGGTCGACAGCGCGGCGATCTGGGTCGAGGCCAGCCAGGAGGCCTGGGTGGTGGTCAGTCCGCGCACCGCGATCCGCGACAGCGCGCCGATCTGGGTTTCGCCGAGCGCCGCGAGTTGCGACTGCTCCAGTGCCTTGACCTGGGTCGACGCGAAATACGACAGCTGCGTCGTGGTGAGGGCGGCGATCTCGGTGGTGGTCAGCCCGCCGATCGCCGCGATCGACAGGGAGCCGAGCGTCGTCGTGGCGAGCTGCGCCAGACCGGTGGCGCCGAGCGCGGTCACGTCCGCCGCGGTCAGGCCGGCCACCTGGTCGGCGTTGAGGGCGCCGAGCTGCGACGCAGCGAGGGCGGTGATCTGGGTGGTGACCAGGGCCGCGATGTCCGGACTGGTCAGCGCCGCGACCTGGGTGGTCGAGAGCGCGGCGAGTTGTGACGTCGAGAAGCCCGAAACCTGGGTCGAGGACAAGGTCGCGACCTGGGTCGTCGACAGCGCGGCGAGGCGGGTCGCGTCCAACATCGCGATCTGGTCGCCGCCGAGCCCGACGATCTCGGTGGTCGACAGCGCGGCGATCTGTGTGGTGGTCAGCGCGCCGATCTGGGTGGTGGTCAACTCCCCGAGCTGCGTCGAGGAGAGGCCGCGCAGGGTCGTGGTGGTGATCGCCGCCATCTCGTCGGCGGTCAGGGCGGTCAGCTGGGTGGCGGCGAGCGACGCGAACTGGACGGTGGACAGCGCCGCCACCTGGGTGGTCGTCAGCGTCGCGATCTGGGACTCCGAGAGGCCGTCGATCGCACCGGTGGTCAGCGTGGCGATCTGCGTCGTCGTCAGGGCGGCGAGACGGGTCGCCGACAGGTTCGCGAGCTGATCGGCGGTGAGCCCGCGGATCTGGCTGCGATCGAGGGCGGCGAGCTGCGTGTCGTCGAGGGCGGCGATCTGGCCGTTGGTCAAGGCGGCGATCTGGCTGGCACCGAGACCCGCGAACTGGGTCGAGGTGAGCGCCCGCAGAGTGGTCGTCGCGAGCGCGCCGATCACCGTGCGGCCGATCGTACCGACCTGGGTGGCGCTCAGCACCGCCAGACCCGACGGCGTCAGGGCTTCGACCTGGGTCGCTGCGAGGGCACCGACCACCGTCGCCGACAGGGCCCCGACCTGCGTGGTGGTCAGGCCGGCGATCTGGGTCGCGGAGAGGACCGCGACCTGGGAGGCGGTCAGCCCGCCGAGCGCCGTCGTCGACAGCGCGTCGACTTGCGCGACCGACAGGCTCCGGAGCTGGGTATCGACCAGGGAAGCGAGCTGGCCGGCGGACAGGGCCGCGACCTCGGCGGTGGTCAGCGCGGCCGCTGCCGCCGCCGACAGGCCGTCGAGCGCCGAGGTGGTCAGCGCCGCCGCCTGGGTCCCGGTCAGGGCGGCGATCCGGCCGTCGCCGAGCGCCGCGATCTGGGTCGAGGTGAGCCCGGCGATTTCGGTCGTGCCGAGCGCCGCGATCTGCGTATCGGCCAAGGCCAGCAGCGCGGTCGTCGACAGGGCGGCGATGCCGGTCGCCGAGAAGCCCGAGATCTGCTCGCCGCTCAAACCGGCGACCTGGGTCGCCGAAAGCGCCGCGACGCCGGTGGTCGACAGACTGCGCAACTGGGTCGTCGACAGCGCCGCCAGTTGATCGGCCGACAGCGCATGGACGACGGTGGTGGTCAGCTGCCCCATCGCGTTCGCGGTGAGGGCTCCGACCTGATCGGTCGACAGGGTCGCGGCCTGCGTCGCCGAGAGGCCGGACAGCCCGGCCACCGACAGGGCGGCGATCTGGGTGGTGGCGAGCGCCGCGATCTGGTCGGCGCTCAGCGCCGCGACTTCGGTCTGCGAGAGAGAGCGGACCTGGGTGGTGGTCAGCGTCGCGACTTGCGTCGCGGCGATCGCCGCGATCTGCCCGGTCGACAGCGCCGCGACCGCCCCGGCCGACAGACCCCGGATCTGGGTGAGCGACAGCGAGGCGACCTGTGTCGGCGTGAAGGCGGCGATCTCGGTCGTCGACATCGTGCCGAGTTCGGTCGAGGTGAGGGCCGCCAGACGGGTGTCGGTCAAGGCTCCGATCTGGGTGGTGGTCAGGCCGAGCAACTGCGTCGTGGTCAGCGCGGCGAGATCGCTGGTGGTCAGCGCCGCGAACTGATCGGCGGACAGCGCCGCCATCTGCGTCGTGCCGAGCCCGCGCACCTGGGTCGTCGACAGCCGGGCGATCATCTCGGCGGAAAGGCCGCCGAGCGTCGTGACCGACATCGCGCCGAGGGCCGTCGCGGTCAGCGCCGAGACCTGCGTCGCGGCGAACCCGGCGACCTGGGTCGCGCTCAGCCCGGCCATCGCCGTAGTGGTCAGGGCGGTGATCTGGAACGAGCCCAGAGCGGCGATCTGATCCGCCGACAGAGCCGCCGCGACGGTGGTGGTCAAGCCGGCCAGCTGCGTCGCGGTGAGGGCGGCGATGCGCGTGGTCGACAGGGCGGCGACCTGGGCCGCGTCGAGGCCGCCGATCTGCGTCGCCGCGAGCGCGGCGACCTGACCATCGCCGAGCGCGGCGATACGGGTCGCGGACAACGCGTCGATCTGCACCGAGGTCAATCCGCCGATCGCCGACGCCGACAGCGACTGCCACCGGCTTTCGTCGAGGCTCGCCAGTTGCGCCGCGCCGAGGCCCCGCACCTGGGCGGCGGACAACGAACCGAGCTGGGTGGTGGTCAGCGCGGCGATGTCGGTGGTCGACAGCCGCGACAGGTCGTCGGCGCCGAGTGCGGCGATCTGCGCGGTCGACAGCCCGACGATCGCGGTCGCCGTCAGGCCGCCGACCGCGGTGCTGGTCAGCGACCCGATCGCCGTCGTCGACAAGAGGGCGAGATCGGTCGTCTCCATCGCCGCGATCTGCGTCGCCCGCAGGGCGCCGGCGGCGGTCGAGGTCAGACCGGTGATCTGCGTCGTCGTCAGGGCGACGACCTGGGCGGTGGTGAGGGCACCGATCTCGGTCGTGGTCAGTCCGTGCAACTGGGTATTGGTGAGCGCGGCGATCGCCGTGGTCGCCAGCGCGGTGATCTGGCCGACCTCGAGCGCCCCGACGGCGGCGGCGGTGAGGCCCTGGATCTGGGTCGTCGACAGCTGGGTCAGGACCGTCGTCGACAGTTGCCGGACCTGGGTGGTGGTGAGGCCGGACAGCGCCTTGGCGGTCAGCGCGGCGAGTTGCTCGGCCGTCATCCGGTCGAAATGATCCGACGACAGCTGCGACAGCTGGGTGGCGCTCAGCGCCGAGAGGTCGGTCGCATCGAGCACCGCGAGCTCATCGGCGGTCAGGGCCTGCACGTCATCGGCCCCCAGGCCGGCGATCTGGGCGGTGGTGAGGGCGTCGATCGCCGCCGGCGCGAGGGCGGTGATCGCGGTGGTGGTCAGCGAGGCGATCTGGGTGACGGCGAGCGCGGCGACCTGGTCGAGGGAGAGGCCCGCGGCTTGCGTCGCGGTGAGCCCGCCCATCGCCATCGCCGACAGCGACGAGACCTGGGTGGCGGTCAGAACCGCGAGTTGCGCGGTCGACAGGGTCGAGAGGCCGAGCCGGGTCAGGGCGCCGACTTCCGTCGTGGTCAGGGCCGCGACGTCGTCGGTCGAGAGGGCGGCGATCTGCGTCGCGGCGAAGGCGGCGATCGCGCTGGTCGACAGGCTGCCGATTTGGGTCGTGGTCAGTCCGGCGATCTGCGCGGTGGTCAGCGCCACGGCGTCCGACGCCGTGAAGGCCGCGAGCTGTGTTTGGGTCAGCGCACCGATCTGGGTCGCCGACAGGGCGGAGATCTCGGAGGGCGCGAGCCCGGCGATCTGCGTGGTCGTCAGGGCGGCGACCTGGGTCGGGCTCAACGCCGCCACCTGGGTCGTCGACAGGCTGCGCAGGACGGTGGTGGAGAGCGCGGCGATCCGGGTCTCGTCGAGGGCCGCGATCTGGGTCGTCGCGAAGGCGGCGATCTGGGTGGTCTTCAGTTGCGTGAGCTGTGTCGGCTTCAGCGCCGCGATGTCCTCGCTGGTCAGCTGGCCGATCTCGGTGGTGGTCAAGTTGCCGATCTGCGCCGCCGACAAGGCCGACAGCTGGGTCGCCGACAGCGCGGCGAACTGGTCGGTGGTCAGCGCCGCGATGTCGGCGGCCGACAGGCCGGAGAGCTGGGTCGCGGTCAGCACGGCGATCTCGTCGGTGCCGAAGGCCTCGACCTGCAGCGACGACAACGCGGACAGCTGCGACGCCGAGAAGACGATCTGCGAGGGCGTCAAAGCGGCGATCTGCGTCGTCGTCACCGCCGCCATCTGGGTGGTCGTGAAGGCGGAGAGCTCCGTCGTCGAGAGCGACTGGATGCCGGTCTGCGTCAGCACCGCGATCTGCGCGAGCGTGTAGCTGGAGACTGAGGAGAGCGACAGCGACATCGGTGATCCGCGAGCGGTGGTGCGGTCGAGCGACGGCCCGACCCTCCCCGAGGCGGTGCAACGGAAATACCAGGGAAACATATGAAAAATATCGCGGTTTTGGCTGCTGTTCGGCAGGTCTGGCGCGCCGCGGGCATCAATCCGGCCCCTTTCGCTCGACGCAACTTGCCGGGTGCCCGGAAGTTGTTGCCGACCGCCGAGCCCCTCGCCGCCGACCCGGAGTCGCGAGCCCTTCTCGTGTCACCGATCGTCGGCGAGACCTCACCGGACTGCGGCGCCACCTGTGCGGAGGATCACGAAGGAAATCGTGAGCCGCCGCGCAGGCTCGCCCCGACGACCGAAAGAGGCCATCGCCACTTTCGAGAAGCACTCCGGCATCGATTTCGCCGCGTGTCGGACGCGCCGTGGCCGGTCATGGCGCCGGGCAACGCGACCGGCGATGACCGCAGCCGGCCGTCTCGTCGACGCAAGGTCGTCGGTTGCCGAAACAGGCCTCGCCCGGACATGTCGGCGTCGTCTCATCGCCTCGGGTGTGCCCCTCGACCGCGCCGCCCCGCATCGGGCCCGCTTCACGGGGATGATCGAATCGAAATGAAACAATTCGCAACGAAATGCACTAAATGATATTTACTCGTGCAAAAATTCTACTTTTGATTGTGTTCTGCGCATCCGGCCTGAGCCTCTGAAGAATGCCTAGAAACCGCATGACTCGCTGTGGTGCGTAGTCGTCATGGGACGTCCAAGTCAGTGAAATTCAGAGAAGGCGGACCTCGACCCCATCCCCCCGGGGAGAAGGGAAGGGGAGCGCGCCCGGTGCTCCGACGTTCGGAATCGTCCGGCGAACGCCCCGAGGGCGTGGCACGCCGGACGCCCACCCGTCGAGATCGCAACCGCCGCTGCCACGCTCGGCCCGGGTCAGTCGCCGAGCAGCCAGGAGCCGATGCCGATCGAACTCTTGGCGACCGGCGAGGTCGGGATCGAGCCCGTCGTGGCGGCGCGGGCGCCGATGCCACGGGCGAGATCCTGGGCCAGTTCGAGCTTCCGCCCTTCCAGCCGGAAACGATAGACCTGGAGGTTCTCGAGCACCCGGTGGACGTAGTTGCGGGTCTCGGAGAACGGAATCCGCTCCATCCAGTCGACGATGTCGACCTGACCGGTGCGCGGATCGCCATAGGCCTGGACCCAGTCGTGGATGCGGCCCGGCCCGGCGTTGTAGCCGGCGATCGCCATCACGTAGTTGCCGTCGTAGTTGCCGACCAGATTGGCGACATAGGCCGAGCCGAGACGGACGTTGTAGGCGGCGTTGTTGCGCCAGGCGTCGGGATTGAACGGAATGCCGAGCTTCTTGGCCGCCTCGCGGCCGGCCACCGGCATCACCTGGAAGATGCCGGTCGCCCCCGCCGAGGACACCACGGACTGGTTGAACTCGCTCTCCTGGCGGGTGATCGCGAAGGCCAGCGCCCGTTCGAGACCCGAGGTGTCGATGTCGGTCGGCAGGCCGATCGGGAAGGCCATCGCCTGCATGTCGAGGCCGCGCTGGGCCCCGGCCTTGCCGGCGGTCACCGCCAGATTGGTCCAGCCCTGCTTCTCGGCCATCTCGATCAGCGCCGCGACCTGACCGGCGGTCGGCAGGCTCTCGGCCATGTGCTTGTAGAACGTCGAGGCGAGATCGCGCCGGCCGAGCTTGCCGATGCGCCGCAGCGCCTCGAAACGGTCGTCGCGCTCGATCGCCGCCTTGTCGGCGCCGTTGGGCGACACGGTGCGGCTGATCCCGAGATCCGACAACCCGAGTTTGCCCCGTGCCATCTGGCCGTAGAAGGTGAAGCCGAAGTCGGCCGCCCGCGTGTAGTACTCGCGCGACGAGCCGGAGGCGCCGGCCTCGGCGGCCCGGCCCATCCAGTAATAGGCCCGCGCCCGGGTCACCGGCTTGGCACTGTCCTCGGCCACCGCCGCGAAGTGACGCATCGCCGTCGACGGGTCGTTGAGGAAGCGCAGCGCGTACCAGCCGGCATGGAAGTCGGCTTCCGCCTGGTTGGCGGGCGTCGAACCGGTGTGGCCGACCACCACCTTGTAGGCGGTGCGGGCGTCGCCGAGGTCGATCAGCTTGCGGCTGACGATGCGCTTTTCTTCCCACCACTGGTCGGGCGAGCCCATCGCCTTGGGATCCTTGGGCGCACGGATCAGGAACTCGGCCGCCTCCTTCCAGTGTTCGGTGCGCCGCGCATATTGGGCGCGCACGAACAGCGCGGTCGGATCGTCGCGCAGGCTCGACGGCACCTGATCGATCAGCGATCCGGCGTTGCTCTGCTTCTTCTCCACCGCCAGACCGGCCTGGGCCAGCGCTTCCCAGCCGCTGCCGAGCTTGCGCGCCGCGCGCACCGCTTCCGCCGCGTGGCCCTTGAGCAGCGCCATGTCGAAGCGCGCCTTGTAGTCGCCCTTCTCCAGCAGCGACCCGAATTCGTTCTCGAGGACCGCACTCTCCTCGTCGGTGAGCTTGTCGTCGCGATAGGCGTAGCGCGCCCAGGGCGCGGCCTCGCCGGCCCGGCCCTTCTGGACCAGGGCGCGGGCCAGCATGATGCGGCCGCGGTTGGAATAGGGGCGCGAGCCCTGGAAGGCGTAGATCACGTCGTCGGCCGACGGGTTCTCCTTCTCCAGCGCCTGTTCGGCGCGGCGGCGGAAGAACTCCGGATCGGGCCAACTCGGATTGGCGATGGCGAATTGGGTGATCGCCGCCGACGGCAGGCCCGAGCCCATGCGGATCAGGTACCAGTCGACGATCTTCTGATCGAGCCGGTCGAGACCGTCGCGCATGCCGTTGACCGCGGCGACGTCGCCGCGCGCCGCCGCCGTCAGCGCCGTCGCCAGATCGGCGGCGGCGGCCGTGCCGGGGATCCCGGTCGCGGCCAGCGCCATCGCCGGCAGAAGGCCCAGAACGAGCCGTCGGGTGGTCGCGAGCATCGAAGTCTCCTCGCCGCGGGTCCTCCGCGATCGGTGCGAACGGGTCCGCCCGTCGCCCGCCGTCCGCGGGCATGGTTCGCCTCGCCTCCGCATCGGGACGCGAGCCGGGTCCGGACGGGTCTCCGGAACATCGATCCGAGCCTAGGTCCGGGATGATGAACAAAGACTTTACGACCCGGGGTTTCCGCCGTTTCGCCGACTTGCCGTCGTCGGGTGCGGGGACTATTGTCCCGGCCCGCTCTTCGTCGCGCCGGGCCTTGCCCAGCGCCCCGGAGGCGTTCCTGCGCCGTCCGTCGTCGAAGCACCATCCGAAGGGATCATACGATGTTCAAGGGGTCGATCACAGCACTCGTCACGCCGTTCGCGAACGGGGCCGTGGACGAGAAAGCCCTGCAGGACTTCGTCGCCTGGCAGATCGCCGAAGGCACCAACGGCGTGGTGCCCTGCGGCACCACCGGCGAGAGCCCGACGCTGAGCCATGCCGAGCACAAGCGGGTGGTCGAACTGACCCTCGAGGTCGCCAAGGGCAAGATCCCGGTGATCGCCGGCGCCGGCTCCAACAACACCGCCGAAGCCATCGATCTGGCGACCCATGCCGAAAAGGCCGGGGCCGACGCCCTGTTGGTGGTCACGCCCTATTACAACAAGCCGAACCAGGAGGGGCTGTTCCGCCATTTCCTGGCGATCGATGCCGCGGTCGGCATTCCGATCTTCATCTACAACATCCCGCCGCGGTCGGTGATCGACATGACGGTGGAGACGATGGCCCGCCTGTTCAAGGAAGGCCGCAACATCAGGGGCGTCAAGGATGCCACTGGCAACCTGCTGCGTCCGTCGCTGCAGCGCGCCGCCTGCGGCCCCGACTTCGTCCAGCTCTCGGGCGAAGACGGCACCGCGCTCGGCTTCAACGCCCACGGTGGGGTCGGCTGCATCTCGGTCACCGCCAATGTCGCGCCGCGCGCCGTCGCGGCCTTCCAGGCGGCGACGCTGGCCGGTGACTATGCCGCGGCGCTCGCCTGGCAGGACCGCCTGATGCCGTTGCATCGCGCGCTGTTCCTCGAGCCCAACCCCGCCGGGCCGAAGTATCTCGCCGCCAAACTCGGTAAGATGCGCAACGAGCTGCGTCTGCCGATGGTGCCGATCACCGCCGCCACCGCCGCCGAGATCGACGCCGCCGCGGCGCACGCCGGCATCATTTGACGCGGAGGAACGACCGATGACCGCTCCCAAGGGCGACGGCCATCGGCTCGCCGCCGAGAACCGCAAGGCGCGATTCTCGTATCACATCATCGACACTTGGGAGGCCGGCATTCAGTTGACCGGCACCGAGATCAAGTCGCTGCGCGGTGGCCGCTCCAACATCACCGACAGCTATGCCGCGCCCTACGGCAACGATCTCTATCTCTACAACGCCTATGTCCCGGAATACCTCCAGGCCAACCGGTTCAACCACGAGACTCGTCGCCCCCGTCGGCTGTTGATGCACCGCAAGGAGATCAACAAGCTGATGGGTGCGGTCGAGCGCGAAGGCCTGACCCTCGTCCCGCTCGACATCCACTTCAACGAGAAGGGCCGCGCCAAGATCACGCTGGCGCTGGCCAAGGGCAAGAACGCCGCCGACAAGCGCGAGACCGAGAAAGAGCGCGAGTGGAACCGCGAGAAGTCGCGGATCATGAAGTATCGCGAGTGACGCGTATGCCGCCGCGGATCGCCTGCGTCGCGCTGGTCGTCGCCGACTATGATGCGGCGATCGCCTTCTATGTCGAGCGCCTCGGCTTCACACTGCGCGCCGACGATGATCTCGGCGGCGGCAAACGCTGGGTGGTGGTCGCCCCGCCCGGTTCCGGGGCCGCCCTGCTGTTGGCCCGCGCCGACGGTGAAGCGCAACGGGCGCGGATCGGCGACCAGACCGGCGGCCGCGTCGGCTTCTTCCTGGAGACCGACGACTTCGTGCGCGACCATGCCGCCTTCGCCGCCCGCGGGGTTTGCTTCCTCGAAGAGCCCCGCCGGGAGACCTATGGCACGGTCGCGGTCTTCGCGGATCTCTACGGCAATCGCTGGGACCTGATCGAACCGAAACGTCCGGAGTGATCGCCGCGGCGATCGGCCACGCCGTCCGGTGCCAGTGCCGTCGGGGCGTCGCCGCGGCCTCGCATCGCCTGCCGATCCGGCGGGGTTTCCGCACGATCGTCGGCCGCACGGATACGACCGAGACATGTCACCGCTGCGACGCCGTCGGCGATGGCCGAGTGCGGTGGCGACCCGCGGCCCTTGGTAGCATTGACCCCGCGTCACGGTGTGCTCTGGTACCCGGTGCCCCGCGCGACCGAGGGACAGGCGCTTCGCACTGCCCCGGCCGGCGGGTCCTGGTGGTGCCATGCCGACCGATCGGTTCCGCGCGCTCGACGAACTGCGTGCCTTCGTCGTCTTCCTGGTGGTGGCCCTCCACGCCGCGCTCACCTACATGGTCTATGCGCCGGAGTGGTGGTACGTCCTCGATCCCCAACGCAGCCTGATCTACACGCGCTTCGTCCTGTTGGTCGACGTGCCGATCATGCTGATCATGTTCTTCCTCGCCGGCTATTTCGCTTTGCCCTCGCTCGAGCGGAAAGGCGCGGCGACTTTTCTGAAGGACAAGGCGATCCGCATCGGCGGCCCTTGGGTCTTCGGCGTGCTGGTCCTCGCCCCCCCGACCGCCTGGATGATCTATTACAGCCGCGGCGCACCGCTTTCGCTCTTTGCCTTCTGGACCGGCGACTTCTGGGGCGTCGCCTACCAGCAGTCGGTCTATTGGTTCCTCGGCGTGCTCCTCGCCCTGTTCCTGGCGACCGCCCTCGTCTGGCGCCTGACCGCGGGTACGGCGATCTGGCGCCGCCGTCCCGCCGCGCCGCCCGCCTGGGTCCTCGCCGCCTTCGTGCTGGCGATGATCCTCGCCTCGCTCGCCACCGGCTCGTCGGTCGACCGCTGGTCGCACAATTGGGTTCTGGTCTATCAGCCGGCACGGGTGCCGCTCTATGTCGGCTATTTCGCGCTGGGCATCTGGGCCGATCGCTCCGGCTGGTTCACCGACGGCGGCTGGCATCCGAAGCTGGTGCACTGGCTGCCGGCGATGATTGTCGCGGGCCTCGTCTACGACGCCACCCGGATGATCCTGCCGACGCTCGCGCCGGCGGGGCTGGTGAACCTCGCGACCGCCGTCTTCTTCAACGTCTTCTGCTTCACCTCGCTGCTGGCCGGCATCGCGGTCTTCTCGCTCCGCCGCAGCCACGGCCCGGTGTCGCAGTCGCTCGCCCGCACCGCCTACGGCATCTACTACCTGCACCCGCTCATTCTCTATCCGCTGGCCCTGATCGCCGTCGCCTGGCCGGTGTCGATCCACGTCAAGATGCCGGCGATCACCCTGATCGCCTGGCTGGTGTCGTGGGCTTTGAGCGCCGGCGTGTTGACCCGCGTCCCCGGCCTGCGCCGGATGTTCTGACGCGTCCCGGCGGGGGATCAGGCGCGCGGCGGGTGTCCCATCGCCGCGGCGATGCCGTCGAACACCGAGCGGAACATCGCCCGCGTCAGGCGGCCGGTGTTGGTGTTGTAACGGGAGCAATGATAGCTGTCGTGGAGGCGCAGGCCGTTCGCGAGCCCGTGGATCGCGCCATGGGCGAAGGGCCGGGCCGCGAGCTTTTCGCCAACGGTTCTGAGGAACGTCTCATGGGCGATGCGGCCGAGCGCCAGCACGTCGGTGAGCCCCGGATGGGCGGCGAGGGTGGCGATCAGGAACGGCCGGCAGGTCTGGATCTCCGCCGGCGTCGGCTTGTTCTCCGGCGGCACGCAGCGCACCGCATTGGTGATCAGCGCCCCGGTCAGCGTCAGCCCGTCCTGCGGATCGGCCCGGAAGGTGCCTTGCGCGAAGCCGTAGTCGATCAGCGTCTCGTAGAGCAGCTCGCCGGCATAGTCGCCGGTGAACGGCCGGCCGGTGCGGTTGGCGCCGCGCACCCCGGGGGCGAGACCGACCACCAACAGCCGAGGCGCCGCACTCGGGAAGCTCGGCACCGGGCCGTTGAACCATTCGGGTTCGCGCCGGCGCCAGTCCTCGCGGAATGCGACGAGGCGCGGACACAACGGACAGTCGTGGCCGGGATCGAGCGGCACGGCGGAAGCGGGATGGGGCATCGGTCACCGGAGGGCAGGGGCGGGGGGCTTGCGGCGTCCGTCCGGGCACGCACGGGAGTCCGCCACGGATCGCGCGACCGCGAAGGCCGCCGAGCGGCATGAGGAATCGACGTCGCGGCGGCGGATCACGCGCCGCGACGTCGATGGTTCGAAAATCGCGCGGCGCCCTCGAAAGGATCGCCGACCGAAGGCACCGGTCGTCCCGTCGCCACCGGAGTGACGATCGGGCGGCCCTCAGCTCTCTTCGAAATCCTCGTCGTCCGGCGCGTGCTGACGGCGCTGGGCGTCGCGTTCGGCCATGCGGGCGAGCCGCTCGGCCGGGTCGCGGCCGATCCGCGACTGCAGGGTGGCGAGATCGACGAAGTGGTCGGCCTGACGGCGCAGATCGTCGGCGATCATCGGCGGCTGGGTCTGCAGGGTCGAGATCACCGACACCTTCTTGCCCTTGCGCTGCACCGCCTCGACGAGGCGGCGGAAATCGCCGTCGCCGGAGAACAACACCATGTGGTCGATGTGCTCGGCCATCTCCATGGCGTCGACCGCCAGTTCGATGTCCATGTTCGCCTTGATCTTGCGGCGGCCGGTGGAGTCGAAGAACTCCTTGGTGGCCTTGGTCACGACCTTGTAGCCGTTGTAATCGAGCCAGTCGATCAGCGGGCGGATCGAGGAGTATTCCTGATCTTCGATCAGCGCGGTATAGTAGAATGCGCGAAGAAGATAGCTCGTCGATTTGAATTCCTGCAGGAGACGCTTGTAGTCGATATCGAAACCGAGGGCTTTCGAAGTCGCATACAGATTCGCGCCGTCGATGAACAGCGCGATTTTCTCGCGTGGGTCAAACATAGTTACGTGGTCTTCCGTGTACAGGGGCTGATGGGCCTCGTAGCCTTGTTTTATGAAATGACGCTTACGAGGCGCGAAATTGCACCGAAGACTAACGTACGTGATTCTGCGCCCGACTCGACAGAACGGCACCGTAGCTTCGTCGCCGCAGCAAGATAGTACATTTCCGGCCGGGTTTCCAGCGGCCGAGAGTCGCGCCATCGATCACGAGATCGCTAGGCTCGGACTGGTATACCTGACCGAAGGGAAACTCCGGCGTACAAGCGACGCAACGACTTGGCGGCTCGGCTCGCGCTTCGCTTTGCCCCTGCGCCGACATGCGCCGTGGCGGCGCGTTTCGGCGAAGATGCGCGGCGGCGTTGCTTTTCCGCCGGCTTCGGCCTATGTCTCCGCTTTCGAATTCCCCCGCGAGGAGAAGTGGAATGGCGCGCGTCACCGTCGAAGATTGCATCGACAAGGTGGAAAATCGGTTCGAGCTGGTGCTCCTGGCGAGCCATCGGGCTCGTATGATCTCGGCCGGATCGTCGATCACCATCGATCGCGACAACGACAAGAATCCCGTGGTCGCGTTGCGCGAGATCGCCGACGAGACCGTCAGCCCGGCCGATCTGCACGAAGAGTTCATCCACTCGCTGCAGAAGTTCGTCGAAGTCGACGAACCGGAATCCGAGGCGGTGGCCCAGGTCACGTCGTCGTCCTCCGAGGACGACGCCGAGATGCAGTTCGACCGCATGTCGGAAGAAGAGCTTCTGCGCGGCCTCGAGGGCCTGGTGCCGCCCGACAAGGAAGAAGAGGACTGAGGCATCGCCGGCTTCACGCCTGCGTGCCGCTCCGTCCGTCGCTTCGTGCCACGCCCGCGCTTCGCGGGCGTCGCCGTCGCTGGACGGGGTCTTCGAATCGTCGACGAGCGAGGAACTGCGGTCCCGATCGGGGTCGCGCGGAGGTCGAGGTCGAGATCGTCCCCATGATGCGGCAATACGAACTCGTCGAGCGGGTGCGGCGCTACAATCCCAACGTCGACGAAGCGCTCCTCGACAAGGCCTACGTCTACGGGATGATGAAACACGCGCCGCAGAAGCGGGCGTCCGGTGATCCCTACTTCTCCCATCCGCTCGAAGTCGCCGCGATCCTCACCGATCTGCGCCTCGACGACGCCACCATCGCAGTGGCCCTGCTCCACGACACCATCGAGGACACCGACGCCACCCGCGCCGAGATCGACCGCCAGTTCGGTCCCGAGATCGGCACGCTGGTCGACGCCCTGACCAAGCTCAAGAAGCTCGACTTCGTCTCCAAGAAGACCGAACAGGCCGAAAACTTCCGTCGCCTGCTGTTGGCGGTCGCCGCCGACGTGCGCGTGCTGCTGGTCAAGCTCGCCGACCGCCTGCACAACATGCGCACCCTGCAGTTCATGCGCGACGACAAGCGCCTGCGCATCGCCGAAGAGACGATGGAGATCTATGCGCCGCTGGCCGGCCGCATGGGCATGCAGAGCATGCGCGAGGAGCTCGAGGATCTCTCCTTCCGCTACCTCCAGCCCGACGCCTATCAGTCGATCGTCGGCCGCCTCGACGCCCTGCGCGAGGCCAACAAGAATCTGATCCCGGCGATCGAGATCGCGCTCACCGAGAAACTGTCCTCGAACGGCATCTCCGCCCGCGTCAAGGGACGCGAGAAGAAGCCCTATTCGATCTTCGTCAAGGTCCAGCGCAAGAGCCTGAGCTTCGAGCAGCTCTCCGACATCTACGGCTTCCGCATCGTCGTCGAGACCGTCGAGAACTGCTACCGCGCTCTCGGCATCGTCCACACCACCTGGTCGATGGTCCCCGGGCGCTTCAAGGACTACGTCTCGACGCCGAAGCAGAACGACTACCGCTCGATCCACACCACCGTGGTCGGGCCCGGGCGCCAGCGCGTCGAGTTGCAGATCCGCACCGAGGAGATGCACCGCTTCGCCGAATTCGGCATCGCTGCCCATGCCCTCTACAAGGACGGCGACCGCATCGCCGGCGGCCGCAACATCGTCAAATTGTCCGAGGCCTCGGGCGCCTATGCCTGGCTGCGCGAAACCATCCAGCGCCTCAACGACCCCAACCTGAACCCCGAAGAATTCCTCGAGAACACCAAGCTCGAGTTGTTTCAGGATCAGGTGTTCTGCTTCACGCCGAAGGGCAAGATCATCGCCCTGCCGCGCGGCGCCACGCCGATCGACTTCGCCTATGCCGTCCACACCGACGTCGGCAACACCTGCGTCGGCGCCAAGATCAACGGCCGCATCAAGCCGGTGGCGACCGAACTCGCCAACGGCGACGAGGTCGAGATCATCCGTTCCAAGGCCCAGGTGCCGCCCGCCGCCTGGGAGCAGATCGCCGTCTCCGGCAAGGCCCGCGCCGCCATCCGCCGCGCCACCCGCGAAGCGGTGCGCAAGCAGTTCGGCGGCCTCGGCCGGCAGATCCTGGAGCGCGCCTTCCTGCGCGCCGGCCGCGCCTTCTCCGATACCCTGCTCGCCGCCGCCGTCCACCGCCTCGGCCATTCCTCGGTCAACGAGGCACTGACCGCGGTCGGGCGCGGTGAGGTCGCCTCGGAATCGGTGTTGAAGGCGGTCTATCCCGACTATCAGGAGAACCGCGGCCAGCCCTCGCAGAAGTCGGCGGTGACCGAAGGCTGGTTCGATCTCGCCGGCGGCGCCCGGGCGATGAAGTTCCGCGTCCCCGACGGCGGCGCCGACGACCGCACCTCGATCCCGATCCGCGGCCTGTCGGGCGACCTCCCGGTGCATTTCGCCCCCGAGGGCGGCGCCGTGCCGGGCGATCGCATCGTCGGCATCCTGTCGCCGGGCGAGGGCATCACCATCTACCCGATCCAGTCGCCGGCCCTGAAGCGCTTCGACGAGGAGCCGTCGCGCTGGCTCGACGTGCGCTGGGACATCGACCCGGCCGATCCGGCCCGCTTCCCGGCCCGCATCTCGCTGAATTCGCTCAACGAGCCGGGCTCGCTCGCCCAGATCGCGCAGGTCATCGCCGAGAACGACGGCAACATCGACAACATCAAGATGATCCCCAAGGCCGCCGACTTCCACGAGATCATCATCGATCTCGAGGTCTGGGACCTGAAGCACCTGACCCGGATCATCCAGCAATTGCGCACCAAGCCGATCATCGCCTCGGCCGTCCGCGTCAATGGGTGAGGCGCCCGCCGCCGCGGCGCTGGCCGATCTAACGGAGCGTCCCGACTTCGCTGCGACCGTCGCCGATCGCATCTGGCGCAACTGGTGGCGGGCCGGCGGCACCTCGCTCGCCGCCGTCGAGGCGCGGGTCGCCGATGCGGTCACCGCGCCCGGCATACCCTTCTGCATTGTCGCCTACGACGCTGCGGGTTTCGCCGGTACCGTCTCGGTGATCCCGCAGGACCTCGCCGATCGCGCCGAACTCACGCCCTGGCTCGCCGCCCTGTGGGTCGAGGAGGATCGCCGCGACCGCGGCCTCGGCACACGCCTGCTCGCGGCGGCGACGGCTCGCGCCTTCGCTCTCGGTGCCGCCCGCCTGTACCTCTGCGCCCGACCCGAACTCGCCGAGTTCTACGAGGCCCGCGGCTGGGACGCGCTCGAAGGCGGGGTCGGCGCCCTCGGCCTGATGATCTTCGCCCGCGAAGCGCGGTGACGGGCGCGCAACGGCCGGCCCGACACGAGGGTCGGTGGTCGTAGGGCGCTTCTCGGAATGTTCGAGGCGACGGCTCGGTAATCCCCGACAGGACCGTGGGTTGGCGTCCTCTCCCCCCTTGAGGGGGGAGGGAACGTTGTGGTTCGGCCTCGCGCACGACGAGAGTCGAATTCACGATTCGCGCCAGATGCCCGGTTCGATGCCCTCGCGCGCCGCCGCGTCGCCGGTTGATCCGATCGCCACATTGGCCCAATGTCGCGCCGCACGCGCCGGTGGCGGTGCCGCCTCGCCCACCCAGGAGCTTTTCTGCCATGAACACCGACGAAGTCCTCGACGTCTTCAAGTCCTGCGGCGCGCTGCTCACCGGGCACTTCATCCTGTCGTCGGGGCTGCGGTCGCCGGTGTTCATCCAGAAGGCCCGGGTGTTCCAGTTCCCCGACAAGACCGAACGGGTCTGCCGGGCGCTCGCCGACAAGATCCGCGCCGCCGATCTCGGGACGATCGACGTGATCGTCGGCCCGGCGATGGGCGGCATCGTCCCGGCCTACGAGACGGCGCGCCAACTTGGCCTGCCGGCGATCTGGACCGAACGCGAGGGCGGCGAGATGCGCCTGCGCCGCTTCGAACTCGCCCCCGGCGCCAGGGTGGTGATCGTCGAGGACATCGTCACCACCGGCCTGTCGTCGCGCGAGACGATCACCGCCATCGAGGCGCTGGGGGCGAAGGTCCTGGCGGTCGCCTGCCTGATCGATCGCTCCGACGGCGAGGCCGACGTCGGCGTGCCGCTGATCGCGCTCGCCGGCTACAAGGTGCCGGCCTATCCCGCCGACGCCCTGCCGCCCGAACTCGCCGCGATCCCCCCGGTCAAGCCGGGCAGCCGCAGCCTCTGAGCCCAAACCACGCGGCGCGACGATCGGTCCGCGACCTCTGCGCCGCCGGGACACCGCCCAAGCCGTCGCGCCGCTTGTTCGCGCGCCGTCGTCATTCTATGTCTCGGGGCTCAGCCGGCGCCTCGGTCGCAGACCCGCGCGCCCCTGCCCCCCGATGCGAGGAAACGAGAGATGGCCGAACTCGACCGGCGGCGGAAGCTCCGCCTGGGCGTCAACATCGATCATGTCGCCACCATCCGCAACGCCCGCGGCGGCGATCGTCCCGACCCGCTGCGCGCCGCCCATCTCGCGGCCGAGGCCGGCGCCGACGGCATCACCGCCCATCTGCGCGAAGACCGTCGCCACATCCGCGACGAGGACATCCGCCGCCTGATGTCGGAGATCGACCTTCCGCTCAATCTCGAAATGGCGGCGACCGAGGAGATGCTCGACATTGCCCTGCGCCACAAGCCGCATGCCTGCTGCCTGGTGCCCGAGCGCCGCAGCGAGCGCACCACCGAGGGCGGTCTCGATGCGGTCGGCGGCCGCACCCGTCTCGCCCCCGTGGTCGCCCGTCTCGGCGGCGCCGGCATCCGCGTGTCGCTGTTCATCGAGCCCGACGTCGCCCAGATCGACGCGGCGGTGAAGCTCGGCGCACCGGTGGTCGAACTCCACACCGGCCGTTATTGCGACCTGCTCGCCGCCGGCGAGGAGCGGCTCACCGCGATCGAGCTGCAGCGCATCCGCGAAGCCGCCCGCCGCGGCGCCGACGCCGGCCTGGAGATCCACGCCGGCCATGGGCTGGCCTACGAATCGGTCGGGCCGATCGCCCGCATGGCCGAGATCCGCGAGCTCAACATCGGTCATTTCCTGATCGGCGAAGCGATCTTCGTCGGTCTGGCCGCGGCCATCGCCGAAATGCGTCTGCGCATGGACGAAGCACGCGAGCCCTGACGGGCCAGGGGAGGGGACGCCATGATCGTCGGCATCGGCTCGGATCTGATCGACGTGCGCCGCGTCGAGAAGACGCTCGAACGCTTCGGCGAACGTTTCACCCACCGGGTCTTCACCGAGATCGAACGGGCCAAGTCCGATCGCCGCGCCAATCGCGCCGCTTCTTATGCCAAGCGCTTCGCCGCCAAGGAGGCCTGTTGCAAGGCGCTCGGCACCGGCATCTCGATGGGGGTGGCGTGGCGCGAGATGGGGGTGGTCAACCTGCCGTCGGGCCAGCCGACCATGATCTTGACCGGCGGCGCCGCCGAACGTCTCGCCGCCCTCACTCCGCCCGGTTTCGAGCCCAGGATCGATCTGACCATCACCGACGACCTGCCTCTCGCCCAGGCCTTCGTGGTGATTTCCGCTTGGCCGCTCGATTGGCCGAAACCGCGGGCATTGCGGCCGATCCCCCGGCGCGCTATCACCGCCGACGAATGAAGTGAGGATCGAAGGACCTGATGAGCGTGACCAGCGAACCGAAGTCCCGCGAAGCGGGCTGGGGCGAGACCCTCAAGGTGGTCGTCCAAGCCCTGGTGTTGGCGCTGCTGGTGCGGACCTTTGTCTTTCAGCCCTTCTCCATTCCCTCCGGCTCGATGAAGTCGACGCTGCTGATCGGCGATTACCTCTTCGTGTCGAAGTTCAGCTACGGCTACAGCCGCTACTCCTTCCCCTTCGGGCTGGTGCCCTTCTCGGGCCGCATCTTCGCTTCCGAGCCCAAGCGCGGCGACGTGGTGGTGTTCAAGCTGCCGAAGGACAACGAGACCGACTACATCAAGCGGTTGATCGGCCTGCCCGGCGACCGCGTCCAGATGAAGCGCGGCCTGCTCTTCATCAACGGCGAGGCGGTCAAGGTCGAGCCGATGGACTATTTCATCGACACCGACTTCTACGGCGCCCGCCAGAAGGTCAAGGCGCTACGGGAAACCCTGCCCGGTGGTGTGGTCCACACCATTCTGAAGCGTGACGACGAAGGCCCGGCCAACAACACGCCGGAATTCCTGGTGCCCGCCGGTCACTACTTCATGATGGGCGACAATCGCGACAATTCGCTGGACAGCCGCTTCGCCGACGGCGTCGGCTTCGTGCCCTTCGAGAACTTCGAGGGCAAGGCCCAGATGATCTTCTTCTCGATCGGCGAGGACAGCGCCGCCTGGCAGATCTGGAACTGGCCCTGGGACGTGCGCTGGAGCCGGTTGTTCGGCCGCCTATGAGCACCTTCGCCGACCTCGACACCGTCGAAGCCCGCATCGGCCATCGCTTCGCCGACCGCGCCCTCCTGCTCATGGCCCTGACCCACACCAGCGCCGCCGCGACACCCGCGGCGAGCTATCAGCGCCTGGAGTTCCTCGGCGACCGCGTCCTCGCGCTGTCGGTCGCCGGCATGCTCCACCATGCCTTTCCCGATGCGGAGGAAGGCGAACTCGCCCGCCGCCTCAACGCCATGGTCAAGCGCGAGACCTGTGCCGACGTGGCGCGCAGCCTCGCCTTCGGCGACGCCGTGCGGCTCGGCCCCGGCGAATTGCAGACCGGCGGCCGCAACAAGACGGCGATCCTCGGCGACGTCGCCGAGGCGGTGATCGCCGCGGTCTATCTCGACGCCGGCTTCGACGTCGCTCGCGACTTCGTCGAGCGCAACTGGTATCCCCTGATGATGGAGGCGCGCGGACCGCTGCGCGACGCCAAGACCACGCTTCAGGAATGGCTGCAGAGCCGCGGTCTCGCCGCGCCGACCTATCGGCAGGTGGGACGCAGCGGCCCCGATCACGATCCCGTCTTCGAAATCGCCGTGGACATCGTCGGCGTCGAAGGGGCGATCGGGACGGGACGTTCCAAGCGCGAGGCCGAGCGCGACGCCGCCACCCGGGTCCTGGCCCGCGAAGGCCTGTGGAAGGACGACACCGATGCCTGAGACCGAAGATCCCGCCCGTGACGTCGTCCCGCCCGTGACGCCCGCGACCGACGCGCCGACCACCGCGACCGAAGCCGAAGCCGCCGAAGCCGCGACCGAGGCCGCCGCGACCGAGGCCGCCGCGACCGAGGCCGCCGCGATCGCCGCCGCGCGTTCCGCCGCCGGCCTGATGTCGGCGACCCCGGGCACCCGCGCCGGCTTCGTCGCGCTGATCGGCGCCCCCAATGCCGGCAAGTCGACCCTGCTCAACGCCCTGGTCGGCTCCAAGGTGTCGATCGTCACCCACAAGGTCCAGACCACCCGCGCCCTGGTGCGCGGCATCGCCATGGTCGACGAGGCCCAGGTGATCTTCGTCGACACCCCCGGCATCTTCCGTCCGCGCCGCCGGCTCGACCGCGCCATGGTCGCCGGCGCCTGGGGCGGCGCCTCCGACGCCGATCTGGTGGCGGTGCTGCTCGACGCCAAGAAGGGCTTCGACGACACCTCCTCCGCGCTGTTCGACCAGCTGGGCGAGGTCCATCGCCGCAAGGTGCTGATCCTCAACAAGATCGACCTGATGCGCCGCGATGCGCTGCTGGCGCTGGCCCAGGCCGCCAACGCCCGCGCGAACTTCACCGAGACCTTCATGATCTCGGCCGAGAACGGCGACGGCGTCGCCGACGTGCTCGCCTGGTTCGCCGCCGCCATGCCGGCCGGCCCCTGGCTCTACCCGGCCGACCAGATTTCCGATCTGCCGATGCGCCAGCTCGCCGCCGAGATCACCCGCGAAAAGGTGTTCCTGCGCCTCCACGACGAACTGCCCTACGAATCGACCGTCGAGACGGAGCAGTGGAAGGAGCAGAAGGACGGCTCGGTGCGCATCGAGCAGACCATCTACGTCGCTCGCGAGAGCCAGAAGCGCATCGTCCTCGGCGCCGGCGGCGAGACCATCAAGTGGGTGTCGATGAACGCCCGCAAGGAGCTCGCCGAGATCGTCGAGCGTCCGGTCCATCTGTTCGTGTTCGTCAAGGTGCGCGAGAACTGGTCCGACGACCCGGCGCGCTATCGCGAGATGGGGCTCGAGTTCCCCAAGGGCTGAGCCGCGCCGACCGGGAAGGCCGTGCCATGGAATGGACCGACGTCGGCCTGGTTCTCGGTGCCCGCCGCCTCGGCGAGGCCGACGCGCTGGTCGAGCTGATGACCGTCGCCCACGGCCGCCACCTCGGGGTGGTCAAGGGCGGCCGCTCGCAGCGCCGCGCCGCCGGCCTCCAGGTCGGCAATTCGGTGCGCGCGGTGTGGCGCGCCCGCCTCGACGAACACGTCGGCACCTTCGCGGTCGAGACGCTGGACGCCCGCGGCGCCGCGCTGATGGCCGACCCGCTCGGCCTCAACGCGGTGCAGACGCTGGCCGCCCATTTCCGCCTGCTGCCCGAGCGCGATCCCCATCCCGATCTGCTCTATGCGGCGCTGGCGATCCTCGCCCGCCTCGACGATCCGGGCCCGGCGGCGGCGCGCCTGGTGCGTTTCGAACTGGCGGTTATCGAGGCCCTCGGCTTCGGCCTGGATCTCACCACCTGCGCCCTGACCGGAACCTCCGACGATCTCGCCTGGGTCAGCCCGGCGACCGGCCGTGCCGCCGGCCGCGCCGCCGGATTGCCCTGGGCCGACCGTCTGCTGGCGCTGCCGGCCTTCCTGGTCGCCGCGCCGATCGAGGCGGCGCGCGACGAGTCGCCGCCGCTGGCCGATCTCCTCGCCGGCTTTCGCCTCACCGGTCACTTCCTCGCCCGCCACGTCTGGGAGGCGCGCGGCATCGATCCGCCGGCCACCCGCGAAGGATTTCTCGCGGCCCTGGCGCGGGTCGGGGCGAAGGCGAGGGCTTAGGGCGGGCGACGGGAGCGGGCCGCTCAGCTGCGAAAGCCGGTCGCCGCACCGAGCGCCCGGAGGCGTCGCACCTTCGACGGCGCGCCGGCGGGGCCGCCCCATTCGAGGTCCGAGGTGCGATTGACCATCGGCACCAGATCCCACAAGGGCGAGCGTGCGACGCCGTCGCCGGGATCGGCGGCGAAGTCCTTCTGCCGCGTCAGCAACGCGTCGAAGCTGTCGACGGGGATCGCCGGGCTGAACAGATAGCCCTGGTATTCGTGGCAGTTGCGGGCGCGCAGCCAGCCGAGCTGTTCCTCGGTCTCGACGCCCTCGGCGACGATCCGCATGTCGAGCAGCCGGCACATGCCGATGATCAGTTCCGCCAGTTCCGGCCGCGTCTCCAGAGTGGCGACGAAGGAGCGGTCGATCTTCAGCACGTCGATCGGATGGAACTGCAGCGTCGCGAGATTGGAATAGCCGGTGCCGAAGTCGTCGATGGCGATCGAGAATCCGAGTTCGCTGAGCTTCCGCAGCGCCCCGACCGAGGTCGCGTCGTCGCCGACCAGCACCGATTCGGTGATCTCGATCTGCATCCGGCACGGGTCGCTGCCGGTCTCGGCGAGGATCTCGGCGACCGCAGTCGGCAGCCGCGGGTCGCGGAACTGCCGCCCCGACATGTTGACCGACACGGTGACGTCGTGGCCGGCGTCGGCCCAGGCGCGCTGCTGCAGCGCCGCCTCGCGCATCACGCTCTCGCCGATCCGGGTGATCAGCCCGGTCTTCTCGGCGAAGGGGATGAAACACCCCGGCAGCAACAGGCCGCGGGTCGGGTGGTGCCAGCGCAGCAGCGCCTCCGCCCCGATGATGCGGTCGTCGGCGATCGACAGACGCGGCTGGTAGTAGAGCTCGAACTCGCCGCGCTCCAGCGCCCGCCGCAGCGAGGATTCCATCGCCAATTGGCTGTCGGCGACGTCGGTCATCGCCCGATCGAAGGTCACCCAGCGGCTGCAGCCCTGGTCCTTGGCGGCATACATCGCCAGATCGGCATGGCGCATCAGGGTGTCGAGATCTCTTCCGTCGGCGGGGAAGCGGCTGATGCCGATCGATCCGGAGACCACCAGTTCGCGCGACCCGACCCGGATCGGCGCCTCGAAGGCCTCGAGGATCGCCTGGGCCACGGTGCGTTCGCGTGCGTCGCCGTCGCGGCCGAGATCGATGCAGACCAGGAACTCGTCGCCACCGAGCCGCGCCACCAGATCGCCGCCGGCGGCGGCCCGGGTCAGCCGGTCGGCGACCGCCACCAGCAGGGCGTCGCCGGCCTGATGGCCGAGCGAATCGTTGATCGTCTTGAACCGGTCGAGGTCGATGAACAGCAACGCCAGACTCGAACCGGCCTCCCGCGCCGCTTCGATCCGCCGCGCCACCTCGCGCTGTAGGAAGGTGCGGTTGGGCAGGCCGGTGAGCAGATCGTGCTCGGCGAGGAAGCGCACCTGTTCTTCCGCGGTCTTCAGCGCCGTCACGTCGGTCTCGCTGACCAGGAGCGCCGGCCGCCCGCTGACCGCGTCGCGGCACGTCCGCGCCGAGATCTCGTGCCAGCGCACGCCCGCGCGGGTCCGCATCCGCGCCGTCACCACCGCATGTCCGAGGCCGGCGACCATCTCCTCGAGCCGCTGCCGATCGGCGGCGTCGACGAAACGCTCGGCGAGCGGTTCCCCGAGATGGGGGATCGACGCCGCCGCCGCGGTATTGCGGTAGAGGGGCCGCTGCTCGGGGCCGTAGAGGGTGATCATCACCGGCGTATGGATCAGCGCCTCGGCGCTGCGCACCCGTTCCGGCGTGTCGTTGATCTCGCCGAGCGCTTCGCACAGGATCGCCATGCGCCCGTCGCCGAGCCGCTGGCCACTGAAGGTCACCCGTTGGGTCTTGGGCCGACCGCCGGGATAGAGCGTCCACACTTCCGAAAAGGCCGCAGGGCCGCGCTCGAACAGGTCGCGCAACTGTTCGAGCCGCATCTTCACCGACAGCGACATTTCCGCCGACAGATCGCGCGCCGCCAGTTCCGCGATGTCCGCCGCTTCCCATACCCGCAGTGCCGCGCTGTTGGCCCAGGCCACCTGCGCACGGTCGAGATCGAAGATCCAGATCGGTGTCCTCAGTCGCTCCAGCAGCGCCACCGTTGCGGTCGCAAGGCCGTGCGCGGTCGGTACGGCGCCGGCATGCGGCTCGGGGCGATCGGCGGAAGGCGCTTTCGACATGCGGGTACGGATCCGGGCGAGAGGCGGTCTCGGAAACACTTTCTCGCTGCCGGCTTAACCTTGCGTGAAGACGGACCCTCGGGTTGTCCCCAGCTCCGCCGGTCCGCGCCTTTCGCCTTGCCCCCGACCACCCCCCCGCGCTAACTCGGGCGCATGGGAAAACGCGTGATTCCGCCCGGCGGGGGCGACAGGGACGACGGACCGGGCGGCGAAGTGCTGCCGGTCAATCTGCGCGATGCGCTCGAGGAGCGTTATCTCGCCTATGCCCTGTCGACCATCATGCACCGGGCGCTGCCCGACGTGCGCGACGGCCTCAAGCCGGTGCACCGCCGCCTGCTCTATGCGATGCGCGAGCTGCGCCTCGATCCCGGCGCGGCCTTCAAGAAATGCGCCCGCGTCGTCGGCGACGTGATCGGCAAATATCACCCCCACGGCGACGTGGCGGTCTACGACGCCATGGCGCGCCTCGCCCAGGACTTCTCCCAGCGCTATCCGCTGGTCGACGGCCAGGGCAACTTCGGCAACATCGACGGCGACAATCCGGCGGCCATGCGCTACACGGAAGCCCGCCTGACCGACGTCGCCGCGCTGATCCTGGAAGGCCTCGACGAGGATTCCGTCGACTTCCGCGCGACCTATGACGGCTCCGAGGAGGAGCCGACGGTCCTGCCCGGCGCCTTCCCCAATCTGCTCGCCAACGGCTCCAACGGCATCGCCGTGGGCATGGCGACCTCGATCCCGCCGCACAACGCCCACGAGGTCTGTCGCGCCGCGCTGAAGCTGATCGAAGCGCCCGACACCCCGATCGAACAGCTGGTCGAACTGGTGCCCGGTCCGGACTTTCCGACCGGCGGCGTCATCGTCGAGAGCCGCTCGTCGATCCTGGAGAGCTACCGCACCGGCCGCGGCGGTTTCCGCCTGCGTGCCCGTTGGGCGGTCGAGGACCTCGGCCGCGGCACCTGGGTGGTGGTGGTCACCGAGATCCCCTATCAGGTCGCCAAGAGCCGGCTGATCGAGAAGCTCGCCGACCTGATCAACGACCGCAAGGTGCCGCTGCTCGAGGACGTGCGCGACGAGAGCACCCAGGACGTCCGCGTCGTGCTGGTGCCCAAGAGCCGCAACGCCTCGCCCGAGCTGATGATGGAGAGCCTGTTCAAGCTCACCGAGCTCGAATGCCGCATCTCGCTCAACATGAACGTGCTGTCGCAGGGCGTGATCCCCAACGTCCTCGGTCTCAAGGACGTTCTCGTCCAGTGGCTCGACCACCAGAAGACCGTGCTGGTGCGCCGCTCGGAGCATCGTCTGGCGGCGATCGTCAAGCGCCTGGAAATCCTCGGCGGCCTGCTCGTCGCCTATCTCAACATCGACGAAGTGATCCACATCATCCGGACCGAGGACGAGCCCAAGCCGTTCATGATGGCGCGTTTCGCCATCACCGACGTGCAGGCCCAGGCGATCCTCGACATGCGGCTGAAGAACCTGCGCAAGCTCGAGGAATTCGAGATCCGCAAGGAGCACGACGCGCTGACCGCCGAAGCCGAGCAGATCCGCGCGCTGCTCGCCTCCGAGGAGCGTCAGTGGAAGATCGTCGCCGCCTCGATCCGCCGGGTCGCCGCCAAATACGGTCCCGAGACGCCGCTGGGCAAACGCCGCACCTCCTTCGCCGATGCCCCCGAGCACGACACCGCCGACATCATGGAGGCGATGATCGAGCGCGAACCGATCACCGTGGTGGTCTCCGACAAGGGCTGGGTGCGCACGCTGAAGGGCCACATCGACGACTTCTCGCGGCTCGAGTTCAAACAGGGCGACAAGCTGCGGATCGCCTTCAAGGCCGAAACCACCGACAAGCTGCTGGTGTTTTCCACCGGCGGCCGCTTCTACACGCTGGAGGCCTCGAAATTGCCGGGCGGCCGCGGCCAGGGCGAGCCGATCCGTCTGCAGTGCGACATGGACCAGGACCAGGACGTCCTCGACGTCTTCGTCCATGCGCCCACCCGCCGCCTGCTGGTCGCCGGCAAGGACGGCCGCGGCTTCGTCGTCGCCGAGAGCGACATGGTCGCCCAGACCCGCAAGGGCAAACAGGTGCTGAACCTCGGGGCGGCCGACGAGGCGCGCATCTGCGTCGAGGTGCCCGACGGCGCCACCCACGTCGCGGTGATCGGCGACAACCGCAAGCTGCTGGTGTTCCCGCTCGACCAGGTGCCGGTGATGACCCGCGGGTCCGGCGTGCGCCTGCAGCGCTATCGCGACGGCGGCATCGCCGCGGTCAAGTGCTTCGTCGGGGCGACCGGCCTGACCTGGACCGGCAGCGCCGGCCGCTCCTTCACCCGCAGCCTCGCGGAACTGAAGGACTGGCTCGGCAACCGCGGCGACGCCGGCCGCCTGCCGCCCGCCGGCTTCCCCAAGACCAACCGCTTCGACAACGCGTGATGGCAGCGCCCGGCCGGTGAGCGACGGACGCGGGTGCCCGCGTGCCGCAACGGCACGATCGGGTCTCGCCCGCTTCACCATATCGGTGGATGAACGACACGATCTCGTCATCTACGACGCCCGTCTCGGTTGCGCGTGGGATTGCGGACCGATAGCTTGACGTCCGGTGATGTCCGGATCCGCCGGATGCGACGATACCGCGGGGGGCGGTGCGTCGCTGGCGTACGGCGGGTTTGTCCGGGGGGATGGGATCGATGGCGTCATTCGAGATTCTCTCGGGAGATTTCGAGCCCGAGGTGGTTCGCGTCCGCTATTCCGAGGCGGGCCGGGCGCGTCTGCGCCTGACCTCGATCGACGGCGTGGTGGAGGACATCTTCCTGGCCACCGACGTGGTCGGGGCCGCCGCCGCCGGCGAGGGCCGGGTCGGCGAATATCTGGCGAAATGGGCCGAGCGCGACGGTTTCGCGCCGTTCGGCGCAACGTCGGCCCGCCCCGACGGGTCGGATCGGCTGTTCGTCGTGCTGCTGCGCGACGGTCGCAAGTTCGTGGCGCGCGGATCCGGCGAGACCCTGGCCGAGATCAAGGCCGCGGCGCTGCCCGCCGCCCGCCGTGCCGACGTCCTGTCGCAGCGGCCCGCCGGCGGCTTGCCCGGCCCGGCGCTCGCCTCCGCCCTGCCGCGCTTCGTGCCGGGCTTCCTCGCGCGCCTGCTGCCCGGCCGCTGAGCGGCACGGGTTCACAGCGTTCCAGGTCCCTGCGGCGGAGTCACTCGCTCTCCGGCGCGCCCCAGCCGATCGGCCCGAGATGCTGCTGCGGCAGGAAGCGGCGCTTGTAGTCCATCTTGCGCGCGCCCTCGACCCAATAGCCGAGATAGACGTAGGGCAGGCCGCGCTCCTTGGCGCGGCGGACGTGGTCGAGGATCATGAAGGTGCCGAGGCCGCGGGCATCCTCGTCCGGGTCGTAGAACGAATAGACCATCGACAGACCGTCGGCGAGCAGGTCGGTCAGCGCCACCCCGAGCGCCGGCCCGCGTCCGCGCCCGGTGATCCCGGTGTCGGGGCCGCGCCGCCGATATTCGATCACCATCGTGTCGACGTGGGTGTCCTCGATCATCATCGAGAAGTCGAGCACCGACATGTCGGCCATGCCGCCGTCGGCGTGACGGGCGTCGAGATAGCGCCGGAACAGGCCGTATTGCTCGGAGGTCGGGGCGGCCCCCTTGATCGCCCCGACGAGATCGTCGTTGCGCCTCATCACCTTGCGGAAGCCGCGCGTCCAGTCGAACTCGTCGACGACGATGCGCACCGACACGCAGGCCCGGCAGCCGTCGCAGGCCGGGCGATAGGCGATGTTCTGCGACCGGCGGAAGCCACCCTGGGTCAGGATGTCGTTGAGCGCCGGCGCCCCGAGACCGACCAGATGGGTGAACACCTTGCGTTCCTGGCGGGTCGGCAAATAGGGGCATGCCGCCGGAGCGGTCAGGTAGAACAGCGGCGCGTCGAGGGGGTGCTTCGTCATGACCGGTCCCACGTGTGGCCGGGGCGGCAATCGACACCGCCGGCGAGGTCTCCCACGGGCGGCGCACCCCGACGGCGCGCCTCCCGATCCCCAGGATAGTCCGGGACCGCCCTCGTCGCAAAGACGTCGATTGCCGAGAAACCGCGCGTCGTGGCGGATTTCGCGACGGTGGCGCCGCGCCGCGGCGGGCTCACCGCCCGGTCATCGCCAACACCCGGCCGTCGAGCACCACCACGCCGACGATCATGTCCTGGAGCAACTGGCGGCGCACGTTGAACAGGCCGATCAGATGGACCAGCGGCGTCAGGCCGAAGCTCAGGGCATAGAAGATCACCACGTGGAACAGCGCCCGGAGCGCGTCCGGTCGGGCTCCGTCGAGGGTGCGCATCGACAGGCCCATCGCCCGCATGCCGGCGGTCGCCGAACTCGGGCCGGACAGGCCGGAGACGGTGTAGAGCAGGCCGATCACCGGCCACAGCGCCGGATAGACCAGCCACGCCAGCCCGAAGGTCGCGAGCCCCAGGAAGAACACCACGAAGGCCGCGACCAGCCACAGGAGCGACACGGCGATCAGATCGAACAGGAAGGCGAAGCAGCGTCGCGACAACAGACCCTCGAACAGGTCCGGTTCCAGGACGGGATCGAACACCCATCTGATGACGATCTGCTGGGTCGGCTGGCTCATCGCGGCATCCTCGGCTAACGTGAGTCCACAAAATGGGGTGTCGGACCGGAACCGGCAAGGGCGGGCGCGTGCCATGCACGAGCGACGGTTCCCTCGTCGTCTCCGGACGGTTAGTTTGCGCGAGCGGCTCCGAGCGAAGCGACCCTGCCCGAGGGTGGCCGTGAGGCTCCTTCCCGAACGGGACGACGATGACGGATCCCTTCTCGACCGCCCAGTGTGTCGGCTATCTCGCCTTTGCACTCGGCATTTCGGCCTTCCTGCAGAAACGCGACGGCCGCCTCAAGGCCTTCAACTCGGCGCAGAGCTTCGCCTATGCGGTGCATTTCGTGCTGCTCGGCAATCTGCCGGCCGGCTCGACCGCGGCGATCTCCGGCGTGCGTTCCTTCCTGGCGATACGGACCCGCTCGCCGTGGATGGCCCTGGTGCTGGTGCTGGTCAACATCGGCGTCGGCTTCTGGGTCGGCGCTCACGGCGTCGGCTGGATCCCGGTCGCCGCCGGCTCGGTCGCCACCGTGGCGCTGTTCCTGATGCGCGGCATCGCCCTGCGCCTGGCGCTGTTCGGCTGCACCCTGGCCTGGCTCGCCAACAACTGGCTGAGCGGTTCGATCGGCGGCGTCGCGCTGGAGACGATCATCGCCGTGGTCAACGCCGCCACCATGATTCGACTCCGCCGCGACCGCGCCGCCGCGGCCGCCGACGACGCCACCGACCTGCCGCTGTGAGGCGGTCTCAGCTCTGCCGATCCGTCTGCCCCAACCGTTCCACCGTGTAGTCGAGCGCCTCCAGCGCGGCGATGATCTCCTGGGCGTGCGCGCCGTCGCGGGTCTCGAACACCACGTCGAGGCTCGCGCCCTTGGCCGGCACCTTGAGCACCGTGCGGCGGTGTTCGACCTCCAGGATGTTGCCGCCCATCCGGCCGAGCACCGTGGTGATCTCGCCGAGCACCCCCGGGCGGTCGGGAATGATCAGGCGGATCGCCACGATCTTTTCCTCGCGCGCCAGTTCCCGCACCATGATCGACGACAGGATGCGCGGATCGATGTTGCCGCCGCACAGCACCAGCCCGACCTTGCGCCCGCGGAAGCGCTCCGGCGCGGTCATCAGCGCCGCCAACCCCGCCCCGGCGGCGCCCTCGGCCATGGTCTTCTGCAGCGTCAGATAGAAATAGACCGCCCGTTCGATGTCGCTCTCCTCGACCAGGATCAGGTCGTCGAGCAGGCGGCGGGCGATTTCCAGATTGATCAGCCCGACCCGGCGCACCGCGATGCCCTCGGCCAGCGTCGTGCCGCCGGCGACCACCGGCAGGTCGCGCAGCTCCGCCCACATCGCCGGATAGAGCCGGGTCTCGACCCCGACGATCTCGATGCGCGGCGCCAGCGCCTTGGCCGCGGTGGCGATGCCGCCGATCAGACCGCCGCCGCCGACCGGCACCACCATCACCTCGAGGTCGGGTTCGTCCTCGAGCATCTCCAGCGCCATGGTGCCCTGGCCGCGGATCACGTCGAAATCGTCGTACGGATGCACGAAGGTCGCGCCGTCGCGCAGCCGCAGGCGCTCGGCCTCGATCTCGGCCTCCGCCACCGTCTCGCCCGACAGCACCACTTCGGCCCCGAAGCCGCGGGTCGCTGCGACCTTCACGTGCGGCGTGGTCTCCGGCATGACGATGGTCGAGCGGATGCCGAGCCGGGTGGCGTGATAGGCCACCGCCTGGGCGTGGTTGCCCGCCGACATGGCGATCACCCCGCGCGCCCGCGCCGCCGCGTCGAGGCCGAGCAGCTTGACCAGCGCCCCGCGTTCCTTGAAGGCGGCGGTGACCTGGAGGTTCTCGTACTTCACCCACACCCGGGCACCGGTCAGTTGCGACAGCCGCGGCGCCGGCAGGAACGGCGTGCGGATCACCGCGCCGGCGATGAGGCGCGCCGCGTCGCGTACGTCGTCGAGCGTCGGCAGGCGGAGATCGGTGGGCGGCTTCGGCATCGGGGCAGGGGCCTCTCGGGACGGCGCGGGGAAGGCGGGGCGGGTTTCAGCCGGGGGCGCGGCGGCGACGGGTCTTGCGGGCCTCGCGATCGGCCCGTTCGGCGAGGAAGAACAGCGCCAGATAGACCACCACCGACACCGCCTGGACGATCGTCCACGGCCCGGTCCAGCCGAACAGGCCGGCGAAGCCGGTGTGGATGATCATCCGCGCGAAGGTCACCACCAGCCAGGTCGCGGTGCCCCACACCGAGCCGAACCACAGGCCGACCGCCGCCATCGGATCGAGCGCCGCGAAGAAATAGGTGGCGCCGAGCCGCGGCAGGATCGCCCGTTGTTCGACCCCGAACACCGGCGGCACGAGGCCGATCACCGCCGCCCATTCCCACAGGCTCCACACCAGATGGACCACCGCCAGGAGCCGCAGATAGACGTCGTGCATCACCCGCCAGCGTGGACGGCGCTCGGCGGGCGGCGGCTGATGAGGGGCGGCGAGGCTGTCGATCCGCGGCATGGCGCGTGCGGTCTCCGGTTGGTCACCGCGAAGGCGGGAACACGATGTCGCCGCCCGCGGGGATGGTCGTCAAGTGGGCTTCGATCGCCCCCGGCGCGATCTCTTCGAAGGTGGCCGGCTGCCAGTTCGGGCGATTGTCGCGATCGACCAGCACCGAGCGCACGCCTTCGTAGAAGTCGTGGCCCTGGAGGATGTGGCTGACGATGCGGCCGTCGAGTACCAGACAGGCCTCGACGTCGAGATCGCGGGCGACCCGCACCTGGTGCAGCGCCAGCGCCACCGAGGTCGGCGACTTGGTGCGGATCTCCGCGGCGGTGGCGTGCGCCCAGTCGGCGTCCGGCCCGCTCTCGGCGTCGAGCCGCGCGAGGATGGTCGGCGCGTCGTCGCCGGAAAACAGCCGGTCGATGGTCGCCCGGCGGTCGGCGATCGGCGTCTCGCCGGGGATCGGCCCGGTGAAGGCGGTGATCGTCGCCGCCACGTCGTGGGTGGTGGTCAGCGCCGCGGCGAGGTCGCCCATCTGGGCGCTGGCCACGACATGGGTGAGGAGGCCGAGCGCGGCGGCATCGGCGCATTTCACCCGGCCGCCGGTCATCGCCAGATAGATGCCGGTCTCGCCCGGCAGATGCGCCAGCACATGGGCGCCGCCGACGTCGGGGAAGAAGCCGATGGTCACCTCGGGCATGGCGAACAGCGCCTTCTCCGAGCCGACCCGGAACGGCGCGTGCATCGACAAGCCGATGCCGCCGCCCATGCAGATGCCGTCGATCAGCGACACGAAGGGCTTGGGGCAGCGGTGGATGGCGAGGTCGAGTTGATATTCGTCGAAGAAGAACCCGGTCAGGTCCGGCTCGCCGGCCCGACCCATGTCGTGGATGCGGCGGATGTCGCCGCCGGCACAGAAGGCCTTCTCGCTGGTCGAGGTCAGCAGCACCTGGCCGATGTTCGGATCGACGACCCAGGCGTCGAGCTGCGCCTTCATCGCCCGCACCATCGCCCGGTTCAACGCATTCAGCGCCTTCGGTCGATCGAGGATCACCACGCCGGCGCGGCCGCGTCGTTCGAACTTGATCTCGTCGGTGGAGAACTCGCCGCTCATCGCCGCTCCGTTGCCTGTTGGGATGCCGTGGAAAGGGAAGATCGCCGAGGTCGGGGACGTCCGGCGGCCGGGCCCCCGTGCGCGCGACGGCCGGACCGGCGGCCCGAGCATAGCCGTCGCCGTCGCCCGCGGCGAGAGCGTCGCTCGCCGGCACCGGCAGAGCAGATCGGCGCGGCACGCCCGCCGCCCGGTCCGGCGTGACCGGGACGCCGACGCGTGCTAGTCAGGGCCCGCGGGCCGCACGGGGCCGCGCATCGGGACAGCGCCCGAAGGATCGATCGAGATGAGCGAGAAGCATCTGAATGCCGGACGTGCCGCCGCCGACATGGCGGCCATCCTGTCGGGTCGGCGCATGCGCCGCAATCGTCGCACCGACTGGTCGCGCCGCATGGTGCGCGAGACCCGCCTCGGCATCGACGACCTGATCTGGCCGTTGTTCGTCGTCGACGGCGAGAAGCTCGCCCAGCCGGTCGCCTCGATGCCCGGCGTCGAGCGCCTGTCGGTCGATCTCGCGGTGCGCGCCGCCGAACGCGCCGCCACCCTCGGCATTCCGGCCCTGGCGCTGTTTCCCTACACCGACCCCGACCTGCGCGACGAGGGGGCAACGGAAGCGCTGAACCCCGACAATCTGATCTGCCGGGCGGTGCGCGCCATCAAGGCGGAGGTGCCGGAGATCGGCCTGATCACCGACGTCGCCCTCGACCCCTACACCAGCCACGGCCACGACGGCCTGATGAACGGCGACGAGATCGTCAACGACGCCACTGTCGCGTACCTCGTCGCCCAGGCGCTGATCCATGCCGAGGCCGGTGCCGACGTCATCGCGCCGTCCGACATGATGGATGGCCGCATCGGCGCGATCCGCCGCGGCCTCGACGGCGCCGGCTTCCACGCCGTCCAGATCATGGCCTATTCGGCCAAATACGCCTCGGCCTTCTACGGGCCGTTCCGCGACGCGGTCGGCACCAACAAGACCCTGCGCGGCGACAAACGTACCTATCAGATGGATCCCGCCAACTCGGAAGAAGCGATCCGCGAGGCCGCGCTCGACCTTGACGAAGGCGCCGACATGATCATGGTCAAGCCGGGGATGCCCTATCTCGACATCCTCCAGCGCCTCAAGTCGACCTTCGGGGTGCCGACCTTCGCCTATCAGGTGTCCGGCGAATACGCGATGATCCGCGCCGCGGCGCTGAACGGCTGGATCGATGGCGAGCGGGCGATGATCGAGAGCCTGGTCGCCTTCAAGCGGGCCGGCGCCGATGGCGTGCTGACCTATTTCGCGCCGCTGGTCGCCGAACGGCTGAAGGCCGAGGGGTGACGCGGCGGGCGCCCTCGCTCGCCCGGGCGTCGACCCGCCCCGCACCGACGGGGTGGGGGCGGCTCCCCGCCAGCCTCGCGTGCCTCGCCGTCCTCGCCTTCGGTCTTTCGATCCTCGCCGCCTGCGCGGTGATCGATCCCCTCAACCGCGAGACCTGTATTTCGCTGGTGCCGGCGCTGGAAGGCCCCGACGCCCGCGTCACCGTGCTGGCGGTCGCCGAGACGCCGGAGCGCCGCGACAACCTGCGCGTCCGCTACCGCGTCGAAGTGCCGGGCAGCCCCGGGCGGGTCACCGATCTCGTCTGCGCCTTCGGCGACGAGACCGGCAGTGGCGATCGCCGCGCCCTGCTCGGCGTGCGCACCGCCGACGGCGACCTCGGACCGAGCCGCCTCTATTTCCTCAAACGCTTCTGGCTCGGCGACCCCGCGGCGCTCGCCGACTCGGCGACCCGGATCGTCGTCGATCCCGCCGCCGATCCCCACGGCCTGACGACCTTGCCGGCCGACGCCGCCCTGTGGCTCCAGCGCGGCGTCGATGCGCTCGCCCCTTGCGCGCTCTATGCGTTGCTCGGGCTCGCCTGCTCGCTGATCTGGGGCCTCGTCGGCCGCGTCAATTTCGCCTTCGGCGACATCGCCACCCTCGGCGCCTATGGCGCGCTGATCGGCGCCCTGGCGGTCGAGGCGGCGGGATTCGGCGAGGGCGGGGCGATGGTCGCCGGTGGGCTGGTCGTGGCGGTCGCCGTGACCGCCGCCTGGGGCGCGGTGCTCGGCCGCGTGGTGTTCGAGCCGCTGGCGTTCCGCACCACCCGGCCGCTGCTGGTCGCCACCGTCGGCCTGTCGATCGTCCTGCAGGAATTCATCGCCCGCTCGCAAGGCGCGCGCGACCGCTTCCTGCCGCCGATTCTCAACCGCCCGCTGATGGTCGCCGACGGACCCTTCCCGGTGATGGTGACGCCGATGCGCCTGCTGATCGCCGCGCTCGCGACCGTCGCGGTGGTGGCGGTGCTGGGCGTGTGGCCGCGCACCCGCTTCGGCCGGGCGTGGCGGGCGGTCGCCGACGATCGCGCCATGGCCCGCCTGCTCGGCATCGATCCGGCGCGGGTGCTGGTGGTCACCTTCGCGCTCTCCGCGGCGCTGGCCGCCTTGGCCGGGGCGGTGCTGACGCTCGCCTTCGGCGGCACCTCCTTCGCCATGGGCACCCTGCTCGGCCTCAAGGCGGTGGTCGCGGCGGTGGTCGGCGGCATCGGCTCTCTGCCCGGCGGCGCGCTCGGCGGCCTGCTGCTCGGGCTCGGCGAAACCCTGTGGTCCGCGGTGTTCGGCGAAGAGTGGCGCGACGTCGCGGTCCTCGCGGCGCTGGCGGCGGTGCTGATGTTCCGCCCGGCCGGCCTGCTCGGGACCGCCGCGGCGCTCGAGGAACCCGACCTCGACCGCTGACCGGGATTTCCGCGGTCATGCTTTCCGAAGATGCAAGGCGAATGGTTTGCGAGAGATGAATCGCATTCTCGCTTTCATCTTCGGATTATGTTCAGCAAGTTTCTCGGTACGGAGAGTTTACAGAAATTTCATGATGCAATTTAAGGCGATTTTAGAGTCGAGTTCGTATGGTCTACACACGAAAAGGGGCCGAAAGCCCGCGGAAATCCAAGTAGTGTGAGGCGAACAACAATGACCAGCGTCAAGAAGGTGGCAGACTTCAGCCACCGCACCGAGGAGCAGGAGGCCATCCGCCCGCTCTACCTCGAGGCCCTCACGCTCGTCGAGCGACTGCATCGCCGGCTCCTCGACGTGATCAAGGACGAATTCGACCGCGTCGGCCGCGACGACGTCAACTCGGTCCAGGCGCTGTTGCTGTTCAACATCGGCGGTGCCGAACTGACCGCCGGCGAGTTGCGCACCCGCGGCTACTATCTCGGCTCCAACGTCTCCTACAATCTCAAGAAGCTGGTCGAGGGCGGCTACGTCAAGCACGAGCGCTCGCGCATCGATCGCCGCTCGGTCCGCGTGTCGCTGACCGACAAGGGTCGCGAGATCGCGGTGGTGGTCGATCGCCTCTACGATCGTCAGCTGCGCTCGATCGAACAGGTCGGCGGCATCGGCGTCGGCGAGTTCACGGCGATCAACAAGTCGCTGCAGCGCCTGGAGCGCTTCTGGACCGACCAGATCCTCTACCGCCTCTGAGCCGAAGCGCTCCTTCCCTTCCGCAGACCGAATCGAAGCCGGGCCCGTCCCGGCTTCGTGCGCTTCTGGACCGACCAGATCCTCTGGCGCCTCTGAGCCGAAGCGCTCCTTCCCTTCCGCAGACCGAATCGAAGCCGGGCCCCGTCCCGGCTTCGTGCGTTGGGGCAGGAGAATCGGACACCGATTTCCGCGACGCGGGCGTCCTTCCGGTCGCTCCGGGGTCTCGGTCGTCGCCCCCGGCGAGCCCGAAGGGCGAGGGAAGGCGGCCCAGAGGCCACACGGGAAACGCCGAAGGCTCAGCGGCGCACCCCGGGATCCCCTTCCCCTCCGCCGGCAGACCGGCTCCGGCCGGGGATGACCGCCGAGGAGCGGGCGCGTTCGTGAGCGAGAGCCCTTGCGCGGGCCTTCCCCGACGTCGCCCGTTGCCGTTCGGGAACGGTCGCCGCCCCATCGTCGCGCGCTGTCGATCACGCGGGGGTGAGGAGCCAAGGCGACATGAATCGGCCATATTGGGAAGCGTATCGAGAGGGTGAGGAAGCCACGCCGCCCCCGCCGTTCGTTCGTGGGGTGACGGCCGTCCGGCTCGCGCGACCGCCGTTCGATCACCGAACGGACCGCGTCGGCGGCACGCCCGAACGGCGCGTCCGACCCTGATCGCCTGGGAGATATCGACGGTGCACCACCTGCCTGCCAATCGCCGCCCGACCCGGCGCGGCCTTCTCGCCGGAATCGCCGGACTCGTCGTGAGTTCGCATGCCCTGGCCCAGGAAGCCAACCCGATCGACGCCTTCCAGCGCGGCCCCGGCGTGCGCGAGTGGCAGCAGAAGTTCGATTCGGGGGCGTCCACCCGGGTCGCCGACATGAAGGCCGACGCGCCGCTGCTCTCGCCCGACACCGTCGCGGCGATCGAGCAGACCTTGCCGCGGATGCAGGATCTCGTCGCCCGCGGTGGCTGGCCGCGGGTCGAGGCGCCGACCAGTCTCAAGGTCGGCTCCCGCAGCGAGGTCGTCCGCATTCTGCGCGACCGTCTGGCGATGGCCGGCGACATGCCCGCCGACGCCGTCCGCATGGGCAATTCCGACACGTTCGATTCCTACGTCGACGCCGCGGTGCGCCGCTTCCAGATCCGCCACGGCCTGCGGGCCGACGGCGTCGTCGATCAGACGGTGATGGACGTCATGAACGTCCCGGCCGACGTGCGCCTACGCCAGCTCGAGACCAATCTGGTGCGCATCCGCGCCATGTCGGGCTTCCTCGGCGACCGCTACATCTTCCTCAACATCCCGGCCGCCGAGCTCGAGATGGTCGAGGGCGGCCGCGTCGTCGAGCGCCACAATGCGGTGGTCGGCAAGAACGATCGCCAGACCCCGGTGCTGACCTCCAAGGTCCAGGAGATCAACTTCCACCCCTATTGGCACGTGCCGGTCTCGATCATCCGCAAGGATCTGATCCCCAAGATGCAGACCGAGCCGGACTATCTGGCCAAGAACCACATCCGCATCTTCGACGGCCACAACCAGGAGATCCCCGCCGAGTCGATCGACTGGAACGGGGCCCAGGCGATGCAGTACCAGTTCCGGCAGGATCCGGGCGGCGACAACGCCATGTCGACGGTCAAGGTGACCTTTCCCAACTCTTATGACGTCTACATGCACGATACGCCGTTCAAGGATCTGTTCGGCGACAGCAACCGATTCTATTCGTCGGGCTGCATGCGCATCCAGAACATCCGCGGTCTGGTGACCTGGCTGTTGCGCGACACCCCCGGTTGGACGCCCCAGGCGGTCGACGATGCGCTGAACAACGGCGCCCGCCTCGACGCCAAGCTCAAGGTCACGGTGCCGGTCTACACCAACTACATGACCGCGTGGGTGACCCGCGAGGGCATCGTCAACTTCCGCGACGACATCTACAATCGCGACGGCGTCGGCATGCTGGTCGCTCAGGACTGACCCTTTCGAAACCAACCGCTCGGCTCGCTTCCATTGCACGATGATCGACGACCGTCGCTTCTGCGGCGGTCGTGCGCATTTCCGTGTGGGTCGCGCCGCGGGGCGCGCAATCTCCCGCGATTCGTGCTATCCGGCCCCCGCCGAGGCGAGACCTCGGCGGCGCTCCCGTTTGCGCGACCCGTGGTCCTTCCCGCTCCGGCCGGCGGAGGGCCACCGTCGGCTCGGCCGTCCGGCCGTGGCGAACCCTGCGACCCACTCGAGACGAAGAGGTGCCCCATGACCGAAGTTTCCCCCGCCACCCCCTTGTTCCCGGGGTTCTTCAGCCAGGGTCTGGCCGAGAGCGATCCCGCCCTGTTCCGGTCGATCGAGGACGAACTCGCCCGCCAGCAGGGCGAGATCGAGCTGATCGCCTCCGAGAACATCGTCTCCAAGGCGGTGCTCGAGGCCCAGGGCTCGGTGATGACCAACAAATATGCCGAGGGCTACCCGGGCAAGCGCTACTACGGCGGTTGTGAATGGGTCGACGTCGCCGAGACGCTGGCCATCGACCGGGCCAAGCAGCTGTTCGGGGCGACCTATGCCAACGTCCAGCCCCATTCCGGCGCCCAGGCCAATCAGGCGGTGTTCTTCTCCTTCCTGAAGCCCGGCGACACCTTCATGGGCCTCGATCTCGCCTGCGGCGGTCACCTCACCCACGGCTCACCGGTCAACCAGTCGGGCAAGTGGTTCACGCCGGTTCCGTACAAGGTGCGGCCCGACACCCACCTGATCGACATGGACGAGGTCCGCGATCTCGCCCGCGCCCACAAGCCGAAGCTGATCGTCGCCGGCGGCTCGGGCTATCCGCGGGTCATCGACTTCGCCGCCTTCCGGGCGATCGCCGACGAGGTCGGGGCGATGTTCATGGTCGACATGGCGCATTTCGCCGGTCTGGTCGCCGGCGGCGCCCATCCCAATCCGCTCGACCACGCCCATGTGGTGACCACCACCACCCACAAGACGCTGCGCGGCCCCCGCGGCGGCATGGTCCTGTCGCGCGACGCCGACATCGGCAAGAAGATCAATTCGGCGGTGTTCCCCGGCCTCCAGGGCGGTCCCCTGATGCACGTCATCGCCGCCAAGGCGGTGGCCTTCGGCGAGGCGCTGCGTCCGGAGTTCAAGACCTATGCGGCCAATGTCGTGGCCAATGCCCGGGCGATGGCCGAGGCGCTGCTCGAGGAGGGGCTCGACCTCGTCTCCGGCGGCACCGACACCCACCTGATCCTGGTCGACCTGCGCCCCAAGAAGGCCACCGGCAACGTCACCGAGAAGGCGCTGAAGCGCGCCCACATCACCTGCAACAAGAACGGCATTCCGTTCGACCCCGAGAAGCCGATGGTCACCTCGGGCGTCCGCGTCGGCTCGCCGGCCGGCACCACCCGCGGCTTCGGCACCGCCGAGTTCCGCGAGATCGGCAAGATGATCGGCGAAGTGGTCAACGGCATCATGAAGAACGGCGAGGCCGGCGACGGCCAGGTCGAAGCCCGCGTCAAGGAGCAGGCGACGGCACTGTGCCGCCGCTTCCCGATCTACGGCTGATCGGCAGATCGATCGACGTCTGCGATGCGAGGGCCGGGAGCGATCCCGGCCCTCGGTGCGTCGGGAGTCCCCGTCACATCCGGGCGAGATATTCGCTGGGCACACCGACCCAGAACTGGCCGCTGTTCATCGGGCTGTCGGTGTAATAGGTCGCCGGCCGCGTCACCTGGGCGCCGAGGAAGCGGTAGGGCGCGCCGTCCGTCTTGTAGGCATAGACCGGCGGGCCGCGGCCGTCGTCGATGACGTTGAGCTGGTCGCCGAGCAGGTCCGGATCGGGCGCCCACGGCTCCATCGCCCGGACCGTCTTCTGGGCGACGTTCTCGCCGTGGAGGACGTTCATGTGGCCGAAGCCGCCCGGCGCCTTGAAGCCGATCAACAGCGGCCACATGCCGAAGAAGTCGCGGATCGAACGCGCCGCCACCGACCGTCCGGTCATGCCGAAATTGTTCACCGACACGAAGGAGGTCATCTTGGCGGGATCGATCGTGCCGTCGGCGCCGACCATGCCGTGGCTGCGCACCAAGAGGTTGGGCTGATCGATCTGCGTGCGGTTCGGCGCCGCCTTCAGCCACCATTGCAGACAGGCCGCCCAGCAGGCGTTGGAATCCATCTGCCCGACCGGGGCGATGTCGGCGAACGACGGCCGCATCTTGACCAGGATCTCGATCGGCGGCGCCGCGTCGCGCCCGTCCTTGCCCGTCGCGGTGAAGGTCAGGCGCAGCGGCTGCGGCGTGTCGATCTTGATCAGCAGTCGGGTCGGCCCGTCGTCATAGACCTCGCGGGCATATTCGCCGGACCCGTGTTGCGAGGCCGAGAAGGACGCGGCGCGCGCCTCGCCGCCGATGCCCTCGAAGCCGATGAACACGTCTTCGCCGACGAACACCGTCAGCGACCGGCCCGAGCGGTCCCACATGCCGCGGGTGTCGGCGGGTAGAAAGAAACGTCCCATGATGCGCTCTCCCCTTGCGAGCCGGGACACCGTCCCCTTCGGGTCTGAGCCCGATCGAGGGACGCGGCTTCGTCGACCGCCCTGCTTCGCCGACGCCCGTCACGATGAGACAGGTCAATTGTGGCGGGCTCGCGCTGATTTGTCGCAGCCACGACGAAATTCCCGAGGGGAACCGCGGGATTTCGCCCGCGCCTTCCGCGATGAACGCACGGCCGGAAGCCGGGACGGTCGCCGGCGTCAGTTCAGACGGCGGATGCGCCCGAGCGCCGGCGCCTCGACCACCCCGGCGGTCTTCAGGAACGCCTCCAGCGCATCGACGTCGAACACCCCGGTGACCGCATCGGTGCCCTTGCGGAACACCTTGAAGCCGTCGCCGCCGTCGGCGAGGAAGTTGTTGAGCGTCACCCGGTAGCGCGCCGCCGGATCGATCGGCCGGCCGTCGAGGGTGATCGAGGCCGGGTCGACCCGTTCGCCGATCGGCTTGGCGGCGTCCCAGGTGTAGGAGAAGCCGGCCGACGGCTGCAGCAGCCGCGGATTGTTCGGATCGCTCCACTGCTGCTCGAGCGCCTCGTGGAGATCGGCGCCGGTCAGGGTGATCGTCACCAGATTGTTGGCGAAGGGCTGCACCGCGAAGACGTCGCCGTAGGTGACCGGCGCGCCGTCGTGCTTCTTGACGAGGTCGGTGCGGACGCCGCCGGGATTGGTGACGGCGATCACCGCCGCGCCCTGGGCGGGGCCGCGGGTGGCGGCGAGCTGGGCGTCGGCGATCAGGTTGCCGAGCGACGATTCGCCCGACGGCGCCTGGGTCTTGGTGATGGTCGCGGCGATCGCCCCGACCGGCCGCTCGATCAAGGGGCCTGCGACCTTCTCGTAGGTGGCGATCAGCGCGGTCTGGTCCGGATCCTTGGCGAGCGTATCGGTGCGCACGATCAGATTGTTCGCCCGCGCCTCGACGATGCGCTTGCTGCCGCGGTCGATCTTCAGATCGATCTCGGTCACCAGCGTGCCGAACTTGTCGCCCGAGGTGACCAGCCGCCCGCCCATGTCGCAGATGTAGGCGCGGTGGGTGTGGCCCGAGATCACCACCTTGACCGCCGGATCGAGCTTGCCGACGATGTCGACGATCGCCCCGGAAATCCCGATGCAGTCGTCGTAATTGCCGGTCGCCGCCCCGCCCTCGTGGATCAGCACGACGATCGCCTCGACGCCCTTGGCCTGCAGCTCCGGCACCAGCGCGTTGACCGTCTCGGCCTCGTCGCGGAAGGCGAGGCCGGCGACGCCCGACGGCAGCACCATGTCCGGGGTGCGCTTCAGGGTCAGGCCGATGAAGCCGACGGGAATGCCCTCGAAGGTCTTGATTTCGTAGGGTGGCAGCAGCGTCTTGCCGGTCGCGGTGTCGATCGTCGAGGCGGCGAGATAGTGGTACTTGGCGCCGAGGAAGGGATGCAGCGCCAGACAGGCCTTGTCGCTCTGGCAGCCGCCGTTCTGCTTGCGCAGCAACTCGGCCGATCCCTTGTCGAACTCGTGGTTGCCGACCGCCGAGATCTCGAGACCCATCAGCGACAGCGACTCGACCGTCGGCTCGTCGGCAAACAGCGCCGACAGCAGCGGCGAGGCGCCGACCAGATCGCCGGCGGCGACGAAGATCGCATTGGGCTTCGCCGCCTTCTCGGTCTTGATCAGCGTCGCCATCGCCTCCGACCCGCCCGCCGCCACGGTGATGGTCTTGGTCGGGTCGGCCGGGTTGCGGATCTTGATGCCGCCGGCCGGCGGCTTCAGGTTGCCGTGGAAGTCGTTGATGGCGAGCAGCGTCACCTCGAGCGGGCCGCCGTCGGCGGCCAGACACGCGCCCGACAGGGCGGTCGACGACAGGACGAGGGCGAGAGCGAGCGAGGGGAGCTTCATCGGCGGTCTCCGGGTGTGACGCGGCGCAGGCCCGCGCGCGGCAGTGCCGGACGGGCTCCCTCTTGACTGACATCGAACCGGTGGCGGTGCAATGACGCGGACGACGGTTCAGCCGTTCGGCGCGTGCTCTCGCCACCGCCCGGCCTCCTCGTGTAGAACACCTGACGGGAGCGGTCGGGCGTCGACGTCGAATCGACCGAGGGAGTTGTAGACATGCGGTGCCCCTACTGTGGCGGTGACGACACTCAGGTGAAGGACAGCCGTCCCACCGAGGACGGCGCGGCGATCCGCCGCCGCCGCATCTGCTCGGCCTGTGGCGGCCGCTTCACCACCTTCGAGCGGGTGCAGTTGCGCGAGCTCACGGTGATCAAACGTTCCGGCCGGCGCGTGCCTTTCGATCGCGACAAGCTGGCGCGCTCGGTGCAGATCGCCTGCCGCAAGCGCCCGGTCGATCCCGAACGCATCGAACGCATGGTCTCCGGAATCGTCCGCCAGCTCGAGAGCCTCGGCGAACCGGAGGTCACCTCCGAGCTGATCGGCGAGTCGATCATGGAGGGGCTGAAGGGCCTCGACGACGTCGCCTACGTGCGCTTCGCCTCGGTCTACCGCAATTTCCGCGAAGCCAAGGACTTCGAGGCCCTGCTCGGTGAACTGGCGCTGCCCGACCCCGCGTCGCGCTGAGCCAACCGCCGGCCCCCGGGGAAGCGCCCGCTCGCCGAAGGATCCGTCTTGACCGCCGAACCGCCCGCGCGATCTCTCTCCCTCCCGCCGCCGTCGCGCGACGAGGACGCCCGTTGGATGGCCGCCGCCGTCCGCCTCGCCCGCCGCCATCTCGGCCTGACCGCGCCCAATCCCTCGGTCGGGGCGATCGTCGTCGCCGACGGCCCCGACGGACGCCGGGTGGTCGGGCGCGGCGTCACCGCGCTCGGCGGCCGCCCTCATGCCGAGCCGCAGGCGCTGAGGCAAGCCGGCGATGCGGCCCGCGGCGCCACGCTCTACGTCACCCTCGAACCCTGCTCGCACCATGGCGTCACCCCGCCCTGCGTCGAGGCGATCATCGCCGCCGGCATCGTCCGCGTCGTCGCCGCGGTGAGCGACCCCGATCCGCGCGTCGCCGGGCGCGGCTTCGCCCGATTGGCCGCCGCCGGCATCGCGGTCACCACCGGCGTCGCCGAGGCCTCGGCCGCCGACGGCCTGTGCGGCCATTTGGCGCGGGTCCGCCTCGGCCGACCCCATGTCCTGCTCAAACTGGCGGTCTCGGCCGACCGCCGCATCGGCCGCCGTGACGTGGCCAATCTGGCGATCACCGGACCGGCGGCCCGCGCCCGCGCCCAGCTGATGCGCGCCGAAACGGACGCCGTGGCGGTCGGCATCGGCACCGCGGAAATCGACGATCCGGCGCTCACCGTGCGCCTGCCGGGCCTCGCCGCGGCCTCGCCGGTCCGGGTGGTGTTCGACGCCGCCGCTCGTCTCGCCCCGCGCTCGCGTCTGGCGCAGACCGCTCGCGAGATCCGGGTGATCGACCTCGTCGCCGCAGGCGCCGACCCCGACCGCTGCGCCGCGCTGGCGGCGCTGGGCGTCGAGATCCTGCCGGTGGCGCGGGGCGCCGACGGCCGCCTCGATCTCGCCGCGGCCTTGACGGCGCTGGCCGCGGGCGGCATCACCTCGGTCCTGGTCGAAGGCGGCGCCGAGATCGCCGCGGCCCTGGCGCGTCGCGACCTGATCGACGCCGTCGCGCTGTTCGAGAGCGACACGGTGGTCGGCCCCGACGGCCTCGCCCTGCCGGCGATCCTCGCGGCCGCGCTCGCCGCCGACGGCGGGTCTTTCGACGTCGCGGGTCGCGAGATCTGGGGTCCCGACCGCCTCACCCTGTTCCACCGGCGCGCCGTCCCGACGCCGTCCCGATCCGAGAGGAGCTGATCCGATGTTCACTGGTATCGTCACCGCCGTCGGCGAAGTGCTCGCCGTGGAGACCCGCGAAGTCGGCGTCCGTCTGCGCATCGCTTCGCCCTACGATCCCGACGGCATCGCCATGGGCGCCTCGATCGCCCATGCCGGCGTCTGCCTGACGGTGGTCGACCGCGGCCGGGTCGCCGACGGACGCGGCTGGCACGAGATCGAGGTCAGCCCCGAGACCCTGCGCTGCACCACCATGGGCGAATGGGTCGTCGGCTCGAAGATCAACCTCGAGCGCTCGCTCTGCCTCGGCGACGAGATGGGCGGCCACCTGGTGACCGGCCACGTCGACGGGCTGGCGGTGGTCGAAGAGCTGACCATGGAGGGCGACATGGCGGTGTTCCGCTTCCGCGTCCCCCACGAGCTCGCCCGCTTCATCGCGCCCAAGGGTTCGGTCGCCCTCGACGGCACCTCGCTGACCGTCAACGACGTCACCGGCGACACCTTCACGGTGCAGTTCATCCCGCATACCCTGACCGTCACCACCTGGGGCGAGCGCCGGGTCGGCGATCGGATCGACGTCGAGGTCGACCTGATGGCCCGCTACGTCGCCCGCCTGCGCGACGCCGACGGCGCCCCGAACTGACCGCGAGGGGCGCATTTCTGCCGCGCGAGGCCCCGAGAAGGGCCGCTTCGCGCGGCGCGCACTGGACAAGCGGCGCCGCCTCCCGCATTGATCGCGGCTCGAAAGAGGACCCCAAGCCGCCATGTCGACCCAACGCCATCTCGCCGACTTCGACCCGTCCGAAGTTGCCGGAGCCAAGATTCTGATCGTCGAGACCGGTTTCAACGCCGAGATCGTCGCCGCCCTGCGCGAAGGTGCGCTGGCGGTGCTCGCCACCGCCGCCGTCACCTGGGACATCGTCGTGGTGCCCGGCGCGCTCGAAGTGCCCGCCGCCATCACCTACGCGCTCCGGGCCGAAGAGAAGCGCGGCCAGCACTACGACGGCTACGTCGTGCTCGGCTGCGTGGTGCGCGGCGCCACCGGCCACTACGACATCGTCGCCGGCGAGTCGTCGCGGGCGCTGACCGACCTGACGGTCGCCTTCCGCCTGGCCCTCGGCAACGGAATCCTGACCGTGGAGAACGACGAGCAGGCCTGGGAACGCGCCGATCGCACCCGCCTCGACAAGGGTGGTGCCGCCGCCGCCGCCGCCCTCTCGATGGTGGCTCTGCGCCGCCAATTCGGATTGTGAAGATGGCAGAGCCCGTCGTCCCGCGCGAGACCAAGCCCGCCAACAAGCGCGGCGTCGCCCGCCTCGCCGCCGTCCAGGCGCTCTATCAGATGGAGATCGGCGGCGCCGAGCTCGCCGACGTCGTCGACGAGTTCGAGACCTTCCGCTTCGGTCGCGAGATCGACGGCGAGGAATATCGCGAGGCCGATCCGGTGTTCTTCCGCGAGATCCTGGCCGGCGTCGTCGCCCATCAGCGGGTGATCGATCCGCGCGTCAACGCCGCCCTCGTCGAAGGCTGGCCGCTGAAGCGCGTCGACGTCACGCTGCGCGAGATCCTGCGGGCCGGCGCCTGGGAGCTCTACAAGCGCAAGGACATTCCGGCGCGGGTGGTGATCAACGAATACGTCGACGTCGCCAAGGCCTTCTTCGTCGAGGACGAGCCCAAGATCGTCAACGGCGTGCTCGACCGCATCGCCCACGAGCTGCGCACCGGCGAATTCGAGCCCTGAGGGGTGCAGCCCGGGCCGGAACGTTTCGGACGTCCGGCCACGGATTGATGCGCGTCGATGATGAATCCATGCCTTCGACGTATAGATCTCGTGTTCGTCGTCGATCTCCAAGTCTTCATCGGGTGAAGAACGCGTCTTTAGCGCGTGCGGAAAGACTCCCTTAAGATCGCGAGGGCGAAGGTCCCCCGTCGACGAGGCGGCCTCCGGCGTCTCGGTCATTCGGGAGCGGGCAATGTTCGATCGTATCGGCGGGCGTCTCTACGCCCTGGTGGGTCTCTTCGCGGTCGGCATCGCCGTCCTGGTCGCCGTGGTCACCTGGATGCACCTGACCGATGCCCGCGAGGATCGCCGCCACGAGATCGCGTCGCTGGTCGAAACCGCGATCGGCGTCCTCGACACCCAGCGCAAACTGGTCGATGCCGGGACCCTGAGCGAGGCGGAAGGCCGCGCGCGGGCGCTGAAGGTGATCGCCGGCCTGCGCTATGCCGGCGGCAACTATTTCGCGATCATGGACGACGACTTCACCACGGTGCTGAACGGCGCCATGCCCGATCGCTCGGGCAAGAACTACCTCGCCAATCCCGACGCCGCCGGCAAATTCTACCTGCGCGACGCCAAGGCGATGGTCGAAGCCAAGGGTGAGGCCTGGGTCGACTACGTGTTCATGAAGCCCGGCGAGACCACCGCGACGCCGAAACTCGGCTTCTTCAAGCGCTATCAGCCGTGGAAACTGACGGTCACCACCGGCGTCTACATGGACGACCTCGCCGACCGGGTGCGCGGCGGCGCCCTGCGCGCGCTCGGTGCCGGCCTGCTGATCCTCCTCGGCATCGGCGCGGTGGCGGTGACCATCACCCGCGGCATCACCCGGCCGCTCGCCGCCCTGCGCGGCGACATGCTGCGGCTCGCCGACGGCGACGACGTCGCCGAGATCGCCGGCGCCGACCGCAAGGGCGAGATCGGCGAGATGGCCCGCGCCGTCGTGGTGTTCCGCGACGGTGCGCTGGCCCGGCGGCAGATGGAGGCGACCCAGGCCGCCGAGGACGCCACCCGCCGCGCCCACGGCGCCCGTCGCGAGGCTGCCTTCGACGCCTTCCGCCGCACCATCGGCACGGTGGTCGGCGCCGTCTCCGACACGCTCGATCGTCTGCAGCACACCGCCGAGACGATGAACACCATCGCCGTCGGCGCCACCGAACAGGCCTCGAGCGCCGCCACGGTGTCGGAGACCGCCAGCGGCAACGTCCAGCAGGTCGCCTCGGCCGCGGAGGAACTCGGCGCCTCTGTCGGCGAGATCGGCCGCCAGGTGACCCAGGCCTACGGCGTGGTCGCCGCGGCGACCGAAGCCGCCGCCCGCACCAACACCCGCGTCGCGGCACTCGCCGAAGCCGCGCAGAAGATCGGCGACGTGGTCGGACTGATCCGCGCCATCGCCGAGCAGACCAACCTGCTGGCGCTCAACGCCACCATCGAAGCGGCCCGCGCCGGGGACGCCGGTCGGGGCTTCGCGGTGGTCGCCACCGAGGTCAAGAGCCTCGCCGCCCAGACCGCCAAGGCGACCGAGGACATCGCCGGCCAGATCGACGGCATTCAGGCCTCGACCCGCGAAGCGGTCGGCGCGATCGGCGAGATCGCCGCGACCATGGGCGAGATCAGCCGCTTCACCTCGGCGATCGCCTCCGCCGTCGAGCAGCAGTCGGCCGCGACCTCCGAGATCTCGTCGAACATCGCCCATGCCGCCCAAGGCACCGGTCGTCTCGCCGACACCGTCGGCCATGTCACCACCGCGGTCGCCCGCACCCATGCCTCGGCCGAGGACGTGCTCGGGGTCACCGCCGCCCTGTCGGAGGCCACCCGCCACCTGTCCGGCGAGGTCGATCGCCTCCTCGCCGACGCCGCCTGAACGGCGGCGCGATCACGAGCGATCGGTCGGGCGTCGCCCGATCGACCGTCCCCGATCGACCGCCCCCCGATCACCCTCCCCACGTCAGGGTCATGCCGACGTCGCCGGGGAAGCCGCCGGGGAACTCCAGGATGCGCGCCGACAGTCCGAAGCCGCGCGGCTTCATCTGGGCGAGCCAGCGTTCGTAGACGTCGGCCGCCTTGCCGCGCAGGCTGGTCGGCCAGTCGGGGTCGGGGACGTTGATCATCCGGCCGCCGTCGCTGCACAGCTTGGCCGGGAAGCGCAGCAGCAGGAAATCCTTCTCGCCGCGCTCGGCCGCCGCCTTGGCGCGCTCGACCATCAGATTCCATTCCGATTCGCTCAGGTGTTCGTCGGCGAGCCGCCGCACCAGATCGCGGGTGGCGCGCTCGCGGGCGCGCTGCTGCTCGGCGCGCACCGCCATGTCGCTCTCCTCGTGCAACTCGACGAGATGGCGGAAGGCGTCGGCCGAGAGATCGACGCCGTCGGCGAGCACCGGGGGCGGCGGGGGCGGCGGCGCGACCGGCGGCTCGACGATCTCTTCGACCGGGGCGCGGGCCGGGTGGTGCTCGTCCTCGGCTTCCGACAGGGCGCGGGCGAGATCGGCGCGGCTGACCACGCCGACCAGACGCCCGTCACGCACCACGAACAGCCGCTTGACCTTGTGTTCGGTGAGCACCCGGGCAATCTCGGCGAGATCGGCCTCTTCCGAGATCGAGATCACCGGCTTGTTCATCACCTCTTCGGCGGTGCGGGCATTGGGACGGGTGGTCTCCAGGAATTCCGTCGACAGGCTCTGGCCCTGGGCGAGGCTGGCCAACCAGCGGTCGCGCCGCGCCAGCCGTTCCGGGGCGTGCTGTCCGATCAGGTCCCATTCGCTGACCACGCCGATCGGTCGACCGGCGCCGTCGATCACCGGGACGGCGCTGACCCGGGCGTCGAGCAGCGCCCGGGCCACCTCCGCCAGCGTCACCTTCGGTCCGACCGAGACCACCGATCGGGTCATGATGTCGCGCGCGAGCATGGTTCGCCTCTCCTCTGCCGTGGCATCGCCGGCAGGCCGCAGGACGCGCCCGCGCGGCGCCTCCCTTCATTTGGGGTCGCAGGTGAGCCGGCGCAACCGTCCGCCGCCGTTCGACGTTGGGTTCGGACGGGTGCGGCGGCCACGGCCCGGCCGGACGTTGCCCGCCGCCCGGGGATCGCGTATCGGGGGGAACCGGCGCCGCCCGCGGCGTCGCCGTGCCGTCCGAACCCGAGGAGTGCCCCCGCCGATGACGGGATCGACGCGTCCGTCCGAAGACGATCTGATCGCCCGCTGGCTGCGCCCGCTCGCCACCGATCCGGCGGCCCTGCAGCTCGGCGACGACTGCGCCTGTCTGACGCCGCCGCCCGGTCACGACCTCGTGTTGAAGACCGACACCGTCGCCGCCGGCGTGCATTTCTTCCGCGACGATCCCTGGGACCTGGTCGCCCGCAAGGCGCTGCGCGTCAATCTCTCCGATCTCGCCGCCAAGGGCGCGCGGCCGCTCGGTTACCTGATGTCGCTGGCGCTGCCGGCCGATTGGCGCGAGGACGATCTCGCCGCCTTCGCCCGCGGCCTCGGCGAGGATCAGGCGATCTGGCCGGTGTCGCTGTTCGGCGGCGACACCATTCGCTCGCCCAACGGCCTGGTGGTCACCATCACCGCCCTCGGCGCGGTGCCGACCGGCCGCATGGTCCGCCGCGCCGCGGCGCGGGCCGGCGATCGTCTCTATGTCTCCGGCACCCTCGGCGACGCCGCCCTCGGCCTCGAGCTGCGTCTCCACCCCGAATCCGCCGAGACCTGGGGCCTCGACGCCGCGGCGCGGGCCCATCTCGCCCGCCGCTACCTGCTGCCCGAGCCGCGGCTGGCGCTGGCGCCGGCGCTGCTCGCCCATGCGCGCGCCGCCATGGACCTCTCCGACGGGCTCGGCATCGACCTCGAACGGATGTGCCGCGGCAGCGGCGTCGGCGCGGAGATCGACGCCACGGCCCTGCCGCTGTCGCAGGCCGCCGCCGCGGTGCTCGCCGTCGAGGGGACCCGTCTCGCCGCGGTGGTCGGGGGGGGCGACGACTACGAGATTCTCGCCGCGGTCGATCCCGCCGAGGCGAGCGCCTTCGAGGCCGCGGCGGCCGCGGCCGGCGTTCCGGTTGCGGCAATCGGTCGCGTCCTGCCCGGCGCCGGCGACGTGCGGCTCCTGCGGGCCGACGGCACGGCGGCGCCGCCGACCGGCGGCTTTCGTCACTTCTGAAATTTGAAAACGTCGGCGCGGCAGCGACTTGAGCAAAACCGATCCGGCGGCAAGAAAGTATAGCCGATTCGCTGCGTCTATCCGACGAAGGCCTGCTTGACGCGAGGTTCCTCCCCGCTACGCTGGCCGTCCCATCAACCGGGGCCCTCGCGGGCGGGCACCCGGAACACTCCATATGCTCGTCGTCGAGGCACGTCCGGCCCGTCCGGGGGTGCCGTTCTCGGCGGACTCACTCGGGAGAGAACATGTCCATACTCCTCGTCATTCTCTGCGGCCTCGTGTCGATCGGCTACGGCATCTGGGCGATCCGATCCGTCATGGCGGCGGATGCCGGCTCGGCGCGTATGCAGGAGATCGCCGGTGCGGTCGCCGAAGGGGCGCAGGCCTATCTGAAGCGCCAGTACATCACCATCGGCGGCGTCGGTGTGGTGATCCTGGTCGTCCTCGGCCTGCTCCTCGGCAAGGAGGTGGCGATCGGCTTCCTCATCGGCTCGGTGCTGTCGGCGCTCGCCGGCTTCATCGGCATGAACGTCTCGGTGCGGGCCAACGTCCGCACCGCCCAGGCCGCCACCCAGTCGCTGGCCGGCGGTCTCGACATCGCCTTCAAGGCCGGCGCGGTCACCGGCATGCTGGTCGCCGGCCTCGCGCTGCTCGGCGTCGCCGTCTACTACGCGGTGCTGACCGGCGTGCTCGGCCACGCCCCCAACGACCGCATCGTCGTCGACGCCCTGGTGGCCCTCGGCTTCGGCGCCTCGCTGATCTCGATCTTCGCCCGTCTCGGCGGCGGCATCTTCACCAAGGGCGCCGACGTCGGCGCCGATCTGGTCGGCAAGGTCGAGGCCGGCATTCCCGAGGACGATCCGCGCAACCCGGCGACCATCGCCGACAACGTCGGCGACAACGTCGGCGACTGCGCCGGCATGGCCGCCGACCTGTTCGAGACCTATGCGGTGACCGTGGTCGCCACCATGGTGCTCGCCGCGATCTTCTTCGCCGGCGCGCCGACGCTCTCCGCCTCGATGCTCTATCCGCTGGCGATCTGCGGCGCCTGCCTGATCACCTCGATCATCGGCACCTTCTTCGTCAAGCTCGGCGCCGACAACTCGATCATGGGCGCGCTCTACAAGGGCCTGATCGTCACCGGCGTGCTGTCGGTCGCCGGCCTCGCCGGCGCCACCCAGCTGACCGTCGGCTGGGGCTCGATCGGCACCGTCGCCGGTCAGTCGATCGTCGGCACCAACCTGTTCATCTCGGGTCTGGTCGGCCTCGCGGTGACCGGCCTCCTGGTGTGGATCACCGAATATTACACCGCCACCGGCAAGCGCCCGGTGGTGTCGATCGCCCAGGCCTCGGTCACCGGTCACGGCACCAACGTCATCCAGGGCCTCGCGGTTTCGCTGGAATCGACCGCCGCCCCGGCCATGGTGATCGTCGGCGGCATCATCTCGACCTATCAGCTCGCCGGCCTCTACGGCACGGCGATCGCGGTCACCACCATGCTCGGCCTCGCCGGCATGATCGTCGCCCTCGACGCCTTCGGACCGGTCACCGACAACGCCGGCGGCATCGCCGAGATGGCCGGCCTGCCCAAGGAGGTGCGCCACACCACCGACGCGCTCGATGCGGTCGGCAACACCACCAAGGCGGTGACCAAGGGCTATGCCATCGGCTCGGCCGGCCTCGGCGCCCTGGTGCTGTTCTCGGCCTATTCCAACGACCTGACCTACTTCGCCGCCCACGGCGATCAGTTCCCCTACTTCAAGGGCATGGGCGTGGTCTCCTTCGACCTCTCCAACCCCTACGTGGTCGCCGGCCTGATCTTCGGCGGACTGATCCCCTACCTATTCGGCGGCATCGCCATGACCGCCGTCGGCCGCGCCGCCGGTGCGGTGGTCGAGGAAGTGCGTCGTCAGTTCCGCGAGAAGCCGGGCATCATGAACGGCACCGAGCGGCCCGACTACGGCCGCGCCGTCGACATGCTGACCAAGGCGGCGATCCGCGAGATGATCATCCCGTCGCTGCTGCCGGTGCTGGCGCCGCTCGTCGCCTATTTCGGCGTGCTGGCGATCTCCGGCTCCAAGGCCTCGGGCTTCGCGGCGCTGGGCGCCTCGCTGCTCGGCGTGATCGTCAACGGCCTGTTCGTCGCCATCTCGATGACCTCGGGCGGCGGCGCCTGGGACAACGCCAAGAAGTCCTTCGAGGACGGCTTCGTCGACAAGGACGGGGTACGCCACATGAAGGGCTCGGAGGCCCACAAGGCCTCGGTCACCGGCGACACCGTCGGCGACCCCTACAAGGACACCGCCGGTCCGGCGGTCAACCCGGCGATCAAGATCACCAACATCGTCGCCCTGCTGCTGCTGGCGATCCTCGCCCACGGCTGATCCGGCGCCCGACGCCGCCATCCTGCGATCCCCGTGCGGTCCGCCGCGCGGGGATCGTGCGTTTCGGGCTGCCCGGGGCAGGGCGAAAGCATGGCGGCGCGGCGGGCGCCGGCGCGCGTCGGGGAGGGCGCCCAGGAACCCGTAGGGCGGCTACACGGGCGAACCCTCGCCCTCGGCCGTACCGAGGGGCCGCCACGGCCCTGGGAGGGCATGCCTGCGGCTGCACGCCCGTCCGGCGGGAACCGGCGGCGCGGACGATCCGATGCGGCAAGGGAGGGCACGGGACGCTTGGCGGCCATGGGGGGCGCCGCGCCTTGCGGGGGCGGCAGCCCGCCCGCGCCGGACGAACGGCGCCGGGCGCTCACGTCCGGCGGCGGTGCCCGAGGGCGAGGCGCGCGACGGCGCCCGGCATCGAGCCGGGCGCGGTTCGCGTCACTTGGTGAAGGGGTTGGCCGGACCGGCCTTCAGGATCTGCGACAACAGGCCGTAGTCGGCGCCGCCGGTGCGGGTCTTGCGGGCGATGAAGTCGAACACCTTGCCGTCCTGGAGACCGTAGTTGCCGATCTCCTTGACCCGCGCCTTGTCGTCGAAATAGACCGCCAGCACCTTCTGGTCGGTCACCGACTGATTGAGGAAAGCGACCATCCGTTCGGTGTGCTGCGAAATGTAGTAGAAGGCTTCTCCGCCGACCGTCGCCGTGGTCGACGGCGAGCCGAGCACCAGCAGCACCTGTTCGCGGCTGGCGCCGACCTGGATCTGCCCGACGGCGTTGTCGGAGGCGACGTAGCCGTGGTCGTAGGCCTCGGAGCAGCCGCCGATCGCCGCCGCCGCCGCGAATGCCGCCGCCATCGCCACGCCTCTGGCGCCGCGTGCGACGGCTCCGCGGGTTGCCTGCCTGTGCCGACGATCCATCTATGCCTCCCCGGCGGTCGATTGCCGACCGCACTGCGTCCAAGGGCGGGCCTCCTCGCGAGGTCGCGCTTCTTGGCTTCTTCCCTAACCTGCGCTAGGTCGGATGACAACGCCCACGACCGGCGACCCCCGCCCCGCCAGATCCGACGGAGACGACATGATCTTCGGACTGTTCGGCCACCGTTTCTCCGACGCCACCCTCGCCCTCTATCGGGCGATCGTGACTGAAGCGCGGCATCCCGAATTCTATCTGCACTACGGCGTTCCCGACACGGTGACGGCGCGCTTCGACATGATCGTGCTGCACATCGCGGTGGTGCTGCATCGCCTGCGCGCCGAAGCCGAGGCGCCGGTCGAGGCCGGCGCTCGCCGCGACCGTCCCGACCCCGCTGCCCGCGGCCAGGAACTGGTCGACCTGTTCTTCCAGGAGATGGACCGGGCGCTGCGCGAAATGGGGGTCGGCGACACCTCGATCCCCAAGAAGATGAAGAAGCTCGCCGCCGCCTGGAACGGCCGCACCCAGGTCTACGACAAGGCGCTGGAAGCCGCCGACGCCGACGAACTGGCCGCGGCGATCGCCCGCAACGTGCTCGCCGAGGCCTCCGACCCCGCCGTCGGCGCCGCGGCACTGGCCCGTCACGTGCTCGCCGCCTCCGCTGCTCTCGCCGACCGTCCCGTCGCCGACGTCCTCGACGGCCGGATCGTCTGGCCCGACCCCGCTCTCTCCTCGCCGAGGATCACGACATGACCGATGCCCCCGTTCCCGCTCCGGCCCCGGTGCCGCTGCGCCGTACCCTCTCCGTCTCCGACATCTCTCCGGGTGGCACCCATGTGGTGATCACCGCCGATGCCGAGCAACTCGCCGCGCTGGCGGTCGCCGGCGAAGTGCTGTCGGTGGAGTTCTGCCGAGCCGAACTGCGCGTCGCGCCCTGGTCGGGCGCCGGCGTGGCGGTCGACGGCCGCGTCACCGCCCGCCTGACCCAGGCCTGCATCGTCACCCTGGAGCCGGTCGAGACCCTGGTCGACGAAGAAGTGTCGGTGCGCCTGGTGCCGCCGGACAAGCTCGCCCAATATCTCGAGCCCAAGGACGACGACGGCGCGATCGATCTCGACGCCAATGCGATCGACGTGCCCGAGCCCCTGGAGGGCGGCACCGTCGATTTGGGGGCGATCGTCGTCGAACATCTGATGCTCGGTATTGATCCCTATCCGCGCCGTCCGGGAGCCGAATTCGACCCCGTCGCGGCCGGTCTGGTGGTGCCGCCCGAGACCTTCTCCCCCTTCGCGGCTCTGGCGCGCCGGAAGAAGGAGTGATAGGGGAGCCGGGCCGAATGACGGACCTGCGTCGGCGACCGTGCCGGACGCGGGTTGTCACCGGGCCCCAACGCGGTAATGTCCGGCCTCCGTCGGATGCGACCGACGAGCCTCAGAGTACGATGCCGACCTCCATCATCATCTCCCTGGACGCAATGGGCGGAGACGCCGGCCCGGAAATGGTCGTGGCGGGCGCCGCGCTGGCCCTCGAACGGCGTCCGGAACTTCATTTCGTGTTGTTCGGCGACGAAGCCCGCGTCGCGCCGCTCGTCGCTGCACGCCCCAAGCTCGCCGCAGTGTCCCGGGTGGTCCATGCCGAGGTCGTGGTCCGCATGGACGACAAGCCCAGCCAGGCGCTGCGCGCCGGCCGCTGGAAGTCGAGCATGTGGAAGGCCATCGACGCGGTGAAGACCGGCGAGGCCGCGGTCTGCGTCTCCGCCGGCAACACCGGCGCGCTGATGGCCATGGCCAAGTTCTGCCTGCGCACCATGGCCGGCATCGAGCGCCCGGCGATCGCCGCGATCTGGCCGACCCTGACCGGTGAGGCGATCGTCCTCGACGTCGGCGCCACGATCGGTGCCGACGCTCAGCAATTGGTCGACTTCGCGGTGATGGGCTCGGCGATGGCCCGCAGCGTGTTCGGGGTCGATCGCCCCCGTGTCGGCCTCCTCAACATCGGTGTCGAAGAGGTCAAGGGCATCGAAGAGGTCAAGATGGCCGGTCGACTCCTCCGGGATGCCGACCTGCAGGAACTCGAATACGTCGGCTACGTCGAGGGCGACGACATCGGCCGGGGTATCGTCGACGTGGTGGTGACCGAGGGCTTCGCGGGCAACATCGCCCTGAAGACCGCCGAAGGCACCGCCAAGCAGATGGGCCAGTATCTGCGCGCCGGCATCAGCCGGACCTGGTTGACCCGTCTCGGCTATCTGCTCGCCAAGTCGGCCTTCGACCGGCTGAAGGAAAAGATGGACCCGCGCAAGGTCAACGGGGGTGTGTTCCTCGGCCTCAACGGCGTCGTCATCAAGAGTCATGGTGGGGCCGACGCGGAAGGGTTCGCCTCCGCCATCGAACTCGCCCGCGATATGGCCCTCAACGATCTCACCGCCCGGATCGTCGAAGGGTTGGCCCATTATCATCGCGCCGGATTCGCGACTGCCGCGAGCGGCGAGGAACGAGGTGAACTGTGAGCGTGCTTCGAACCGTCGTCCGCGGTGTCGGCTCTTACCTCCCGCGTGAAACCCTCACCAACGCCGATCTCGCCAAGATCGTCGACACCACCGACGACTGGATCGTCGAGCGCTCCGGCATCCACGAGCGCCACCGCGCCGCCGAAGGCGAATTCACCTCCGATCTCGCCGTCGCCGCCGCCCGCGCCGCGCTGGAGAACGCCGGCATCGACGCCGCCGACATCGACCTCGTGGTGGTCGCCACCGCCACCCCCGACTACACCTTCCCGGCCACAGCCGGCGAGGTCCAGTCGCAGCTCGGCATCACCCGCGGCTTCGCCTACGACCTCCAAGCGGTGTGCTCCGGCTTCGTCTACGCGCTGGCCACCGCCGACGCCCAGATCAAGGCGGGCCTCGCCACCCGCGCCGTGGTGATCGGCGCCGAGACCTTCAGCCGCATCCTCGACTGGACCGACCGCACCACCTGCGTGCTGTTCGGCGACGGCGCCGGCGCGGTGGTGATCGAGGCCGCCGAGGGCGGCGCGGGCCTCGCCGATCGTGGCATCATCGCCTCCCATCTGCGCGCCGACGGCCGTCACCGCGAGAAGCTGTTCGTCGACGGCGGCCCGTCGCGCACCCAGACCGCCGGCCATCTGCGCATGGAAGGCAAGGAGGTGTTCAAGCACGCGGTCACCAATCTGGCCGGGGTGATGGACGAGCTCCTGGTCACCACCGGACTGACCGCCGCCGACATCGACTGGTTCGTGCCCCATCAGGCCAACCGCCGCATCATCGAAGCCACCGGCAAGCGCCTCGGCATCGACGCCGGCAAGATCATCATGACCCTCCAGGTCCACGGCAACACCTCGGCCGCCTCGATCCCGCTGGCGCTCGACGTCGGCGTCAAGGACGGCCGCATCAAGCCCGGCGATCTGGTGATGATCGAAGCCATGGGCGGCGGTTTCACCTGGGGCGCGTCGCTGATCCGCTGGTGAGATCCGCGACTTGCGCCTTCGAGGGGGGCCGCGACCGGTCCCGCGACGTCGAATCTTCGGCATCGACGTCGCGCCGACGTTGCGCCTGTTGACCGGCCCTCGCCGAGGTCCTACCTTTTCATCCGGATTGACGAGACGTCGGACGTGCGGGTTCCCGAACGTACCGCCGACGGGTCGACGGACCCGAGCCGCGGCGCAATCAAAAGGGTTGGAACATGACGGGGAAGACCATCACCCGGGCGGATTTGTGCGAGGCCGTCTATCAGAAGGTGGGGCTGTCGCGGACCGAATCCGCCGATCTCGTCGAAATGGTTCTGGGAGAGATTTCCAATTGCCTGGTGGAGGGCGAGTCGGTCAAACTGTCCTCCTTCGGCACGTTCCTGGTCCGCTCCAAAGGCGAGCGGATCGGCCGCAACCCCAAGACGGGTGAGGAAGTTCCGATCTCGCCCCGGCGAGTGATGGTCTTCAAGCCGTCCAACGTCTTGAAACAGAAGATCAACGACACGCTGGGCGACGACGAATGATCTCCTCGTCGGGCTCGCTCGGCCCGACCGATCGGTGAGCCGTCGACCTTGGACAAGAGCCCGGACGCATTCCGTACGATCAGCGAAGTCGCGGCCGATCTCGATCTGCCGCAGCACGTCCTGCGTTTCTGGGAGACGCGCTTCGTCCAGATCAAGCCGCTGAAGCGCGGCGGCGGCCGGCGTTACTACCGGCCCGACGACGTCGAACTGCTCAAGGGCATCCGCCATCTCCTCTATGGCGAGGGCTACACGATCCGCGGCGTCCAGCGCATCCTCAAGGAGCAGGGCGTCCGCTTCGTCATGAACGTCTGGCTGGAGGGCGCGCCACAGCCGCCCAAGCCCGGCGCCGCCCGCTGGGACGAGGGCCGCGCCCCCGAACCCGCCGCCTGGGACGAGGCCGAGGGCGTGGACGACGGATCCGCCGACGAAGCCTCCGACGGCGAGGGCGAGGCCCGCGCCGCCGACGACGAGGCCTGGGCGGCGATGGCCGAAGGCGGCGTCGCCGAGCCCGACCTCCCCGACCCCGACCCCGCCGTCGACCGTCTCGCCGACGAAGCCCGCGAGGCCCGCGACCTCGCCCGCCGTTTCGCCCCGTCGTCCGGCGCCGCGCCGCCGGTCGCCGCGACCCGCGCCCCGTCGGCCGTCGTGCCGACGACACCGCCGCGCCCCGAATCGATGCCCGAGCCGGTCCGTGAACCGGCGCCGCCGGTCGTCCTGCGCCCGCGCTCGGAACGTCCGCCGGCCCCGCGCCCGGCCGCGGCGGAGACCGCGCGCGGCGGCATCGGCCATCTGATCGACCGCCTGCGCCCGGGCGGCGTGCCGGCTTCCGAAGCGGTGCTGGCGACGCCGACCCGCGAGCCGGCCCGCGCCCTGTCGCGCGACGAGATTCGCCGTCTGCAATCGACGCTGTTCGAACTGCTCGAATGCAAGCGCCTGCTCGATCAGGCGCGCTGAGCCGGAAACGGCGCGATCCCGCCGCCCTCTCGACGCGCCCGTCGGCGCGATCGGGAAAGGGGTTGCACGGGGCTCCGAAACGGTCTAAGTCGCCTCGGCGGACGCGTTTGTCCGGGGTACGACGTGCCCCGGCAGCCGACCTGACGGGCAGTAGCGCAGCCTGGTAGCGCACTTGACTGGGGGTCAAGGGGTCGGAGGTTCGAATCCTCTCTGCCCGACCAATCGACGCCGGCCCGGTCCTCGCGGACCGGCCGCGACCGCCGCGAAGAGAGACCGGATGGGCCCCGCCCTCCGGTCTCTTTGCGTTTCGCACGCAGCGTTTCGGTCTCGGTGTTTCGAGGCCGGCGAGTCGGCCCCGGCGTTTCCGGCCCGGATCTGCCCGTGCCGCCGTGCCGCCGCGACTTCGCGACGATTTCGCTGTCCCGGTGCCTCGCCGGGGGCATATTTCTCCGCGAGACTGTTTCTCGAAGGCATCCCGTCGTCCGCGGTCGCGACCCATCGGTCGCACCGGACGGTCCGGGGAGGGAGCGTGCAGATGAAATACGTGAAGGACCTGCTGACCACCGTGGTGATCCTGCCGTCGTTGGTGTCGGCGCAGACCGCGATCGCCGCGTCGCCGCCCGAACCCGGTCGCATCGAGATGGCGCAGGCCAAGCCGCTGACCGAGGAAGAGCTGCGCCGCCAGCAGCATCAGGCCCCCGCGCCGGCCGCGCCGCGCGCCCAGCCCGCGCCGGTCCAGGTGCCGCCGCCCGTTCGCGTCCAGCCGGCCGCCCCGCCGCCGGTCCGGGTTCAGCCCGCCC
>NZ_SJFN01000050.1 GCF_004328075.1 Siculibacillus lacustris | reverse complement strand
ACAATACCGTCGCCGACGCCGTGCTCGACCGCCTCGTCCACAACGCCCACCGCATCGAACTGGCCGGCGACAGCATGCGCAAGCAAAGGGCCTCGCCCCTCTTGACCCCCGCCGAAAACGGCGAAACCTATAACCCCTGACGAAAACGAGGCACCCGAGGACCACCCCGTCAAAACTGTCCGGACTTTAGCGGAAACGCTGTCCGGGAATTAGCGGAATGGCTGTCCGGATTCAGCGAAGCGCGCATTAGGTTGTGCCGTCATTCTCTGGAATTTATCCCACCCCAGATATTGAGCCGCCTTCATCGCCAGCGCAAACGCGGCCAACGCCCCAGCGCGGTCGTCAATCTCGATGCCAGTGAGGTTGTTGGCGAGGATCAGACCCGGAATATCGTTCGTGTCGTAACCCTCTTCCTCATAGATCACGTGCAGGAGATCGAACGCGTAGGTCAGCATGTGCCCCGAACCGCATGCGGGATCGCAGATGCGGATTTCTTCAGGGCTAGAAATGCGTAGGAAGTCAGTCTCCGTGTCTTCCGGAGTGATATAATAGTCCATTTTCTTGGCGAGCGCAGAAGATGGGTGATTAAGCAACCATAACCGCCCGAGTGAATTTTCGACCAGATACCGAACGATCCAATGGGGCGTGAAAAGTTGAGTCGCGGCGGGTATATTCTCGGCCGTGATTTTGATGTTTTTCTTCAACCCATCGAATACATCATCTTTCTTTTCAGAGATATAGAACTGATACAACCAGCCGATGACTTCGACGTCTTTGCAGGCATCAACGGTCATGACGTTCCGCAATTGAGACGCTATGCCGTCGCTCGATAGAAGGTCGGTGGGGAGCAAAAGCTCCGTGTAGTCTGCGATGCGTTCGAACATGAATGGCATCACGGTATTGAGCTTGTTGCAGGTAGCGACCAACAGAAGCCGATAGGCTTCGCCGTGCGGGTCTTTGGACGCCTCCCGTCCACTCAGGATCGCCTGAACACGCTCCTTGGTCCGCTCCGAAAGCTCCTTGTCGGTGTTTCCATCGATCGCCTCAGTGAGAATCTCCGGACGTGTTCCGCTGTCTGACGGACTGACGACCTTGATCGCGTTGTAGCCGTTGGCATCCATGAACCGGAGGGCAGAGAGTCGATTGAACCACGTGTAGGAGACTTTCTCGACGACCTGCTCCTTACCCTGCTCCTTCACCAGCGCCTCGAGCGTACCGATGGCAGAGGGATTCTCGCGCCTCTCGGGCGAGCCTTCGGCGAGGACATGCGTCAACTTCGCTCCGATCTGGGCAATCAGTGAACGGCGGGCGTCCTTGGCGAAGGTCTTCAGCGCGTTGGTGTCCATCAGAGCGAAATCCTCTTACCTGCGGCAATCTCGACCATGAGGCTACGACGGAGTTCATCGACATAGAGATCGACGTCACTCTCATCGGAAAGATAGGGCTTCGAAATTGACGGCTTGATCCGTGAAATCGCCACCATCTTCGGAGGGCGCGGAACAAGCGGCGGGGTGATGACCAACGTGTCTCCGCCACCGAGCCCCTTTGCCTTCGGAGGTTCAGCCTTGCCCTCACCATCAGGTGGGGTGGCCACAACATCGGACTTGATCGGCGGGGCAAGTGGTGCCGGAGGTTCTTCGATCGGAACTGATGCCAAGACAGTTTCCGTAATGCGCGGAAACACCTCGTCGTTGAAATGCGTCACACGATTGCGTATGACAGCGATGAGCTTCTCGTCCTTTACAATAGTCAGTTCCTTCGCGACCAACGCACGCACTTCCGTCTTCCGTGCTTCTGGTATCGTTGCGAATGCCTTGTCGTCGAAGAGCGATTGTGACTTCTGGTTAATCGCGTCTGTCGCAGCCTTTCGTTCTTCAGCAATGATTACGAACAGCTTCTCCCGAATTTTATCACTGTAGTTTTTGATATCTCTTATGCCATTACTATTTAAACAATTTGGATCGAGAAGACGTTCTTCCAATTTCTTTACGTCATCTTGATTGACGTAGAGAAGATTTGAACTCTCATTCGCCATCAACGTCCACGCACTGTCGAAAATAATCTTCTGACTGCCTGACAAGAATGTCCGGACACGGTCGAGGTTCTCCTCTTTCAACGCCAGAAGATCATCTTTTTCAGTGTCGGCGAACTCAGTAAGCAACCAATCGGGAGGTTTCTTTGAAATTTGAGTGGTCTTCTCCCCGAGACTAGTCAGGGTGACCATGAATGGATATGTCGCCGGTTGTCTGATGTAACCAGCCAACTCGATCACGAGCTTTTCGAATTTCGCCTTGGCCTCTTCACCGAGCGCCTTGCCGTCGTTCGAGGTCGGCTGTCCATCGAAGAACGTCGCCATGAACGTTTTGAGGTCGCGCACCTGCGCAGGCGTGAACTCGGTCTGGATGTCGAAGAAAAGGGTCGACCGCTCTTCCCTGCTCTTCAGAGCTTTCACCAACCGATCGCCTTCGACCGGGCTTCCCGACAGAGAGGCTTGAAGCTTACGACGGGCGACAAGCCCCGCCGTCAGGCACAGAATTGCCGTCGGCTCCCAGCCGTAGGGCTTCCCGGTGAAATGCTCGACGATTCCGCGTGCGTAGGTGCGATTTCCCTCCGATGCGATGGTCTGAGCGTATGCGATGATCTCGCGTTCAGCCTCGGTGAGTTCGGTGTCGAAGACGGTCGGTTGCTTCTTGGCAAACTCTGCGATCTGCGCATCGGTGTAGGTCACGCTTCGAAGAAGCGACAGGCTGGTGTAGACCTTGTCCACCAGCGTCTGAAATGCGGTGTCGACGCGAACAGCCGCGTCGGAACCCTTGACCTCGATCTCGGAACCACGCGCGAAGAAGCGAGCAGAACCAACGAGTTGGCTGGCCCTCGTTTTGATGTCCTGAAGGCGATCGTTGTTTTGCCTCGCGCGATCTTCACGAATTCTCTTGACCGAATCCTTGATATTCGAATCGCTGGCCTGCTGCAGATACTTCAGAGTCTGCTTGTAGAGTTTGACATCGGAATTGAAACGGGAGTCCTGTGGGATCACGACCAAAAGGTCGTCACAAGCCACACTTCGGGCAGCGACGGCATTGAGATCACCAACGATCTCGTATTCCGTCAGCATATTGATGCCGACCGCGTACTCGCGGCCGAACAATTGGTTGTCTACCTTGCTCGAATATTGAAAGTCCTGCCCAGAATTTGCATGCTTTATGTTGTTCTTGAACCCGACACCAAAGAGAACCTCTTTCACCGCGACCATGAACTCGGTGGAGTCGATGTCGACGCTCTTGATTTCCTCCTCGACGTCCTTTTCTTCGTCGGTTAGGAACTCGTAGGCATCACCATTACGCTGGATGTAGATCTGCTGTTCGAGGAGTGCCAGAGCCTCTTCGACTTTCCGGCGATGATTGGTGAGGTCCGCGTCCAATCGGTCGAGAAGCAGGATGCCGACATTGTGGACCGTCGGGCGGAACGTTTTCACATACTTGACGAGGAAGAGGGCTTTCAAAACCCGAAGAGCAAATTCATCGACGAGATTATCTTGTTTGGCCGAAGCTACTGCTGATTGGACGTTCCCCTTCAGGACAGCCGAGATCGCATCGAACATCTGATCGAAGGTCGCAAGCTTCCCCACCTCGGACGTAGCATTGGCGACGGCGACGGATTGGAAAACGCCGAGCATGGAGCGTTCGCCGACCGAACTGTGACGCCCCTCGAAGGCGTTGTGTTCGGAAAGACTTTTGATCGCGTCTTGGAACAGTTCGTATTCATACGGAACGAACGGGTAGCTCGCGATGAAAGCATCACTGTCTTTGAAATGCGTATAGCGACGACCGCCGTCGGTGAAGTCGAGCAGCGTCCCGAAATTCGATTGATTGTCATGATAGAGATCGATGAGAGCGAGGCGTCCGTCCGCCGTCTTTTCCAGCAAACGCCGTTGAATAACCTCGGCGACATCCTGACTGTTGAGCGGTATCCGATTCGCAAACCGCGCTTGAATTTTCGAGAAGTCGTTGTGCTGGCTCTGCGTCATGTCGCCGATGACGCTCTTCATCTCCTGCTGGGCCGTCACGATGATCCAAGCCTGCCCACGGCATTTGGTCGCCAAGCTCTCGGCGATGGTCTGGAGGTTGGTCATCAGCTTGGTGTTGTCGGCGATGTACTGCCCGACTTCGTCGACGAAGAAGTTCAGTCGGAAGCCCGGTTTCTGTGTATCGAGCCAAGCCCGGACATCGGCGGCAAAACCCTCGATCGATTGACGCATCTCGGAGCGATATCGACGCAGGACGTCCTTCACGTCATCGTCCGACGCCCCGGTCGCTGCGGCATATGCCTTGTCGATGTTGGAGCCTTCGAGCGGTGCTTGCTCGCGTCCGCGCTCCCACGGCCTGCCGGCGATCTTCTCGTACTCGACCTTGAAGGCTGTCAGTTCCCCGCGCCCTTCGAGGTCGCGCTCGAAACGGGCAATGTAAGACTGCTTGCCATAGTAGCCGCACATCTCGTCGAAGACCTTCTGGAACACCGAGAGAAGGGCGTCGATCTGGGTCTTTGCGATGATGTCGGACTTCTGGTCGATGTTGAACAGGATGCTCTTCGATGGAATGCGGATCGCTTTTTCGAGATCGGCCTTCAACACGGCATCGCCCAAGCCGCCTTTGACGAAGAGGTCGAATGCAGGCGTGCCATCCACGTCACGGTTCTCGAGGACATAGGCCAGCATCTTCAGGAGATGCGATTTACCCGAGCCGAAGAAGCCCGAGATCCAGACGCCATTGGCGTTGGTGTAGTCGTTGTAGGCATTCAGGAAACGACCGAGGTTGCGCTCGATCTCGTTGGTGAGGACATATTCCTCGATCTCGAGACGCAGCCCGACCTCGTCATCCGCCTTGATGACCCCCTCGATCGGTCGGTCGATAGGGCGCTTGAATATCTCGCGGAGAGAGGTCATTGCTCGTCACCCTGACAGTAGAGGATATTGAAGGCACGATAGTATTTATCGTCATGAAGGTCTTCTCTTCCGAACAGCACCAATGACGCACCATTTGCCATGGTCTGCGTGTAGGTGCCCGGGAAGAACAAGAGCGTCGGGATGGCTTTGACCGCACTCTGTAGGTTGTTCAGAATGCTGTGCGCCCGAATGTAGGGGTAGACCTCACCGATGCCGGACAAGAAAAGCACCCGATGATCGCCATCGGCGAGTTCACGGGTGATTGCGGGGATGAGGTGTTCTGCCGGATCGAGGACACCCTGAAACGTCTCGAGCAGTTCGGCCTTGTCGAAGGAGCCCTCGTTCTCGACCACCTGGTCGAAGATGCCCCGATCATGAAGGATCCCGATCGAGAGGTCGTAGAGATTGACGTCGGCGATGCGGATGCCGAGGTTCTCGAGCCGCCGCTTCAGCCCTTCACGGATCTGATCCATGTCGGTCGATACAGCCGGCGGATAGGGGTTGATGAAGAACGGCACCTCACGGCCGATGCCCTCCATCTTCAAGAACCGATTGCTCGACAGAACGGTGAAGAGGTGTTCTTCACGAGCCTTCGGATCGAAGTCGTTGCCGGTCAACACCATGTCGGGCCTCAGAGTCTTCGCCAATGGTTGGGAAAATATCGTTGATCGCGTGGACGATTACGGAGGATCTCGTAAATTGCCGGCGTCAGCAGCACACCGTGAATCCTGCCGTCCGCCGAAATGATCCCAGCCTCTCTCATGAATCGAAAAACCAGACTGCGGATCTTGGCGCGCGTGGACTTTGCCGCCGTCTGTAGCTTCACCGATGAAATGGATTTGGCTTCAAAGAAGACATCGAAATCCAGAGGGCTCAGATCGGTACGAAACACCTGATGGCGATCGGAGACGACCTCCACGGCAAATTCACCGACGATCCGATAGGCCCGACATGCCGCGAGCCAGAGGATCATGGTTTGGTCGGAGGGATTGGCCTTGATGAGCAGCCCTCGCTCCTCCTGTGACAACGCATCCAGCCGTACGGCGATTTCACTCGCGACACGGTGGGCGGTCTTGGTGTCGGGATGCAGGCACCCCTCGGCGAAGGCCCGATCGACAGTGGAGCACCACGCCTCGCCGTCTCTGTGGATCATGGCGAGCACGGCACTCTGTTCGGGCTGAAGGCCACCGCCAGCCGTGAGGGAAAGGGTATATCGATCGCCACCGAGGTCCATGTCGTGTGATCGTCTTCCGACACGACGGCCCGAGGTTGATGACGAGCGCATCGTCGACCGTTCCTTTGAAGAATGGTCGAGTGAAACGACATCACTCTGCACTGACGGGCTTCCGTTCGGCATGTCCAATGGATCACTCACGGCTGGAGTCGGCATCGATCGCCCTTGTAGTGACGCGACACGAGTCCTGATCGTGAGTGATCGGGAACAAGCATCCGGCATGCACACCGAATCGTCTGCATGATCTCCATATATAGATACCGGCATCACCTTTGATGTTGCAAGCAACATGGGTGCCCCATCCGAAAAACAACTCGATGGAACCGACCCACCTGCAGAAGACACCGACATCATCAAAGCGTGTTTGCCTCATTCCTCGCGATTGTCCTCCGACGTTACCGGATCTTTAGATGATGGCGACGGAAGCATGACGTGTTCACGACCCACGAGTGTGGGGAGGGTTGCACGCACGGCGAAATCAGGCAATCCGGCGCTCACCTCCTGCGGTCATTAGTCCCCCGTTAACCATGATTACGAACTCATGAAAAATTTGTTCCCGGTTTGTATTGCAACTTCTCCGGGTATCCGGCATGTTGGCTTCATGATTACGATATTCACCCTTCGGGCCTGGAGTCCTGCCGTTCGGGCGAAATCCGCAAAGACGCGGTGTCCGTCGGTGTGTCTCGTCCGCTCACACATCGCCTGACGCCAACCCGGACAGGGTCGACACGAGAGCGGCATATTCTGAGCCCTCTTCATGTCCACCTCTTCCACACACATCCCCTGCTTCTATCGCATCGTCGACATCCGTCCGACGATCGCCGGTCGTGTCGTCGCCACCATCTCGACGCTCGCCGACCACGGAAAATGCCGTCATGGTCGCCCTCGATCGTATTTCCTCACGGCATCAATCTGCCTCTTCAAATCACCACGCAAATCTTTCAAGCCCGAGGTCCGGATCAAAAAAACGGAAATCATGCCGTTCAATGAAGTTCGCGATCACAAACTCAGAGGCTTCGTCATCATGACCAAAAAACCGGATCACTCATCATCAATGACTCGTCCACAATTCTGTTCACCGTCCTGAGACGCGAAGAGTGCGATCTCGGGACACGACTTCCGAGATCGCCATGTCCATTCGTTTTCTCGCCGACCCCACCGACGTCGTCCTCCATCTCCGTTGTCTTGCCGACGATATCGAAAACCTCGTTCTCGAGGGTGGGCCTTCCGCGTCGACCTTGTCTATGGCCCCTGTTCTCGATGAATGGGAGGCAATACCGCGCCTCGACGTCTGCCTCACGGGGGAGGTGAGCCATCATCCCCGGTTCGGCACGCATTCGGAAATTGCCACTTCCGGCCTTTGGGCGATCGATGAGGCGGCCGGGTGGGCGCGGACGCTTTCCCGCTATTACCGTCTCGGTCGCCGTGTTGCCTCCACGCATGGGGAGTGCTGACAAATGGCCAAGCGGATCTTTGATGTGATCATCGATTCCGGTGACGAATCCGGTGACGATGAATTCGCGCCCGATGGTGGCGATGATCGGCCTGACGTCACCGCGCCCGCTCGTCCTTCTGTCTCGTCCGTCTTACCCGACCTTCTGTTGGGTGCGGCCCTCGACAAGGCGACCAGACGCCGGATCGCACAGCGCGGGGCCACCTGTTTTCTCGTTATTGTGCCGTCGTCTGATTACGTCGGGGCGATCAAGAAGACCATCGGTCGCATGACGCCGTTCGGTGCCGGCACCTACCACATCGTCACCCGCGACGGCTCTGAACGGAGGACTCCGGGTGCGTTGGCAGAGGCGGAGGCGGACTCCGTCGATGCGCTCGCCGAAGGGAGGACCGTCATCGGTATCACCGCCGACCCGACGGCGTTACCGGCAATCCTCGTGTCTGCGGCAGACGTCACCATTCATGTTCCCACGCCCGGCGCACACATCATTCGTCGTGTCATGCGCGCATGTTTATCCGGTCGACCTCCACGCGATTTTTGTGACGGCGACGTTTCAGGGTTGTCTTATCGGCAGGTTTTGTCTGCTCTCCGTCCGACGGGGTCGGCTGCTGATGCGGTGTTTCGCTTGCGTGCCTTACGGCAGACCGTGTTTCGTGTCGGGGCTGACGACCGCCTCCCCGACCTGCGTTCGATGCGCACCTTCGGTGACGCGCGCACTTGGGGTTTGACACTGGCGCGCGACATCGCCGACGTGAGGGCTGGGAAGATTGGATGGGCTGACGTCGACCGTGGTGTTGTCCTTCATGGCCCGCCCGGTGTCGGCAAGACTTTGTTCGCCAGAATATTGGGAAATGCCTGTGGTCTTCCGACAATCGTCGCATCCATCGGTGAGTTTTTCTCGTCGACAGACGGGCATCTCGGGGCGGTGATCAAGTTTCAGCATGACTTGTTTGCTCGCGCCAGAGCACTAGCTCCTTGTATACTCTTCCTCGACGAAATCGATTCACTTCCAAATCGTTCGACGTTGGATCCCCACAATCGTGATTGGTGGGTGTCACTCGTCAATGATTTTCTATCACTGGTCGACGGTGCCGTCGGATCGACTGACGGCATCATCATCGTCGGGGCGACAAATGCGATCGAGCGTCTCGACCCCGCCGTCCTGCGTCCCGGACGCCTCGAAAAGACTGTGTATCTCGGCCCGCCCGACGCCGCTGGTCTCGCCGAAATTCTGCATCACCACCTCGGTTCAGATCTGGCTGACGTCGACTTGATGCCGTGGACGCGGATGGTCTCCGGCATGACCGGGGCCGATGCAATGGAGGCGGTGAGACGCGCCAAGCGTACTGCACGTCATGCTGGTCGGGCGATCATCATCGGGGATTTGGTCGGCGCTCTCTTGCCTCCCGACACGCGCGCCCCGGAATCGATTCATCGCGTTGCCGTTCACGAGGCGGCGCACGCAGTTTTGGCCCACGTACAACTCCTTACGAGCGTCACGTCGGCGAGTCTCGCCTGCGGATCACAGAGTGGTGGCCAGACCAGAATTCAGGGTTTGCCGCCCATTGTCGACCTCGCTTCAGTGGAGCAGACGGTCGTGACACTTTTGGCGGGCCGCTGCGCCGAGGCGGTCCTGATCGGAACGGTCTCCTCGGGTGCAGGAGGCGAGCAGACTTCCGACTTGGCTCAGGCGAGCGCGCTGCTCTACTGGGTCCACGCATCGTGGGCGCTGGGGACGACACTTCTCTTTCGTGCGCCACCAGCCCAAGCACCACAGCTTGGAAATTTCGATCCCGCCCTGCGGCTGACGGTGGAGCGCGATCTTCGCCGTCTCGAAGTCGTGTCCACGCGCCTCGTTCGACGTCATCGAAAGGCGATCGAGCGGGTCGCCACCGCTCTTGAGGTGCGCCGTTATCTCGATGCTGCCGAAATTGCTGCCCTCGTCCGATATGCAGATCGCAGCACGCGACGTACCGCGACCTCCTGTGAAAGCAGAAAGACCGCTGATGTCTGATGGATGGTGCATCGTCGTGGGGAGAGCCAAATGTTTGTGAAACGTTAACTATATATAAATTTCTTTGCCTCCCACCCAAATTTTGAACCTGGACATCAATCGCGATTCCGGCGATGCTCCGATCATTGCTGGAATCTCCACATTTTATGCCGGTGCGCCAGATTTGCACCAGTATTTGGGTCCGACAGTTTTATCCATAGAGGGCAACGATGCCTTCGCGGGTGAACACTGCTGACGTGAGGCAACTCGAGTCGGTCGACGCGAGGAGTCTCTACATGAACTCGTCATCCGACGATTTCGTGTGGCCCGATCAGTTGGAGATTCTTCATGCCCCCCATCGTCTCATGCCGTGTTCTTCTTTGGCCTCCCCCCGCATGCGGTGAGGTCAAACCGTTCGCTCCGAATCCGTCTGCTGTTACGCCCACGTAGCAGTCGACGTTCGATCCGAGCGACGGTCGCACAGGCCCCTCGATCAACTCCCGAACCCCACATGATGCGACGTCCCTCCGAGGATGTCGTGGTGGGCGCGAGCGAGTCTGATCAACGGACCCGGCGACAGACAGCCCTCGACATCAACTCGATCAATCGACTTCCACCCACTCGTGGAGGCCGAAGGGTGAGTTGTGTGCCCGAAGGCAATGTGCCGAACAGCGGGAACATCGGTCATGCCCCAGTCCACCATCAGCCCAGCCGATCTCGGCCTGCATGCCAACGCAGTCCCGATGCGGAACCCGCCGTTGTGGAATCGTGGGCGGGCGCTCGACGGCGTGGGTGGGGACTACAAGTGCCTCGGACGTACGCTGTTTCGCAGCATTCTCGAATTGCGGTGCCGTCGCCTTCTCAGCGCAGACAAGGATGTGCTCGAATTTGCGGTCGAATCTCACCAATTGAAGTATCGCATCCCAACGAGCCCACACGATCACAGTTCGGCGATCTACACACCCGATATCACCGTTCGGTATCGTGACGGTCGAATCGTCGTTGTCGAAGCAAAGGCGGAATTCTTCGCCAACAAGCCATATTGGAAGAGCCACCGCCCCTTCATTCAAGACGCTTATGAAGTCGATCACGGCATCGGATTCATCGTGAAGACGGAGTGGGATATCAATGCTCAGCCCGCGCTGTCGAACTCCGAAATCATGTTGCGCTATCGATATCGGTACCGCTCCGCAGACGGTGAAGACGCCTTGCGTCGTATGCGCATGGTGTTGGCGACGTATCAACCGCCGGCCACCATCCGTGAGTTGATCGCCGTTTCGGGCATCCAGAGCCCCGACTGCCAAGATCTCGGTTTCGCAGCCCTGATGAATCTCGCTCTGTGGGGGGAGGTCGACTTCGATCCGACCTTGCCCATCACCTACGAGACCCGGGTGATCTGGGGGGCGATCGAATGAACGCGCTCATCCCCTACTCATACAATTTCGTCGAGGAGAAGATCGAGCCGGTACGCTTCGATCTCAAGCAACACGACCGTGTCAAGTTCAATGGACAAGTCCATGTCGTGATGTGCCGTTACGAAAAGAAGGTTGCCTTCATAGCGATCGATACCGGGGTTCCTGTCGACCTCACCGATCAGGAAATCGCACGATTGTGGTGGAAGGGAGATCTCGCCTTCATCAACACGGGCGTACGTGACGAGCCGTTGGAGGGGGTCACAAGAGTTCTGACCACATCGGATACACACAAGAAGAGTTTCCATCGGAAGCTCTATTACATCAATGCGGCGATCTATGGGACGCCCGTGTCAGATGCCGGTGTCCGCCCGGGGTACGTGCTGACCAGAACCGCAAAGGGTGTGAAGCCGATCATCGATGCTGCCCACGCGGCACTCCGTGACGGGAGCAGTGCCCCTGCCGCCAGTACGGTTCTCAAGTGGCTGTATGCCTACGAACACACCGAGCAGGCTTTCGTGGCGGAAAAGCTGATCGATAAGCGAGGCTTCAATCCGGGGCGCGCCGTAGCCTTCCATCCGTTGGTTCGGACAGAAATACAAAACGCCGTAAGCGTGTGGATGCGGTCCAACATCAGTAAGGATCGCGCATATGCGTCGCTCTGGACGCGGCTCGATGATGCCAAGAAGGCCATTCTGGCTGAAAACCCGCAAGCAGATGTCACAAATCTCAATGCACCACACGCGAAGACGTTCGCGACGTACTGCAAGGCAGTCAATCGGTTTGCTCGAGATAGTTTCAGAGTTGGACGGCGTTGGGCAGAGTTGCGTTATCGGACCTATCAACAGACGATTCGGCCTTCTCGAGTCTTGCAAGAGGTGGAGATCGATCACGGTCTACTGGACATCATCGTCATCGGCTATGGCGGTATCTATCTCGGGCGTCCATATCTGACGTCGGTCATCGACCGTGCAAGCGGGATGATCATTGGACGGTACCTCGGTTTCGAGGCTGCATCGACGGCCTCCGTGGTGGCAGCCCTCCTCGATGCAATGTCACCAAAGGATCTGACCCGGTTCAAGGCACTCGGTGAAGCTTATCAGTGGCCCTGTTACGGCACACCCGAGTGCCTGATCGTCGACAACGGCCGAGAGTTCGTCGGGCCATCATTACAGATGTCCTGCGAAGCTCTCGGCATATCTCTCATTACGATGCCGCCGGCGTATCCACACATGAAGGGTGGCGTCGAAAGGGCATTCAAGACCTTCAATGACGACATCCTGCACAGCCTGCCCGGTACGACCTACTCGAATTCCATAGAACGGAAGCTTTACGAGTCAGGGAATCCCGCAAGGCCCAATCTTCCGGCGGTGACGCTCGAGGAGTTGGACGGGTTGCTCCTCCACTGGATCGTCGCCGTGCACAGCAGACGCCCAACGGAAGCGCTCGGTAGCGTTCCGGGCACGGCTCGCACGCGTATTTCGGTCTGGAACGAGAAGGTAAAGGCTTATCCGATCGCGCCACCACCCCCTGCGGATCAAATAATGGCGTTCCTTGGAGAGGTAGAAAAGAGAACAATACAAAATATTGGTATTCAGTGGAGCCATATTCACTACGACGGGCCGGGATTGGCCGCTCTGAGAAGTCACGCGGATCATCGTCTCGGTGGTGAAAAGGGTGGTGGCACCGAATACGTCTGCGTCCGCAATCCGTTGGATCTCGGCTCGATTTATGTCGTGAACCCCCACCGTCAGCACGGTGGCGTCGGGGAGCGCATCGAGGTCGTGGCGTCCCCCCGATACCGCGAGTACGCGACCGGGCTCCATCGTCATGTTCACAATGTCACCGTCACGCGGGCTCGTGAATTGTACGGAAACGAACCCGACGTCGAGGCTTTGATGCGCGTGAAGTCCGGACTCATCAAGACCGGAATCGCGTTCGTGAAGGAACGGGGGGTCAAGAAGACCCATAAGCATGTCGCGAGATTCTTGGAAGGCTGCGGATACACCCGCATGGAGAGCAGCATTTCGACTTCGAATGCTCCTTTCCAGAAGGATCCCATCGCAGAGGCGGGGTACCGGATGCCCTCTTCGGTCGTCGAGATCACGAGGGCTGATCCGAATGCGATGTCCGAGCCCCGTGTCGAGCCGGACAAGCCCCTCGGACGGAAGGGGGGACCAAAGGTGAGTTCGAAGGCGTCCAAGTTCACTGCCGCCGTCCCTCGAGACGCCGTTGACGCAGAACGGCAGCAAGCACCGTCGCTCTCCAATGACCGTGGTCCCGATCGCGTCGATCCGGATGCTCGTCGACAGAAGATGGAGGAGAGGAAGCGGGCGCTTTCGGCAGAAGCATCGCGGACGCTTTCCACAATCAATCAAGAGGAGTCGTGACATGACGGAGAATGATAGATCGATATACAAGACGATGTCGCGTTATGATCGCCAGTCGAAGGTCAACAACATGGAGATACTGTCGCCACGTTACCTCGATGCGATGGAGGCCATTTCATCAATGCACTGCCCATGTCGTGGTGGCCCGCCCAGTCTTGGTACCATCGGGGCCGTCTATGGTGACCCGCGTTCCGGGAAGACCTACGCCCTCAAGAGCTATGCGAGCCGTTTTCCTCGTAAGCTCGGCGACGAGGGCATGATCAGCCCGGTCGTCTATATGGCGGTCGCCAGTGACAGCACCGTGCGAGGTGTCATGGACACTCTGGCGAAAGGACTCGGGCTGGCGGTCTCGAGCCGGATCAATACCCATGCGGCAACCGACCGCCTGATCGATACGCTACAGCAGCAGCAGGTAAATTTGGTCATCATGGACGAATTTCATCGTATTTCCGATCATGGTGGCCTGAGAGTCGAATTGCCGTTCAGGGGGCTGCTTCGTCAACTCCTCGACGAGGCGAACACATCAATAATCGCTGCCGGAATGGGTTCGATCTACACGTGGATACGAAAGGATGGTCAACTCGAAGGACGGGGAATGCTGCCACATCATTTGATTCCCTACTACGATTACCGCAGTGAGGCGGATCGGGAGGAATTCGAGTTGGTCTGCTCGTCGATCGATGACGAACTGCCGTTCGTGGAGCGGTCGGGGCTCGAGGATCCGTCCTTCTGTACCTCCCTGCTCACGGTGTCACGTGGATCGATCGGGCGTCTCACGGCGTTCATTAAGAGAGCGACCGCCGAAGCCATCAACGACAACGCCCCTGCGATCGGCGCTCGGCACTTCGCCCGCGTATGGGATCGCGTCAAGGCTCCCGGCGTGCAGGTGACTTTCAATAACCTGGATCCCGCTGATCCGCCGAAGGGTAAGGATGCTCTGGACGAGGATGACGATCCGAATTTCGCGGACCATCACGCGCCCTTCAACAGGCGGTGACGACAATGAACAGCAACCAGATACTCATCGAAAATCGACAGGCGGCTCCGATGATTCATCGGCCCGTCCTCCAAAACTACCGCATCCCCTACGAAGGGGAGGCGGCACATCGATTCTTCGAAGCGCTCGCGGACCTCAATGGCTACTATTCTCCCGCCACGATGGCTTTGCGCTTCGATCTCAACGCTCGACGGTGCGATCCGCAGGAGTGTCTCCAGTTCGTGTCGAGGCTGCCCATTTCCGATGAGGGCAAGCGTCGATTGGTGGCGGCGACCCCGAGCTTTGGTGCCGACCAACAGGTCACCCTGCTCGGGCAGACCTTCTGGCGGGACCAGTGGTCCGCGACCCCGAGGCGCTTCTGCCCCGCATGCTGGACCGAAGCCCATTATCAGAGATCTTGGTGGGATCTCCGGCAGTTTCGGTGCTGCCCGATCCATGGGCGTGACCTGGTGAGTACAGACACCGGCGACAGGGTCGTCCCTGATGATGCGTATCTGCGCATCGTATCGCCGTTCGGTCATCGAACAACCGTCGACGATGTGCGCCATATTCCTGCACCCACGTCCTCACTGGAGAGGTATACTCTGGAGAGAATGGGGATTTTGGATCCGCATGACTCGCCATTTCTCGATGAAATCCCCATACTCGGTGATATATACGACGTCATTTACGTCTTTCAGGATGCGGCGGCAGAAAGAAAGCTCCCGCGATCCGCTGTGGATTGTTTTCGGACCCTCGCGGGAGGTGCGGACGCCATCTCCACATTCCTCGATCAGATCGCGACATCCAGTGAAACGCGGGCTTGGGGACTGTTCGGACAGAAGCTGAAGACCACCCTCGAAAACAGGTCGGGCGGGGTCTGGGAGATCGTGCGAGATGCGGCGAACCGGATTGCCGGTCATCGGGGCATATTCTGGAAGGGCAACCGCGATGTCTGGCGTAGCGAAACCGTCTTCACCATCAATAGAGACAACCTCGCTCATGAGGTGGGGCTCGATCCCCGTCTGGTCAGGAGGATTGCGGAGGAGCAGGGACTGCGCACCCGTGCGAGGGGGCAGGGTTCCAACCCCTATGAGACATTCAACGCGGCTGACGCGGATCAAATTCGGACCTTTGCCGCGTCTTTGATGAATCGAGACGAAGCAGCAAAATATTTCGGGGTCTCGCCCGCGCTGTTCACTTTGATCGTGAAGGAGGCAATCATCCTCCCCTACGCCAAGATCGTGAAGAACAGCGTCTACGCAGATCATTTCATCCGCAACGACATGGATGCTGTCTCGGAAATAGGGCTGGGTCTGCCGTGGATTGATCCCGAGTCCATACCGGACGGACTCATGCGGATCGGTGACATATGCCCGACATCGAGGTGGAACCCTGCGCCCCAATTGCAGGCGCTGGTGGCTGGTGTCGGCTGTGCAGTGGCCCGTACCGGTGAACGGTTCGGCGACGTCGTACTCGATATGGCCGTTCTCTATCCCGAGCGGTACGGTGCAGTGCGTGCCAAGCGGTCACGGCAAAGGACGACCGGTGAAGGAATGCCGATCTTCGTCGCGCGGGCTTTCGTGGGGGAGAATGAAGTCACCACCCGCCGTCTCATCGATGTCGGGCTGATCGAGGTGATGGAAGCCGAGGGTGGCAAGCCTCGGGTTTCGCTCTCGGCGATCGAGGAATTCACCGCAAAGTGGGCTTCCGCTCGGTTGTTCGCCGATCATGTGAACGAAACGCTGGCGACATTCGTCGACCGCCTCGCGGCGCGTTCCATCCTGAACAAGGCGGTCGTCATCACGCCGAACCGCCCGCCAATGACCATCGTGGATCGGGAAAGCGCGAAGAAGGCACTCAATTTGGATTGCTCACCCGACGAACCCGGTGGCGATCCCATCATCGCCATCATAAAGAGGGTGACCCGCGAGGTCGCTACCCTCATCAATCTCGCGCCTACCAATGGGCTGGCGGCATCGGCTCGTAATCGAATCATCAATTTTCAGGATGCTCGGCGGGAGGTTTCGATCGATGTCGTCCTCGATACGGAGGCGCAGTCGATCCGCGTCGTCCGCCGTCTGGAGGTCACGCCGATCGGCTCGCCCTCACAAATAGCAGCGTCAGAGGCTGTCGAAGCGAGGGACGAGATCGAACGGCGGTTCGACGCGCCGTTGTCGTGGACGATTGCCGATGACGCCGTCACGGTCGAGAGCGAGTGGAGCCCCGTCGCACTGGAGCCTGCCTATTCGGCGGAAATTGCCGAGAGGGTCGTTTCTACCCTGGCGTACTTCAGGGCCAATTTTTCCGTTCGGCTCAAGCGTTATGATGTGTGAAGACTAATGAAAGCATTCAGCATGATGCTTATTGGCAAAATGCTTGGAAAGATTGCTTCATGGCGATTTAAATTATAAAATACATTTATTTTTGAAATTAAAACAACATGTCAGAGAATAAAGAGGAAGAGGCTTGGTCCTCTTCCGATTTTTTGGGGCTTTGGAATCTCATATTCATGACTCCAGAATCTCAAATTCACGCTCCAAATCTCATATATAAAAACTAAGTGATTGATTTTGTTGGGCTTGGAATCTCACGATCACGGCTCCCCAACAAATCTCTTCCCCGACTCAGAACGTCAGACTGAGCCCCAGGCGGGTCTGGACGCTGGCGACACCGGTCCTCGGCAGGAGGCCGCCGATCGTGCCGTCGACGGCGACCTTGCCGGCGAGCGGTAGATGGAGGCCGGTCGAGAGCTCCGCCCAGTCGCTGGCGGTGGAGCGGCCCGGGCCATCGACGTCGAGAATCCCGGGCAGCGACGCGCCGAGGGAGGCGGACTTGCCGCCGTCGAGGCGATGGCCCCAGGCGAGGCCGGCGGTCACCCAGCCGTCGCCGGGGATCGCCCGGCGGAGGTCGAAGCCGAGCCGCGCGGTCGGGGCGGTCGAGGTGAATCCGCCGATCACCGCCGGGAACGGGCCGCCGGATTCGGTCCAGCCGCGGGTGTGGAGCCGGGTCGCGCCGAGCGCCGCCCAGGGGGTGATCCGGGTGGTGGGCCACGGGGTGTCGAAGGTCCAGCCGAGGCGGGCGAGGGCGCCGAAGCCGGACCCCGCGGTGTCGCCTTCGGAGAAGACGCCGGAATTGCCGTTGCGATAGCCGCGCCGCACCGTGCCGTCGAAGTGCGATCCGATCAGCGCGGCGGAGAGCTGCGGGCCGATCGTCGGCGCGTAGCCGAGGAAGACGCTGCCGGCGGCGGTGGTGAAATGTGAACGGCCGTCCCAGGCGAGGTTCGTGTCGACGCGGCCGCCGCCGAGGGTGGCGCCGGCGACCAGGTCGCCGGGCAGATCGGCGGTCAGGCCGAGGGTGGCGGACGTCGCCGGGTCGCTGTCATAGGCGCCCTCGGCGAAGACGGTGAGGGCCTGAGTCCGGTGGCCGCGGCCGTCGGCGGCATCGCGGATCCGGCCGGCGGCGGCGTCGAGGCGGTTGCCGAGAAAGGCGTTGCCGGTGGTTCCGAGGGCGCCGAGGTCGGCGATCGACGCGCGGAACCGCCCGGCGTCGATCACCTTGCAACTGCGGCTGCAGTCGGCGATCCATGTGATGTTGCTCGAGGTCGGGTCGCTGCCGGTGCCGACGATCACCCGGCCGTCGGCCGACAGGAGATCGGCGGTCTGCAGGGACCAGCCGGCGACGTTCACCCCCGCGGTCGCCAGGAGATCGCGGATCGACACCATGCCGGTCGCCTGGGTCCAGCGAAAGGCGGTCGTCGACGCGGCGGCGGCGACCGCACTCGCGCCGACCACCACCGAGCCGTCCGCCGAGACCGCCGCGGCGCGGCTGTCGAGCCCGCCGAGGGTGCCGAGGTCCTGGATCGTCGTGCCGACCCAGCGCACCGCATGGGTCGCGCCGTCCCCGCTCAGGCGGCTGGCGCCGACGGTGATCGATCCATCGTGCGACAGGCCGGTCGCATAGGAAATGCTCCCGCCGAGGGTGCCGAGATCGGTCATGGTTCCGCCCGTCCAGCGGAAGGCATGTTCAGGTACGTCGACAAAGCGAGGATAGATCTGCGACGACAGCCAGCCGACGACGACGGAACCGTCGGCACTGACCAGCGAGGCGCCGCCTCTCGCCCAGCCCAACCGGCCGAGGTCGGTCATCGTTCCGCCGACCCATCGGAAGGGATCGGAAGATCCGTCGGCGAAGCTGATGCCGCCGATCACGACGGCGCCGTCGGCCGACACCGCGGTGGCGCGGTTGGCGGCCCCGAGCGATCCGAGATCGGTCATGACGCCGCCGGACCAGCGGAAAGCATGAGTCTTGGGCAGTCGGGCAAGGTCACCGCTGCGACGATCGCTGCTGTAACCGACCACCACGGAACCATCGGCAGAGACACCGGTCGCCACGGCGTCGTTCCCGCCCAGGGTTCCGAGATCGGTGCCGATTCCTCCGGACCATCGGACGGCACGTTCGTTTCCCGCCCACGTCAAGATCGTTTCGACGATCACGCTCCCGTCCGCGGACAGGCCGGAGACCGCACTCGAGTACACCCCACCCCCCAGAGCCCCGAGGTCGACGAAATGTCCGCCGCTGGCGACGTAGGCATGCAAGTCGACATAGGCCACGGAGCCGAAAACGTCCCAGGAGAGGTATCTCCCGGCTACGGTCGAGCCGTCGGACGACAGAACACCGAATTCGGATGGGCTGAGACCTGTGCGCTGGAATCCCGAGAGCAGTTCCGCGAGATCATCGGCCGCCGCCGGTCGGAGACCGGCGAGTCCGCCGACCAGAGCGAGCGCGAGGGCGATCGCCCGGTTCCTCCGTCGCGCCCGCCCGTCCCGGGCGTCTGGCGCTCCGATCGGTTGGGGTCGACGACATGCTCGGTCGGCCCGGATCATCGGCTGCCCCTCCCGCTCGGGTCCTGCAATTTCAACGTGTCGTACGCGGGTTTCGTGTCCGTCGCGAGTCGTCGTCGCGGGCCTCGCGGGGAATCCCCGGGGTGCGATGCGACGCTGCCACACCGGGTTGCGCGGGGCGGTGGGCAATCCCTGCGAATCACCGCATTGACAACCCCTGGTTTGCGTCTTCCCTTGAGGCAGCCATCACCCGAGGTGCCCGACGATGACCTGCCTTCTGCGTCTTCTCTCCGGCCTAGCCTGCGCGATCCTCCTGTCCACCGGTGCTGCGGAAGCCCGCAGTTCGGGCTTTCCGGCCAAGGAGGCCCAGTCGGGAAAGCCGACCTTGGTCGGTTCCTTATGGAACTGCCGCACGATGTCCTACCCTGCGGTCGATGGACAGGCCGATCACGGTAAGATCACCCGGCGTGAAACGACGCAGAATCGATGCGGAAATCCAAAACAACCGACGGTCGAAATGTACTATACGTCGGACCCGAGTTTCAAAGGCACGGATGGCGTCGTTCTCTACAATGGCGGGCAGAGGATAGACCGCGACATCCATGTGAAATGAAGCCGGCGGTTCGAAACGACGCCTGCGGGTTCCCGATCCGCCGGCCTTGTGCCTCCCGTCGTCGGGCCGGGATGGTGCCGAGGCGGAGCCCGAGAAGGGCGTTGCCGGGGGTGCCCAGCCGGCGGAGGTCTTTCGCGGTGAGGGTCCCCGCGACGAAACGCCATCATGGACTTGGGACTCGTCGCATTCCAACTGACGTGGCGCAATTCGGCTCGCCGTCGCCTTCGACGTGCGGTCTGTTCGGGTAGGGGGCGAATGTGAACGTCCTGTTCGAGGAATCCGTCGCGTTCGCCGATCTCCTCCGCGCCGGCGTGTGGCGCAGGTTCTGGGCGTTCGTCCTCGACGACCTCGTCGTCCTGGTGCCCATCAGCGTCCTGGCGGCGGCTCTCTATGCGGTAACGGCGGGCCACGTTCAGATGGGCGGCGTCGTCGAGCGGACTTGTGTCCGGCCGCCGGCGATATCGCAAGTCTTGACCTCGCCACCGCCGCGGGACTCGAACTTCGCCATGGTCTGTCGCGAGAGCTTCTTCGGCTTTCCCACGGCGTCGGAGCTCGTCGTCGGGCGCACGACGAAGACCGGAACCCATACCGAAACCTTCGAACGGCACTACCGGCTCGACGCCGATGGCCGCGTGGCGGACGTCGTCACCCTGGACTGGGTCACGGCGATCGTGCTGATCGCCTATCTCATGCTGTCGGTGGCCCGGACCGGGCGGACGATCGGCGGACGCGTCCTCGGGATCAGAGTGATCGACACCAGCGGCGCCGACGCCGTCGCGGTTCCGTTCAAGCGGGTCTTTCTCCGATACCTCTTCATGGGGATCGGAATCGCGCCGCTGATCGGTTTCGTCGTCGTCAGTCTGGCGTTGAATCCGATCGGCGAGGACGGGGCTCTGTGGAGCGGCTTCTGGTCCTGGTTCTCCCTGGGCGCCGGCGTCGCGCTGATCTGGTGTCTGGTGCTGACCGTGCAGATCGCGCGGAAGCGCGACCCGATTTACGACTGCTTGGCCGGCACCGCCGTGGTGCGGGTCTGAACGATCCTTCCTCGGCCGGACCGGCGACGTGTGGAAGTCGCCGTTCGGCCAGGCCCGTCACGGCGCCGGCGGGATGCGCGCGGCGATCGGCGCGGCGGAGACGGTGGTCGGACGCTGGAAGGGGTTGCCCTGGATCAGCACGATCGCCGCGGTCGGGGCCGCGGCGGCGGCGAACAGCAGGATCGCGACGAGGGCGGCGCGCGGGTGTTCGACGTGAACCACCGCCACCGACAGCATGGTGACGAAGCCGAGGAAGGCCATGCCCAGCCACTTCAGCGGATTGACGTGGGTCTGGCTGAGGGCGACGCGCAGGTCGCGGGCGTCGCGCACCGCCATCACCTCGGTCAACAGGCGGGCGTGGACGGCGGGTCCGAGCGGCGCGCCGAGGCCGGGATCGGCGGCGAGGGTCAGGAGACGTTCGAGCGCGGCGGCGGTGGCGGGGGCGGCGACCCGACGGGCGAGTTGCGGCCACTCGATCTCGACGGCGCTGACGGCATAGGCCCCGACAGCCGCTTCGATCGGCCGACGCGTGGTGTCCGGCAGGGAACGGGTGAGCGCGCCGATGGCATCGAGCGCATCGGCCTCGCGGGTCACTGCGGTGATCGCCCGGTCGTGGGCGCTCCAGGTGTCGTTGGCGAGGAAGGCGAGGGTCAGCGCGAACAGCACGCCGATGATGTTGATGAAGGGCGGCGCGACGCCGGCGAGACCCGCCAGACGTGGGCGATGGCGCGGGCTCGCCAGGATCAGGCCGAGGCCGAGGCAGGCGAGGGCCGTGCCGGCCAGCGCCACCAGGGCGAAGCCGTAATGATCGTAGGCACCCCAGTCGAAGGTGGTCATGTGGGGCTCCCGGATGGGTGCGCGGGCACCGGTTCACCGGTGGTGCGGGCGATCATAGCCCGTCGCCGGAGAGCGGGAAGCGCGGCCTTGGTCGGGGTCGAAATGGGCCTTTCGGCGGGGGTCGCGAAGGGCCGTGAGAGCGCGGAAACCGGCCGTCTTTTGCTCGTCGGAGGGGGGTGAAACGGGGCCTCGACGAGGCTCCAACGAGGCGGGTGGTCCGCGGGTCGCTCCAGCAAAGCATTGATTTCATGTGCTGAACGGAAAAATACCAGCGAATGTGAAGTTTCTGCATTTCGGGTGTTGACGGGTGTTGGGTCGATGGCTATAAACCGCATCAACGACGGCGGCGCTGCCGCTGGCGACGAAATCCTTCGCTCTCCGGTCTGGAAGGGCGGGTCCTGAAAGGGACTTGCCAAACGGTTCTGGAAGGTGTTGAAGGTCACTGAATTCGGGCAACCGAAGGGATGTGCCAAATCGTTCCTCTCGAGAGAGGGTGAGCGTACGAAGTCGGTTCGGCTTCGGGTTCTTTGACA
>NZ_SJFN01000049.1 GCF_004328075.1 Siculibacillus lacustris | reverse complement strand
TGCCGAAGAATTCGGGCAAATCGCGCCACTGGGCGCCGGTGCGGGCGATCCAGAAGACGCCGTCGAGGACACGCCGATGGCCCTGAGGTCGCCGGCCGCTGTGCGGGCCACGTCTCGTCACGAAGGGTTCGAAGAACGCCCATTCCTCGTCGCTCATCAGGTCTCGAATCAACGCCGCCGCCCTCCGAAAGCGACGTTGAATCATTCCTGGACCCGAAGGGGAATCCTATTCGTCAACAGGACCTAGAGGTATTTCCTGCGCAATGTAGTGACGGGCGGGTTTCATCGGGGTGGAAGTATGCGACTTCGCTCTAACGACGGTGGCATAGGAATAAGCGCAGTTGCCCAAGTTCTCGCTCGCGGTTGGGTTTCATAGAGGTCCACGGTGACTCGTAGAAACGTCCCGGCATGCGCTCGATGGCTCGTGCGAGGCAGCGACCTCACGTTCTGATTTCGGCGAGCCGTGACGAGCGCTCATTCGTGAACACCTTGAAAGAAGCTACTGCGATGGGAAAAATGCCGGAAAGGCGCCTGAACATCCTGGGAACGAGAGGGATACCCGCGGCTCATGGAGGTTTCGAGAGTTTCGTCGCTCGATATGCTCCATACATGAAGAACAATGGATGGATGGTCACCGTCTATTGCCAGGGTGCCGAGGGCCAGAAGCGAGTTTCCAAGCGGCGAGACGTCTGGAACGGCATCGAACGGGTGCACATCGATACATATTCCCGAGGAGCACTCGCGACCGTCGAGTTTGATCTACGCAGCGTTATCGACGTCGTCCGTCGACCGGGTGTGGATCTCGTCCTCGGGTACAACACCGCGGTGTTCAATCTGATCGAGAAGCTTTTGGGCCGAACTGTCGTCATGAACATGGACGGCATCGAATGGAAGCGCAGCAAGTGGGGGCGGCTCGCCAAAACCTGGTTCTGGCTCAATGAATGGATCGGGTCGCGTCTGTGTGACGTGCCCGTTGCGGACCACCCGCAGATTGCCGCACATCTGGCGTCGAGAGGCTGCGAACGAGCGGTCGTAATTCCTTACGGCTCCGATAGTATTAAGGATTCTCCGAGTTCCGCATTGGCGGCAATCAACGTTGAAACCGACCGATTCTTTGTTACTATCGCCCGCATTGAACCGGAAAACTCGATCCTAGAGATCATAAGGGCGTTCTTGGGTGCCGTCGTCGACGCAAAGCTTCTGGTGCTTGGGAAATTTGAGCCGAATACCAACACTTATCACGCGACGATCGCCAAAGCAATCAAAGGTTCGACGTCCGTTGTGTTTCCGGGTGGAATCTACGATCCCGAAGTACTGGCGGCAATTCGGACTCATTGCCTCGGTTACGTGCATGGTCACCAAGTCGGCGGCACCAACCCGTCCCTCGTCGAGGCATTGGGTGCAGGTACTCCGGTCATCGCCCACGACAACCGGTTCAATCGTTGGACGGCCGGAGAAGGGCAGCTCTTCTTTACCGACGAAGCCGAATGCGCCGCCGCAATGCGGGAACTCGCGACATCACCCGAGCGCAGAGCATCGGCATCGGCCGACAGCCGCAAACGGCATGCAGAGGATTTCACATTCGAAAAGATCCACCGCGCCTACGAAGATCTGATCGAGCGAGCAGCATCGCGCCGTTCCTGACTGCGGCGGCCCGAAATGCCGTTCCTCGCATGGCGCGCCGATAACCGTGAGATACGGATCGACGAAATTCGAACTGCCTTTCGATCCAGGATGCGGATGATCTGAACATGCAAAGCCGACTTCCCATCATTTCCATCATCGATCCGCTCGGCAAACACGGGGGTCACCATTATTTCGTCGACGGCACCGCCAGAGGGCTCGCCGCCGCCGGTCACGAAGTCCATGTCTACGTGACCGAATTTACCGGGGTCACCCCCGGTCGCCCTTTCGAGGAGCGGGTGACCTTCGGCAGCCTCTACTCGTCGGAGCCGGCGGCGATACGGGCGGTGCGTTATTTCGTCGGTCTGGCGAAGGCCTTATGGTGGGCGCGTCGTGCCGGCACCGAGGTCGTCTGCCTGCATGCCTTCAGCCACGATCTGCGCGAAGTAGCGGCGATCTGGGGCGCGCGGCTCCTCGGCATGAAGGTGGCGTTGACCGTACACGACATCGAATCCTTCGGCTCGTCGAGCTCGGGCTGGGTGCGCGATCTCGCGTTGGCCGGCGCTTCCGGGTTGATCTTTTTGAACCACTACTCGAAGGAGACCTTCGAGCGCCTCAGCGGATCGGCCGACCGGCGTTCGGCGATCGTCCCGCACGGCCATTACGTCGACTATTTCCCGCATCCGCCCTCTCGCGATGACGCACGTAGCCGGCTAGGCCTCGAACCGGACGAATGTGTCTTCCTGTTCTTCGGCAATCCGCGCGAGGAAAAGGGGCTCGATCTCCTGATCAGCGCCCTCGGCCCGCTCGCCGGTCGGCCCGGTTGGCGTCTGATGACCGCCGGCAAGATGAAACCGCCGCAAGAGGCCGCGATGCGCGAACTCGTCGCCTCGGTCGGCATCGCCGATCGCGTCAGCATCCATGCCTACCACGTTCCCGACGAGGAGACCGTCTACTACTATCGCGCCGCAGATCTGGTGGTCATCCCCTATCGCCGCATCTACGAGAGCGGCGTTACTATCATGGCGATGGGCAACGCCCGTGCCGTCCTCGTCTCCGACCTCCCGCCGCTGACCGAAAAGGTCGTGCCGGGCGAGACCGGATTCGTCTTCGCTTGCGGCGACGAGGCGGCACTCACCGCCGCCCTTTCCGAGGCACTCGACCAGCAGGCCGGACTCGACGGGTTCGGCGCCGAGGGTCGCCGGCGGATCATGGCATCGCGGGATTGGGGTACGGTCGGTGTGACACTGAGTGCCTTCGCAGTCTCCCTGTGCCGGTGAAGCATCGTCCGACCCGCCGCGCCCGCGGCAGATCGTGGAAGTCGTGATCCCGCCTCAATTCGCCGGAAATCTGTGGTTGGCGGGTTCGGCGAGGGGCGAGGGATCGAAGGATAAAATTCGTCCCGCGTGCGGCCGGTCCCGGGTGCCGCCCACCTTGGACGAGTTACGGGAGCTACGCATGTCGAGATCTGCAATACTCTCTTCCACGTCGGCCGAGGTGGCATCGCTACCTCTGAACAAAATCATCTTTTTTCTGTTCTGCATCGCCTTCCCGAACGGACTCTATCTGCGGGCCTGGGAATACGTCACCGATTACGGCTTCGTCCCCGCGCTGTATGCCACGTTCAACATCAGCGCGGTAATCTTCGTCGCGATGTTCGTGCTGCTGCAGATCGTTCGGACGACCGATTTCGGCGAGACCCGTCCGCTCGATCCTCTGGCGATCGCCGTCGCCCTCGGTTTCGCCGTTCTTCCGATCTCGCCGCTCACCTGGGTCGGCCAAACCGGCCTCGGTCTCTACTTTCTGGCCACTAGGCCCGGTAACCCGTCGATCCGCAACACGTTCCTGCTGTTGCTGGCGCTCTGCTTCTCGTCGCTCTGGTCGCGTTTGATTTTCCATTTCTTCATGGAGTTCATACTTGAGATCGACGCCTTTCTGGTCGCCACGCTCATGAATCGGCCGTGGTCGAGCAATCTCGTGGTCGCCGCCGACGGCCTGACGACGCTGCAGATTCTTGAAGGTTGCTCGTCCTTCGCCAACATGTCGCTCGCGTTCCTCGGCTGGATCATCGCGCGCAGTTGGTACGGAACCCGCGGATTCGCTCGGTCGATCCTGTTCATCGCCATCTCTTGTGCCGCGGTGGTGTTGATCAACACCACTCGCATCGGCCTGATCGCACTTCACCCGGAGTACTACCAGCTGATCCACGGCAGCGTCGGAGCTGGCGTGGCTAGTCTTCTGACGTCGCTGTCGATCGCCGGTATTTCAATCTGGGGAGCGCGTCGGTGAAGGTGTCCCTGAAGGAAGCTGTGACCGTCGGCGCCGTCGCCGCCGCCGCGCTCGGGCTGAAAATTCTGATCGAAGACCCGATCAACTACGACAAGCTGGTCGGACCGATCCAGGAGAAGATGGAGCGTGGCCTCACCGATCGGGACTTCCAGTTGCTACCGCCGACCGACCGGCGCACGCTGACTGCGTTCCGCGACCGTTGTTCGATCTCGATTGGGCAATCGCGCCCGGAGGGCGGCGAGGATGCCATCTTCCGCGAAATCTACGGTGCCACCGGCCCGATGTCGTTCTGGTACCGCGGGGAGATCTATGCGGCGCGTCCCGGCGCGCGCGCTCTGATCGACCGCTATTTCGAGCGGATTAAACTGACCGTCGGCTTCACGCCCCTTGTCCATCCGATCTACCACATGGTCACCTCGGGCGTGTGCGACCGCCAGGTCCTGAAATCTCTGGCCCTGGACGACGTACAACGCTGAGCGGTGCGCGCTCGGCGCGTTCCGAGGGCTCCGGATCTTAACTCTACCCTCGGCCGAAAGGTTTCGAAGACGCCTCCTTCCCCGCGGGTTCGTGCGGCCCGGCGTCGCCCGAACTCCAGACGATTTGTGGATCGACACCATGGCTTCATTGAAGACTACCCGATCACGCGCGCCGCTTCGTCTCGGTCTCGCCGGCGGCGGAACCGACCTTTCTCCCTATTGCGACCAATTCGGCGGTGCGGTTCTGAACACCACGATCGATCGCTACGCCTTTGCCATCATCGTCCCCCGCGACGATCGCAAACTCGTCTTCGAGGCCCATGATCTCGGGCTGGCGCACGAGTTCGACCTTGAGGAAGACCTTTCGGCGACCCCGATGGCCCTGCATCGTGGCGTCTACGAGCGGATGGTCCGCGACTACAACGGCGGTCGCCGGGTAGCGATGAACCTGATCACCACCGTCGATGCGCCGCTCGGGTCGGGCCTCGGCTCCTCGTCGGCGTTGGTAGTGGCGTTGGTCGACGCCTTCCGCGCCCTGTTCGAACAACCTTTAGGCGAATACGACGTCGCCCACCTCGCCTTCGACATCGAACGAATCGATCTCGGTCTCGCAGGCGGTCGTCAAGACCAATATGCGGCAGCTTTCGGCGGCGTGAACTTCATCGAGTTCTTCGACCAGGAGCGGGTCATCGTCAATCCGCTGCGGCTGCGCCGCAGCATCCGCAACGAACTCGAATCATCGCTGGTCACCTGTTTCTCCGGAGCCTCGCGCGAATCCGCCCACATCATCTCGCAGCAGAAGCGCGAGCTGACCTCGGGCTCGCCCCGTGCGCTCGAAGCGATGCACAAGCTCAAGGCCGATGCGATAGAGATGAAGCGGCGCCTCTTCACCGGCGACATCCCGGGCATGGCGCAACTCCTCAACGAGAGCTGGTTGGCGAAGAAGGCAACCGCGAGCGGAATTTCGACCGGGCGCATCGACGAACTCTATGAGTTCGGGCTCGCCAATGGTGCGCTGGGCGGCAAGGTGTCGGGTGCCGGCGGCGGCGGCTTCATGTTTTTCATCACCCACCCAGAACAGCGCTACAAGTTGATCGAGGCACTGCGTGGCGCGGGCGCCATCGCCGATGCGGTATCCTTTTCCGAAGTCGGCGCGGAAGTTTGGCAGGTTCGGGAGCCGCTCATCCGATGAGTTCTCTCCAATGCGTCATCCTCTGCGGCGGTCTAGGCACGCGGCTCGGCGCCCTGACCGCGGTCACCCCGAAGCCGCTGCTCGCGGTGGCCGGTGAGCCTTTCCTCGAGACCCTAATCTTCGAGCTCGGCCGCCAGGGCATCCACGACGTGCTCCTGCTTGCCGGCTTCCAGGCCGAGAAAATAGTCGCCTTCGCCGAGGCCTCGCCTGCTGCGCGCCGCTTCGGCATGACGGTCGAGGTGTCGGTCGAGCCGGCCCCGGCCGGAACCGCCGGGGCGCTGCGACAAGCCGCCGACCGTCTCGCCGACACCTTCTTCTTGATCAACGGCGACACTTGGTTCGACGTCTCGCTGCTCGCGCTGTGGGCAGCCTTCGAGGCGCGCGCGCCCGGCGTCCTCGGTGCCGTCGCCCTGCGCCGGGTCGACGACGCTGGCCGCTACGGTTCGGTCGATGTCGACGGCGACCGAATCACCGGTTTCCGCGAGAAGCAGCCCGGCGGTGGCGCCGGGTTGATCAACGGCGGCAACTATCTCCTGTCGAAGGAGATTCTGGAACGCGTGGCGCCGGTCTCCTCGCTGGAGCGCGACGTCCTGCCCGACCTCGCCGCCGAGGGCCGGCTGATCGGCGGCGCCTTCGACGACGCCTACTTCATCGACATCGGCCTGCCGGAGACCTACGAGCGGGCGCAGACCGAGATCCCGGCGACCAAGCGTCGCCCGGCGGCCTTTCTCGACCGCGACGGCGTCATCAACGTCGACCACGGCTACATTGGCTCGCCCGACCGCTTCGAGTTCGTCGAAGGCGCACCCGAGGCGATCCGCCGGCTGAACGAGAGCGGCCGCTACGTCTTCGTCGTCACCAATCAGGCCGGCATCGGTCGCGGCTTCTACACCGAGGCCGACCACTTCGCCCTGATGGACCACATCGCCGCCGAATTGCGCGTCCACGGCGCCCACTTCGACGACCACCGCTACTGCCCGCACCATCCGGACGCGACAATCCCCGCCTATCGGCAGGATCATCCCTGGCGCAAACCGAATCCCGGCATGCTCCTCGATCTGATCGCGCAGTGGCCGGTCGATCTCGCGCAGAGCTTCCTGGTCGGCGACAAGGCGAGCGACATCGAGGCGGCGACGGCTGCGGGCATCCCCGGCCATCTCTTCGAAGGCGGCGACCTCGCGGCCTTCCTCGAAACCGTGATCGAACGACCGAGGACCGAATCCGAATGAATGCTCCCGTTTCTTCTCTGCTCTCGGCTCACGCCGACCTGCGAGCCTGGCTCTTCGACGAGGCGCTGCCGTTGTGGTGGCGGATCGGCGGCGATCGGGTCGGTGGCGGTTTCTTCGAACTCCTCGATCAGACGGGCGCCGTGGTCGAGGTGCCCCGCCGCACCCGCCTCGTCGGCCGCCAGATCTTCAGTTACGCCAAGGCGGCGGCCATGGGCTGGGATGGACCGGCGAAGGAAATCGTCGATCACGGCATCGACTTCCTGCTCGGCCGCAGCCTGGCGCCGGACGGCACCTTCCACGGATCGGTGGCGCCGGACGGCACCCCGCTGCGTCCGGTCTTCGATCTCTACGATCATGCCTTCGCGCTCTTCGGCCTCGCCGCGGCGGTGCCGGTGGTCGACGATCCCGATCGGTTGAAGACGGTCGCCCGTGGCGTGCGCGAGAAGATGCTGGCCGGCTGGAAGCACCCGGTCGCGGGGTTCGAGGAATCGGCGCCGCGCTCGCTGCCGCTGCAGGCCAACCCGCACATGCACATCTTCGAGGCGAGTCTCGCCTGGATCGAGGCCGGCCCGATCACCGGCGACAACGGTTGGGACGCGCTCGCCGACGAGATCGCCGAACTCTGCCTGAAGCGCTTCTTGCACCCGCAGAACGGCGCGTTGCGCGAGTTCTTCGACGGCAACTGGAATACCGTCGACGGCGAAGCCGGTCGCATCGTCGAGCCGGGACACCAGTTCGAATGGGCTTGGCTCCTGAAGCGCTGGGGCCTGATGCGCGGCCGGCCGGACGCACTCGCCGCGGCGCGCCGGCTGGTCGAGATCGCCGAGACCCACGGCGTCGATCCGGCGTCCGGGCTCGCCATCAACGAGCTGTTCGACGACTTCTCGATCCGCGACGACAAATCGCGTCTGTGGCCGCAGACCGAGCGGATCAAGGCCTGGCTCGCCATGGCCGATCTCGGCGCGACGGCGGCCGAGCGGAGTGCGGCGCAGGAGCGCGCGGCGATCGCTGTGCGGGGCCTGATGCGCTACTTCTCGAAAGAGGTGCCGGGCAGCTGGCACGAGACCATCCGTCCCGACGGCGGCTTCATGCCGGCCGAGGCGCGCGCCTCGAGTCTCTACCACATCACCTGCGCTTTCGATTGTCTGGACGCGGCGGTCGGCGGCGGCGGCGCGTGAGACCGTGGATCGCGGGGCGCCCGGCTCTCGTCGGCCGGCGCTCCGCAATTCGCCGCGCAGCACATCTTCGGCTCCGAAAGCCGACGACAGGTGGTGGACGATGTCCCGATCGGCGGTTCTTCGGTGCCGATCGGATGGAACTCCTCCGACCCGGGGGTCGAAACATGTACGGCAGGATACCGGCCACCTATTCGCAACGCCGGCGACCGCAATTCGAGGTTCGACGTTTCGCGGCGGCTCCGGCGGCGAAGATTCGCTGGTCGCGGATCCTGCTGGTCGCCGGCGTTCTGCTCTTTTCCTATGGTCTGCCACTGGTTCTCATCGGTATCCCCGTGTGGATGAGCCAAAGACTACTGCATATATTCATATTCATGATGGCGCCGGTATTCTTGTGGAAGTGTTACTTACGCGGGAGTTTTCCGAGACGATACAGGCTCATGGCGATATTCGTCGCGTATCTGTGCGTCGTCTCGCTCATCTACAATACAATGTTGGTCCCGAACCCGTTGATGACGTGGGCGCCGGGGTTGATTTTCTATCTTCCACTAATTGTTTTCTCGGTCTTCGACCTCTTCGAGGTTTCGATCGACGAAGTGGCCGGTGGATTCATCGCGGCGGCGACATTCTGCGTGTTCCTCGCCATGCTCGACCAGGTTTCGAACATGGCGGCGCTCGACCAGTTCGTCAGAGTGTCGGCCTTCGACTCCGGGCTTCGACGTCTGGTCCTGGCGAAGACCGAGCAGGCGTTTTCGGTCGTACTGCTGGTCGCACTGTTCTTTCGAACGAGATCGTTTCTAGTGAAGGCAATCGTCGTGCCGTGCGGACTGGCGTTGCTTTATGTGCTCGTCGTCTTGACCGAGAGCCGTCTCGTGCTCGGGGCCAGTGGCATCGGCCTCGTGATCTACGTGTCGTACCATCTGCGCAGCCAATTCAAGGTCGTCGTCTTGATCGCGATCGCCGCTGCGGCGGTGGTCGCATTGCCATTTGTAATGGAAAAATACGCGGCGGTTTTCCAGAATATCGATCTTTTAAACAGTGACGCTAGCGTTCAATTCCGAAATCTCGAGCAGAGATTCTTCGCCGGGTACTTCGACAACACCTACGGCCTGGGATTCGGGTTCATGCATTTGAACGAGAATCTCGACAACATCCAGTCGTTCGCGATGTTCCGTGCGGGCCAGTTGTTCGGTGCGGTCAATTACCCGGTCAGCCTAGGGGACATCGGAATCTATGGCGCACTCTATCAGTTCGGGTACCTGGGGTTGGCGTTCACCATCGTCCTGACGGTCATCGTGATCGTCGATCTGATGCGCGCCGGCCGTGACGTGAACAATCCGAGCCATGCGGCGTGCGGGGCCTTCGGATCCGTGGCGCTCGCCTTCATGCTCAGCCCACTCCCGATGAACTACTTCACATTGGACTGGACCGTCGCCTTCGGCGGCACGCTCTGGTACGTCGCGGCGCGATCGCACGAGTTCCGCCTCCGGCGAAGAATGCCGATGCGGTCGGGTACTGTTCCGGCTCACGCAAATTCGATCGAAAAAGGTTGCTGACGATGTCGATGAAGTCTGCGATCAAGAAATACATCCCCGATTTCGTTTGGCGGAGATTGAGAAAGGCGAGAGTGTTCGTCGAAACGATCTACGTCCTGATTCGTGACTACGCCTACGATTTCGGAAAATTCTATAAATATTCAAGTGCCGTTCGGGTGCGGCCGGATCTGGAATCGAAAATCAAAACGATCATCAAAGAATACCATGTGATCGAGAAGGGGCTCTCGCTGCCGGAGCCGCGGGCCGGTTTCGGTCGGGATGTCGTCGAGCGCGTCATCGGCGAGACGACGCGTTTCGAGGCCGAGCACGGGTCGCACGCCTTCACCGTCGCCGTCCGGGACGCGCTCGCGGAATATGTCGCGTTCAACCGCGACCACGATCTGCGGTTTCCGGCGATCGAGGCATTTCTGGCCGGCGGCCCGGCGGGAAGCGCAGACTCGACGGGCGGCACGCTGTCGTTCGCCAGGGACGACATCGTCAGGCACGGCGATTTCTCCTTCGCCGATTTCGCCGCCCGACGGCACAGCATCCGCAACTTCACCGGCGACGAAGTACCGGAAGCGGATCTGCTGCGGGCGGTGGAAATCTCTCTGAAGACGCCGTCGGTCTGCAACCGACAGACCGCCAAGGCCTACATCCTTCGCGGGAAGGAGCTGATCGCCAAGGGGCTGTCGTATCAGAACGGCAATCGCGGGTTCGGCCATCGGGCCGGCGCCGTCTACATCGTCACCTCCGATCTTCGGTCCTTCCTCTACACCGGAGAGCGCAATCAGGCCTGGATCGACGGTGGCCTGTTCGCCATGTCGCTCGCCTACGCCGTACATTCGCTCGGCTACGGGGCCTGCATGCTGAATTGGAGCGTCGACTTCGATCGGGATCGAGCCATGAAGCGCAATCTCGGGATCCCGGACAACGAAGCCGCCATCATGATGATCGCCGTCGGGGTCATTCCGTCGGAGCTGAAGGTTGCGCAGTCGTGGCGCAAGACCTTGCAGGAGACCGCCATCGTGCTCGGGTAACGAGCCGAGGCGTCACAATCCATGCATCTCGCGACTATGCGCAACCGGAGACTGAATGACCAGCGACATCGGCACCACGGCGATGCGCGGATTGTTGTGGTCGGCGGCCCAAAACTGGGGCGGTCGGCTCATAACCTTTGCGATGTTCGCGATTTTGGCGCGCCTGCTGACGCCGGCAGACTACGGCGTCGCCTCGGCGGCGCTCGTCGTCGTCGCTTTCGTCACCATGGTTTCGGAGTTCGGCTTCGGTGATGCCATCATCCAGCGGCGCGATCTGAAACCCGAGGACGTCGATCTGCCGTTCGTCGTCTCGGTGGCGACATCGTTCCTGCTTTCCGGGGTCATCGTCGCCTTCGCCGGCGCCTTCGAGGTCTGGCTCAAGGCGCCCGGTCTGACGCCGATCCTGATCGGGCTCGGTGCATTGGCGCCGATCATGACGCTCTCGGTGTTCCAGGAGATCAACTACAAGCGCGTGTTCGCTTTCCGGACGCTCGCATTTCGGGTCCTGATCGCCAACGTCGTCGGTGGTGTGGCGGCAGTCGCCGCGGCCGGCCTCGGTGCAGGGGTCTGGTCGCTGGTATTGCAGAGCTACGTCACCGCGCTTGTCGGTCTGATCTGGCTATGGTGGAGCCCGATGTGGCGGCCGCAGTGGCGGTTCACCGTCGAGAGCCTGAGGCCCCTCGGCCGGTTCGCGCTGCCGGTCATAACCATGCGCATCGTCGATTTCGTGTCGTCGCGGGTGGTCGAGCTGATCATCATCCGGCAGTTCGGCATCGCGGCCTTCGGCGTCTATTCCGTCGGCGCCCGCCTCTACCAGATCCTGCTCATCCTGTTGCAGAGCGTTCTGAACGACGTGTCGTTGCCGGTCCTGTCGACGGTAGCGGACGATCGAGAGCGCCTCGGGCGGATCTACCTGCAGTCGGTCAACTTTTCCACCTTTCTGGCGACCCCGATCTTTGTGCTGTTCGCCGCCCTGTCGCCCGAAATCTGCGACGTCCTGTTCGGCGCGAAATGGGCCGGCGTCGACGCCATTTCATTGCCGCTGCTGCTGGTCGGCGCGGTGCAGTGCGTGCAGCACCTGAACGGCCCCTACATGACGGCGCGCGGCCGACCGGGCAAGACGCTCGTCCTGGGTCTGATCAAATACATGATCATCATAGTCGGGCTGCTCGCCGTCAGCTTCGACCGCATCGACCATCTCGTCGCCTACTACGCGGTGCTGCAACTCGCTGTGACGCCGCTGTCCTTCGCCGTCGCGGCGCACGAACTCGGTCTGTCCTATCTCAAGGTCGCCCGCATCCTCTTCGTCGGCGGCATCGGCTGCGCGATCGCGTTCTTCGGTGTGGTGGTCGCGCGGCCCTTCGTCTCGCCGATCCTGCCCCACGGCATTCTCTCCGGCATCGCGCTCGGCCTCGTCTACTCGGCCTGCCTGCTCGCTTTCTACGTCATGTTCGCGCGCCGGCAGCTCGGCGAGATCATCCGGTTCGTCACCACTCGCATCGGCAAGGGCAAGCCCAATGCAGCTTAAGAAGGCGTTGAAATCTCTCGTCCCGCCATCGCTCCAGGCCCGCATCCGGACCTGGAAGGCGGAACGCGCCATTGCCGTCTTCGAAGCCGAGTGGCGGGAGAGCCGCCGGAACGCGGCGCGGATCCAGGTCCGTCGGCCGATCGAGCGCATCCTGCTAGTGCCGCCCGATCCCGGTACGCTGATGGGTGCCCTCGGCGACGATGCGATGGTGACATCGGTGGTGGAGATGGCGCGGGCACGCAACCCCGAGGTGGAGATCGAGGTGCTGACTGGCCGCCCTGTCGCCTCGGAGATGGCGGTGGCGCATGGACTGAAGCCGGTGGAGATCTGGGAGAGCCCGCACTTCGTGCGCGATCTCGACGCCTTGCTGACGAAGCGGCGTTACGACGCCGTCGTCGCTCTTGGTGCCGACATCATGGACGCCTATCACGATTTTCTCGGCTCGGCGAAGATGATCGCCGTCGTCGATCTGCCGGCGCGGCGCGGCATTCCGTCCTCGGTGCTCGGGTTCAGCTTCAACGCCCGACCCAATCCACGGCTCGCGGCGCATTTCGCCGGCGTGAGCCCTGACGTGCGCTTCCGGCTGCGTGACGAGATTTCCTTCGAACGCTTCGGGCGGTTCAGCCCGGCGACCAGCGAACTGGTCGCCGACAGTGCGTTCGTGCTCACCCCCGGTGCGGTGGCCGACGACCTCGGCGCCTGGATCGACGCGATGCATGCCGACGGTCGAAAGGTCATCGGCATCAACGTGCATCCGATGCTGTTCCGCGACGCCACGGACGAACAGATCGCGACCATCGTCCAACGAGGAGCGGATGCCCTGCTCGCCTGTGCCGAGACGGCGCGGGTCGCCTGGCTCCTGCTGCCCCACGACTATCGCGGGCGGCTCGGCGATGCCGTCTGCCTTGAGCCGATCAGAGATCGCGTCGCCGGCATTCTGGGCGACACCGTGCGCCACCTCGACGGCCGCCATCGGGCGTCAACGCTGAAGGCGGTCGCCGGTCGGCTCGACGGTGTGGTCTCGGGGCGGATGCATCTCGCGATCGCCACGCTCGGCATGGGCGTTCCGGCGCTCTGCGCCACCTATCAGGACAAGTTCGAGGGCCTCTACCGGCATTTCGGTCTGCCGGACTGGCTGCTGTTGTCGCCCGAGAGTTTCCTTGTCGAAGGGACGTTCCGCGATGCGCTCGCCCGCTTCATCCAGCAACTGCCGGAGTTGACACGGATCGTCGGCGCGCGCCGAGAGGCTGTTCTGGCGCTGTCGCGGCAGAACTTCACGATCTTCGACGACGTTGCGCAAACGGCCCGAATCGGTTCTGCCGGGCAAGGCGGTTCGCCCGCACCGGTGCAGGACGCGTGACTTCCGATCGGATTTCCTCACCGATGATCCATTCGACCATCGGCACTCGGACAGTGGGTATTGCCGCATGAGTGCTTTCGACGTCGCGCGCCTCGGTCTGAAGAGGTGGCTTCGTGTACCGGTTCGCCAGACCGAGGCCTATCTGCGCGCCCTGAAGGACGGGACCTTCGCGGATCGCCCGGTGGGGTCGGCTGCAGCCGTGCGGCCGGGTGCCGCCGGATCCGTCGACCGCAGTGGCCGCGGCGACGTATTGGTCCTCGACTACGCTCTGCCGACCCCGGATCGGGACGCCGGCTCGAGAACCGTGTTCGAACACGTCGTCAGCCTCGTCGATCTCGGCCACCGGGTCCATTTCTGGCCGTCCGACGGGCTCGACGTCCCGCGCTATGCCCATCCGCTGCGGCGGCTGGGCGTGAACGTGGTCGCCGGCTACTTCCGGCCGTCGCTGAAGAACTGGCTCGCGGCGCGGCGGGGAACCGTCCGCCACGTCCTGCTCAACCGGCCGGAGGTCGCCGAGGCCCATCTCGACACGCTCAGGGCCGCCGGGCTGCCGGTTCTCTACTACGGCCACGATCTCCACTTCGCCCGGCTCGGCATGGAAGCGGAGCGGACCGCCGACCCGGCGATCGCCGCGAAGGCGGTGGCCGCGGAGCGACTGGAACGGAGCATCTGGCGGCGGGTGGCGGTGTCCACCTATCCGGCATCCGACGAGACGGACCGGATCGCCGCGATCGAGCCCCGAGTGGTCGCTCGGCCGCTCCTCGCCTTCTGTTTCGACGAGTTCCATCCGCGCACCGCGGCGCCAGGCGAAGCACAGCTGATGTTCGTCGGAAGCTTCCGTCATCCGCCGAACGTCGCGGCGGCCGAGATCCTGGCCAAGGGAGTGTTTCCGCTGGTCCGCACGGCGATCCCGGACGCGAGGCTGGTGATCGCGGGTGCCTACCCGACACCGGGCGTCTCGGCCCTGGCCGGAGACGGTGTCGAGATCGCCGGATGGCTCAGCGACGAGGCACTCGCCGATCTCTATGCCCGCTCCCGCGTCGCCGTGGTGCCGCTCGGCGTGGGCGCAGGTATCAAACTGAAGGTCGTCGAGGCCCTCCGGAACGGGATCCCGCTCGTCACCACTCCGGTCGGCGCGCAGGGACTTCCGGGGCTGGAAGCGCTGGTGCCGGTCCGAGACGGCGACGACGCGATCGCGGCAGCGGTCGTCGAACAACTACGGCTCGCCGACGAGGCGTGGTTGTGCCAGTCGAAGGCGGAACAGGACTACGCCCGGAGTCATTTCTCCCGAGAGGCGATGAAGCGGTCGCTCGTCGAGGCGCTCGAATTGGCCACCGAGACCCGGCCGATCGAATGAGGCCAACGAATCTGCAGATCGAACCGCCGATCGGCAAAGGACAGGCCGAAACATGATCGTCGTCGTCCTCGTCAACTGGAACGGCCACCACGACACCGTCGAGTGTCTCGAGGCGCTGATGCGGCTCGACACGCCGACGTCGGAATTTCGGGTCATCGTCTCCGACAACGATTCGGCGCCCGGCTCGATCGAGCACATCGTCGGCTGGTGCGAAGACCGGGTGGAGGTCGATCGTTCCGGCTCGGCCTGGAGCGGCCTGCCGAAGGAGCGGCGGCATCGGCACGACCACAGGGTGATCGACCTCGGCGCGCCCGGGAGCTTTGCCGATGCGCCGCTCGTCACTATCCTGCGCAATGGCGCGAATCTCGGCTTCGCCGGCGGCAACAACACCGCGATCCGGCTGGCGCTGACCGACCCCACGGTGGAAGCCGTATGGCTTCTCAACAACGACACGATCTGCCGCCCGGATGCCCTCGATCGGCTCTCTGAGCGGATGCGGGCCGAACCGGACCTCGGTATGCTCGGCTCGACGCTGGTCTATTATGACGACCCCACGAAGGTTCAGGGGCTCGGCGGGTGGTTCGACGGCCGCAAGGGCATGGGCGACCACATCGGCAAGTTCACCGACCTCGACGCGCTGCCGAGCCGCGAGGCGGTGGAACACGAGATGACCTACGTGATCGGCGCGTCCATGTTGGTATCCCGCCGATTTCTCGAAGAGGTCGGGCTCATGGAGGAGAGCTATTTCCTCTATTTCGAAGAGACCGACTGGAGCGAACGCAATGCCGGTCGGTTCCGGATCGGCTGGGAGCCGGCCTCGATCGTCTGGCACAAGGAAGGCGGCAGCATCGGCACCTCGCTCCGGCATCGCGCGAGCAACACCAGCCTCTATTTCCTCAACCGCAATCTGCTGCATTTCACCCGGACCTACTACCCGCGGTCGATGCCGATGATCGCCGTGCGGATCCTCGCCCGGGCGGTGCGGTTCCTGGTTCGCCGCGACATCGACGGTGCACGCGTGGTCATCCGAGCCGGTCGGGACTATCTTCTCGGCAGGTGAGGACGGCGGCCGATGTCGAGCGAGGGACGGAGGACGGCATGATCACGTTGACCCGGCGGGGATTGATCGGCGGTGCGCTGACGGCGCCGTGGGCGATGCGCGACGCGGCGTTCGCCGCCACCGGGGACGTGTTCCACGTGGACTCGGTTTCCGGGTCGGACGCCGCCGACGGCCGCAGTCCGGCGACGGCCTGGAAGACGACGGAGAAGGTTTCCGCCGGTCGCTATCGGGCGGGCAGCTCGATCCTGTTTCGGCGCGGCCGGTCCTTCCCCCTGAGTTCGACGTTGCGTCTGCAATCGGCCACCGGCGGCCATCGGCACCTGGAGACCGGTGAAGCTCCCGTCACCCTCGGCGCCTATGGTGGTTCGCCCGGCGAGCCGTTGCCGCGGATCTCGTCGTGGAAAGTGCTGGATCCCGCCGGATGGACGTCGGCCGGTCCCGACCTGTGGCGGATCGACGTGAACGCGGCTCTGCTGCCGGAAGGCAGCCATACACCGGGTCGCGACGGCGCCAACATCGGTCGGTTGTCGGTCGACGGCGCGATCAAGACCGTGAAGAAGCGGTCCGCCGTCGCTCTCAAATCCGATTGGGAGTTCTTCTCCGATCAGGAGCAGTTCCTCTACGTCTTCTCGCACGACAACCCGAAGGATCGCGCCGCGACGATCAAGGCATCGCCGAACGTCCGCATGCTGGCGCTCGACAGCGGGATCACGGCACGCGACCTGTGGTTCGAGGGCACCGGCGGCAATGCGGCGGACCTCTATTGGGACACCGACATCCAGTGGTGCGTGTTCCACACCATCGGCGGGAGCTTCCTTTCCGACGGCCGGCGTTACGGAAACGGCGTGCAGCAGTTCGGGAGCGGCTACGACATCACCGCGCGCAACAACCTGTTCTGGGAGTGCTACGACACGGCGCTCACCTGCCAGGGCTATCCGATGGACAAGCCGAACTCGGGTTGGGAGAACATCGATTACTCCGACAACTGGATCGCGCGTTGCCAGTCGGCGATGGAGATCTGGGCGACCTACGGCAAGGGCAAGGCGCTCGGAACCTGCCCGCCCGGGTCCGGGTTCCGCAACGTCCGGGCGCGGCGGCTGCGCTTGTTCGACCTCGGTCGCGGCGCGTCCCGGCTCGGCCGGCTCGATTATCAGATCTGGGCCGCGTTCATCGAGCCGGCGCCGATCGAAACGCCGTACCGGCCCGTTCCGATTTCCGTCGCCGAGATGAAGAACTGCTCCGACCGGTTGTTGTTCGGGCCGTCCTCGCAGGACAGGACGCGCCCGGCGCTCGACTTCGTGCTGGAGCCGTCCGATCTCTCGCTGCCGGAGAAGAGCCTGATCGCCAACGGCTCCGGCTACCGGGTCGAACAGTGGGACGCCTACGTTCGGCAGACCGGGATCGGCGTCGGCTCGACCATGCGGATCGAGCCCGAGGCGACGACCGGGTTCGGCGAGACCGTTCTGACGCCGTTCGAGACACTCCATGCCCGCTGGGCGGCGTCGCGCGGTTGATCGACGCCGCCCGGCCGTCGCATGTCCGTCGTTCGGGTGCCCGGCGGTCTCGGGCGCCGTTCCGGTTTCGGCACTTTCCTTGCCTAGGTTTTCTCTTCACATCGACCGATGTCCCGCTCCGGGACACCGGTCCATCGGAGGTGTCTCATGCGGATCATCGTGACGGGCGGCGCGGGTTTCATCGGCTCCGCCGTGGTACGGCATCTGGTCCTCGAGGTCGGTGCCGAGGTGCTGACCCTCGACAAACTGACCTATGCCGGCAATCTCGCCAATCTCGCGCCGGTCGAGGGCAAGCCGAACCATCGTTTCGTCCAGGCCGACATCTGTGACGCCGCCGCGGTCGCCGAGGTGTTTTCGAGCTTCCGGCCGACCCGCGTCTACCATCTCGCCGCCGAGAGCCACGTCGATCGTTCGATCACCGGTGCCGCGGATTTCATCACCACCAACGTCATCGGCACCTTCACCCTGCTCGAAGCGGCCCGCCACTTCTGGAACGGTCTGCCTGCCGACGAGAAGCGCGACTTCCGCTTCCTCCACGTGTCGACCGACGAGGTCTACGGCTCGCTCGGCGCCGAAGGGCTGTTCACCGAGACGACGCCCTACGATCCCTCCTCGCCCTATTCGGCGTCGAAGGCGGCCTCCGATCATCTGGCGATCGCCTGGGGCCGCACCTACGGTCTGCCGACCGTCGTCTCCAACTGCTCGAACAACTACGGGCCTTACCACTTCCCCGAGAAGCTGATCCCGCTCGTCATCCTCAACGCGCTGCACGGAAAGCCGCTGCCGGTCTACGGCGATGGCTCGAACATCCGTGACTGGCTCTATGTGGAGGATCATGCCAAGGCGCTGCACCTGATCGCCTCGCGCGGTCGCGTCGGCGAGACCTACAACGTCGGCGGGCGCAACGAGCGCAGGAACATCGACGTGGTCACCACGATCTGTGCGATCCTCGACCGGTTGGCGCCGAAGAGCCACCCCCACGGCGATCTCATCACCTACGTCACCGATCGGCCAGGCCACGACGCCCGCTATGCCATCGACGCCACCAAACTCGAGACCGAGCTCGGCTGGAAGGCCGAGGAGACCTTCGAGACCGGCATCGAGAAGACGGTCCGCTGGTACCTCGACAACGAAGCCTGGTGGCGCCCCTTACGCGACAAGATTTATGCCGGCGAGCGGCTCGGCGTCTTGAAATCCGAAGGGAGCGAATGATGGCGCATCGCTATCTGGTGACTGGCACCGAGGGCCAAGTAGTCGGTGCGCTTCTGGAGAAGGCCGCCGGGCGCGACGACATCGAGATCGTGTTGATCGGGCTGCCCGAACTCGACCTTTCCGACACGACGAAGATCGCGCCGGCGATCGAAGCGCTGAAGCCGGACGTGATCCTGTCGGTCGCCGCCTATACCGCGGTCGATGCGGCCGAGACCGACGAGGCGCTGGCCCTCGCCATCAACGGCACCGCCCTCGGCGAGATCGGCCGGGCGGCCGCTCGGCTCGGCGTGCCGGTAGTACATCTCTCCACCGACTACGTGTTCGACGGCGAGAAGCCCGCGCCCTATGTCGAGACCGATCCGACCGGGCCGGTCGGCGCCTATGGCCGCACCAAGCTCGCCGGCGAGTTGGCGTTGGCCGCAGCCACGCCCGACCATGCGATCCTGCGGACCGCCTGGGTCTACTCGCCGTTCGGCAAGAACTTCGTCAAGACCATGCTGCGGTTGGCCGAGACCCGCGACCGCGTCGGCGTCGTCGCGGACCAGATCGGCAACCCGACCTCGGCGCTCGACATCGCCGAGGCCATGCTGGTGGTGGCGGGCAACCTTCTCGCGGCGCCCGACCCGACCTTGCGCGGGCTCTTCCACATGACCGGCACCGGCGAAGCAGCCTGGGCCGACTTCGCCGCCGAGATCTTTCGGGTGTCGGCGGCATGCGGCGGGCCTTCCGCCGAGGTCGAGCGCATCCCGACGTCGGCCTATCCGACGCCAGCGCGACGCCCGACGAATTCGCGTCTCGACTGCGGAAAGCTCGAACGGGTTCACGGCGTTCGCCTGCCGGCTTGGACCGAATCGACCGAGGTCGTCGTCCGCCGCTTGGTCGGCGGTCAGCCCGCCTGAGCCTTCAGTCATTGATTTCACGAAATCGCGGGAGTTCCATCATGAAGGGCATTATTCTGGCCGGCGGTGCCGGCACCCGGCTGCATCCGATGACGCTCGTCACGTCGAAGCAGTTGATGCCGATCTACGACAAGCCGATGATCTACTTCCCTCTGTCGGTCCTGATGCTGGCCGGTATCCGAGAAATCCTGATCATCTCGACGCCGCACGATCTGCCGAACTTCGAGCGACTACTCGGTGACGGCTCGCAGTGGGGGATCTCGCTCTCCTATCGGGTACAGCCGAACCCCGGCGGTCTCGCTCAGGCCTATACGATCGGTGCCGACTTCGTCGCCGGCGGGCCGTCCTGCCTGATCCTCGGCGACAACATCTTCTACGGCGCCGGCCTGCAGCGTCTCCTGCAGCGGGCGCGTGAGCGCGGTGCCGGCGCGACGGTCTTCGCCTACCACGTCAGCGATCCGGAGCGTTACGGCGTCGTCGAGTTCGACAAGGAGATGCGGGCACTGTCGATCGAGGAGAAGCCGGCCAAACCGAAGTCCAGTTGGGCGGTGACCGGGCTCTACTTCTACGATGAGACGGTGGTCGACATCGCCGCGAACATGAAGCCGTCGGCGCGCGGCGAGTTGGAGATCACCGACGTCAACCGTGTCTATCTGGAACGCGGCGCGCTGTCGGTCGAGATGATGGGGCGCGGTTACGCTTGGCTCGACACGGGCACGCCGGACAGCCTGCTCGAGGCGGCTGAATTCGTCCGCACGCTGGAGAAGCGGCAGGGCTTCAAGATCGCCTGCCCCGAAGAGATCGCCTACCACCAGGGCTTCATCGACGCGGCCGGCCTCGGTCGGCTGGCCGATGCCCTGGGCAAGAGCTCCTACGGAGCCTATCTGCGGAGCTTGATTTGAGGTCCTGAACTCAGGCGAGCCGGATGCAACTTCCCTTCTGCATCTGCCAACCCACGGAATGAGGATCTTTGGCCGCTCGATCGATCACCAGCGGTTCGCGGACACACGGAGGAGGTCGGCGTTTTGAACGTAACGCGCCACGACGTTTACCGACTTCCATCCGCCCGTTTTCATGATCGGCAGTAGGCCCATCCCGGCAGCCATCATGTCTTGCGCAGCACCGACGCGCATCGAATGCCCAGATAGAGCGTCGACTGTTTCGGCCGAAGTACCGGCAGCGGCGGCGCGTTGCTTCAAGATCCGACCAACCGAGTGCGGATGGAGAGGGTTCGGACCGACACCATCGAAGACGACGCGGCGGAACAGCCATCCTTCATCGATCCCGGCTGCGCGCAGCCATTCGTCGAGCAGCCCGGCGCTCCGCATCGAAACATATCCCTCGCGACCGTCTCCGAACGGGTCGTTCTTGGCGCGTCGGATGAGAGCGAGCATGCCGCCGTCGGCCAGCCACGTCAGATCCTCCAATCGAAAGGCGACGAGTTCGGAGCGGCGGCACAGCGTGTCGTAGCCGATCGAAATCAGGGCCCGATCCCTTAAGCCCGAGAGATCAGCCGGACAGGCATCGATCAGCCGATCGCGCAGGTCGGAGGTCAGACCGAGGGCCTGTCCCGGCCGGCGGTGCCGAGTTCTCTGGGCACGACGAAGGGCGATCACGACATCCTCGTCTTCGGCGGGATTGCCGAACTTGAACAAACGGTGAACTTTGCGGATCGACGCCAGTCTCCGCCGCAATGTGCTCGTCGATGCGGTGCTGGGAGCCGCACCCAGAAAGGCGGCCACGGTTTCCGGCGCGGCCGGCAACGCCGTGTGACCGTTGGCATTGCACCACGCTTCGAAAGTCCGGAAGTCGGCGCGGTAGCCGCGGAGCGTGTTTTCGGAGTAGGCTCCGTCGAGGCGGAGAAGCGCCGCCATCCAATCTCTGGCGTCCGATTCTAAAGCGGGCGGGGTATTGGTCATAGCGAACAGTCCCTTATGGTGCCTATAATTGCACCATAAGGGCAATATGTGAAAATGTCAATGATTACAGCTGCCCAGATCCGAGCTTCCCGTGCTGCTCTTCGGATGGCGGCGCAACACCTCGCCGATCATTCTGGAGTCGCACTGAGGACCATCAAGCGCATCGAGACCTTTGATGGCATTCCTCCGAGCCACACGTCTACGCTTTCCGCTATCAAGACAGCCCTTGAGCGAGCCGGAATCGAATTCATTGGCACACCCGAGGATCGACCGGGTATCCGCGTGAATTTTGCGAAACGCTCGGAGGCACCGTGATCGCAGGGCCCGTCACGTCCGAAACTGAAGAACGTGGAGCGCGACAATTATGAAGGCCGCTCGCCGACAATTAAGCTGGCCAAAATGGGCGTTTGTCGAGTAGCGAATTGGACGCTACCCGTATAATTGTCGTTTGGCAAGAGGGGGCATTCAGCGACAATTACACTAATTGTCGCCGTCTGTTTGGCGTCCCTCTCTCGGTAATTGTCGGCGGCGGCTTTTGTGGCGACAATTACCCGGTCGTGAGGTGAATCGGCTCCGATAGGGAGCTACGCTGACGCCGGGGGATCCTCCTTTGCGGCTCGGCGCGCGGCGGAGCGCTCGCGATAGCTCTCACCTTTCATTTCGATGATCGTCGCGTGATGGACCAATCTGTCTACCGCGGCGGCGGTTGTGGCGGCATCCGGAAATACCGAGTTCCAGGCTGAAAATGCCTGATTGGCGGTGATGGCGATGCTGTGGCGTTCGTAGCGATGGGCGATGAGTTCGAACAGGACGCTGGTCTCGGCTTGATCCTTGCGGACATACGAGAGGTCGTCGAGGACGACGAGGTCGAACTTGTCGAACTTCTCGAGGGCGCCGATCAGGGTGAGATCGCGCCGTGCGATCTGCAGCCGCTGAACGATGTCGATGGTGCGGGTGAACAGGACGCGCTTTCCGGCGTCGATGAGAGCGTGGCAGATCGCCGCCACGGCATGGCTCTTTCCGGTGCCGCTCTTGCCGAAGAGCAAGAGATTGTCGCCGTTCTCGATCCACTCTCCGCCGGCACCGAGGGAGAGGAGTTGCTGCTTTCGGACGCCTGTGGCGGCGTCGAACTCGAAGCTGGCGAATGTCTTCCCCGCGGGCGTCTCGGATTGATCGCGATGACGCTGGATGCGGCGGGAGGTCCGCTCGGCGACCTCGATCTCGATGAGCGTGGCGATCGTCTTCTGAGCCGGCCAGCCATCGCGGTCTGCGGTCTCGGTGCGCGCTTCGCTGAATCCGGACAGCCATTCCGCTAATTCCCGGACAGCGTTTCCGCTAAAGTCCGGACAGTTTTGACGGGGTGGTCCTCGGGTGCCTCGTTTTCGTCAGGGGTTATAGGTTTCGCCGTTTTCGGCGGGGGTCAAGAGGGGCGAGGCCCTTTGCTTGCGCATGCTGTCGCCGGCCAGTTCGATGCGGTGGGCGTTGTGGACGAGGCGGTCGAGCACGGCGTCGGCGACGGTATTGT
>NZ_SJFN01000048.1 GCF_004328075.1 Siculibacillus lacustris | reverse complement strand
GCCGCAGCTGGAGCCGCCACCGGGGAGGCCGCCGCACCGGTGATCGCCGCGGGCGACGGGGCAGCGGTTCCGTCCGCGCCCGCTGCGGCCGTCTCTACGGGTCCCGGCGTCGCGGTCGCCGCGCCGCCGACCGGCGGCGAATCGGCGGCGTCCGTCGCGGCCGAAGCGATCGCCGACCCGCTCCTCGCTCCCGCGGGTGCCGCCGCGCCCGCCGCCGGCCCATCCACCGCTGCCGGCCCGTCCGCCGCCGTCGTGCCCGGCGAGGCCCTCGTCCCGCCGGATCCCTCGTCCGTGGCCTCCGAGGCGCTGCCCGCTGCCGCCGCTCTCGGCGCCGATCCCGCCGGCCCGACCGCGCGCGCCGCCGGCGAGGCCGCCGCCGGTGCCGCCTGGGGTGGGGCGGTCGATCGATCCCTGCGGCCGCCGCCGCCGCGCCGCGGCCAACCGACCCGCGGCCAGCCGGCCCTGCCGGCCGAGTCCGTCGACCGGGCGGGCGGCGCCGACGACCTCGGCCGTCAGGCTCTGGAGCGCACCGACGGCGCCCTGAAACGCATCCTGCTCGAACAGGCCGCGGTCCTCGATCGTCCCGCCGACGCGGCGGCGCGCGTCGGTCCCGGTCGCGGCGAATGGACCGCCGAACTGCCGATCGCCACTGCCGCCGGCACCGGCGTGATGCAGATGACGGTCGAACGCGACGGCGGCCGCGATCCCACGAAGGCCGGCGAAGCGGCCTGGCGGGTGCGATTCTCACTCGACGTCGAGCCGGTCGGCCCGGTCCATGCGCGCATCGGCCTGTCCGGCGAGCGCATGTCGATCGGCCTGTGGATCGAACGTCCCGAGATGGCCGCCCGCCTCGCCGAGGACATCGGCACGCTGCGCGGCGCGCTGGAGGCGGCGGCGATCCCCGTCGACGGCGTCCATGTCGCGGTCGGCCAGCCGGTCGCCGCCAAGCCGGCGGCGTCGGCCCATTTCGTGGACGTCAGCCTGTGAGGGCGCCGGCGGCGGGGCCGCGGCGAGGGGGAGGGCGATGAGCGGCGACGATCGACGGCCCGACGGCGAGAAGCTCGCGGTCGCCCTGCGCTGGGAGGCGCCGGGGGCGCCGGTGGTGGTCGCCAAGGGCCGCGGCGCGGTCGCCGAAGCGATCCTCGCCACCGCGGCGGCCGCCGACGTGATGGTCGAGGAGAACCCGCTGCTGGCCACCGCGCTCGCCGCCGTCGAGCTCGACACGCCGATCCCCGAAGCCCTCTACAAGGCGGTGGCCGAGGTCATCGCCTTCGTGCTGCGCGCCTCCGGCCAGAAGCTCTGAGCGAGGCCCTCAGGCGCGGCAATGGGCGATCAGCCCGTCGAGGAAGCGGCCGCAGGCCTCGAGCTCGGCGATCTCGACATATTCGTCGGGACGATGGGCGCGGGCGATCGAGCCCGGCCCGACCACCACCGCCGGAATGCCGCCGACCGCGGCGATCAATCCGGCCTCGGTGCCGTAGGACACCTTGGCGTGGTCGGAGCGGCCGGTGAAACGCTCGGCGAGCCGCACCGCTTCCGAATCGAGCGGACTCTCGAATCCGGGAATGCCGTTCTTCAACTCGATCTCGATGCCGGCGTCCCCGTCGCGGGCCTTCATCCCCGGCTCGACCTCCTCGCAGGCGAAGGCGCGGACCTCGCGGTCGTAGGGCCACGGGTCGACTTGGGCCAGCGTGCGGAATTCGAAGGTGAAGCTGCAGCGGTTGGGCACGATGTTGAGCGCCGTGCCGCCCTCGATGGTGCCGGTCTGTGCGGTCGACACGTCGACGTCGTAGAGCCCGTCGCGCGGGCCTTCGTCGGCGAAGCGCCGGCCGATGTCGGCGATGCGGCCGATCACTCGCGCCGCCGCCTCGATCGCGTTGACCCCTTGCGGCGCCAGCGACGAATGGCAGCTGCGCCCGCGCACCGTGACGCAATAGTCGAAGCGGCTCTTGTGGGCGATCACCACCTGCATGCCGGTCGGTTCGCCGACGAAGGCGGCGAGCGGCCGCGCCGGGGCCAGCTCGGCGATCCGTTCGAGCGCGAAGCGCACGCCGATGCAGCCGGTCTCCTCGTCGTGGGTGAACAGGAAATGGATCGGCCGGGCGAGCGGCGCGGCGGCCATCTCCGGCAGTTTGGCGAGGCAGGCGGCGATGAAGCCCTTCATGTCGACGGTGCCGCGGCCATAGAGCCGGCCCTCGGCCTCGCGCAGCGTGAAGGGATCGGAGGTCCAGGCCTGGCCGGTGACCGGCACCGCGTCGGTGTGGCCCGACAGCACGTAGCCCGGCACGTCGCGCGGTCCGATCGTCCCCCACAGGCAGGCCTTGGTGCCGGTCGGATCGGGGACGCGCTGCGACCACACCCCGTGGCGCGCGAACTGCGCCTCGATCCAGGCGATCAGATCGAGATTGGAGCGGTCGCTGGTGGTGTCGAAGGCGACGAGCGCGGCGAGAATGGCTCGGACGTCGGTCATGGAGTCCTCGGGAACGGAGCGGCGGGCCGCGGGCGGGCGGAGCATGTCACCCCGCTCGGCCCCCGCGCAACCCGGGACGCGCGAGGGTCCGATCAGCGCCGGGCGGAGAGCCGCGCCCTGACGTCGGCCCAGGCGCCGGTGAACGGGTGATAGGTGAAGCGCACCCGGTGGTGGCCGGGCTCGACCTTGACCGCCCTGAACAGCACGTCGGCGCGGTTCATCTCGGCCGGACGGCCGTCGACCTCGACCTGCCACCAGCGATGCCAGACGTCGTTCAAGACCAGCCAACCGGCCCGTTCGGCCTCGACGTCGACGTCGACCGCGACGTTGTGGTGGGCGGCGAGGGTCGCCCGTCCCGCCGGGCCTTCGCCGGGGGCGACGGCGGTCGGCAGGGCGTCGGCCGGCAGCAGCACCTCGCGGGTCGGATCGAAGCCCTCGGGCCAGCGGCCGGAGGCGATGATCGCGTCGAAGTCGACGCCGCGCGCGCCGTCGACGAACAACACGCGCGGCAGCGCCCGTGGGTTCTCGTAGACGAAGGTCTCCGGTCGGCCGGGGGCCGGGAAGATCCCGGGGATGGCCGGGAAGCGCGCGACCTCGGGCAGCCGGCCGGCGGCGAGCTTCGGATCGATCTTGTCGATCGGCACGCCGGTCACCACCCACTTCAGGCCGAGCATGTCGACGAGCAGCGAATCGTAGGAGGGCTCGAGCGCCGAGAACACCTTCTGCTCGGGGATCGCCACGTGATCGATCGCCCCGGTCGCCTTGGCGTAGAAGTCGAAGCGCAGCGGATTGTAGCCGAGCGTCGTCTCGAAGCCGTGCAACATGCCGAGGTTCGGCCAATGGAAGCCGATGCCGACCAGCTCGATGCGCGGCCGCCGGTCGCCGCCGGTGTCCTTGTCGATCGCCGTGTGGAGGAAGTGCACCACCGGATCGGTGGTGGTGGTGTTCAGCGCGTCGTAGGTCGCCGCCGGATAGGCGGTCGATTCGTTGGGGCCGTTGTTCCAGGCGAGGTCGAGGCAGGCGAAGGCCGCCACCAGCCCGATCGCCCCGGCCACGCCGGCGGGCGTCGCCCGGGTGCCGCCGATCCGCCGCGCCACGGCGAGGACCAGGGCCGCGCCGGCGGTGAACACCATCGCGGTGACCAAGGGCTTCCAGATCAGCGCCAGCCGATCGGCATGGAGCCCGAAGGCCACCGGCAGAATCGCGAAGACCAGCGCGAACAGCGCCCCCCCGACGATCCAGGCGAAGCGGCCGGCCGGCGGCCCGTCGTCGGTGAGCCGGCGATGCACCAGCCAGCCGCCGGTCAGCGCTACCGAGAAGCCGATCAGGAAGGTCGCGTCGGCCGGCCGGCGGTAGAGATCGACCCCGGGCAGCACGTCGTAGAACAGCCGGAAGGCCGGGGTGTACCAGCCGATCGCATAGAGCACGAAGAACACCAGCGCCGCGGTCTGATAGACGATCTCGCGCTCCAGCAGGCGGGCGCGGGCGACGCCGTAGGCGAGGATCGCGAAGATCGGCAGGGCGCCTGCATAGATCGCCCCCATGTTCTGGGCGAGATAGATGTCGGTGACCCCGAAGGCGGCGCTCGGCGGGCCCCAGAAGTCGACCGCCTGATCGCCCTGGCCGAACAGATCGGCGATCGCCGCGGTGATCAGCGAAGCCGGATGCAGCGAGCCCTTGCCGGCGCCGATGAAGTCGATCTCCGGCCGGTTGGAATGCTCGGCGAGGAACAGCGTCATCACCACCGGCACCACCACCACGGCGAGGCCGCCGACCACCGCGACCAGGGCCGGGGCGATCGATCCGGCGAGCCGCGACCAGCGTCCGCGCGTCCCGAAGATCTCGACGACGCCCATGCCGATCAGGAAATAGAGCCCGAGCAGGGCGATCTGGTCGCGTCCGAGCGCCAGGAGGCCGGCGGTGATCCCGGCGAGCAGCCCCCAGAACAGCGAGCGCCGGTCGATCATCCGCACCATGCACAGCATGACGATCGGCAGCAGCGCGAAACTCATCACCTGGCCGGTGTGCTGCAGCCGCCACGCCGCCGAGCCGCCGAAGGCGAAGGCCAGCGCCGCGACCATGCCGCCGGCCGGATGCCAGCCGCGATCGCGGAACCACACCGCGAAGGCCAGCGCCCCGAGCCCGAGCTGCGCGAACACCACCGCATCCATCGCCCGGGCGCTGGGATCGGCGTCGAACAGGGCGAGCGCCATGAACGCCGGCACGAAGATCAGCGACTGCGGATCGGAAATCTGGGTCCAGCCGGAGAAGACGTAAGGATTCCAGGTGATCCCCTCGCCGCCGTGGATGGCGTGGGCGAGGAAGCCGAGCTGGGCGCGGAAATGCGCTTCCGCGTCCCAGGGCACGGTGAATCCGCCCGAGGTCCACGGCCGGGTCAGCACCAGCCAGACGGCGGCGAACATCACCACGGTGGTGACGAGATGCACCGGCTGGACGACGGCGCCGCTCCGGCGCGGGCTCTCAGACGACATCGGTCCCGAGCTCCTCGACGACCAGGGCGGAGGTCGCCGCGCGCTCCTCGAGCGGGCGCTCGAAGCCGATCGCCTCCTGGACGAAATAGAGCGGCCGCCGCTTCACCTCGGAGAACACGTGGCCGAGATATTCGCCGATGATCCCGAGGCCGATCAGCTGGATCCCGGCGAAGAACAGGATCGCCACCAGGAGCGAGGGGTAGCCCGGCACGTCGGCGCCGAACAGCAGGGTCTTGATCACCACATAGGCGCCGTAGAGCAGCGACGACAGCGACACCGCCGAGCCGATGAAGGCCCAGACCTTGAGCGGCAGGGTGCCGAACGAGGTGATGGCGTTGACCGCCAGCCGCAGGAGCTTGATGAAGCCCCACTGCGAGGTGCCGGCGACCCGCTCCTCCATGGTCACCGCCACCGTGGTGGTGCGGAACCCGGCCCAGGAGAACAGGCCGCGGTTGAAGCGGTTGCGCTCGGGCATCGCCAGGAAGGCGTCGACCACCTTGCGGTCGGCGGCGATGAAGTCGCCGGTCTCGCGGTCGACCTTGACCTCGCTCATCATGTCGAAGGCGCGGTAGAAGCCCTTGGAGAAGGCGTTGCGCAGGAAGCCGCCGCGATCGAGGTTGACCCGGCGGGCATAGACCAGATCGAAGGCGCCGCTGCGCCACGGGGCGATCAGCGCGGCGATCGATTCGGGCGGATGCTGCAGATCGCTGTCCATCACCACCATCACGTCGCCGGTGGTGCGGGCGAGGCCGGCGGTGACCGCGATCTCCTTGCCGAAGTTGCGCGACAGGCTGACGATCTTCAGCGCCGGCAGGATCGCCCGCCGGGCCTTGAGCCATTCGAGGGTCTCGTCGGTCGAGCCGTCGTCGACGGTGACGATCTCAAAAGCCACGCCGAGCGCGTCGAGCGCCGGCACCAGGCGCGCGAACAGCCGATCGAGGCCCTTGGATTCGTTGCGCATCGGCAGGACGACGCTGACCCTGCGTCCGTGGCCGTTCGGGGGGGTCGCCTCGACGGGAGACGCGGTCATCGCATTTTCCTTTTCTCATGTCTGCGGGCTAGTATATCCAACCCTGCGACGGGCGGCGACGGACGGCCTCGGGCCGATCGGCCCTGCCGGGGGATCTCGGCGCACGCGCGCCTTGTGTAGGGCACGATGGTCGGAGATGGAATGACGGGCCGCCGCGATCTCATCCTCTGCGCCGACGATTTCGGGCTGTCACCGGCGGTCGACGCGGCGATTCTGACGCTCGCCGCCGCCGGTCGCCTCACCGCCACCGGCTGCATGATGGGCGGACCGGCGCTCGTCGCCGATGCTCCCCGTCTCGCCGCACTCGCCGACCGTCTCGACATCGGGCTCCACTTCGCTCTGACCGACTTCCCACCGCTCGGCGCCATGCCGTCGTTCGCCGCCGACGGAACGCCGCCGACGCTCGACGACGTGCTCCGCCGCGCCTTCACCGGACGGCTCGACTACGGGGAGATCAAGGCGGAGTTCGGGCGCCAGATCGACCGGTTCCGTAGGATCTTCGGACGGGATCCCGACTTCGTCGACGGCCACCAGCACGTGCACGTCCTACCGACGGTGCGCCGGGCGCTGTGGGCGATGTTCGAGGAGGGACGCCTCGATCCGCGCCGCACCTGGGTGCGCGATTGTCACGAGCCCTTTGCGGGAGCGGTGCTGCGCGGCGTCTCGGTGCCCAAGGCGCTGCTGATCTCGGCGCTGTCCTTCGGCATCGCCGGCGGCGCCCGCCGCCATGGCGTCGCGGTCAACGACGGCTTTCGCGGCATCACCGACTTCGACGCGACGACGCCCTATGCCGACCGCTTCCGCCGCTTCCTCAGCGGCGCCGGCCGCCGGCCGTTGGTGATGTGCCATCCCGCCTCGCCCGACGGCGGTGCCGATCCCGACGATCCGATCGCCGCGGCGCGCCGCGCCGAATTCGCCTATTTCACCTCGGACCGCTTCGCCGTCGACCTGACGCTGGCCGGCGTGCGGCTGGCGCGCTTCGCCGAAGCCGGGGCGTGAGCCTCCCGGCGCCGCCGTCGGACGCATCGCCGCGTGGTCGCGGGCTCAGTCGATGGTGAAGCAGCGCGCCGCCAGACTCTCGGCGGTGTCGTCGGGTTCGATCTCGCCGACCCCGACCGCCAGCGTCGCATAGATCGGGCCGGTGGCGCCGTTGACCGCGAAGGCGGTGGTCTCGATCACCCCGGCGATGCGATGGGCGACCACCGCCGCGTCGTCGCCGTCGGTCGCCGGCAGCACCACGGCGAACCGATCGCCGCCCGCCCGCGCCGCGAGATCCTCGCCGCGCACCAGCCGGCCGATCATCATGCCGACTTGGCGCAGCAGCTGATCGCCGCCCGCCCAGCCCCATTCGGCGTTGAAGTCGCCGAGGTCGAGCACCCGGAAGCCGATCATCGACAGGCGGTCGCCGTCGTCGCGGGCATCCGCCACCAGCGTCTCCAGATGATCCATCAGGAAGCCGCGGCCATAGAGCCCGGTCAGCGCGTCGTTGGTCGCCGGGTGGCGGGTGCCGGCATAGGCGGCCTTCAGCGCGACGTGCAGGCGATGTTCTGCCATCGCCGCCTCGACCCGCTCGGCGAACACCGCTTCGCCCTCGGTCGCCAGGATCACGTCGGAGGCCCCGGCCTCGTGCATCTGTTCGATCAGGCGGCGTTCGGTCTCGCCGGTCAGCGCGATGATCGGCACCGCGAAATGGTCGGGATTGCGCCTGAGCAGGGTGGCGAATTCGGCCGCCTCGTCGAGCGGCAGGTTGAGCACCACCGCGTCGAAACTGCGCCGCTCGAGATAGTCGAGCGCCGTCTCGATCGTGAAGGCGCCGATCAGCGTCGCGCGTTTCGAGAGGGCGCGCTCGATGGTGAAGTAGCGGATGCCGGCGCCGACCACCAGGACATGGGCGTCGATCGCCCCGCCGCCGAGGTCCGGCTCGGGTGCGGCGACGCCGAAGCGGCCGGCGGTGTCGAGGCGGCGGCCGATCTCGGTGCGCATCGTCGCCAGTCGCGACAAGGAGCCGATCCGTGCCGCGACATGGCCGACCGACCACGGCGTGCGGATCGTCTCGGCGATGCCGATCGCCCGGGGGCTGCCCGGCGCATCGCCGTCGACCGCCAGCACCGGCACCCGATGGGCGCCGCGCATCAGCGACATGCGGGCGGCGGCGTCGAGATAGCGGGTGCGTTCGGCCGGGTTACGGGTCCCGGCGAGATCGAGGACCATCACGTCCGGCCGGGTCGTGCGCCGGTCGTCGAGGATCCGGTCGAGCGGCAGGGCGTGCACCTCCCAGCCTTCGGCGCGGATGCCGTCCCACAGGCGGCCGGTCTCGGCACGCGGCGATTCTTCGATGACGAGGACGCGCCCCCGGTGACTCATGACGATGCCTTCTCCAATCGGCGCAATTTGCACCGAACGGGGTTAACACCGCTTTACTCGTGTGACCCGCGACGACGCGCCGCCTCAGCCGCGCGCCACCAGATGCTGCGCCATGCCGGCCCGGAGCACGCGGCCCGAGGGGCCCCGGGCGATCGCCGGCACCATGAACACCCGGATCGGCAGCTTGGCGAGACCGACCCGCTTGGCCTCGACCGCCGCCACGAAGTCGGCGGCGTCGAAGCGGAGGCCCGGCCGCGGCACCACCGCGGCGGCGAGCCCACCGCCGGCGGTCTCGTCGTCGATCACCAGGGCGGCGGCGTCGACCACGCCGTCGATCGAGCGATAGACCAGATCGAGGGCGTCGAGGTCGATCAGCGACTGGCCGACCCGCACCGATCCGTCGATGCGCCCGGCGGTCTCGAAGGCCGGCGGCTGGGCGGTGACCACCCGCGCGCCGAGCCCGGTGGCCATCCAGCCGTCGGTGTCGCGCGGCCGGTGCTTGCGGTCCTGCTGGGTCGAGGGCCAGTTGAAGTGCGGCACCATGGCGCCGCGCACCTGGATCTCGCCGCCGAGGGTGCGGGCGGCGTTCATCTGGCCGGCGCGCTGGGCGATCGCCTTGATCCGCGTCTCGATCAGCGGCGGGGCGAGCGGCGTCTCGGCCGGCGCCCCGGTGATGCCGATCGGCAGGGCGCGCTGCAGCGCCGCGTCGATCCGCCGGCGCGCCACCAGCCCGTAGCCGCCGAGCACCGTGACGTCGACGACGTCGGCGCCGAGCGGCATCGGCCAGTCGCCAGCGGTGTCCTCGGCGACCGCCAGCACCACCGCCGACGACCGGCGATGGGCCGAGAACCGGTCGATCAGGCGGCGGGCGAAGCGCACCGGGGTCAGCACATGGGTGGCCCCGGCGGCGACCGCCTCCTCGACCAGCCGGTCGGTGGAGGCCGGCAGGCCGGTGACCAGGGTCGCTCCGGCGAGCAGCCAGGGCACCAATGCCACGCCGATGCCGACCGGCCCGCTCAGCGCATAGGGCGAGACCAGCACCGTGTCGGCGTCGATCCGGCCCTCGAGCAGGGTCATCAGGCCGGTGGCGATCCAATGATTGTGCGAGCGCGGCAGCGGCAGGGTGCGGGCCGGCGTGCCTTCGCCGGCGATGCCGGCGCCCGCTTCGGCCGCGGTCTCGTCGGGCGGCAGGCCGGTGACCTCGACGGTCAGGGCGTGATCGGCCGGGTTGCCCTTGCGCACCACCTCCGGCGGCCGTCCGAGCGTCGCCGCCTCGTCGAACACCATGCGCAGATCGACCAGCCCGTCGGGCAGGTCGCCGCCGGCCCCGAACACGAAGCGGATCTGGAACAGCTCCGCCGCGACGTCGCGCAGCCGTTCGCCGTGGGATTCGCCGGCGGTCGAAGCGACCGTGACGATCGCCTTGACGCCGAGCGCCCGGAAGGTCTCGACCGCCTCGGCCTCGCGGCTGCCGAGCGCCAGCGGCGCCACCACCAATCCGGCGCGCGAGGCGGCGAGGAAGGCCACCACCGCATCGATGGTCGGCGGCATCTGCAGGGCGATCACCGTGTCGGGCGCGAGGCCCACGGCGTGGAAGAAGGCGGCGAGCGCATCGACCCGCACCTGCAACTCGCGCCAGGTGAGGAACTCGGCGCCGCCATGGGTCCAGTCGGCGCGGTCGGAGAAATCGACCAGCGCCGGATGATCGCCGCGTCCCTCGGCGTTCTTGGCGACGATCTGGTCGAGCGTGACCCGCCCCCAGACGCCGGTGGCCGAATGGATCTTCGATTCGTCTTCGCGGGCGACGATCATTCCTTGCTCCCCTCGCGGACCCACCAAGCGGGCAAGGTCCAACCCGTTCCCGGAATCTTCGCCGGATGTTCGATTCGCGTCCAGTGGGCGACCCACTGTCCGGGTAGATGAAACAGTGGAACGACGTAACTTCCCGACATCAGCAGCCGGTCGAGCACCCGCGTCGCGGCGACGAGGTCGTCGCGGTCGCGCGCCGCGAGCAGAGCGGCGATCGCCGCGTCGACCGCCGGGCTGCGCACCCCCGGCAGATTGAACGATCCCTCGTCGCCCGCCGCGCGCGACGACCAGCGGTGGATCTGCTCGTTGCCGGGCGAGGCGGAGGCCGGCCACACCCACATGGTGGTGTCGAAATCGAAGGTACGGCGGCGCATCTCGTATTGGGCGGCGTCGACGTTGCGGATCCGCGCTTCGATGCCGACCGCCGCCAGCGTCCGCTGCCAGCCGAGCGCCAGCCGTTCCTGGTCGCGGGTCTGGGTCATGATCTCGAACACGAAGGGCTCGCCGGCTCGCGTCAACTTCGGCCCGTCGAGCTTCCAGCCGGCGGCGGTGAGGAGCGCCAGCGCCTCCTTGAGCTGGGTGCGGTCGCGCCCCGAGCCGTCGGTCGCCGGAACCGTCCAGGTGCCGGCCATCACCGCCGGGGTCACCGTGCCGGGATGGGGGGCGAGGAGGGTGGTCTCCGCCGGCGTCGCGGGGCGCCCGTAAGCCGACAGCTCCGAGCCGTCGAAATAGCCCTTCTGGCGCTCGTAGAGCCCGAAATAGAGGTTCCGGTTGGCCCATTCGAAGTCGTAGAGCCGCACCATCGCCTCGCGCACCCGCACGTCGGCAAACAGCGGCCGCCGGGTGTTGAGGGCGAAGCCGGTCATGCCCTTGGGGATGTCGGTGGTGAAGCTCTCCTTGACCACCCGCCCGTCGGCGACCGCCGGGAAGTCGTAGCTCTGCGACCAGTGGGCCGGATCACCCTCGGGCATCACATCGATCAGGCCCTTCTTGAAGGCCTCCATCAGCGAATTCTGATCGCGGAAATATTCCCAGCGCAGTTCGTCGGCGTTGTAGAGGCCGCGGCGCACCGGCAGGTTCGCGCCCCAATAGTCGGGATCGCGGGCGAGCACCAGCCGCGCCCCCGGCTCGACCTTGGCGACCCGGTAGGGGCCCGAACCGATCGGCGGGGCGAGCGTCGTCGCCTCGAAGTCGCGGCCCTCCCAATCGTGGGCCGGCAGCACCGGCATCAGCGCCAGGATCAGCGGCAACTCGCGATTCTCGGCGGTCTTCAGGACGAAGCGCACGTGGGTCGGATCGGGCGTCTCGACCCGTTCGACGTCGCGATAGTTCGAGCGCATGAAGGGCAGGCCCTTCTCGGCGAGGGTCGCGAAGGAGAAGGCGACGTCGGCGGCGGTCACCGGGGTGCGGTCGGAGAAGTGCGCTTGCTGCCGCAACGCGAAGGTCACCGAACGCCCGTCCTCGGCGACGTCGATGGTCTCCGCCAGCAGGCCGTAGAGCCCGAAGGGTTCGTCGAGGCCGCGCTCCATCAGGCTCTCGTAGACGTTCGAGCCCTCCGCCCCGAAGCGCAGCCCGGTCGCCGGGTTGCCCTTGACCACGAAGGGATTGAGCGTGTCGAAGGAGCCGGTCACTCCGAGGGTGATGCGCCCGCCCTTGGGCGCCGCCGGATCGGCCCAGGGCACGTGGTCGAAACCCGCCGCCAGCGCCGGCCGACCGTGCAGGGCGATCGCCGCCAGCGGTTCGGCCGTCGCAGGGGCGATCGGCAGCAGCGCACCGAGACCGAGGGCCGCCGCGGCGATCCGGGCGAGACACCGCGTCGCAGGCGTCGACGCGCGGGAAGGCGCAGCGACGGCGGCGGGTCCGAAGGCGGACGGCGGGGGGCTGACGGTCACGGACGATCCTCGTTCCCGAATCTCGGGCGCGCGAATCCTACCATGGGCGCCGCCCCCGTGCCGCGCCGCGCCCGGACCGGCGTTCGGCGTGGTTGGAAAAGTCCTGCGGGAACGCTGGAAATCCGACGGGGGAGACGCTATGCATCGGCGGCCGACCGGGGCGACACGCTTTCGCCCCGATCGACGGTCATTTCGGACGCGTCGTCGGCGGCGCGGCGCTCGCATGGGTCGACGGCCCGTCGCGGGAGGTCGCCACGGACGACGCTGGGGAGTCGAGCGAAGGTGGCGGGCATGAACCCGCCGGCGCCGCTCGGCGAGAGACTACCGGGGACACCGATTCCATGACTGAAAGGTCCACGCGCGTGACGGTTTCGACGAATTCGGCCGGCTTCGCCCGGTCCTGCCTCACCGCTCTGGCGTTCGTCGGCGCGATCGCTCTGTCGACGGCCACCGCGCCGGCGCAGACCGAGGACACCCCGCCGCCCGCGGCGGCGCCCGCCGCGCCGAAGCCGGTGGTGCCCAAGCCCGCCGCCACGCCGGTGGCCCCCAAGCCGGCGACGCCGGCCGCCCCCAAGCCCGCGACCCCCGCCGCGCCGGCGCCCGCCGCCACCGCACCGAAGCCGGCCGCCGCAGCGCCGGCCGCTCCGACGGCGCCGGTCGCCACCGCCGACGATCCCGCCCCCTGGATCAAGATCTGCTCGCGCGACGCCGACAAGAAGAACGTCTGCCTGGTGGCCAAGGAGTTCCGTTCGCCGGAAGGTCAGCTGATCGCGTCGGTCGCGATGCGCGACGTCGAAGGCGATCCCAAGAAGGTCCTGCTGATCGCCGTGCCGCCGGTGGTGCTGATCCAGCCCGGCATGCGCGTCGCCGTCGACAAGGGCAAGGCCGACGAGGCCAAGTACACGATCTGCTTCTCCAACGCCTGCTACGGCGAGCTCAATCTCGGCGACCAGATGGGCGCCGACATGAAGAAGGGGCAGAATCTGGTGGTCACGGCGCTGAACATCCAGCAGAAGCCGATGCAGTTCGCCTTCCCGCTGACCTCGTTCAAGCAGGCGTCCGAAGGCCCGGGTCTCGATCCGACCGCCGACCAGCAGAATCAGGAGCAGCTCCAGCAGCAGCTTCAGAAGCGCGCCGAAGAGGCCGCCAAGAAGCTGTCGGGCGACGCCCCGAAGCCCTGAGGCCCGACGCGGTCGGCGCCGTTCGGCGCGATGACGACGAATTCGAAGGCACGCCGTTCCCGCGGCGTGCCTTCGGCGTTTCTGCGTCCTCGACGGACCGCCCCTGCGACGATCGGCGCAGAACCTTACCGCGAGTTCACTTGTCTGGTTGCCGGAGAAGGGGCATTCACGGAGGCGTGAGGCGTCGTGTTCGGGCAGGCGTTCGTCACGAGATACGGGAGACTTCCATGTTCACGACCTTCATCAACAGGTATTCGACACCCTTCACCACCGGGCTGTTTCTGGTGTCGTTGATTTCAGGCATCGCTCTCTTCTTTCACGTCGGCCAGAGTTATTTCCACGGCATGCACGAATGGCTGAGCATGGTGCTGATCCTGCCCTTCGGCTTCCATGTCTGGAAGAACTGGGGTCCGATCCTCAATTATCTCCAACGCGGCTGGCTGCTCGTGCCGCTCGCCGTGTCGCTCGCGGCCGCGGTGGTCTTCATGGTGCCGGCGGCGCTCGGCACCGGTGCGGGGGGCGGCAACCCGATGGTGGTGATGGCCACGGTTCTGGCCGATGCCAAGATCGTCGATCTGGCGCCGATCCTGAAGACCACGCCGGAGGTGCTGGTGACGCGTCTGAAGGCCGCGGGCATTCCCGTCGCCTCGACCGAGACGTCGGTCGCGACGGCCGCCGCCGCCGCCGGCAAGGACGGCCGCGAAGTGGCCTTCCATCTGGTCGCCGGCCGCTGAGCCGACCTCTCGCGGGCGGCGCGTCGCTCACACGGCGATGCGCGCCCGGACCGCTTCCGGATCGACCTCGGCCTTGGGGCCGGCGATCACCACTTCGCCGCGATCGAGCACCGTGTAGCGGTCGGCGAGATCGCGGGCGAAGTCGAAATACTGCTCGACCAGCAGGATCGCCATGGTGCCCTTGGCGCGCAGGAACTCCAGCGCCCGGCCGATGTCCTTGATGATCGACGGCTGAATGCCCTCGGTCGGCTCGTCGAGCACCAGGAGGCGCGGCCGGGTGACCAGCGCCCGCCCGATCGCCAATTGCTGCTGCTGGCCGCCCGACAGATCGCCGCCGCGCCGCCGCAGCATGTCCTTCAGCACCGGGAACAGGTCGTAGACCTCGTCGGGCACGTAGCGCTGGGCCCGGGGCAGGGCGGCGAAGCCGGTCTGCAGGTTCTCCTCGACACTGAGCAGCGGGAAGATCTCGCGCCCCTGCGGCACGAAGGCGATGCCGGCGCGCGCCCGGTCGTAGGGTGCCGTGCCCGCCAGATCGTGGCCTTCCCAGGTGACGGTGCCGCGGCTGATCGGCTTCTGCCCGACGATGGCCCGCAGCAGCGAGGTCTTGCCGACGCCGTTGCGGCCGAGCACGCAGGAGATCTCGCCGATCTCGGCGGTGACCGACACGCCGCGCAGCGCCTGAGCGGCGCCGTAGTGGAGATCGATGTCGTCGACGTTCAGCATGGGCGTTGATCCTGTTGAGGCGGGGCCGGGACGTCCGGCGGGTGTCGAAAGCCGGGGCGGGCGGATGGGCTGCCGACCCCCCCTCCCTGTCCCTCCCCCACAAGGGGGGAGGGGACGAATATGGCGAGTCCTTCGTATCCCTCCGGGCGCCCCGACTCCGGCCGGCCGGGGATCGCGAGCGTCGCCCCACGTATTCCCTCCCCCCTTGTGGGGGAGGGTCAGGGAGGGGGGTAAGCGGCCTCGCGATGGCGCCGAAGATCCGACCATCCCTCTCACCGCCCCAGATAGACCTCGATCACCCGCGGATCGGCCGCGACGTGGTCGATCGAGCCTTCCGACAGCACGCCGCCCTCGTGCAGCACCGTCACCTTGACGCCGAGCTCGCGGACAAAGGCCATGTCGTGTTCGACCACCACCACCGACTTGCCCGAATCGTGGATCCGCCGCAGCAGCGCCGCGGTTTCCATCGTCTCGGCGTCGGTCATGCCGGCGACCGGCTCGTCGACCAGCAGCAGTTTCGGCTCCTGGGCCAGCAACATGCCGATCTCCAGCCATTGCTTCTGGCCGTGGCTGAGGTTGGCGGCGAGCTCGTGGCGCCGGTCGCCGAGCTTGACCGTCGCCAGGATCTCGTCGATGCGCCGCGCCTCCTCGGCGTTCAGGCGATGGAACAGCGTGGCCAGCGGCCCGCGGTCGGCCTTCAGCGCCAGATAGACGTTGTCCTCGACCGTGTGGCTCTCGAACACCGTCGGCTTCTGGAACTTGCGCCCGATCCCGAGTTCGGCGATCGCCGCCTCGTCGAGCCGGGTCAGGTCGACGCTGCCGCCTTCGAACAGCACTTCGCCGGAGTCGGGCCGGGTCTTGCCGGTGATGACGTCCATCATGGTGGTCTTGCCGGCCCCGTTGGGACCGATGATCGCCCGCATCTCGCCCGGCTCGATGGTCAGCGACAGACCGCGCAGGGCCTTGAAGCCGTCGAACGAGACGCGCACGTCGTCGAGATAGAGTTGGGCATTGGCGGCGATGTCGGTGGTCATGGCCGCAACTCCTGTGGCGAAAGGCGAGGGGGGCGGGAGGTGGGAGACATGCCGAGATGCCCGTACCCCCCTCTCTGTCTCTCCCCCACAAGGGGGGAGAGGACGATGGGGAGAGCGCCTTCGCAGATCCGAGGCTCCGCCGCACGGCGCAGGGAGACGTTGGGCTGAACGCGCTCGCCACTCGCTTTCCCTCCCCCCTTGTGGGGGAGGGCCAGGGAGGGGGGTATGCGGCGGTCGAGGCGAGGGTCCACGCTCATCCCCCTCACTCCGCCGCGGCCGGCGCCGCGTCGCGCGCCGCGCGGCGTTTGGCGGTCCAGGCGCTCCAGGTGCCGACGATGCCCTTGGGCAGGAACAGCGTCACCAGCACGAACAAGCCGCCGAGCGCGAACAGCCACAGCTCGGGCAGCGCGCCGGTGAACCAGGTCTTGCCCCAGTTGACCGCCACCGCCCCGACGATCGCCCCGACCAACGTGCCGCGGCCGCCGACCGCGACCCAGATCACCGCCTCGATCGAATTGGCCGGCGCGAATTCGCCCGGGTTGATGATCCCGACCTGCGGCACGTAGAGGGCACCGGCCAGTCCCGCCAGCATCGCCGAGACGGTGAACACCACCGTCTTGAAGGTCGCCACCCGGTAGCCGATGAAGCGGGTGCGACTCTCCGCGTCGCGGATGGCGATCAGCACCTTGCCGAGCTTGGACTTGACGATCGCCGAGGTGACCAAGAGCCCGACCGCCACAAGGAGGCACGACAGGAAGAACAGCGTCGCGCGCGTTCCGGCCGACTGGACGTTGTAGCCGACGATGTCCTTGAAGTCGGTCAGGCCGTTGTTGCCGCCGAAGCCCATGTCGTTGCGGAAGAAGGCGAGCAGCAGGGCGTAGGTCAGTGCCTGGGTGATGATCGACAGATAGACGCCGGTGACGCGCGAGCGGAAGGCGAACCAGCCGAACACGAAGGCGAGCAGGCCCGGCGCCAGCACCACCATCACCAGGGCGAAGCCGAAATGGTCGAAGCCGTGCCAGTACCAGGGCAGCTCCTTCCAGTTCAGGAACACCATGAAGTCGGGCAGGATCGGATTGCCGTAGACGCCGCGCGAGCCGATCTGGCGCATCAGATACATGCCCATGGCGTAGCCGCCGAGCGCGAAGAAGGCGCCGTGGCCGAGCGACAGGATGCCGCAATAGCCCCACACCAGGTCGAGGGCGAGCGCCAGCGTCGCGTAGGTCGCGTATTTGCCGAACAGCGTCAGCAGATAGGTCGGCACGTGCAGGGCGTGCCCCTCCGGCAGGAGCAGGTTGGAGGCCGGGATCAGCACCCCGATCGCCAGCACCACCAGGAGGGTGATCGCCACGCCGCGGTCGAGGCCCTTGACGAGGAAATGTCCGATCATGATTCCACCGCCCGGCCCTTGAGGGCGAACAGGCCCCGCGGACGCTTCTGAATGAACAGGATGATGAAGATCAGCACCAGGATCTTGCCCAGCACCGCCCCGGCGAAGGGCTCCAGGAACTTGTTGACGACGCCCAGCGTCAGCGCCCCGACCAGCGTGCCCCACAGGTTTCCGACCCCGCCGAACACCACCACCATGAAACTGTCGATGATGTAGCTCTGGCCGAGGTTGGGCGAGACGTTGTCGATCTGGGAGAGCGCCACCCCGGCGATGCCGGCGATGCCGCAGCCGAGCCCGAAGGTCAGCGCGTCGACGAAGGGCGTGCGGATGCCCATCGCCGCGGCCATCGCCCGGTTCTGGGTGACCGCCCGCATCTGCAGGCCGGCCGGGGTCTTCTTGAGGATCAGGATCAGCCCGACGAACACGCTGAGGGCGAAGACCACGATCCACATCCGGCCCCAGGTGATCGACAGATGACCGATGTCGAGCGAGCCCGACATGAACGACGGCGCCCCGACCTCGCGATTGTTGGCGCCGAAGATCGAGCGCACCGACTGCTGCAGGATCAGCGAGATGCCCCAGGTGGCGAGCAGGGTCTCGAGCGGCCGGCCGTAGAGCCAGCGGATCACCGTGCGCTCGATCAGCACCCCGACCGCGCCGGAGGTGAGGAAGGCGAGCGGCAGGGCGATGGTCAGCGACCAGTCGAACAGGCCCGGCGCATGGGCGCGGATCACCTCCTGGACCACGAAGGTGGTGTAGGCGCCGATCATCACCATCTCGCCATGGGCCATGTTGATGATGCCCATCACCCCGAAGGTGATCGCCAGCCCGATCGCCGCGAGCAGCAGCACCGAGCCGAGCGAGATGCCGTAGAGGGCGTTCTGCGCCGAGGACCACAGGGCGAGGTTGGTCTCGATCGACTTGGCGGCGGCCTCCGCGGCGTCCTTGACCCGCTTGGCGCTGCCCTCGGGCAGCGACCGCAGCAGCGACACCGCCTCCTGGTCGCCGCGTTCCTTGATCGTCGCCGCGGCCTCGACTCGGGCGTCGTCGCTGGCCTCCGGCTTGGTCAGGATCACCGCGGCGCGGGCGACCTGGAGGGCGAGACGGATGCGGGCGTCGCCTTCCTTGGCGATCGCCGCCTCGAGGATCGGCAGGGTCGCGGCGTCGCGCGACTTGAACACCGCGTCGGCCGCCTCGCGGCGCTTGACCGGATCGGGCGACATCAGGGTCAGCGACCCGACCGCGGCGGCGAGCGCCGTGCGCACCCGGTTGTTGACCCGGACCGGCGACAGACCGGCCGGCGGGGTTGCGATCGCCGCGCCGGTCGCGGCGTCGACGACGCTGGCGGCCCCACGGATCACCACCGCATGGGAGGCGGCGTCGAATTCGAGTTTGCCGTCCTGGATCGCCTGGACGATCGCCGCGGCGCGGGGATGGCCGCTCGCGGCGAGCTCGGCGATCGCCGCGCCGGTGTCGGCGTAGCTGTCGGTGGCGAGCTTGGCGAGGGGCGCCGAGATGTCCTGGGCGGAGGCGCTGCCGCCGGCGAACGGCAGGGCGATCAACGCGACGAGGAGGACGGCGAGGCGGGCGAGGCGGCGGGCAAGAAATGGCATGCGTCTCGTATCCCGTCTGGCTCGATGGGTCCCTTTCGGGAAACATCGAAATTTCGGATCCGACCGCGGCGCGGTCGCCCTTCCCCCCTCGTGGGAGAAGGTGGCGCGGAGCGCCGGATGAGGGGTGCCGCGAAGCGGCAACCGGACGGCTCCCGGAACTGCGAGGGCGACGAGGGGCCCAGCCTCCTCATCCGCCCCTTCGGGGCCCCTTCTCCCCCGAGGGGAGAAGGAAGAACCGGGCTGCGCCCGGCGGCTTCCGCGAGAGAAGCAAGATCCGGGCGCGATCCGGGGAGGCTACGGCGGCCGTTCCGAGAGGTGGAGTGCCACGCCGTTCAACTGGCGCCGTGCCGTTCGGTCGGTGCCGCGACCCCCCTCTCTGTCTCTCCCCCACAAGGGGGGAGAGGACGCTGGGGAGAGCGTCTTCGGATCGGCGATGCTGCGGCCGGTTGAAACCCGTCGCCATCGCTCGATCGGTCACTACTCGTGATGCGCCGATGGTTCGAAGGTCGTTGCCACCTCATTCCCTCCCCCCTTGTGGGGGAGGGACAGGGAGGGGGGTACGCCCCCCGACCGAACCCGCGAGGTCGACTCCGCCCGTCTCGCCGAACCCCCGCCGCGGTCGCCCGCGGCGGGGATCCGTTCAGATCAGCCGCACTTCTTGGTGACGGTGTTGTAGTTGCCGCACTTGAGCGTGACCCAGTCGGCTTCGAGGTCCTTGGAACCGGGCAGGAAGTCGGTCCAGGCGTCGCCGGGGACGAGATCCTTGGTCTTCCACACCACGTCGAACTGGCCGTCGGCCTTGATCTCGCCGATCAGCACCGGCTTGGTGATGTGGTGGTTCGGCAGGACGGTGGCGATGCCGCCGGTCAGGTTCGGGGTCTGGATGCCCGGCAGGGTGTCGATGACCTTGTCGGCGTCGACGGTGCCGGCCTTCTCGACGGCCTTGACCCAGGCGTTGAAGCCGATCACCGAAGCTTCCATCGGGTCGTTGGTCACGCGCTTGGGGTTCTTGGTGTATTCCTTCCACTTGGCGATGAAGGCGTCGTTCGCCGGGTCCTTGACGGACTGGAAGTAGTTCCACGCGGCGAGATGGCCGAGCAGCGGCTTGGTGTCGATGCCGGCGAGCTCTTCTTCGCCGACCGAGAAGGCGACGACCGGGATGTCGGTGGCCTTGATGCCCTGGTTGCCGAGTTCCTTGTAGAACGGCACGTTGGCGTCACCGTTGATGGTCGAAACCACCGCGGTCTTCTTGCCGGCCGAGCCGAACTTCTTGATGTCCGAGACGATCGTCTGCCAGTCGGAATGACCGAACGGCGTGTAGTTGATCATGATGTCGCTCTCGGCGACGCCCTTGGACTTCAGATACGCTTCGAGGATCTTGTTGGTGGTGCGCGGGTAGACGTAGTCGGTGCCGGCCAGCACCCAACGCTTCACGTCGCCGCCGTCCTTCGACATCAGATAGTCGACCGCCGGGATCGCCTGCTGGTTCGGCGCGGCGCCGGTGTAGAAAACGTTGCGCTCGGACTCTTCACCCTCGTACTGCACCGGATAGAACAGGATCGAGTTCAACTCCTTGAACACCGGCAGAACCGACTTGCGCGACACCGAGGTCCAGCAGCCGAACACCACCGAGACCTTGTCCTTGGCGATCAGCTCCTTGGCCTTTTCGGCGAACAGCGGCCAGTTGGAGGCCGGATCGACCACCACCGCCTCGAGCTTCTTACCGAGGACGCCGCCCTTCTTGTTCTGTTCGTCGATCAGGAACAGGATGGTGTCCTTCAGCGTCGTCTCGGAAATCGCCATGGTGCCCGAGAGCGAATGCAGGACGCCGACCTTGATGGTGTCGGCGGCATTGGCGGCGCCGATCATCGCCCCCGCGCCGATCGTCGCGCCGACCAGCGCCCCCGTCAGCTTCCCCGTCGTGACCAACGTACGAACCTTCGTCATGTGACACTCCCCCAGAGTGTTGAGCCCACCGGATCCGAAACTGGATCCGGCCGAGAGCCGAACCGTGCGGGTCGTCGAACCCGTCGCGGCAGAGCATGAGGGCGGGGATGGGTGAGACCCTATACGTCGAACGACGTAGGTTCTGCTCGAGCTTTGGCTCTGCTCAGTTTAGAGGCGAAGTGCTGCCCGATCGGCAGGCGGAGCGCCGCCGAGACGAGCGGATCGCCGGCCGGTCGGCACCGTCGGGGAGGCGCAGAGCGATCGGGGCTTGGCCGCGACCCGCCGGCCGCGGTATCGCAGAGGCGAGGGCGCCGGACGACTCGGCGCCGGTGGGGCGATCATGCCCATTCGCGGAGGACCGCCCATGCCCATGACCATCGCCGTGATCGCCCATGACGAGAAGAAGGCCTTGCTCGCCGAATGGGCCCACCGCAACGCCGCGGCGCTGGTCCCGCATCGGCTGATCGGCACCGCCACCACCGGGGCGATGATCCGCAAGGCCTGCCCGGAACTGCACCTCGAGACCGTCAAATCCGGCCCGCTCGGCGGCGATCTGCAGATCGGCGCGATGATCGCCGAAGGCGCGATCGACCTGATGATCTTCTTCCCCGACCCGCTGACCTCGATGCCCCACGACGTCGACGTCAAGGCGCTGCTGCGCATCGCCCTGGTCTACGACGTGCCCTGCGCCTTCAATCAGGCGACCGCCGATCTGATCGTCGGCTCGGGGCTGCTCGACCGCCATCTGACCGAGACGACGGACGCCTGACGCGGGCGTTTCCGGCGATTTGCACGATCGATGCATCCGGGCGAGGATCGCCATGCGGCGTGCGGCGGAAAGCCGCTGCCCGTCGCCGACCACGATCATCGAGGGACCCCACCGAATGGCAGGCCGCCAGCGCATCCTTCCCGTCCGGCGCGACTACAATCGATGGGTCGCCAACCAGACGCTCGAGGACTATGCGCTGCGCTTCACCGCCAAGAGCGCCCGGCGGTGGTCGGCACCGCGGGTCGCCCAGACGGCGATCGGCGCCATCTCGTTCCTCGCCCTCGAGGCGATCGGCGGGGCGATCACGCTGGCCCACGGCTTCGTCAACGCGAGCGCGGCGATCGTCGTGGTGTCGATCATCCTGCTGGTCACCGGCCTGCCGATCGCCCGCTACGCGGCGCGCTACGGTGTCGACATCGATCTGCTCACCCGCGGCGCCGGTTTCGGCTACATCGGCTCGACCGTGACCTCGCTGATCTATGCGAGCTTCACCTTCATCCTGTTCGCGATCGAAGCCTCGATCATGTCGACGGCACTCGAGCTCGCCTTCGGCATCCCGTTGTGGGCGTCCTACATCCTGTCGGCGCTCGCGGTGATCCCGCTGGTGGTCTACGGCATCACCGCGATCAGCCGCTTCCAACTGTGGACCCAGCCGTTCTGGATCATCCTCAACATTCTGCCCTTCGCCTTCATCGCCTGGAAGGATCCGTCGCAGTTCGCGGCGTGGTGGCAGTTCGGCGGTCTCGATCGCGGCGGCCTGCCGAGCACGTTCCTCGAGGAATTCGATCTCGTCCGCTTCGGCCTCGCCTCGTCGGTGATCCTCGCCCTGATGCCGCAGATCGGCGAACAGGTCGATTTTCTGCGCTTCCTCCCCGTCCGGGTCGCCGACGGCGACGGTTTCGTCAAGCCGGCCCATCGCATCGCCGTGTTCTTCGCCGGCCCCGGCTGGATCGTCCTCGGGGCGCCGAAACTCTTCGCCGGCTCACTTCTCGCGGTGGTCGCGCTGCGTTGGGGCGTGCCGGCGCTGCACGCCGCCGAACCGGCCCACATGTACGACGTCGCCTTCCGCTACATGCTGCCGTCGCGCGACGCGGCGCTGGTCTTGACCGCCGCCTTCGTGGTGGTGTCGCAGCTCAAGATCAACGTCATGAACGCCTACGCCGGGTCGCTCGCCTGGTCGAACTTCTTCTCGCGCCTGACCCATTCCCATCCCGGCCGGGTGGTGTGGCTGGTGTTCAACGTCGCCATCGCGCTCCTGCTGATGGAACTCGGCATCTACGAGGCGCTGGAGCGCACCCTCGGCTTGTTCGCCATCGTCGCGGTCGCCTGGCTCGGGGCGATCGTCGCCGATCTCGGCATCAACAAGCCCCTCGGCCTGTCGCCGCCCGGCATCGAATTCGCCCGCGCCCATCTCTGGGACGTCAACCCGGTCGGGGTCGGCGCCATGGGGACGGCGACCGTGCTGGCGCTCTGCGCCGCGACCGGACTGATGGGCGAGATCGCCCGCGCCTTCGCCCCCTTCGTGGCGCTCGCCACCGCGCTGATCGTCGCGCCGCTGATCGCGCTCGCGACGCGTGGCCGCTACTATCTGGCGCGCCGGCCGCGCGAGGACTGGCGCAAGCTCTCGACCATCCGCTGCTCGATCTGCGAACACGACTTCGAACCCGAGGACAGCGCCTTCTGCCCGGCCTACGACGGGCCGATCTGCTCGCTGTGCTGCTCGCTCGACGCCCGCTGCGGCGATCTGTGCAAGCCCCAGGCGCGGCTCGGCGCCCAGGCCCGTGCCGCTCTGACCGCAATCCTGCCCGGGCGGCTCGGCGCGGCGCTGAGCCCGCGGCTGGTCGAATATCTCGCGATTCTGACGCTGATCACCACGGCGATCGGCCTCGTGCTGCTGGTCATCCATTTCCAGTCGAGCGTCGGCGTGCCGGAGATCGAGGTGGCGCTGACCCGCGCCCTGTGGTCGGCGTTCTTCGTGCTGCTGATCGTCGCCGGCGTGGTCGCCTGGTTCTTCGTACTGGCCCACGAGAGCCGCCGCGTCGCGGAGGAGGAGTCCGCCCGCCAGACCACCGCGCTGCTCGACGAGATCGCCGCCCACGAACGCACCGACGCCGCCCTGCAGAAGGCCAAGGAGGCGGCGGAGGCCGCCAACGTCGCCAAGAGCCGCTATCTCGTCGGCCTCTCCCACGAATTGCGCACCCCCCTCAATGCGGTGATGGGCTATGCCCAGGTGCTCGAGCGCGACACCGGCCTCGGCGCCGCCCGGCTGAACTCCGTCAAGGTGATCCGCCGCTCCGGCGAGCATCTCTCCGGCCTGATCGACGGCCTGCTCGACATCTCCAAGATCGAGGCCGGCCGCCTCGAGCTCGCCCGCGACGAGATCCGCCTCGGCGAATTCCTCGACCAACTGGTCGAGATGTTCCGCTTCCAGGCCGAGGCCAAGGGCCTCGCCTTCCGCTTCACGCGCCCGACCCGCCTGCCGGAAGTCGTCGCCACCGACGAGAAGCGGCTGCGTCAGGTGCTGGTCAATCTGCTGTCCAACGCCATCAAGTTCACGCAAGCCGGCGAAGTGGTGTTCGACGTGGCGATGCGCCACGAGGTCGCGACCTTCACCGTCACCGACACCGGCTGCGGCATCCCCGAGGGGGAGATCGCCCGGGTCTTCGAGCCCTTCGAACGCGGCCGCCGCGCCCGCGGCCAGCCCGGCCTCGGCCTCGGCCTGACCATCACCAAGATGCTGGCGACCCTGATGGGCGGCGACGTCCGCGTCGACAGCCGCGACGGCGAGGGCAGCCGCTTCCGCGTCCGCCTGATGCTGTCGGTGGTCGCCGCGCCGATCGCCCGGCCGGCCCCGCCCCTGGCGATCCACGGCTATGAAGGCCCACGCCGCACCGTGATGGTGGTCGACGACAACGCCGTCCACCGCGATCTGGTGCGCGAGGTGTTGGCGCCGATCGGCTTCACCGTGCTCGAGGCCGAGGACGGCCCGTCCTGTCTGGCGCTCGCCGCGGAGATCCGCCCGGACCTGTTCCTGCTCGACATCTCGATGCCCGGCATGGACGGCTGGGACCTCGCCCGCCGCCTGCGCGCCGAGGGCTTCGCGACCACCCGCATCGTGATCCTGTCGGCCAATGTCGGCGAGAGCCGCCCGCCCGACACCGAGATCGCCCTGCACGACGATCTCTTGGCCAAGCCCCTCGACGTTGCCCGGCTGATCGACCGCATCCGCCATCACCTCGGCCTCGAATGGCGCCACGAGCCGCCGGCGGCCGTCCCGCCGCCGCCCGAACCCGGTCGCGACGATCGCCCCGACCGCGCGGAAGCCGCCGATCTCCTGCAGTTCGCCCGCATCGGCTATGTTCGCGGCGTCGAGGAGCGGCTGGCGGCGATCGAGGCGGCGGTGCGGGCGGACGGTGACGAACCCGGCCCCCGCCTCGCCGGCCTCGCCCGGGCGGTCGCCGATTTCGACATGACCCGCTTGGTGCGAGAGCTGGAGGCGATCGACGTCGATGCCTGATCGGAGCGCGAGCCGCGACATCGTCCTGGTGGTCGACGACAACCCCGACACCCTGGGCTTCCTCACCGCCACGCTCGAAGGCCAGGGCGCCATGGTGCTGGTGGCCACCGGCGGGGTCCAGGCGTTGGCGATCGTCGAGCGCATCACCCCCGACGTGGTGCTGATGGACGCGGTGATGCCCGGGATGGACGGTTTCGAGACCTGCCGCCGCTTGAAGCGCCTCGCCGCCACCGCCGACGTGCCGATCATCTTCATGACCGGGCTCAGCGAGACCGAGCACATCGTCGAGGGCCTGGAGGCCGGCGGCGTCGACTACGTCACCAAGCCGATCGTTCTCGACGAACTGACCGCCCGCATCCGCGTCCACCTCGCCAACGCCCGCCGCGAGCGCTCCGCCCGCATGGCGCTCGACACCGCCGGGCGCTTCCTGCTGGCGACCGATGCCGCCGGGACCGTCGCCTGGGCGACCCCGCAAGCCGCGCGGCTGCTCGCCGAAGTGGCGCCGTCCTCGGCGACCGCGGCGCTGGCCGACGGCGTGCGCGACCGCGTCGCCGCCCAGATCGCCGGCGCCGAGGAAGGCGCCATCGCCATCGGCCGCAGCGACGACCGCACCATCGCCATGACCGCCCTCGGCCGGGTCGGCGACGACGAATGGCTGTGGCGGCTGACCGTCGAGACCGCCGGCGGCGAGGAGGCGGCGCTGCGCCGCCGCTACGCCCTGACCGGCCGCGAGGCGGAAGTGCTGCTGTGGATCGCCCGCGGCAAGGCCAACCGCGACATCGGCGAGATCCTCGGCCTCAGCCCCCGCACCGTGAACAAGCACCTCGAACAGGTCTACGCCAAACTGGGCGTCGAGAACCGCGCTTCCGCCGCGGTCATGGCCCTGAAGGCGATCGAGGCGGGGTGAGGGGAGGGGCGGCCCTCACGGTGCCGGGACCAACGCGTCGGTGCACCGACGGCGCGGCATCCCGTCGCTCGGTGAGATACCGGATACGCGTCTTCTGATCGCAATCTGCGCGTGAGACCGTTAGGCTGGGGAAACGGACGAGAAACCTGCTCGCCCGGTTCCCTGCTCGGACAGGTCGTTTCGAAGGACTCCGAATCATGAAGATCGCCGTGTTTGCGGTGGCGGCGATGGCCCTCGCCCTTGCCGGGTGTGCGCGGGCGCCGAACGTTACCATCGGTTCCGGAGGTGAGGTCGTGCTCCATCGCAGCGTCGCGGTCGCGTCGGGTGGCGAGGTGCGGCTCGACTTCGCCGCGGCGATCAACGAGGACTGCAGCCCGGTGCTGCCTCTGCCGACCGTCCGTGTCGCGCGCGAACCCGAGCACGGCACGATCCGCGCGCGAAGGGTCGACGATCATCCGGTGTTCTTCGCGCCGAACCCCCGCAAGGCCTGCAATGTCCGCAAGGTGCCCGGCAATCTCGTGACCTATCAGGCCGCCCGCGGCTGGGTGGGCGTCGACCATGTCGCCTACGACATGTTCTATCCGCTCGGGCGACAGTTCCATATCGAAGTCGACGTTCACGTGAAGTGACGGCGCGCCCATGAGGGCGGGCGATCGCCCCGGCGGGACGCCATCGCGGCGCTCCGCGCGACGGCGAACCGCGGGGACGGCCGGAAGGGAAACGAATCCATGGCAGTGAAGACGGCGGTGATGATCCTGGCGGCCCTCGCTCTGGCGGGTTGCCAGACGACCTCGGGCGTCACGGTGAGCAATGACGGCAGTGAGATCACGATCCAAGGCACCCTGGTCGCGATGAGCGGGGCGGAACTGCGGATCGAATTCGGCGCGGCGCTCGACACCGATTGCACACCCACCACCCCGCCACCGGTCTTCCGGCTCGTGAAGGCTCCCGAACACGGGACCTTCGCCACCCGCAGCGTCGAGGAATTCCCGAACTTCTCGAAGGACAGCCCCCGCAGCGCCTGCAACCTCAAACGGGTTCCGGGCGAACTGGTGACCTATCGTTCGGAGCCCGGTTGGACCGGGCGCGACACGCTGATCTACGAAATTTTCCTGAGGTCCGGCCGGCGCATCGAGAAGCGAGCCACCATCGACGTGCGCTGACCGACCGTCGCCGCGGGATCGAAGGACAGGACCCGCGCCAAGGCAATTCGCCACATCGGCCGCCGTCATTGCGCGGACGGCGATCGAGGCGGGTCGTGGAGAGGGCGTGCCGGCTTCCGTCCGGGCGCCAGATGTAGAGAATGCGATCCGCCGTCGGACCTCCCGACGGTGGGAACGGGTTCGGCCGTCGGTGTCGAAGGGGATGTGGAGCCATGCAGTCGGGTTGGATCGCAACGGTGGTCGGAGTCGTCGCTCTTCTGGGATGCGCGGCGACCGCGAATGCGCAGGGGACGACTCCGGACAATCAGACGGTCGTGCGGCGCGTCGTCAACGTCGTGAGCGGCGGCGAAGTGCGACTCGATTTCGTCACGTCGATCAACGAAGACTGCTCGCCCGTGCTGCCGATTCCGACCGTGCGCCTGAGCGACGCCCCGCTCCACGGGACCTTCGTCGCGATCGTGTCCCGAGAGGTGGTGTAGCTGACCGGTGGCCAGCGGGCGCGCCGATATGGGCGGCGTCCTCAGGCCGCCATGTTCGGCAGGCCGAGGACGGCAGGATCATCGTCGATGGCGGCGATCGTTTCCAGCGTCATGTAGCGGGAGCGTTGGACGGCCCATTCGTCGTTCTGTTCGAGCAGGATCGCCCCGACCAACCGGACGATGGCATCTTCGTTGGGGAAGATGCCGACGACCTCGGTTCG
>NZ_SJFN01000047.1 GCF_004328075.1 Siculibacillus lacustris | reverse complement strand
ATATCCGAGAGGAGATGGAGGCTCGTGGCGTCACACCGATGATCCCGATGCGGCGAAGCCGCAAGATCCAGATCCCCGTCGATGACCACGTCTATGCCCTGCGAAACAGGATCGAGCGCTGCTTCAACAAGCTGAAGAACTTCCGCCGCCTCGCCACCCGCTACGACAAGACCGCCGACAGCTACCTCGGCTTCGTCCTCATCGCTGCTGTCCGCCTATGGACGCGCGTATTCGTCAACAGGACCTAGCGGTGGCACCTTGCCTTGCCCTTGCGGAATTCGCTCGCCTTCGCCGATCATTCGAAGCAAATGCCCCGCGACGGCCCGCCGATCCCGAGGCTCGACGAGAAAGGCGCGTCGGACCAGGAGCTTGGACGGATTCGGCATGCGTGATCCGACGCCCTGCGACGAATGCGCCGGACGTCGGATCGGTTAGCGAATGGTGAACGGGGGCGAGGCCGGCACCGCGCGGTCGCGCGATGCCCCTCGGGGTCAGGCGAAGTAGTTCTGCAACGATTCCGCCGAATGAACGATCGTGAACTCGATCGCGATCCCTTCGTCGAAGCGACGCACCACTCGGCCGCGCATCATCCCGAGCGCCACCGGCGTACCGATCGCCGGCTTCGGGTCGACCTGGACGGCGGCGCCGGACGGCGACACGTCGAGGATGCGGCAGCGCATCTCGGTCCCGTCGGGCAGCACCAGCTTGTTGAAAGGATTGCGCGGCACGAAGCGCTCGTGGCGGCGATCCTCGGGCATGTTGAGGATGTGGCGATTGGCGAGCCAAGTGAGCTGCGCGGCGAGCTTGTCGCGCTTGCGCGGCGTCATCGCCAAGGTCATCGCGAAACCGCCGTCGATCAGCCGCACGAGGCGGCCTTCGAGGCGACCGATGTGATCGATGTAGGCGACCACCCGTTCGCCGACCCGTCCGACCGCTGGCACGACGATCGCCGCGCCGCCCGGCGACATGTCGACGACCTGGCAGGTGAACTCGCGGTGGTCCTCGAACATGCAGCGTCCGAGCAGGTTGACCTTCACCCGCTGGTGCATCCGTCGATCGATCGCCTTCGCGGGCGCGGGCGACTCGGTTTTTCGGAGTGACAGCATGGTTCGCCTCGGCGACGGGGAAGATCCACCGAAGAGATTAGTGACCGCGGGTTAACCAGCCGTTGCAGGAGGCACCAGGAAGCGGGGGAAAGTCGTCGATCAGGAAGATTTGCCGCCTTCGAACACCAGGAGATGGCCGACGCGTCGGGTGATCGCCCCGTTGCCCCCGCCGGCGAAGGCACCGCCGTCGGTGGGACGCGCGCCGTAGGGGGAGACCGGAACCGCTTCGATGTCGTCGTCGATCTCGTCGCCGCGCCGCAGGAAGTGCGGCCGCTCGTCGGGCCATATCAGCCGCAGGCTGACGATCGACTGGGCCATGATCGGATGGATGCCGATCCAATAGGGATCGTCCATCGGCAGGAAACTGCCGAGAATCCGCGTCCATCCGCCGCCCTTCTGGCGGATCGGCAGCAGCAGCACCTCGCAGGGCAGCGAGCGCTCGTGCGCCGACCGCCCGGTGGTGCCGATCACCGCGGCGGCGGCGTCCTGGGTGATCGCCGCCAGCATGGTGGCCATCGTCTCGCGGTCTTCGCCGGTCCACAGATCGAGGAAGTCGCGGCCCTTGAGCTCGCGGCCGTAGAGCGCGCAGACCCGCGTGCCGGCGAGGCGGAAGCGGTAGTCGTGGCGCGACGCCGCCTCGAGGATGAAGGTGTCGCCGAGGATCCGGCGGATGTCGGAGGGCTCGATCTCGGTGCGATCGGGCGCCGGCCGCGACCCGCGCAGCCGCTGCCAGTAGTCGTAGAGCTCGCGTGTCGACCGGTGCTTCATGTGCGTCGTCCCTCGTCCACCCGTGGCGGGTTGCGCCGATTCGGCACGCTCGGTGCCGCCCGCGTCCCGCGCGCCCGAAGGCCGTGGCCGGAGAATCCCAGGGATCCCGCGGCCTCGGCGCCCCGTCGTCGGCGGGTTCCGTCCCGATTTGGGACCGAACTCGCCGTGGCGCGTTCATTCTTCGCTAGGGAATGCGAAAGCCGTGCCGCGACCGCCCGTACCGGAACGAGACGGGGGGCCTTCTTTCGCGGGAGCCGACCGCCTATGTGTGGACGACAGGAGGACGCCAGCATGAACATTCGACCCGAGCGCGGCGGCTTCGACGGCCGCAGCCCCGGCCGCGAGCCGATCTTCGACCTGCCGACCGCCCTGGTCGTGATGGTCGGGGTGCTGATCGCCGTCCAGGTCGGTCGCGGCTTCCTCTCGCCCGCCGACGACGTCGGGGTGATGGCCAATTTCGCCTTCGTGCCCGACCGCTTCCTCGGTGAGGCCGCCGAATACGTCTATCCCGGCGGCCGCGGCGCCTGGGCCTGGACCTTCCTGACCTACGCGCTCCTCCACGACGGCTGGGTCCATCTCGCCTTCAACGCGGCGATGCTCGCCGCCCTCGGCCGCATGGTGATCGCCCGCACCGGGCTCGTCCGCCTGCTCGCCCTGCTGCTGGCCGCCACGGTCGCCGGCGCGGCGCTCCACCTCGCGGTGCGCTGGGGCGACACCACGCCGATGATCGGCGCCTCCGGCGCGGTCGCCGGCCTGTTCGGCGCGGTGCCGCGCCTGCTGTTCGCCCCGCCCCATGCGCCCTTGCGGTCGGTCGGCGCGACCCTCGCCGATCCGCGCGCCCGCGCCTTCGTCTTCGCTCTGGTGGCGATGAACGTCGTGCTGGTGGTGCTCGGCACCGCACCTTTCGGGCTCGGCGGCGGGGAGGTCGCCTGGGCCGTCCATCTCGGCGGCTTCCTGGTCGGCTTCCTCGGCTTTGCCGCCTTCGATCGGCACTGAGTACCGCTGACGGCGGGACATCCGACCAATGGCCGATCCCGGCTAAGTGAAATCACAGATCGGGAGGCCCTGCGCCGCTTGCGGGCGGGGGCGGCTCACCGCATCATCACCCCAGGGGTCCGGCTGCGGACGGCCGACCGCGTCTTTCGATCGGCGCCGGACCCACACACAGGAAGACCCGAAACGCGGGTCCCACGTTTCCCTGGGGAGGGGTAGAGACATGACGGTTGCAGCCATTCTTTCGCAGAAGGGGCGCCAGGTCATCACCATGGTGCCGAAGCAGACGCTCGCCGAGGTCTGCGAGACTCTGGCCACCCATCGCATCGGTGCGGTGGTGCTGATCGACGGCGACGGCCGCATCGCCGGCATCGTCTCCGAGCGCGACATCGTCCGGGCGCTGGCCGCCGAAGGCGCGACCGCCCTGCAGCGTCCCGCCGCGACCTACATGTCGGCCAAGGTGGTGACCTGCACCGAGCGCGACACCACCGACCAGGTGCTCCAGCGCATGACCTCCGGCCGCTTCCGCCACATGCCGGTGGTGCGCGAGGATCGCCTGATCGGCGTCATCTCGATCGGTGACGTGGTCGCCCGGCGCATCGAACTGGCCGAGCGCGAAGCCGCCGACATGCGCGCCTACATCGCCACCGCCTGAGGCGGCGACACGAATTGCAGTTCGAAGGGGAGGGCGGGGCGCGCGGGCGGCCCGCCCTTTCGCGTGAGTCCCATCATGGGACGACGGCGGTGCCGTGTCAGGCGTCGCCGGAGGTCGGGCCGTGGTCGTGCCCATGGCCGTCGCCATAGACTGCGCCGGCATCGAAGGCCGGGCGATCCTCGACGAAACGCAGCGCCGCGGCGTCGACCGGCCCGCCGACCGGCGCGGCGCGATAGAAGCACGAGTGATAGCCGCGATGGCACGAGGCGCCGTGACCGGCGACCTCGACCTCGAGCAGCACCGCATCCTGGTCGCAATCGACCCTGAGCGAGCGGACGCGCTGGAGATTGCCGCTGGTCTCGCCCTTGACCCAGATCTTGCCCCGCGAGCGGCTCCAATAGGTGGCGATACCGGTCTCGATCGTCCGCGCCAGCGCCTCGGCGTTCATGTGCGCGACCATCACCACGTCGCGGCTGGCGGCGTCGACCACCACCGCGGTGATGAGCCCCGCGGCGTCGAAGCGCGGCGCGAGCACGGTCCCGAGTTCCAGGGCGTCGTGATCGGTGAGGGTCGGGAAGGAGAGGGCGGTCTCGGTCATGATCTCCCGATACGGCGGCGGCGGGCGCTGGTCAATGGCCGGGCGCGCGCGCAGGCCGACGGGCGTGCGCCACGGGCGCCGGTGGCCCCGAAGGGACTCGGAAGATCGGCGAGCAGGTCGTCGATGATAGGCTGTGACGATTAAAATGGTAGCGATAATCGATTGGACCGATCGATGCGGTCCCGCTTACGGTGCGGTCACCCGACGCCAGGAGGCTTGCGATGTCCGACGAGAGAATGACCACCACGGCCGGCAGTCCGATCGCCGACAATCAGAACACGCTGACCGCCGGCCGCCGCGGCCCGGTCTTGATGCAGGATTGGCAGCTTCTCGAGAAGCTCGCCCACCAGAACCGCGAGCGCATTCCCGAACGCGTCGTCCATGCCAAGGGCTGGGGCGCCTTCGGCAAGCTCACCGTCACCGCCGACATCTCCCGCTTCTCGCGCGCCCGGGTGTTCGAGAAGATCGGCAAGACCACCGATCTGCTGATCCGTTTCTCCACCGTCGCCGGCGAAGCGGGGGCCGCCGACGCCGAGCGCGACGTGCGCGGCTTCTCGATCAAGTTCTACACCGACGAGGGCAATTGGGATCTCGTCGGCAACAACACCCCGGTGTTCTTCGTCCGCGATCCGCTGAAGTTCCCCGACTTCATCCACACCCAGAAGCGCCACCCGCGCACCAACCTGCGCTCGCCGACCGCCATGTGGGACTTCTGGTCGCTGTCGCCGGAGAGCCTGCATCAGGTGACCATCCTGTTCTCCGACCGCGGCCTGCCGGTCGCGCCGCAGTACATGAACGGCTACGGCTCCCACACCTATTCGCTGTGGAACGCCGGCGGCGAACGCTTCTGGGTCAAGTTCCACTTCAAGACCCTGCAGGGCCACCGCCACCACACCAATGCGGAAGCCGCGGCGGTGGTCGGCGAGACCCGCGAGAGCTATCAGGCCGATCTGTTCGGCGGCATCGAATCGGGGCGTTTCCCGCGCTGGTTGATGCAGATCCAGGTGGTACCGGAGGCCGACGTCGGCCGCTTCGACTTCGATCCCTTCGACCTGACCAAGGTCTGGCCCCATGCCCTGGTGCCGCTCCAGGATGTCGGCATCGTCGAGTTGAACCGCAACGCGTCGAACTATTTCGCCGAGATCGAGCAGGCCGCCTTCTCGCCGTCCAACATGGTGCCGGGGATCGGCCCGTCGCCCGATCGGATGCTCCAGGCGCGGATCTTCTCCTACGCCGACGCCCACCGCTATCGCCTCGGCACCCATTACGAGGCGCTGCCGGTCAATCGCCCGAAATGCCCGGTGCACACCTACCACAAGGACGGCGCGATGCGGTTCTTCGAGAACGACACCGGCAATCCGGACGCCTATTACGAGCCCAATTCGATGGGCGGACCGCAGCAGGATCCGTCGGTCGCCGAGCCGCCGCTGAAGATCGAGGGCGTGGCGACCCGCTACGACCACCGCCTCGGCAACGACGACTACGCCCAGCCGCGGGCCCTGTTCGAGCTGTTCGACGAAGGTGAGAAGGCGCGGCTCTACGCCAACGTCGCCGCCTCGATGGGCGGCGTGCCGGAGGCGATCCTCGAACGCCAGCTCGGGCTGTTCGCCAAGGTCCATCCCGACTATGCGGCCGGCGTGCGTGCGGCGCTCGGGCTGGCGGTTCCGGTCCCGGCCTGATCCGGAGGACGGTCGCCGCCGGGACGTCCCCTCCGGCGTCGACCGCGCTCGTGTGCCCGGGCGATCCCTTCGGAAACGACGACGCCGGCCCTCGGGCCGGCGTCGGACGTTTGCGGCGGTCGGGGTCGCGCGTCAGCGCAGGCCCTTGACCATCATCATGAACTTCGCCTGTTCGGCGGCGTCGTCGCGGAACACGCCGGTGAAGTCGGTGGTCAGCGTCGATACCCCGGACTTCTGCACGCCGCGCATCGACATGCACATGTGCTCGGCTTCGATCATCACGGCGATGCCGCGCGGCTTCAGGTGATCTTCCAGCGCCGTGACGATCTGCGCGGTCAGGCTCTCCTGGGTCTGCAGCCGGCGGGCATAGACGTCGACCAGGCGAGCGAGCTTGGACAGCCCGATCACCCCCTTCGACGGGTAATAGGCGATGTGGGCGCGGCCGACGAAGGGCACCATGTGGTGTTCGCAATGGGAGAAGAACGGGATGTCGCGCACCAGCACGATGCTGCCGTAGCCCTCGACCTCCTCGAACACCCGGTCGAGCACGTCGGCGGGGCTCTCGCGATAGCCGCGGTAGAGTTCCTCGTAGGCCTTGACCACGCGCTTCGGCGTGTCGATCAGACCCTCGCGCTCGGGATCGTCACCCGACCAGCGCAACAGGGTCCGCACGGCCGCTTCGGCCTCTTCGCGGCTGGGCCGCGGCACGGGCGCGAAACTCGCAGCGCCCTTTTCACGGCGGGCGTCCACAACGGCGTCCATATGGCTGATCTCCCGATTGTCGAGCAGTTCGCCCAAGTCTACGGTTCCGTTCTGGCTTCGGATCACCCGACTTGGAGATCCCCCCGGGGATGTGGCACCGATACGCGGTACCTCCCTCTCGGTGGCTGCGACGCGGACCATCCCGATCTATATAGTACGGAAAGTGGCCGTCGTCAGGGGGGCCGGCCGCGCGTGGGCGACGAAGGACCGTTCGATGATCGACGACGTGTACAATCGCAAGATCCTGGAACTGGCGGCGGACATCCCGCATCTCGGCCGGCTCGCGACACCCCAGGCCTCCGCCACGACGCATTCGCGCCTGTGTGGCTCCACCGTGACCGTCGATTTGGTGCTTTCGGGCGACGTCGTCGCCGAATTCGCCCAGGAGGTGAAGGCCTGCGCGCTCGGTCAGGCCTCGGCCTCGATCCTCGGCCGGGCGGTCGTCGGTGCACGCATCGAAGACCTGCGCGCCGCGCGGGACGGCCTGCGCGCCATGCTCAAGGACGGCGCCGCCCCGCCGGAGGGACGATTCGCCGAGGTCAAATTTCTGGAACCGGTGCGCGACTACAAGGCCCGCCACGCCTCGACGCTGCTCGCCTTCGACGCGGTCTGTCAGGCCATCGACACCATCGAGGCGGGACGGCGCGACCGCTCGGCGTGAGCCGATCGCGGCGCTGTCAGCCGGCCGCGCGGATCAGCGGCGCCTCGATCGGCGGATGGGTCACCGCCGCCACCGCATGGGCGATGGCGAATTCCGCCTCGAGCACCGCATCGGTCGGCCCGCAGGCCGTGACCACCGCCTGCGACCACACCACGTAGTCGGCGAGACGCTCCGGCGTCCAGCCGGCCGGCGGGGTGCGCACCAGGGCGCGCAAGTTGGAGATCTTGTCGGCGATCTTGACCAGCCGCGCGTCGCGGCAGAGCCCCGGGGCGTGGGCGATCTGCAGGCGCTTGCGCGCTTCCTTGGGCAGGGTCTTGTCGTCGGTCACCGCCATCACCAGATCGGCCACCCGGCGCCCGAAGTCGCGCTCGAGGTCGGCTTCGGTGATCGCGGTGTCTTCGACGGTGTCGTGGAGCAGCGCGGCGATCACCACTTCGACGTCGCCGGGATCCTCCGCCGTGGCCACCAACTCGGCGACCTCGAGGCAATGGTTCACGTAGGGCTCGGCGTCGAGCCCCTTGCGTTGTTGGAACTTGTGGGCCCGGGCGGCATAGTGGGCGGCCTGGGCCAGCCGTGCGACTTCGCGGGTCGCCGACCGACTCGCCGCGGCGGAGTGCGTCGGCGAACGGGGCATGGCATCTGTCTCTGAAGGCGAATACATGCCCACGATGTTGAACCGAGCGGCGCGCATGTGCAATCACCATTCCCCCGACAAAATGCCGCAATGCAGCAAAAATGCTGCAACGCAGCCATGCGAATCGCTTCGCATCCGCAATTCCTGGCGGCGGCCGCACATCCTGGTGGCGCGAATTCTGGTCCGGACCTACCGCTACACGCTGTCGGCCTTGATCGGCCGCTCGTGCCGCTATTTCCCGACCTGCTCGGAATATACCGAAGCGGCGATCGTCCGCTTCGGCCTGTGGGCGGGGTTCTGGATCGGTCTGGCGCGGATCCTGCGCTGCCATCCCTGGGGCGCGTCCGGTTGGGACCCGATCCCCGAGCAATTGCCGCCGGACTCGCGTTGGTATCTGCCTTGGCGCTACGGTCGCTGGACCGGCGCCCACATCGCCGACCGGATGTGACCGGACCGACGATCAGGCCCGGTGTTCCAGCCTCGGCATCTCGTCGCGGCGCAGGGTCAAGACCTCGACGCCGTCGCCGGTGACCGCGACCGTATGCTCGAATTGGGCGGAGAGCTTGCCGTCGGCGGTCACAACCGTCCATCCGTCGCCGGTCGTCGCGACCTTGCGGGTGCCCTGGTTGACCATCGGCTCGATGGTGAAGACCATGCCCTCGCACAGCTCGAGGCCGGTCCCCGCCCGTCCGAAATTCAGCACCTGCGGTTCCTCGTGCATCTCGCGACCAATGCCGTGCCCGCAATAGTCCCGCACCACCGAATAGCCGTTGCGCTTCGCGTGCCGCTCGATCGCGGCGCCGATGTCGCCGAGGCGGGCGCCGGGCCGCACCTGACCGATGCCCTTCCACAAGGCCTCCTGGGCGACCCGCACCAGCCGCCGCGTCGCCGGCGGCACGTCGCCGACCACGTAGGTCTTGCTCGAATCCGCGATGAAGCCGTTCTTTTCGAGGGTGATGTCGAGGTTGACGATGTCGCCGTCGCGCAGGACCGCGCCGGGATCGGGCACGCCGTGGCAGACGACGTGGTTGATCGAACAGTTCAGGACATGTTCGAAGCCGTATTGCCCCTTGCTCGCCGGCCGGGCGGCGAGGTCGACGGTGATGAAGCGCTCGACCAGATCGTCTATCTGGGCCGTCGACAGGCCGGCGAGGGTCAACCCGTCGAGCATCTCGAAGACCGACGCCAGCAACTGGCCCGATCGGCGCATCAGCGCCACTTCGTCCGGGGTCTTGACCATCAGGCGACCGCCGTCGCGGCGAGACGCCCATGGGCCTCGGCGTACTGCATCGTCACGATGTCGTTGAAGCACAGGGTCGGATGGGCTTCCGCCAACATGCCGATCTTCATCCAGAACTCGGCCTGGGCATTGATCGAGCGGCACATCACCGTGCTCGCCCGGCGGGCCTGTTCGTGCAGTTCCTCGTCGATCTTCACGATGCCCATGGCCGCCTCCCGCAAATGCTCCGTATGCGGACCATATATGCTCCGTATGTTCGCCGGTCAATCGGCCGCCGCGGCCGATCCTCGGCGAAGCCCGTGCCGGGACCGATCCGCGTGGTCTCCACCCGCGCGGGAAGTGGACAGTCCGGTCCTCTTCGCCATATAGAACTCCGCGAATCCACCCCCTCGCTTACCCGGGTCCGTATCCGGGAGTGAGCCCACGAGGAGCTGCTGCCCCCATGATCTCGATCACCTTTCCCGACGGTGCCCGGCGCGAGTTCGAGCCCGGCGTGACCGGCCTCGACGTCGCGTCGTCGATCGCCAAATCCCTGGCCAAGAAGGCCCTGGCGATGGAGCTCGACGGCGTCGAGACCGATCTCTCCGAGCCGATCGGCCGCGACGCGCGGCTGCGTTTCGTCACCCGCGACGACACCGCGGAGGCGCTGACGCTGATCCGCCACGACGCCGCCCATGTCATGGCCGAGGCGGTCCAGGAACTGTTCCCGGGCACTCAGGTGACCATCGGTCCGGCGATCGAGAACGGCTTCTATTACGACTTCTATCGCGCCGATCCCGCGACCGGGGCGGCGATGCCCTTCACCGTCGACGAACTGCCGGTGATCGAAGCCAAGATGCGCGAGATCATCGCCCGCAATGCCCCCTTCACCAAGTCGGTGATGAGCCGCGACGCCGCCAAGGCGCGTTTTGCCGCGCTCGGCGAGACCTTCAAGGTCGAGCTGATCGACGCCATCCCCGGCAACGAGGACATCAAGATCTACAACCAGGGCACCTGGTTCGATCTCTGCCGCGGCCCCCATCTGCCCTCGACCGGGCTGGTCGGCACCTCCTTCAAGCTGATGAAGGTGGCCGGCGCCTATTGGCGCGGCGATTCCAACAATCCCATGCTGTCGCGCATCTACGGCACCGCCTGGCTGAACGACAAGGATCTCGCCGCCTATCTGACCATGCTCGAGGAGGCCGAGAAGCGCGACCATCGCCGGCTCGGCCGCGAGATGGACCTGTTCCATTTCCAGGAAGAGGGGCCGGGCGTGGTCTTCTGGCACGCCAAGGGCTGGTCGCTGTTCCAGTCGCTGACCGCCTACATGCGCCGCCGCCTCGCCGAGGACTACAGCGAAGTCAACGCCCCGCAGGTCCTCGACAAGGTGCTGTGGGAGACTTCCGGCCACTGGGGCTGGTACCGCGAGAGCATGTTCCAGGTGCAGTCGGCCGGTGACGAGGCCGACGACAAGCGCGTCTTCGCGCTCAAGCCGATGAACTGCCCGGGCCATATCCAGATCTTCAAGCACGGGCTCAAGTCTTACCGCGAACTGCCGATGCGGCTTGCGGAATTCGGCATGGTCCACCGCTACGAGGCCTCCGGCGCCATGCACGGCCTGATGCGCGTGCGCGGCTTCACCCAGGACGACGCCCACATCTTCTGCACCGACGCCCAGATGGCCGAGGAATGCATGAAGATCAACGACCTGATCCTCTCGGTCTACGCCGACTTCGGCTTCGACGAGATCATGGTCAAGCTGTCGACCCGGCCGGAGAAGCGGGTCGGCTCCGACGCCCTGTGGGACCGCGCCGAGAGCGTGATGACCGACGTGCTGGCCAAGATCGCCGCCGAATCGAACGGCCGCATCAAGACCGGCATCAACCCGGGCGAGGGCGCCTTCTACGGGCCGAAGTTCGAATACACCCTGCGGGACGCCATCGGCCGCGAATGGCAGTGCGGCACCACCCAGGTCGACTTCAACCTGCCGGAACGGTTCGGCGCCTTCTACGTCGACGCCGACGGCTCGAAGAAGGAACCGGTGATGATCCATCGCGCCATTTGCGGCTCGATGGAACGTTTCCTCGGCATCCTGATCGAGAACTTCGCCGGTCATTTCCCGCTGTGGCTGGCGCCGGTGCAGGTGGTGGTCGCCACCATCACCTCCGACGCCGACGCCTATGCGGCGAGCGTCCACAAGAAGCTGGTCAAGGCCGGCTTCCGCGCCGAGGTCGATCTCCGCAACGAGAAGATCAACTACAAGGTCCGCGAGCACTCCCTCGCCAAGATCCCGGTGATCCTGGTCTGCGGCAAGCGCGAAGCGGAAGAGGGCACCGTCGCGGTCCGCCGCCTCGGCAGCCAGGCCAATACGGTGAAGCCCTTCGTCGAGGCGCTCGCCGAGCTCGCGGAAGAGGCGGTGCCGCCCGACGTCAAGCGGGCGCGCGACGCGGATTGAGCGGACGTTTCGTCCCGCGCATCAACGAAGGCGGCCGCAGGGCCGCCTTCGGCGTTTCGGGGGGCGGCGAGCGATCCGCCGCTCACCGCCCTTCCCACACCGGCGCGCGTTTGCCCAGGAACGCCGCGATGCCTTCCTCGGCGTCGCGGGCGAGCAGGTTCTCGACCATCACCCGCGCCGTCAGGGCATAGGCCTCGTCCAGCGTCGTCTCGGCCTGAGCGTAGAACGCCTCCTTGCCGATCTTCAGGGTCAGGGCCGAGCGAGCCGCGATCTTGCGCGCCAGCGCCTCGGTCTCGGGGGCAAGCGCCGCCGGCGCCACCACCCGGTTGACCAGCCCCATACGCCAGGCCTCCGTCGCGGAAATCGCGTCGCCGGTCAGCAGCATCTCCATCGCGTGCTTGCGTGCGAGGTTGCGCGACAGCGCCACCATCGGCGTCGAGCAGAACAGCCCGATCGCCACCCCCGGCGTGGCGAAGGTCGCGGCTTCGCTCGCCACCGCCAGATCACAGGCCGCGACCAACTGGCAGCCGGCGGCGGTGGCCACCCCGCCGACCTCGGCGATCACCGGCTTCGGCGAGCGCACGATCGCCGTCATCAGCCCGGCGCAGGCCTCGAAGGTCGCGGTGAAGAAGGCACGTCCCCCGTCGGCGTCGGCCCGCCGGGCGGTCAGCTCCTTGAGGTCGTGGCCCGCCGAAAACGCCGGCCCGCGCGCCGCGATCACCACCACCTTGACCTGCGGATCGTCGCCGGCGGTATCGACGGCCGCCCGGAGCGCCGCCATCATCGTCGTCGACAGCGCGTTGCGGCGGGCCGGATCGTCGAGGGTCAGGCGCAGGATGCCGTCGGCGAGGGCGGCCTCGAGCGGCGCGGAGGCAGGGGCGGGAGCGGGCAGGGACATCGGGCGGTCCTCCGAGGGGCGAGGGGCGCTACGGCCCCGGGTCTGCGACAGGATAGGGCGCCGGACGGACAAAGACAGCCGCCCCCTTCGGCGGATCGGCCGGCGCAGGCCGGCGCGACGCGCGCGGCACCGCCCAAGGACGCGGTAATATGATACCAATTATCCGGTATCCCGATACCAATCCACCTAAGCCCATGAATTCACGCGCCATATCCGTCTTGAGCCGCTCCCGCAATCGCCCCGTGACGCTTGACAGCGTGGCCGCCCTCGCGTAGTCACCTCCCCGGAGACGGCGGCCGCAGGGCCGTCGCATCGTTTCCGGGGTCGGTCGCATGCGCGAGCCGATCGCCGGGTGGGTTCGACCGGCACGAGGACGAAGCAATGAAGACATATTCGGCCAAGCCGGCGGAGGTCGAAAAGAAGTGGGTGCTGATCGATGCGCAGGGGCTCGTCGTCGGCCGCCTCGCGTCGCTGATCGCCATGCGTCTGCGTGGCAAGCACCTTCCGACCTTCACGCCGCACGTCGATCTCGGTGACAACGTCATCGTGATCAACGCCGACAAGGTTGTCCTCACGGGCAACAAGTACAACGACAAGGTCTATTACTGGCACACCGGCTTCCCGGGCGGCATCAAGGAGCGCACCGCGCGCAAGATCCTCGAAGGCCGGTTCCCCGAGCGGGTGCTGGAGAAGGCCGTGCAGCGCATGCTGCCGCGCGGACCGCTGGCCCGCCAGCAGCTGACCCACCTCAAGCTCTACGCCGGGGCGTCGCATCCGCACGAAGCCCAGCAGCCGACGACGCTCGACGTCGCCGCTCTCAACCGCAAGAATGCGAGGGTCTGAACATGGCCGAAATTCAGTCCTTCGAGGAACTCGGCGCTGCCGTCGGCGCCGTCAAGACCGTCGTCGAGGCGCCGGTCCACGTGCGTAAGGTCGATGCCCTCGGCCGCGCCTATGCCACCGGCAAGCGCAAGAACGCCGTGGCGCGCGTCTGGCTGTCGCGCGGCACCGGCAAGATCACCGTCGACGGCAAGGACTTCGGCGTCTATTTCGCCCGTCCGGTGCTGCAGATGCTGATCCTCCAGCCGATCCTCGCCGCCGCCCGCGACGGCCAGTTCGACATCGTCGCGACCTGCGAGGGCGGTGGCCTGTCGGGCCAGGCCGGCGCGCTGCGTCACGGCATCTCCAAGGCCCTGACCTACTTCGAACCGGAACTGCGCGGCGTGCTGAAGCCCTACGGCTTCCTGACCCGCGACAGCCGCGTCGTCGAGCGCAAGAAGTACGGCCGCCGGAAGGCCCGCCGCAGCTTCCAGTTCTCCAAGCGCTGATCGGTTCCGGATCTCCGGAAGAGCCAAGAGAAGGGCGGGCCGATTGGTCCGCCCTTTTCAGTATGGAGAAGTAATGCGTCGATTATACCCAAGTATTTTTAGCGCCATTGTGTTGTTGTTGAGTTTGAAATATTCAATTAAATCATCGGCATCGTTAGGTATTAACGCCGATGATCTTTCGTTAATTTGGGTTATAAACTTTTCAAAAGTTGGAATGATGTGCGTTTCTGGACGAGGGGAGTCTTTTATTCTTATAAGGGCCCTAATTTCTTCGTTCTCTGCCGCGAGGCTGTCTATCGAGAACTTTGGAGCCCGTAGCTCGGCGCTCTCGGCTATAAGAATGGTGCGAACGCACCACGACAATTTCTTATTAATGTCATGAATGTCGCGCCCATTTTTAAGCATCCTAATAAGTAAATACCCTGCATCAATCGCATTATTTCTTTCGTTATAATAAGTACTCTTGTACATGAAAGAATTTTTTAGACGATCCATCACTTTAGTTGGGTCGTAGATAGTGATGGATTCCATCTTTAAGTGTAAGGCGAATAAATCTCCACTTTTAAACATATTTTCAATAAACGCTATTGGATAAAAGGCAAAATTTGATTTGCTAATTGATTTTGATTTCATTGTGTTATCGTCGACAACGGCTAGAAGGTCAACATCAGAGTTTGAGTTATTATCGCCTCGCGCTCTGCTGCCAAATAGAGATAGAGCGATTACAGCCATTCTAGCGAACCTTGCTTATCCTGTTTATTACAGTGGGAATAATGACTGCATACCAAATCAAACCAACAACTAAGTTAGAGACTGCTAATATCTGTTTTAGTGTGCCGTCCAGAGTCGATGAATGTTTCGTATATCCCGCAACAAGAGATATATCTAACGACATTATAATGGAGTCTAATAAAGCGATCCTTAGGAAATAGCAATACGCAGCAGTATACAGAGAAATTATAATTAGTCCAAAAAACAAAGGGCGAGTAATACTTCTCCCCCACGCATTAATATTTAATACTAATATTATAATTTGCATATCAATCGTGTTTATTGAGTTTAATACTTTGTTGAAAAGAAGTTTCGGGATTTTTATGTTCGGTGAAATATTTTCTATTGTTCTGTGGCTTATTTCTTCCTTAATAGATTGAATTGTTGTTAGTTGAACACATTCATAATAGTCTTTGTCGGACCCTTTTCTTGTGTGATTCTGGTATATTGCGCGCGCGATTTCGCTCTTTGTTATTTCAAGTCGTGCTCGTTGATATCTCTTCGTACTTGTTTGACCGTTTTGTTCGTTGGGATTTTCTGCGGTATAAGCCGCCTCGATAAATTTGGTGGGGTTGGTTATTATAGTGCCGTCAAGCTTCGTTGTGTTGCCTGAGAGTCCAATTTCTTCCCAGGTGCAATCACGAAATTCACTGTCCTGAAAAGTAGCGGTTGAAAGAGAACTGCGCTTAAATCTGCAGGAATTGAATTTTGCCATTGTAAAAGTGCTGTTTGAGAAATCGCATTTTTCAAAAATGCAGTTAGAAAACTTCGAGTATTCCGGAAAAATCCCGATGAAATCACAATTTTCAAAATGTATACGTTCAATTTTTACGGGGGATTTCAGCTCTGCTGCGTCGAAGATCGCGAGCCGAGGTCCTCCATTGCGTACAAAATCCCAAGAGGCTTTTTGAAACATTGCGGGATCCGCAGTCTGAAAGACGGGATCCCAATAGCTGACGGTTTTTTTTGAATTCTGATGTCCACCGTTCGGAACTACTTCTACTTTAGTCATTGGTTGTTCTCAAATTCGTGGCACGTTAAGAAGCTCATCCTTATCCTCAGGCATGCCAATTTAGCATGTTTCGAATTCGTGTGGTATTCAGGATTGGTGAAAATGGAACAAGCCTCTAACAATCCCAGTAGCTCGGATTCTGCGTGCCCGCCCCCGCCCACCTACGCCGGCGCGCTGTCCTTCATGCGGCGGCGCTATACCCGCGATCTCGCGGGCGTCGACGTGGCGATCGTCGGCGTGCCCTTCGATGCCGCGGTGTCGAACCGGTCGGGGGCGCGCTTCGGGCCGCAGGCGATCCGGCGGGCTTCCGCCATCCTCGACGGCGATCCTCAATATCCCTTCCATGCCGACCCCTTCGCGGCGCTGAACGTCGTCGACTGGGGCGACGTCGCCTGGGACTACGCCAAGCCCTGGGCCGCCCACGACTGCATCCACGCCCAGGTCGGCGACGTGCTGGCGTCGGGCGCCAAAGTCTTCGCGCTGGGTGGCGATCATTCGGTGACCTTCCCGCTGCTCGAGGCCGCCGCCGCGCTCCACGGACCGCTGGCGATCGTCCATTTCGACGCCCATCAGGACACTTGGGGGGAGGCCGGGGCGGCGGGGCCGGGACACTGGACCGATCACGGCGCCTTCGTGCGGCGCGGCGTCGAGGCCGGGGTGATCGATCCCCATCGCTCGATCCAGATCGGCATCCGGACGCATGCGCCGCGCGACTGCGGGCTGGAGATCGTCTGGGGCTGGGAGATCGAGACCTCCGGGATCCGCGCGGCGATCGAACGGATCTATGCCCGGGTCGGCGAGGCCAAGGCCTATCTGACCTTCGACATCGACTGCCTCGACCCGGCCTTCGCGCCCGGCACCGGCACGCCGGTCGCCGGCGGGCTCACCTCGCGCGAGGCGCTGGTGATCCTGCGCGACCTCGGCCGCCTCGACTTCGTCGGTGGCGACGTCGTCGAAGTGGCGCCGGCCTACGACCACGCCGACGTCACGGCGATCGCCGGCGCGGCGGTGGTGCAGACCTGGCTGGGGCTCGAGGCGGAGAAGCGACGACGAGGCTGAGCGCCCGCGACCAAGCGCGGGCGCCGCTCCGTCGTCTCACAGGCGGCCGGTCAGCACCAGAATCAACAGGACGATCAGCAGGATACCGATCAGTCCGGTGCCACGGTTGCCGTAGCCGTAGCCATAGCCGCCGAAGCGGCCGCTGAAACCACCGAGCAGGAAAACGACGAGCACGATGACGAGGATGAGGCCGAGCGACATGGGACTGTCTCCTTGGGACGGGCCGGGTCGGCCGCCGTCCTCTCGAGGAAGATCCCGCCGGGATCGGCGGGATCGGGCACGTCACTTCTTCTGGATGGACACGCCGCCGTCGCCGATCCGAATGTCGACCCCGTCCCGTTGGGTGCGCTCCTGATAGAGCTGCCAGCCGATGATGGCGATGACCACGCACAGGGCGGCGATGACGATGGAAACGGTGGGGCGATTCATGAGGACTCCCGCTCACAGGTGAACTTCCCCGCGTGAGACCGGGACTCTCTGCCTCTCCATATGGGGCGGAAACGACAAATTGCGAGGGGGGAGGGCGAGGCCCACCGCCGGTGGCCGCCTCCCGTCTTCCCCTCGTCGCGGAAATCCGTCATATCCCTTCGCGAAAACCATTCGAGGTTCGATCATGTCCGCCAAGACCGACGTCGCCATTCTCGGGGCCTCCGGCTACACCGGGGCCGAACTGGTCCGCATGCTGCTCGGCCACCCGAACGTCCGCATCGCCGCGCTGACCGCCGACCGCAAGGCCGGAACCACCATGGCCGACGCCTTCCCGCAGTTCTATGGCGTCGACCTGCCGCGCCTCGTCACCATCGCCGAGGTCGACTGGTCGGGCATCGACGCGGTGTTCTGCGCCCTGCCGCACGCCACCACCCAAGCGGTGCTGAAGGGCCTGCCGGAGCGGATCAAGATCGTCGATCTCTCCGCCGACTTTCGCCTGTCCGATCCGGCGGCCTACGAATATTGGTACGGCGCCCCCCATCAGGCGGTCGAGCTGCAGAAGGAAGCCGTCTACGGCATCACCGAGTTCGCCCGCGACCGGGTGGCCAAGGCGCGGTTGGTCGCCAATCCCGGCTGCTACACCACCTGTTCGCAACTGCCGGTGATCCCCTTGCTCGAGGCGAAAGCCGTCGACCCCGACGAGATCGTCGTCGACGCCAAGTCGGGCGTCACCGGGGCCGGGCGGTCGCTGAAGGAATCGAACCTCTTCACCGAGGTCTCGGAAGGCTTCCACGCCTATGGCGTCGGTCATCACCGCCACATGGCCGAGCTCGAGGAGGGCTTCTCCCGTGCCGCCGGCCGGCCGGTGATCCCGTCCTTCACGCCCCATCTGGTGCCGATGAACCGCGGAATGCTGGCCACGGTCTACCTCAAGCCGGTCGGCGACCACACGCCCCAGTCGCTGCACGAGATCCTCGCGACGCGCTTTGCCGGCGAGCCCTTCGTGCACGTCCTGCCCTTCGGCACCGTGCCCCAGACCCGCCACGTGCGCGGCACCAACCGGGCCCACATCTCGGTCTTCGCCGATCGGCGGCCCGGCCGGGCGATCGTCATGTGCGTCATCGACAATCTGGTGAAGGGCGCCTCGGGTCAGGCGATCCAGAACCTCAACGTGATGATGGGCTGGCCGGAAACCACCGCTCTGGAGGCCGTCGGCTTCTTCCCGTGAGCGGGACCGACGATCCGAGCCATGCATGGATGGGCGAGCGAGGGCGGCAGACATGCCGCCCTTCGTCGTTTCTCGAGGCTGCCGATGCGCGTCTACGACCAAGGTAGGGGAGATCTGCAAATCGATTGAGATTCGCAGAAAACCGCCGATTTTGCGCCCTCGCCGCGGCGGACCGCCGCACCCCGCCGGCGCCTTGCGGATAACCGCAATTGACCCTCCCCGAGCCGATCGATTAGCGCAGATCCCACGCACTCGTCGCGGGGCTGCCATGCGGCGACCGCAGTGCGATCCACCACCGACGCACACGAGCTCGGGACGCGCCGGCGTCCGGGGCAGGGGGAGTCACGACCATGCACATGCCCGACCACATCCTGCCGGAAATGCCCAAGGAGGTGCGCAAGAGCTGGCACCAGATCCTCTATGTGCAGGTCCTGATCGCCATCGTGCTCGGTGCCGTGGTCGGCTGGCTCTATCCCCAGTTCGCCACCAACGAGTGGATCAAGGCGATGGGCGACGGCTTCATCAAGCTGATCAAGATGGTGATCGCGCCGATCATCTTCTGCACCGTGGTTTCCGGCATCGCCCATATCCAGGACGCCAAGAAGGTCGGCCGGGTCGGCGTCAAGGCGCTGATCTACTTCGAGGTGGTCTCGACCTTCGCGCTGGCCATCGGCCTGCTGATCGGCAATCTGGTCGGCCCCGGCCACGGTTTCCAGGGCAAGCCCGACGCCGCGGCGATCGCCCAGTACACCGCCCCCGACAAGCAGCAGAAGTCGGTCGACTTCGTGCTCAACATCATCCCCGACAGCGTCATCGGCGCCTTCGCAAAGGGCGACGTGCTGCAGGTGCTGCTGTTCTCGATCCTGTTCGGCTTCGCGCTGATGATGCTCGGCGACAAGGGCAAGCCGGTGCGCACCCTGATCGACGAATTCGCCCTCGGCGTGTTCGGCGTCATCGGCATCGTCATGAAGGTCGCGCCGATCGGTGCCTTCGGCGCCATGGCCTACACCATCGGCAAGTTCGGCCCCCAGGCGCTCGGCAATCTCGCCGGGCTGATCGCCACCTTCTACGTCACCTCGGCGCTGTTCGTCCTGGTGGTGCTCGGCGTCGTCGCCCGCATCGCCGGCTTCTCGATCATCCGTTTCCTGGCCTACATCAAGGACGAACTGCTGATCGTGCTCGGCACTTCGTCGTCGGAGAGCGCCCTGCCGCAGTTGATGGTCAAGCTGCAGAACATGGGCTGTTCCAAGCCGGTGGTCGGCCTGGTGGTGCCGACCGGCTATTCCTTCAACCTCGACGGCACCAACATCTACATGACGCTGGCGACCCTGTTCATCGCCCAGGCCCTCGGCGTCGACCTGACCTTCCAGCAGCAGCTCACCATTCTGGTCGTCGCCATGCTGACCTCCAAGGGTGCCTCCGGCATCACCGGTGCCGGCTTCGTGACGCTCGCCGCCACCTTGGCGGTGGTCAATCCGGCGCTGGTCCCCGGCATGGCGATCGTGCTGGGCATCGACAAGTTCATGTCGGAATGTCGCGCGCTGACCAACATCGTCGGCAACGGCGTCGCCACCGTGGTGGTCGCCTGGTGGGAAGGCGAGCTCGATCGCGGCAAGCTCCATGCGGCGCTGCATCCGCCGCGCCCGGCGCACTTGCCGGTCAATGCCGGGGTGGTCGCCGCCAGCCACGCCGACTGATCCGGCCGGGCCGCCACCTCGCTCGAACGAAACCCGCCCGGAGCGATCCGGGCGGGTTTCTCATGTCGGGGAGGGGCGGGCGGCGCGGCGGATCGGCCGCCGCTCACGCCTTGGCGCGGACGTAGGAGCCCGGCGCGTCCTCGATCGGTTCCAGCACGCCGCCGCCCGGCTGCCGCGCCGGCACCATTTCGGGGGCGAGGTCGGTCAACCAGGCGTGCCAATGCGGCCACCACGACCCCGGCGTTTCGCTCGCCGCGGCGAGCCAGTCGGTGAAGCTGCCCTGGGGCGGGCCGCCGGTCCAATACTGGTACTTGGGCTTGCCGACCGGGTTGATCACCCCGGCGATGTGCCCCGATCCGGCCAGCACGTACTGCACCGGCCCGCCGAAATAGCGGCTGCCCTCGAACACCGACAGCGCCGGGGCGATGTGGTCCTCGCGCGCCGCGAGGTTGTAGATCGGCACCGTGACCTTGCCGAGATCGAGCTTGACCCCGCCGAGCTCGAGCCGGCCGCGGGTCAGATTGTTCTCGAGGTAGCAGTTGCGCAGGTAGTAGCTGTGGTTGGCCGCCGGCATCCGGGTCGAATCGGAGTTCCAATAGAGCAGATCGAACGGGAAGGGCTCTTTGCCCTTGAGGTAATTGTTGATGAAATAGGGCCAGATCAGGTCGTTGGAGCGCAACAGATTGAACGCCGTCGACATGCTGCGACCCTCGAGGAATCCCCGCAGGCTCATCTGATTTTCCAGCGAAGAAATCTGCTCCTCGTCGACGAACACCTTCAGCTCTCCGGCATGGGTGAAGTCGACCTGGGTGGTGAACAGCGTCGCGCTCTTGATGCGGTCGTCGCCGGTCGCCGCGCACCACGCCAGCGTCACCCCGAGCAGGGTGCCGCCGACGCAATAGCCGATGGTGTCGACCCCGCGCTCGCCGGTCGATTTCTCGACCACCTCGACCGCCGTCAGGATGCCTTCCTTCATGTAGTGTTCGAACGACTTCTCGGCCTGCCGCTGGTCCGGATTGACCCAGGAGATCACGAACACCGTCAGGCCCTGCGACACCGCCCAGCGGATGAAGCTCTTCTCCGGGTTGAGGTCCAGGATGTAGAACTTGTTGATCCACGGCGGCACGATCAGCAACGGCCGCCGCCGCACCGTCTCGGTGGTCGGGGCGTACTGGATGATCTGACAGACGTCGTTCTGCCAGATCACCTTGCCGGGGGTCATCGCCAGATTCTCGCCGATGCGGAACTTCGAATAGTCCGACTGGCGGATCTTGAGGTCGCCACCGCCGGCGGCGATGTCCTCGGCGAACATCTTCATGCCGCGCACCAGATTCTCGCCGCTCGAGGTCAGCGTCTCGCGCAGCAGCTCCGGATTGGTCATCAGGAAGTTCGACGGCGACAGCGCCGCGAGGATCTGGCGGACGTAGAAGTCGGCCTTGGCGCGGGTGTGGGAGTCGAGGTCGCCGGCCTCTTCGACCATGTCGCCGGCCCAGCGCGAGGTCAGCAGGTAGAACTGTTTGACGAAGTCGAAGAAGGCATTGTCGTTCCACTCCGAATCCTGGAAGCGCTTGTCCTTGGGATCGGGGCGAATCGTCGGTTCGAACGGCTCGCCCGACAGGCGCTTCAACGTCGACGACATCAGGTCCATCCAGCCGCCGACCAGCCGCTTCTGGGCCTCGATGGTGCGCGCCGGATCGGCCAGCCACCATTCGCCGACATGGGCCAGCGTCTTGGTGATGCGGGTGATCTCGTCGGTGGAGCCGAAGTCGGTGTCGCCGGTCTCGCGCGGCTTGAGATAGGCTGCGGCCGCCTTGCCTGCCTGTTCGAAGGCCTTGGCGAGATTGTGGGCGAAGGCGTCGGGATCGGACACCAGATAGCGCAGCAGCGGATTGGGCTCGGTCTCGGCCATGAACGTCTCTTTCCCCTCCGCGAACCCGGGTCGCCCGGGGGGCGACCGAATTCGTTCACCACGCCTACGTCCTGCGGCATCGGGCAGCCGTGACAATCCCGGTGGATCGGGTATCATCGGGACGTGACTTATTTTCTATGGGGATGCTGGCAGGTCGTGACCAAACGAGCAACGGCGTTTTTGTCGGTACATGGTAGCGCTCGAATCGCCGTGCGCGTCTTGGTGTCGGTGGCGGTCACGGCCGCCCTGGCCGCCTGTTCGAGCGCCGATCTCGGCTACGGCTCGAACGATGCCGGTTATGGCCGCGCGCCTGCGCCCGTGCCGGTGGCCGCGCTGCCGGCGGTGCCCCAGCCCAACGGGCTCGGTGCCACGGTGGTCGCCGCCCCGGTCACCGGAGCCGACGGCTATCCCAACATCAACGTCGACACCGCCCGCCCGTCGTCCCTGCCGACCCGCACCGCCGCCGAGCGCGACCGCCTCGAGGCCGAGATGCTGGCCCTCGGCGCACGCCAACAGGCCGGCGTCGATGCCTCCAAGCCCGCGTCGGTGATCCAGGAACTCCAGGAACTCGGGCGCCGCTCGAAAGCCGAGACCGAACGGGCGATCGAGTCCGGCGCCGCCCCCGCGACGCCCTGACGGGGGAGCGTCGCGCCGCCGCGCTCGCCGCGCCGCGCACCGTCCATCCCCGACGATCGACGGATGCCAAGCCCGGCGACATCTGCTAAAAGGCGTTCCCTCCTCGTCGCTACGGCCGTCGTGTCGCCGTGGCGTCGCAGGACGGGAATCCGTCGGTGGACGAAGGGCTTGGCCCTCGTGCACCGTCGATTCGTATCCTCATCGAGGCACGAGAGGACGCGGGGGACGGCGTGAGCGCCCGACTGCCCGCACGCGACGAGAAGGTCTGGACCCATGGACGAATTCCACAAGATCCGGCGGTTGCCGCCGTACGTCTTCGAACAGGTCAACCGACTCAAGGCGCGAGCTCGGGCCGAAGGCGCCGACATCATCGATCTCGGCATGGGCAATCCCGATCTCGCGACCCCGCGCTTCATCGAAGAGAAGCTGATCGAGACCATCGGCAAGCCGCGCACCAACCGTTATTCCGCCTCCAAGGGCATCCCGGGCCTGCGCCGCGCCCAGGCCGCCTATTACGACCGCCGCTTCGGCGTCAAGCTGAACCCCGACACCCAGGTCGTGGCGACGCTCGGCTCCAAGGAGGGCTTCGCCAACATGGCCCAGGCGATCACCGCCCCCGGCGACGTGGTGATGTGCCCCAATCCGTCCTATCCGATCCACGCCTTCGGCTTCCTGATGGTCGGCGGCGTGATCCGCTCGATTCCGATCGAGCCGGGACCGGAGTTCTTCCGGGCGATGGAGCGGGCGGTGGTCCACTCGATCCCCAAACCGATCGCCGTGATCCTGTGCTACCCGTCGAACCCGACCGCGGTCACCGCGGATCTCGATTTCTATCGGGACGTCGTCGCCTTCGCCAAGAAGCACGAGCTGTTCGTGCTGTCGGATCTCGCCTATGCGGAGATCTACTTCGAGGGTGAGCCGCCGCCGTCGGTGCTGCAGGTGCCGGGCGCCATGGACGTCTGCGTCGAGTTCACCTCGATGTCCAAGTCCTTCTCCATGCCCGGTTGGCGCATGGGCTTCGCGGTCGGCAACGAGCGGCTGATCGCCGCGCTCGCCCGCGTCAAGAGCTACCTCGACTACGGCGCCTATACGCCGATCCAGGTCGCCGCGGCCCACGCCCTCAATTCCGGCGACGAGTGCATCATCGAGATCCGCGAGACCTACAAGAAGCGCCGCGACGCCATGGTCGACGCCTTCGAGAAGTCGGGCTTCCCGATTCCCGCCCCCAAGGCGTCGATGTTCGCCTGGGCGCCGATTCCCGAGAAGTTCCGCCACCTCGGCTCGGTCGAGTTCTCCAAGCTGCTGATCGAGAAGGCCGACGTCGCGGTGGCCCCGGGCATCGGTTTCGGCGAGCAGGGCGACGACTTCGTCCGCATCGCGCTGGTCGAGAACGAGCAGCGCATCCGTCAGGCGGCGCGCAACATCCGCCGCTTCTTCGAGCAGGCCGACAAGACGTTGCACAACGTCATCCCGCTCGCGGCCCAGGGCTGAGAGCGAGAACGGGCGCGTCCGGTCCCGCCGATCGGACCGCCCATCGTCGGACCTCCGCGGGGAGACCCCCGCGCACCGCACGCCACGGCGTTCGGGCTCGAATCGGGACTTGGAACATGCACGCCTCTCTGCGTTTGGGTATCGCCGGACTGGGAACCGTCGGCGCCTCTGTGGTCCGGGGCCTGCGCGCCCACGGCGACGAGCTCGCCGAACGCTGTGGACGCCGTCTGGTGGTCCGCGCCGTCTGCGCCCGCGACCGGACCCGCGACCGCGGCGTCGACCTCTCCGGCATCAACTGGATTCAGGATCCGGTGCGCCTCGCCGAGAGCCCGGACATCGACGTCTTCGTCGAACTGATCGGCGGCGCCTCGGGACCGGCCGAGGATTCGGTGCGCGCCGCGCTGGCCTCCGGCAAGCACGTGGTCACCGCCAACAAGGCACTGCTCGCCCGCCACGGCGTCGAGCTCGCCCGCCTCGCCGAGAAGCGCGGCGTCAGCCTCAACTTCGAGGCGGCGGTCGCCGGCGGCATCCCGATCATCAAGACCCTGCGCGAGAGCCTCGCCGGCAACCGCGTCGACCGGATCTTCGGCATCCTCAACGGCACCTGCAACTACATCCTGACCCGGATGCAGAACGAGCGGCTGTCGTTCGACGTCTGCCTGAAGGAGGCCCAGCGGCTGGGCTATGCCGAGACCGATCCGACCTTCGACGTCGGCGGCTTCGACACCGCCCACAAGCTGGCGCTGCTGACCTCGCTGGCCTTCGGCTCGGAGATCGACGTCGACGCCATCGCCATCGAGGGCATCACCGACGTCACCCTCGACGACATCGAGAAGGCCGACGAACTGGGCTACCGGATCAAGCTGCTGGCGATCGCCGAGCGCGCCCCCTCCGGCGCGATCACCCAGCGCGTCCACCCGACCATGGTGCCGAAATCCTCGGCGATCGCCCGCATCGATGGCGTGCTCAATGCCGTCGCGGTCGAGGCCGACTTCGTCGGCAAGCTGATGCTGGTCGGCCCCGGGGCGGGCGGCGACGCCACCGCCTCCTCGGTGATCGGCGACGTCGCCGACATCGCCCGCGGCACCGCGCTGAGCGTGATGGGCAAGCCCGCCGAGCACATGACGCCCTATCTGAAGTCGAACGGCGCGGAGCACCGCGGCGCCTATTTCGTCCGCCTGTCGGTGCACGACCGGCCGGGCGCCTTCGCGGCCATCGCCGCCCGCATGGCCGAGCGCGAGATCTCGCTCGAGTCGATCGTCCAGCGCGCCCGCCGCCCGTCGGCCGACGCGCCCGGCGACGCCGCCCCGACCGAGGCGCAGCCCGTCATCATGCTGACCTACGCCACCGCGGAAATGGATCTGCGGGCGGCCCTCGACCGCGTCGCCGCCGACGGCCACGTCGCCAGCCCGCCGCGGTTCATCCGCATCGAACGATTCTGAAGTCGACAACGCGGGTGCGACGACACCCCGGGGAGAAGCGACGAATGACCCACGGCAATACCGCGGCGGTCCGGCTCGAAGAGCCCGGCCTGCTCGATCGAATCCTCACCCTCGAACTGGTGCGCGTCACCGAGCGCACCGCGGTCGCCGCGGCACGGCTGCGCGGGCGCGGCGACGAGATCGCCGCCGACCGCGTCGCCGTCGACGCCATGCACCGCGAGCTCAGCCGCCTGCCGATCTGCGGCACGGTGGTGATCGGCGAGGGCGAGCGCGACGCCAACGAGCGTCTGTGGCTCGGCGAGACGGTCGGCAGCGCCCATGGACCGAAGGTCGACATCGCCGTGGTGCCGCTCGAGGGCACGACGATCTGCGCCAAGAACCTACCCAATTCGATCTCGCTGCTCGCCGTCGCCGAGGCCGGCAGCCTGCTCAAGACCCCCGACGTCTACATGGAGAAGATCGCCATCGGCCCGGGCTTCCCCGAAGGCCTGGTCGATCTCGACCGTTCGCCGGCCGAGAATCTCACGGCGCTGGCCGCCGCCAAGGGCGTGCCGGTCGCCGAGATCACCGCCTGCATCCTCGACCGGCCGCGCCATGCCCGGCTGATCGAAGAGGTGCGGGCGACCGGCGCGGCGATCCGCCTGATCGGCGACGGCGACGTCGCCGGGGTGATCCACACCACCGAGCCGACCGAGACCGGCGTCGACATCTACATGGGCTCCGGCGGCGCCCCCGAAGGCATCCTCGCCGCGGCGGCGCTGCGCTGCATCGGCGGCCAGATGCAGGGCCGCCTGATGCTCGACCGTCCCGACAAGCTCGCCCGCGCCCGCGAACTCGGCATCGTCGACCCGCGTCGGGTCTACCGCCTCGAGGACATGGCGCGCGGCGACGTGCTGTTCGCGGCGACCGGCGTCACCGACGGCAGCCTGTTGCAGGGCGTCAAGTTCGGGCGCAATCAGATCGTCACCCACACCGTGGTGATGCGCGCTTCGACCGGCACCGTGCGCTGGATCCGCGCCCGCCACATGCAGGTCGACAAGTTCGGGGTGTGACCCCGGCCCGTCGCGGCGCCGCCGCGCTCGGGTCCGATCGGGAGACACGGATGCGATCGAACGACGCCGCCGCGGCCGCGGACGAGAGTGCTCCGCGCGCCGTCCTCGGCGTCGAGCGCTCGGCCTCCGGCCGGGCGTGGCGCGATCGGCTCGATGCCGGCGGGGCGGCGCGCGCCTTGGCCATGGCCCAGCGCCTCGGCCTGCCGGAGATCGTCACCCGGGTGCTGGCCGGCCGCGGCGTCGGCCTCGACACCGCCGCCGCCTTCCTCGACCCGACCATCCGCGAGCTGATGCCCGATCCGAGCACGCTCACCGGCCTCGATGCCGCCGTCGCGCGGCTGGCCGACGCGGTGATGCGCCGCGAAAAGGTCGCGCTGTTCGCCGACTACGACGTCGACGGCGCCACCTCGGCCGCGCTCGCCCGGCGGTTCCTGGTGGCGGTCGGCCTCGATCCCGTCGTCTATGTGCCCGATCGCCTGATCGAGGGCTACGGCCCCAACGGCGAGGCGATCCGCGGTCTCGCCGCCGGCGGCGCCACCCTGCTGGTCACCCTCGACTGCGGCTCGACCAGCTTCGAGGCGCTCGACACCGCCCGCGAGCTCGGCCTCGACACCCTGGTGATCGACCACCACCAATGCGGCATCGCGCTGCCGCATGCGCTTGCGGTGGTCAATCCCAACCGCCAGGACGACCTCTCCGGCCTCGGCCATCTCGCCGCCTGCGGCGTCACCTTCGTGACCCTGGTCGGGCTCGCCCGCGAACTGCGCCGCCGCGGCTTCTTCAAGGGCCGCGCCGAGCCCGATCTCTTGGCGCTGACCGACCTGGTGGCGCTCGGCACCGTCGCCGACGTGGTGCCGCTGATCGGCCTCAACCGCGCCTTCGTGGTCAAGGGCCTGGCCGCGGCGCGCCGGCGCGGCAACGTCGGGCTGGCGGCGCTGGCCGCCGTCGCCCGTCTGTCCGGGCCGATCTCGCCCTATCACCTCGGCTTCCTGATCGGCCCGCGCATCAACGCCGGCGGCCGCATCGGCGATGCCGGGCTCGGCGCGCGGCTCCTCGCCGGCGACGATCCGGTCGAGGCCGAGCGCATCGCCGTCGAGCTCGACCGCCTCAATCGCGAGCGTCAGGTGATGGAAGCGGCGATGGTCGAGGAGGCCGACGCCCAGGTGGTGGCGCGCTGGGGCGAAGATCCCGGCCCGGTGATCGTCGCCTCCTCGGCCGATTGGCACCCCGGCGTGGTCGGCCTGATCGCCTCCCGCCTCAAGGAGCGCTGGCAGCGCCCGGCCTTCGCCGTGACCTTCGATCGCGGGCCGCTCGGCACCGGCTCCGGCCGCTCGATCGCCGGCGTCGATCTCGGGGGCGCGGTGCGCGCCGCCGTCGATCTCGGCCTGTTGGTCAAGGGCGGCGGTCACGCCATGGCCGCCGGTCTCACCGTCGACGAATCGCGCCTGAGCGAGGTCCGCGACTTCCTCGCCGCCCGCCTCGGCGCCGCGGTCGCCGCCGGCTCGGGCCGCCGCGATCTGGCGATCGACGGCGTGCTGACCGCCGCCGCGGCCACGCCGACGCTGATCGAGACCCTCGACCGCGCCGGTCCCTACGGCTCCGGCCAGCCGGAACCGCTGTTCGCCTTCCCCGCCCATCGCATCGCCTTCGCCGACGAGGTCGGCCAGGGCCACGTCCGCCTGTCGCTGGCCGCCGGCGACGGCTCGACCCTCAAGGCGATCGCCTTCCGGGCCGCCGCCGAGCCGATCGGCCGCGCCCTTCTGGCGGCGCGGGGCACGAGTCTGCACGTGGTGGGTGCACTCGGCCTGGACCATTGGCAAGGTGATGCACGCGCGCAACTACGCGTCGTCGATGTGGCCGATCCACGGACTTCGGGCTTGTGATGCCACCTTTGTTCCACTTTTTGAACGTCAGGATTCACCGATCGGTAACCTCGGGATTCGATGCTGTCCCCCGGACTCGCGTGGGGGAAAAAGTCGATGTCGATGGTCGGGGAGCATGGCACGGTGATGATCGGGAGTACGGGACTGGTGGCCCAGGTGTCGGTGGGTGAAGAGGGCAAGGTCCGCGTGTCGCGCCGCGATCGCCGCCTGGTACGGACGGCGGTGGGCATCATCGCGCTGCTCGCCGCGCTCGACGCGGTGCTCTACCTCGGCCACGTGGTCTGAGGATTTCGGCCGCGCTGGGGAGCGGGCCGAAGAGCTGCGGGCGGACGATCGCCGCCCGTGAAGCGCCCGCCGATCCGACGGGGCGCAACGACCGAATCAGGGATCTGATCTCAGCCACGCCGCCGATTTCGGCGGCGTTCTGCGTCGTGGGGGGCGGTAGTCAGACCAGCGTCGCCGATGCGCGTCGGCGCACGCGAACCCGCGAGACGGAATCGAAAAATCGATGGGGAGGACGACGCTCGGGGTCACCGGCACGATCGCCGCCGGCGTGTGCCCGGCGGTCAGTGCATCAAGGCAGCACCGGTCAGCGCCAGCAAAAAGAAGCCGATGGCCAGTTCGAAGGCGCTGGGAGCGCCGAGATGTCCGACGAATCGCTTGAACGCCAACACGGGAGACCGATCCGAGCATCGAGAGGGCAGGGGCTGTAGAGGAAGCGACGCCGCTTCTACACGGCGATTACGACGATCCGATTAAGCGGATCGAGACATGCGCGGCCTTTTCGGCGGTTTTGGTGCCGACGGATCGACCCCGAGCTCTTTTCCAACGGAATCTTTCGTTTGGCGAGGCGCATGTCGTCGCAGGCCCGCCCGCCCGGACGTTGCCGCCGCCGCGGGTGTAACGTAGCATTGCGCGAGCGCCCGCCGACGAGGGGACTGCCGTGGCCGTCGAAGATGCCCTCTCCGTCTCCTCGTTGCAGCCGACCGCCGCCGCCGGCCTCGATCTCGTCGCCCTCAAGGTCGGCCGGGTGATCGAGGCACGGGTGGTCGGACTCGCCTCGGGACAAGCGGTGCTGGCCAGCCGTCACGGCATGATCGAGGCCGACCTGTCGGCGCTCGGCGCCCGCAGTGCCGCGGTCGGCGACGTGCTGCGCCTCGAGGTGCGGGCGGTCGCGACCGGCGACGGTTCGTCCAAACTGGCCTTCGCGGTGGTCGATGCGGTGTCGACGACGCCGGCGACCTCTGCGCCCACGCTCGCCGACGACGGTCCGACCGCTGCGCTGGCGCGTGCCGTGCGCGGCGCCGTCGCCACCCAGAACGGCCTCGCCCCGCTGTTCGCCACCGTCGCCGGGCTCGAGGCGGCGCCCGCCGGCAGCGTGCCCGACCCGGTGCGGGCGCTCGCCGCGCAGTTGCTGAAAGGGCGGCTCGCCGCCGACGGTCCGCCGACCGGCGCCGACGTCGCCCGCGCCTTCGGCGGCTCGGGCCTCTTTCTGGAATCGCGCGTGGCCCACGCCGCCGCCGGCGATCCCGGCGCGCGCGCCCCCACCGACGACCTCAAGGCCGGGCTCCACGCCCTCAAGGCGGCGCTCGGCGCCTGGCTCGGCAGCCGCACCGCCGCGCCGACCGGTGCCGGCGG
>NZ_SJFN01000046.1 GCF_004328075.1 Siculibacillus lacustris | reverse complement strand
TCAGTGAATGGGCGACCGTCTTCGGCGATGCCAAGATGACGACCGCGTTGCTCGACCGGCTCACCCACCACTGCCACATCCTGGAGACAGGGAACGACAGCTTCCGCTTCAAGAACAGTTCGGCGAAAACGGCCAAACCAACCAGGGAGAAGACGAGGAACTTGACCGCCAACTGACCAACCGACCATCATCAAGGCGGGTCAGTTCTCAGTGGAAAGCCTGGGTCAGTTCTCCGCGGAAATCAACAGGCCACCTCAGCGCATCGACGAGGAGCCTGAACGCCGCGGAAGACTGTCGGCGGCTGGGATAATAGAGGTGGTAGCCGGGGAACGGTGGGCACCAGTCGTCCAGCACGCGGATCAGGCGGCCGGCGGCGATGTGGTCGGCGACCATGCCCTCCAGCGTCGAGGTGAGGCCGAGCCCCGCGACGGCCGCCCCGATCGCCTGTTTCGAGGTGTTGAAGGCCAACTGTCCTTCGACCCGCGCGCGGAGTTCGCGGCCGTCCTTCTCGAACTCCCAGGCGTAGAAGCCGCCGAGCGTCGGAAGACGCAGATTGATGCAGTCGTGGGCGGTGAGATCGTCGGGCGTCTCCGGGCGCGGGCGACGCTCGAAATAGGTCGGCGCACCGACCACGGCCATCCGCATCTCCGGACCGATCGGCACCGCGATCATGTCCTTGGCCACCTGTTCGCCGAGGCGCACACCGGCATCGTAGCGTTCCGCGACGATGTCGACGAAGCCGGCATCGACGGTCAGTTCGACCTTGAGGTCGGGATAGGCCGGCAGGAGATGGGCGAGCGCGGGCATGATCACACGCTCGACCGCATCTTCGCCGGCGGTGATGCGGAAGTTGCCGGCCGGCTTCTCGCGCAGTTCGCCGAGCGCTTCGAGTTCGGCTCCGATCTCGTCGAGGGCGGGCGAGAGCACCCGGAGCAGGCGCTCGCCGGCTTCCGTCGGCGCGACGCTGCGGGTCGTCCGCGCCAACAGGCGGACGCCGAGGCGGGCCTCCAGCTCCCGCATGGCATGGCTGAGCGCCGACTGCGAGACCCGCAGTTTGGCCGCCGCCTTGGTGAAGCTGCGAGCTTCGGCCACGGCGCAGAAGGAAAGGAGGTCGGCGAGGTTCTCTTTCAGCATTCGTGAGCACCACTCATGGGTTCATGCCGATCTCAGCACCTAATCGGCATCGAGGCAACCGGCTAGCTTGCGCCTCGACCCGACCGAACGGGAGACGCTCCGCCTGCGCCTCGTCGGTCGCACCTCGAACCGGAGAACCGGCGATGACCCTCAACGTGCTCGGCTGGGCGGCGCAGTCCGCCAAGGCCCCGATGGCACCCTGGCGCTTCGAGCGCCGCGACCCGCGTCCCGACGACGTGGTGATCGACATCCTGTGGTGCGGCGTCTGCCACTCCGATCTGCACAACGTCCAGAACGACTGGGGCTTCTCGACCTATCCGATGGTGCCCGGCCACGAGATCGTCGGGCAGGTGTCGGCGGTCGGCGCCGACGTGAAGAGCTTCAAGGTCGGCGACCGGGTCGGCGTCGGCTGCATGGTCGACAGCTGCTTCTCCTGCGATCCGTGCGACGACGGCGAAGAGCAGTATTGCCCCCATTGCGTCTACACCTACGGTCACGTCGACCCCAAGGACGGCATGACCACCTACGGCGGCTATTCGCAGACGATCGTCGTCACCGAGCGCTTCGTGCTGAAGGTGCCCGAGACGATCGACCCGGCCGGCGCGGCGCCGCTCTTGTGCGCTGGCATCACCACCTGGTCGCCGCTCCGACATTGGCAGGTCGGCGCCGGTTCCAAGGTGGCGATCGTCGGCCTCGGTGGCCTCGGCCACATGGGCCTGAAGCTCGCCAAGGCGCTCGGCGCCGAGGTGACGCTGTTCTCGCGGTCGCCGGGCAAGGAAGCGGACGCTCGCCGCCTCGGAGCGGACCGGGTCGTCATTTCCACCGATGCCGATCAGATGGCGGCCGTCGCCGACACCTTCGATCTGATCATCGACACGGTACCCTATGTTCACGACGTGAACCCCTACATTCCGACGCTGGCGACCGACGGCACGCTGGTGCTGGTCGGCTATCTCGGCCCGCTCGAGCCGGCGCTGAACTCCGCGCCGATGGTGTTCCGCCGCAAGGCGGTGGCCGGTTCGTTGATCGGCGGCATCCGCGACACGCAGGAGATGCTCGACTTCTGTGGATTGCACGGCATCACCGCCGACGTCGAAGTGATCGGCATGCAGGACATCGACACGGCCTTCGAGCGGCTGAAGCGGGCCGACGTGAAGTACCGCTTCGTCATCGACATGGCGACGCTGCGCGCCTGATCGCAGACGGCGGCGGGTGCGCCCGCCGCCTTTCCCCCGAAATCAGATCGTCACCGACGCCGTCGCGCCGGATGGATCGTCGTTGCCTGTGATGGAGACCGACCATGTCCGATGCGACGCGTGACGACGAGCGTTCCGCGCCGTCTTCGGACGAGACGCCGATGCCGGGATCGACGCTGCTGCCATCGCGGCGTCGACTTCTCGGGCTGGCGGCGTTCGGCCTCGGTGTAGGAGGATTACCTTCGATGTCGGTTCCATCGTTCGCCGCACCGGGCCGGGACTTCGGCCGCGTGCTGATCGCCTACTGGTCGAGAACCGGCAATACCCGCGCGGTGGCGGAGGGCATCCGCGCCCTCGTGCCCGGCGACCTCTTCGAGCTGAAGAGCACCCACACCTATCCCGCCGCCTATCGGCCGACCACGGATCAGGCCAAACGCGAGCAGGACGAGAACTTCCGTCCGAAGCTCGTGGCCGACGTCGCCGACATCGACGGCTACGACACGGTGTTCCTCGGCTTTCCCAACTGGTGGAGCACCATGCCGATGGCGTTCTTCACCTTCCTCGAGACCCATCGCCTCGCCGGCAAGACGGTGGTGCCCTTCTGCACCCACGAGGGGAGCGCGCTGGGCGCGAGCGTCGGCGACATTCGCCGTCTCTGCCCATCGGCGAAACTTCTGGAGGGCATCGCCCTGCGCGGCGGAGAGGGCGGCTACGCCAAGACGGACGCCGCTCGCCGCGACGTGGCGTCCTGGCTGCGTCGTCTGTGAGGGAGAGGATGATGTTCGCCAGCCGCAGTCTCGTCACGGTCCTGCTGGTCGTCGCGACGCTCGTGGTGATGCTCGGCGAGGCATTCGGCGCCGTCCGGTCGAAGCCGGCGCAAGATTGATCGGCAGCCATGTCGCTTTCCGCCCGGCTGATCCTCGACCTCGTGATGCTCGGGCTGTTCCTCGCGTCGTTCGCCTGGCGCTTCACCGGCAACACGGTGCACGAGATCGGCGGCTTCCTCCTCCTCGCCGCCGCGATCCTGCACAACGGACTGAACCGGCGATGGTATCGAGCGATCCCGCAAGGTCGCCATCGCCCGGTTCGGAGGGTACTGACCGCCGTCGACCTCGGGCTGCTGATCGCCACCGCCGCGGTGATGACGAGCGGCCTGACCAACTCGCGGCTGCTCGGTCGGCTCACCGGCGCCGAATGGGAAATCCTCTCGCGACAGTTCCACTCCGCCGCCGCCCATTGGGTCCTCCTCTTCGCGGCGCTGCACCTCGGTCTGCACCTGCGGCTCTTCGCCGGAGCCTTCCGGAAGCACGCGGGCATCGATCTCGACCGCGGGGGCGCCCTGATCGCCACGCGCGTGTCGGCCGCGGCGCTCTCCGCCTTCGGGCTGCATGCCTTCGCCGACCGTTCGATCGCCGCGCGGCTGACGGCGACGGTCTCGTTCGACTATTGGGACCCGAGCTTCCCTGTCGCCTGGTTCCTCCTCGAGTATGTCGCGCTGATCGCCGCCGGCGCCATCGTCGCCCACTACGGGCGGGCGGCGGTGAGACGCGCCGAAGGATGGGCGGGGCGTATCGCCGACGAAACCACGACCTGACCGGGGTGTTCGACCGACGGGCGCGCGTCGCTGCGGCGAAGCGCGTGGTCGAAGGCTCGGCCGGCAGTCGTCGTTCATGATCCACACTCATGAGTACATGCCGATCTTCGCGCATTATCGACCGATCGCCGACGGCCTAAGTTTCGGACGAACAGACGGACAGCCCCGAGGCACGTCCGATCGAGACACAACCCCCATCGGGAGTTCGAACATGGACATCACCAAGGTCGGCATCACCCCTTCGCAGAAGGGTCCCTCGGACTGGTTCACCGGGATCGTGCGGGTCGACCACCTGTTTCCCACGCACGAGCCGGCCCGGGCGAGCGGCGCCGCGGTGACCTTCGAGCCCGGCGCCCGCACCGCTTGGCACGCCCATCCGCTCGGTCAGACCCTGATCGTCACCGCCGGCTGCGGCCGCGTGCAGAGCTGGGGCGGACCGATCCGCGAGATCCGGCCGGGCGACGTCGTATGGATCCCGGCCGGCGAAAAGCACTGGCACGGCGCCGCGCCTTCGACTGCGATGACCCACATCGCCATCCAGGAGGCCGTCGACGGGTCCGCCGCCGACTGGTTCGAGCACGTGTCCGACCAACAGTACGCCGGAGCGATCCATGCCGATTGATGCCGCCCCGCTCTCGCAGACCTCGACGGCGCCCCGCAAGGCGATGATCCTGACCATCATCCTGGCGAGCTACATGATGATCGTGCTCGACATCTCGATCGTCATCACCGCGCTGCCGAAGCTCCACGACGAACTCGGCTTCACCGACACCGGGCTGTCCTGGGTCCAGAGCGCCTATACGCTCGCCTTCGGCGGCTTCCTGCTGCTCGGCGCGCGGGCCGGCGACATCCTCGGTCGGCGGCGCATGTTCCTGGTCGGGCTGGCGATCTTCACCGTCGCCTCGGTGGTGATCGCCGTCGCCCCGTCGGCGGCGGTGATGCTCGCCGCGCGCGCCGTCCAGGGCTTCGGCTCCGCCGTGCTGGCTCCGTCGACGCTCGCGCTGATCCAGACCAATTTCGCGGCGGGCCCCGAGCGGACCCGCGCCGTGGCGCTCTACGGGGCGATCGCCGGCATCGCTTCGAGCGTCGGCCTCGTCGCCGGCGGCGTCCTCGCCGATCTCGTCTCCTGGCGAGCCGGCTTCCTGATCAACCTGCCGATCGGTCTCGCCATGATCCTGGCGACGCCGCGGTTCATCGCCGAGACCGAGCGGCATGCCGGACGCTTCGATCTCGCCGGTGCGATCACCTCGACCGTCGGCATGACCGCGCTCGTCTATGCCGTGGTACGGTCGGCGTCGTCCGGCTGGACCGACGCCGCCACACTGGCGACGCTCGCCGCCGGCCTCGTCCTCCTCGCCGTCTTCGTGCGGGTCGAACGCACGGCGGCGCAACCGATCCTGCCGCTCGCCCTCTTCGCTCACCCGGTCCGCGCCGCGGCCTATGCGGCGCGGGTGTTCTTCCTCGGCGGGATGATCGGCTTCTGGTTCTTCATCAGCCTGTTCCTGCAGGACGTCGCCCATTGGAGCCCGCTCGCGACCGGTCTCGCCTTCCTGCCGACCACCCTGGTCAACTTCGCCTCCGCCATGGCGGTGCCGAAGCTCACCCGCCGCTTCGGCAATGGGCGCCTGCTCGCCACCGGCCTCCTGATCGGTGTCGTCGGTCTCGGTTGGCTCTCGCGCATCGATGCCGGGACGTCCTACGCGGTCGGCATCGCTCTGCCGATGATCCTGATCGGTTTCGGGCAGGGCCTGGTGCTCGGACCGCTCACCGCCGCCGGGATCGCGGACGTCGACGCCCGCAACGCCGGCGCCGCCTCCGGCCTCGTCAACGTCAGCCATCAGATCGGCAGCGCGCTGGGCTTGAGTGTTCTGGTCGCGGTGGCCGGCATCGGCTCGACCGGCCTCCGAGGGACGGCGCTCCTCGCCCATCGCATCTCGACCGCGCTCACCGCGGGCACGCTCCTGCTCACCGTCGCCACCGTCCTGGCGATGGCCTTCATCGCCCGCCGCCCCGGCGCCCGGCGCTGACCACCCACACCATTCTCGAAGGAGATCTATCATGAAGCAGAGAACTCTCGGAGCGAGCGGGCTCGAAGTCTCCGCCCTCGGCCTCGGCTGCATGGGCATGAGCGCCGCCTACGGACCTCCGGCCGATCGGGCGGACATGATTTCGCTCATCCGCCATGCGGTCGACGTCGGCGTCACCTTCTTCGACACCGCCGAGGCCTACGGCCCCTTCACCAACGAGGTCCTCGTCGGAGACGCACTCGCGCCGGTCCGCGACCGAGTGGTGATCGCCACCAAGTTCGGCTTCGACATCGATCTCGAGACCGGGGCGCGGACGGGCGGCACCAACAGCCGTCCGGAGCACATCCGTGCCGTCGCCGAGGCCGCGCTGAAGCGCCTGCGCACCGACGTCATCGACCTCTTCTACCAACACCGGGTCGACCCCGCGGTCCCGATCGAAGACGTCGCCGGGGCGGTCGGCGATCTCGTCCGGGCCGGCAAGGTCCGACATTTCGGGTTGTCCGAGGCCGGTGTCGGCACCATTCGCCGCGCCCATGCGGTCTTCCCGGTGACCGCGGTGCAGAGCGAGTTCTCGCTGTGGTGGCGGGCGCCGCTCGTCGATCTCTTGCCGACGCTCGCGGACCTCGGCATCGGCTTCGTGCCCTTCAGCCCGCTCGGTGCCGGCTTCCTGACCGGCAAGATCGACGCGAAGACGGAGTTCGACGCGTCCGACTTCCGTCGTCTCGTCCCGCGCTTCTCGCCGGAGGCACGCGCCGCAAACGCCGGACTCGTCGACCTCGTCCGGGCGATCGCCGCCCGCAAGTCCGCCACCCCGGCCCAGGTCGCCCTCGCCTGGGTGCTGGCGCAGGCCCCCTGGATCGTACCGATCCCCGGGACGACCAAGCGCCATCGCCTCGACGAGAACCTCGGCGCGGTCGATCTCTCCCTCGACGCGGCCGACCTCGCCGAGATGGAACGAACCCTCACGGCAATCCCGATGGTCGGGGACCGTCTGCCGGAAGCGGCATTGAAGATGACCGGCCTCTGAAATCGTGACGAGCGATTCGCGCCATGACCAAGATCTCGATCCTCGGTGCGAACCGCGGGCTCGCCCGCAACACCACACGCTTCCTTCTGGACCGCAGCGACGTCGAACTGACGCTCTGTCTCCGCACCGCAACGCCGTTCGGCTTTCCAACCCCGACCCGGCACGCGTCCGGATCGTCGAAGGCGACGTCGTCGACGCCGCGGCTCTACGCAAGGCGATGCGCGGACGGGACGTCGTCCATGCGAACCTCGCCGGCGGCATGGCGGCGCAGGCGCGATCGATCATCGCCGCGATGCACGACACCGGCGTGCGGCGACTGATCTTCATCAGTTCCATGGGCATCTACGGCGAGGTTCCCGGCGAGCCGCCATCGCAGCGTCCTCGACCCCTTGTCGAGACTCGGCTGCACCGATCGAGGCGTCGGATCTCGACTGGACGATCCTTCGACCCGGCCGGTTCGTGCGTGGCGGGCCTTCGTCCCGTCGCCTCACGCGGAGGGGAGAACCGTTCGTCGGGGACGACGTCTCGATCGATGCTCTGTCGAAGCTGATCGTCGACTTGGCCATGCGCGAGGGCCTGCACGTTCGGGAAAGCCTGGGGGTGAGCCGCGAGTGACGATCGGGCCGCGTTCAGGAGCCTCGAATACCGGTCTTCGGCTTGCCCCTGCACCAACCGAGAATAGATCGGCTGCACCGCATCGCTACACACAGACTTGCCGATGCGATCAAACCGCTTCATCTATCAAGGATGAACACAACGTTGCTTCGTTCCCCTCCCTCTCCGCCATTTCTCATCTGATTCTTCAGAGATCTCCTGATTTTCGGACGCCACGAAGCCGTACGGGTCGATCGAGGATTTGCGCCCTGTCGTGCAGCCGGATCCCGAGACCCGGTCGAGGCCGAACCCGTCCGATGTCGCGCGCAGCCCGACGGTTTCGTTCGCGTCGCGTCGGCCCTGGCGATGCAGACGAAATCGCCGTCCCGCGGCCACGTGTTTCACCACCGGCCCCATCATCGCCGACCGAGACGTGGCGCTTCACCAGGATGCGTCGAGCGGCCGGATCGCCGCGCAGGATGCGGCAGACGCCGCGGACCCGCGGATCAGCCCTTGGGCCGGTTGACCAGTTCCTCGGCGATCTCGTTGTCGATGACGATCGTATCGGCGAGCCCGGCCTTCAACACCGCCCGCAGCGGTTCGACCTTGCGCCGACCGGCCGCCAGCACGATCACCTCGGATCGCCTCAGGGCGTCGAGCCCGACCCCCATGGTGCGGTCGTTGAGGAGGGTCGGCGCGAGCGACCCGTTCCGATCGAGGAAACTGCCGCCGATCTCGCAGACGGCGCCGGAGGCGACCAGTTCGGCGATCTCGCGAGCCTCGAGCCGCGCCGCCCTGAAGAAGGTGTTGCCGGCCGAACAGTCGCTGCAGCCGAGCACTTTGAGCGACGCGTTGCGGGCGATGTCCAAGGTGTCGAGAACCGATCGGTCGCGTTCGAGCGCCCGTCGGGTCTCCGGATCGGTGACGGTCAGAGGCGCCGGGAGGGTGAGTGCGCTGCCGCCGGTCGCCGCGGCGAAGCGCAGGGTCAGCGAATAGCAGCCGTTGCCGTCGTCGAGCGACGAAGCGCCGAGCAGCGACACCACGCGGAGGTCGGACTTGGCCATCGACGGGAAGGACACGACCATCTCGGCCAGCGTCTTGCCGGCACCGATGCCGACCGTCAGCAGCTCGGCATTCTGCAGGCGCCGGCTGATGTGATTGGCCGCGACGATCCCTACCGCCTGCTTGCCCAGACGCGCGGTCAACTCCAGATCGGTCGATTCGATGCCGATATAGGGCGTCAGAAGACACTCTTTGACATTGTAAGTGGCCGAGATCCAGTCGCAGAGTGCGAGTGTTTCCGTCGTCTCGTGCTCGATCGAGATCTTGACGACGCCCTTTTCGCGGGCACTCGACAGCATCCGAGCGACTTTCGATCGCGATGTCCGGAGATTTTTGGCGACCTCTTCCTGGCTGAAACCATGGATATAGTAGAGCCAGGCCGCTTTGATGTGCAGGTCTTCACTGATTGTCGCCATGGCCGCCACGTCTTGTCGAGAGCGAGCGGCGGATCCGGTCCGCCCGACACAACTTCGCACGACGATAGCCGTTTCCCCAAGTGTGGTCAAATGTCCACGTCGCGCACACTTGACCAGATCAGCGGTCGGGCGTATGACAATTTGGTCAGCGCCCGCACAAATGTTCATGCGGTGACCGCGGTTCCCAATTGGAAGAGAGGCGGATTCGATCCGGCACGGCCACACCCAGGGCCGGGTGCCGCGGCACTTCCGAAGAAATCTGCACAAAGCAGACAATAAGAAACAAATCGTGTCAAAGGGAGAAACAAGATCATGGACAGCGTCTTAGCCGGCCTGAAGGCCGTCGTCGACGGCCTCGGTTCGACCGTTCTTCTACCGATCGTCATCTTCGTCATCGCGATGGTCTTGGGTGCCAAGGCCGGTCGGGCGTTCCGCGCGGCGGTGACGATCGGTGTCGCCTTCATCGGCATCAATCTGGTGATCGGACTGATGTTCGTGAACCTCACCGACGTCGCCCAGGCGATCGTCAAGAACACCGGCCTGCAGCGCGACATCGTCGACGTCGGGTGGCCGTCGGCGGCGGCGATCGCCTTCGGCTCGTCGGTCGGCCTGTGGGTCATTCCGGTCGGCATCGGCGTCAACATCCTGATGCTGTTCGGCGGCATGACCCGGACGCTGAACGTCGACGTCTGGAACTTCTGGCATTTCGCCTTCGTCGGCTCGCTGGTGGTGGCGGCCTCCGGCTCGTTGCCGATGGGCATATTCGCCGCGGCGCTGATGGCGGCGCTCAGCCTGTTCTTCGCCGACTGGACCGCCAAGGGCGTGCAGCGCTTCTATGGCGTCCCCGGCGTCTCGGTGCCGCATCTGGCTTCCGCCCAGATCCTGCCGATCGCCATCGTGCTCAACTGGATCATCGAACGGATCCCCGGCCTGCGCGACATCAACCTCGACACCGACACCATCCAGCGTCGCTTCGGCGTGCTCGGTGAGCCGGTGGTGATGGGTCTGATCATCGGTCTGGTGCTCGGCCTGATCGGCTACTGGAACATGCCGTCGCCGGCGGCGATGGTGGTCAAGGTGCTGCAGACCGGCATGAATCTCGCCGCCGTCATGCTGCTCCTGCCACGCATGGTGAAGATCCTGATGGAAGGCCTGATCCCGGTCTCGGAAGCCGCCCGCGAATTCGTGCAGAAGCGCGCCGGCGACCGCGAGATCAACGTCGGCCTCGATTCGGCGATTCTGATCGGCCATCCGGCGGCGATCTCCAGCGCCCTGATCCTGGTGCCGATCGCCATCCTGCTGTCGATCATCCTGCCGGGCAATCAGGTCATCCTGTTCGCCGACCTCGCGGTGATTCCGTTCATCGTCGCGATGGCGGCGCCGATCACCAACGGCAACGTGCTGCGCATGGTGATCATCGGCACCGTCACGCTGATCGTCGGCTTCTACGTGGCCACCGGTCTCGCGCCGTTGTTCACCTCCGCCGCGATCGGTGCGGGCTTCAAGTTGCCGGCGAACGCCGCCCACATCACGTCGATCGTCGACGGCTTCCTGTGGATCTCCTGGGTGGTGGTCGAACTGGTCCGCAGCCTCGGCTTCTTCGGACTGATCGTCGTCGCCGTGGCGATCTTCGGCTCGATCTTCGTCTTCTGGCGCAATGCGGCGAGTTGGGAACGGGCCGCCGGCAGCGGCGACGTCGAAGAAGCGGCGGGTGAATGATGTCGACCTCGCTCTTCGGTCGTTACCTCGATCCGCGGGCGATCTGCCCGCGGGTCACCGCCTCCGACTCGGCCGAGGTGATCACGCTGCTCGCCGAACGTCTGCGGATGATCGGCAGCGTCAAGGAGAGCTATGCTCGGGCGGTGATCGACCGCGAGGCGACGATGCCGACCGGCCTGCCGCTGGCCGACGACGTCGCGGTCGCCGTCCCGCACACCGATCCGGAACACGTCGTGACCCCGGCCCTGGCCATGGCGACGCTCGCCACACCGGTGGCCTTCAAGAGCATGGAGGATCCCGACCGCGATCTCGCCGTGACGGTGGTGTTCGCGCTCGCACTGCGCGACAAGAACGAACAGATCGAAATGCTGCAGACGATCGCCGCGACGCTGCAGGACGCACCGATCATGCGCCGCATCGCGGAAGCGGCGACCGTCGCCGAGATCCTCGCGGCCCTCGAGACCAAGAAGACGTAACCGGGAGAAACGCAATGATCAGACCCAAGAGAGTGCTCGTCGCCTGCGGCACCGCGGTCGCCACATCCACCGTGGTCGCCAATGCGCTGGAAGAGGAAATGAAGGCCCGCGGCATCAAGATCGACATCCGCCAGTGCAAGGCGACGGAGATCCCGAGCCTGATCGCCGACGCCGATCTGGTGGTTTCGACCACCCCGGTGCCGCCCAATCTGTCGAAGCCGGCGATCGTCACGCTCGCCTTCCTGACCGGCCTCGGCAAGGCCGAAGTCATCGAGAAGATCGCCGCGATTCTGAGAGCCTGAGCCCGTCCCGGCGGGGGCTCGACCGGCGACCACGCCGTCGAGCCCCGTCACCCGCTCGACAATCACCCCGAGGCCACGATGGAACTGCAACGCACCTTGTCGGTCGGCGTGCGAGACGGATTGCACGCGCGCCCGGCGGCCCAACTCGTCCGCCTCGCCAAGAGCTTCACCTCGGCCGTGGTGCTGGAGCGCGGCGGAGCGACCGCCGACGCCAAATCGCCGTTGAAGCTGATGCTGCTCGGCGTCAAGGAAGCCGACGAAGTGACCCTCCGGACGACCGGCGACGACGCCGCGGCGGCCCTGGAGCAGATCGCCGCCTTCCTCGGCGGCGCCGAAGCGGGCATCGCCCCGGCACCGGCTGCCGCGCCGGTGATCGCCGCGTCCGTCGCCCCGACCCTCGCGGAGACCGGGCGCCGCGGCGTCCCGGCGAGCGACGGCGTCGCCGTCGGGCCGGTGCATGTCCATGCCCACCCGGGGCTGCCCGAGCCGCTCGGCCGGATCGCACCGGAGGCGGCGCCGGCCGAAGTCGAGCGCTTCCACACCGCGCTCGCCGACACGCTGGCGAGCGTTTCGGCCCGCGCCGGCACCCTTCCCGGTGCCGACCTCCAGCCGATCGTCGAGGCGCTCGCCGACGTGGCGGGCGATCCGGAATGGGCGCGGCTGGTCGAGGAGCGGATCGCCGGCGGCGCCGACGCCGTCGCCGCGGTGCTGCTCGCCGGCACCGACGTCGCCGGCCGGTTCGAGGCGATGGACGACGCCTATGCCCGGGCGCGGGCGGAAGACATCCGCAGCGTGTCGCGGGCGGTGGTCGGCACGCTGCTCGGCTGGACCGCGACCTCGCTCGCCGAGGTTCCGGCCGGAGCGATCGTCGTCGCCGACGAGGTGACGGCGCTCGATCTGAGCGGCGCACCGCTCGAGCGGATCGCCGGCTTCCTGTGTCGCTGCGGGGCGGCGACCAGCCATGCGGCGATCGTCGCGCGGTCGCACGGGATTCCGGCGGTGTTCGGCTGGGACGAGCCGCTCGAGCGGCTCGCCACGGCGAAGGTGGTGGCGCTCGACGGGACCACCGGCGAGGTCCACCTCGACCCGGATGCGGCGACGATCGCCGACTTCCAGGCGCGGATCCGGGCGCGGCAGGCGAGCGTCGCGGCGCTCGCCCCCTATCGGACGATCTCGCCGCGGACCCGCGACGGCCGCGCCGTCACGGTCGCCGCCAACATCGGCTCGCTGCGCGACATCGATCCGGCCCTCGAGGCCGGCGCCGAGGGGGTCGGACTGTTCCGCACCGAACTCGTGTTCATGGAAACGGCGGAGTTGCCGAGCGAGGACCAACAGACGGCGATCTACCGCGAGGTGATCGAACGGTTTCGGCCGCGCCCGGTGACCATCCGCACCCTCGACATCGGCGGCGACAAGCCGATCCCGGCGATCGCCTTCGCGCCCGAAGATAACCCGTTCCTCGGGTGGCGCGGGGTGCGGATGTGCCTCGACCGGCCCGACGTGTTCCTGCCGCAGATCCGCGCCCTGTTGCGCGCCGCGGCGGCCGGGCCGTTGCGGGTGATGGTGCCGATGGTCAGCGACATCGACGAGGTGCACGCCGTGAAGGCGCTGATCGACACCTGTCGGGCCGATCTCGCGGCGCGCGGCGTGGCGCACGGCCGCTTCGATCTCGGCATCATGGTCGAGACCCCCGCGGCGGCGCTGCTCGCCCCGGCCCTGGCGCGCGAGGTCGCCTTCTTCTCGATCGGCACCAACGACCTGACCCAATACGTCATGGCCGCCGACCGCACCAACCGGCAGGTGGCGCGGCTGTGTCGGCCCGACCACCCGGCGGTGATCGAAGCCGTCCGGCTGGTCTGCGTCGCCGCAGCGGTGGCCGGGATCCCGGTCGCGGTCTGCGGCGAGGCGGCGGCGCGGGCCGAGATGGTACCGATCCTGGTCGGCCTCGGGGTCGACGAGTTGAGCATGAGCGCGCCGGCGATCCTCAGGGTCAAGAAACAGGTGACCGAGATCTGGGCGGTGCCACCCGAAGCCCGACCGTAGTCGCCGCGCCCTGTTCGCGCCTCGCCGCCCCGGCACGCGGCGACCGCAACGCCGACGCGCGGGTCGCCGCGCGCTCGTGAACTTTCGTCTTCACGTCCGGACATCTGAGAGATTCGCCTCCCTCTCGTCACGCGGCGAGATCATGATCGCGGGATCGACCACCCGCGACTCGTGTCGCGCCTCGAGAGGGATCGTCATGCCCAGGGAAATCGCCTTCCTCTTCGACCTCGACGGAACCCTGGTGGACAGCGTCTACCAGCACGTCCTCGCCTGGAAGACCGCCCTCGATTCCGAGGGCATCGAGCTCTCGGTGTGGCGCATCCATCGCCGGGTCGGCATGAGCGGCGGCCTGTTCACCAACATGCTGTTGCGTGAGACCCATCGCGAGATCTCACCGGAGCTGAACGACCGCCTCAGGGATCGCCACGCGGAAGCCTACCGGGCCCTGGTGACCAGCGTCACCCCCCTCCCCGGCGCCCGCGAACTGCTGGCCCATCTCACCGAAAGCGAGATTCCCTGGGCGATCGCCACCAGCGGCCGCATGGAGACCGCGAAGATCAATCTCGACGCCCTCGGCGTCGACACCTCGCAGGTGCCGGTGGTGACGCGCGATCAGGTCAAATACGCCAAGCCCGACCCCGATCTGTTCATGGAAGCGGCCCGGCGCCTCGGGATACCGATCGAGAAATGCTTCGTCGTCGGCGACGCGATCTGGGACATGTTGGCGGCCCAACGCGCCCGCGCCCTCGGCGTCGGCCTGCTCTCGGGGGGTTACGGCGCCGACGAGCTGGAACGAGCGGGGGCGATGCGGGTGTTCGACGATCCGGCCGACCTGCTCGCCCGCATCGACGAGATCGGGGCGCGGCGCTGAGGCGCCACGGCCCGGCGGCCATCGCGACGTCGCACCACCGGAGCGGCGTCGCGAGCCATGGGATTTCAGGGAATGAAGGGCGCGTATTCGGCGAACAGGCCGGCGAGCGCCGGCATCGGCTGGGGCGCGCCCATCGCCGTCGCCATTCGCGCATGCAACGGCACGATCATCTCCACCGCGCTCGCCAGACATTCGGCACCGGCGACCTCACCGCGCTTGTCCATCCAGGCGGTCGTCGCCAGCCCGATCGCACAGGCCACCGCCGAATTCGGCGACAGCGACAACGGATCCCTGGCGCAGGGCTCGGGCAGGTCGATCAGGTTGACCGGCGCCGCGGCCGTGATCGCCAGCGTCACACCGGCACAGAAGGTCGCGGCATTCCGCTCGGCCTTCGCGAGATGGGGCGAGCGCGCCGCGGAGGTGAAGGCATATTCGGAGACGAGCGCGTTGCCGACGCCGCGCAGCGCCAGGACCTCTTTGGCCAGGACATACGTGGCCGATCGGAAGCGCTCCACGAAGACGTCGTCGCGCGCCTGCCCGGCGAGCGTCGCCAGATCCCGCAAGGCGGACTCGACACGGGAGCCGGCACCCTCGCCGGCGTTGCGCCCGGCCACCGTATCGGCGAGCCGATGCACCAGCGTGTCACCGATGGTGGTCAGTGTTCCGAGACCGGGAAGCGGTGGCGGCAGGTGCGGCCCCGACGAATGCCGAAACAGGTAGCGGACGCCGCGCAACACGTCCTTCACGACGATCGCTATTTCGCTCAACGGCATGGCCTGACCTCGATCGATCCGACGACCCGCGGCAGACGGACCGGAGTCGTCACCGGCCTCGACCTGGAAAGCGGCCCTACGGCCTCTTCGAGGACCGGGCAACGCGCCGTCGTTCCTCCCGCCCCGCCACTGAACACGTTGCACTCTGGCAATCTATGTGTACTTTTTCAAGGCGTCGAGATATGAATCCCAATTGGATTTATGGATGAAGTGGCCGAGAGGAAGCGGGCTGTGGCAAACTTCGAGATCATCCATGAAAACGACGTCAAGAGCGTCCCCGACCTCATTCACCGGGTTCGTGGCCTGCGTTTCTTCATGCGCCACGTCTCCGATGGCATCCGCTCGATCGGTCGGCGCGAAGGATTGGTGGCCACCTTCGACGAACGCCGGGCGGCGAGCGTCTTCCTCGCCTGGGTCGAAGAGATGATGAAGCAGCGGCCGGCCAGTCGCCGCAACCGCCGCGACTACATCATCTTCAGCACCGGTCTCCTTCTCGAACATCTCCTGACCAGCGGCTCGATCGACGTGACGGCGCCGCCCGACCGCAGCACGCAAGCCGGTGCGGCGATCAGCGAGGCGGCTCGCTTCTGGCCGGAAGGCTATCTGGCCACGGCCTATTGCATGACCGCCCTCGACATCGTCCTGACGCAGGAAGGCTTCGAGAGATGCGAGTTGCAGCCGATCGCCGGCGAACTCTCGACCTGGTGGTCGTTCCGCGAGAATTTCCGGGAGGATCCCCATCTCGTGGTGCCGTTCTTCGATCTCATGATCGGCAACAAGCCGAATTGGACACGGCCTTCGGTGGCGGCCGAACGCCCGGCGATGGCGGCGACGACGACGAGCCTGTCCGCTTTCTCTCCGGCCTGAACGGACGGCGGCGCGACCGCGGCGCGCCGGCTCGTGTGGCAGGGCTTTGACTCGACAGGACAAATCGGAAAGAGTGCGACTTCTGGGCGTGTTCGGCGGTGGTCCGGACCCTGCATCGTGGGATTGAGACACATGGAACGAGCGGAGCCAGTCGGTCGAAGGTCGGCGCGCCTGAGGCATCGAGCCGTCTGGATGTACTATGCCGAAGGCATGACCCAGAACGCCATCGCCGATGCGCTCGGGATCGGCCGGGTGACCGTCGTGCGGATGCTCGCCGAAGCCAAGAACCTGAACGAAATCAAGATCTCACTGCGCGGCGACCTCGAGGAGTTCCCGCGCCTGGAGATCGAGCTCGAGAAGGCCTTCGGCCTCAAGCAGGCGATCGTGACGCCATTGTCGGGGCCGGACGCGGATCCGACGGCGCCGATCGGCGCGGCCTGTGGGCTGTTCATCTCCGGTCTGGTCAAGGCCAACATGAAGGTCGGGGTCGGCTGGGGTCGGACGTTGCACGGATCGCTGAACTACATCGACGAATCCCAGGTTCCGGGCGTCGAGGTGGTGTCGCTGATGGGCGGTGTCTCCGCCGTCCGCCAGTACAATCCGGCCGAATTCGCCTGGCGATTCTCGCGGATCTTCAACGCCGACTGCTATCTGATCGCGGCACCGGTGGTGGTCGACAGCGAAGCGACGAAGACGGCCCTGGTCGAGAGATGCGGCATCGGCCCTGTATTTGAAATGGCCAAGTCGCTCGACGTGGTGCTTCTCAGCGTCGGCAGCATGTCGCCGACCTCGACCTCGCATGTATTCGACGTCATATCCGAAGCGGAGCGCCAGGGGCTGATCGCAGACGGTGCGGTCGGAGACGTGATGTACAACTTCTTCGATCGCTTCGGCCATTTGGTCGACAACGAGATGAATTCTCGAATCATGAGCGTTTCGATCGCCCACCTGAAGCAAGTTCCACTAAAATTATTGATTTCTGGTGGCAAGGACAAGGTCGAAGCGGTGCTCGGCGGCCTGCGTCTGCTGGAACCGAACGTGTTGATCACCGACGAAATCACCGCTCAGGCGCTCCTCGACGAGGTGGCCGACAAATCTTCCCGCGGGCGTCGCAAGGCGATCGGCGCCTGAAGATCGGAGCTGCGGCGTCGCCGACGATGACCGCCGGCGTGCCGACGCGACGGCCCGGCATGCCGCATTGCACCAGCCCCGCCGGATTCGCCCCCCGCACCGCACACCGGCATTGATATTTCAACCCGCTGACGACGCTGATGAAATCCGTCTTCGATGCAAAGCCGGCGGCATTTCTGCGCCTTTGGGCCACGGCGTCGATGCCGCGCCCCGCGTGCCCGCGACCCGTTCTCCAGGCGCGCCGCGCCTCGGGTCTCGGGGTGCGCCGCAGCACGCTTTGCGGCACACTTTGCATTGACACGAAAACAAAAGTTCAGTACATACGTTCACATAAGAACTCAAAAGACCATATTCCTCAGGAGGAACAAGCCCGTGATCGAACGTGTGGCCCTCGCCGCCCAATTGGCCGCTCACGCGGACGCCCATGGACCGATCACCGTCGGTCTCGCCGGCGCCGGACAAATGGGTACCGACATCGTCGTCCAACTGTCGCTGATGCCCGGCATCCGCCTCGGTGCGCTGTCGGAGATCCGCAGCGACGTGGCCGTCGAGGCTCTGCTGATGTCCGGTCTCGACCGCAGCGGTTTTGCCGAAGTCGGCACGATCGAGGCCGCCGACCGGGCGATCGAAGCCGGCAAGGTCGCGCTCACCGGCGACTACAAGGTTCTCTGCGGCTCCGGCCGGGTCGACGTGGTCATCGATGCGACCGGCAATCCGAACATCGGCACGCTGATCGCGCTCGAGGCGATGAAGAACGGCAAACACGTCGTCCTGCTCAACGTCGAGGCCGACATCACCATCGGCCGCTACCTGAAACAGGAAGCGCGCAAGGCCGGCGTGATCTTCACCGGCGCGGCCGGCGACGAACCGGCGGCGACGGTCGAATTGATCGGGTTCGCCCAGGCGCTCGGGTTCGACATCGTGGCGGCCGGCAAGGGCAAGAACAACGCGCTGAAATTCGACGCGGTGCCCAGCGAATACGAAGAGGAAGCCCAGCGCCGCAACATGAACGCGCGCATGCTGGTCGAATTCGTCGACGGTTCGAAGACGATGATCGAGATGACCGCGGTCGCCAACGCCACGGGCCTCGTCCCCGACGTCGCCGGCATGCACGGCCCCGCCGCGGTTCCGGCGGATCTCGCCCAGGTGCTGTGCACCAAGGCCGACGGCGGCATTCTGGAAAAGGCCGGCGTGGTCGACTATTCGATCGGCAAGGGCGTCGCCCCCGGCGTGTTCTGTGTGGTCAAACCGCGCCATCCGCGCATCTTCGAACGCATGACCGACCTCAAGGTCGGCCCCGGCCCGTGCTACTCGCTGTTCCGGCCCTATCACCTGACCAGCCTGGAAGTGCCGTTGTCGGCGGCCCGCGCCGTTCTCAACCGCTCGCCCGACATGGAGCCGATCGATCGCCCCGTCGGCGAATGTGCCGCGGTCGCCAAGAAGGATCTCGCCCCCGGCGCGGTGCTCGGCAAGATCGGCGAATACGACTATCGCGGCCTCGCCACCACCTGGGCCGAAGGGCGTTCGAGCCGCTCGGTGCCGCTCGGTCTGGCCGAGAAGGCCAAGGTGCTGAAGCCGATCCGCGCCGGCGAGCGCCTGACCTACGACAATTGCCAGCCGGACGACTCGCTGATCGTCACCCAGATCCGGCGCCGCCTGGATCAGGCCGACGCCGTATTCGTCGCCGCCTGACCGCGATCCACGAGAGCCACCCGGCGCTCGCCCGCCCTGCGACGGCACCCGGAACCGCACCTGCGGTTCCGGGTCGCATCCGGCGAAAGGCCGTTGCCGAACGGCGCCGCCGGTGAACGACATTCCTTCGTGACGACCGGGGCCGCACGACGTGTGGAGAGACCGAGCCCGAAGGAACGGTGCCCGCGCGACGATCGAGGATCGGCGCGGGCGAAACGGCAACGGCGAAGCGGCGGCGGCACTCGACCGACCGGCCCCCGCCTCGCGAGAGAAGCGATCGAAGGCATGTGACGATTTCGCAAATCCATTCGTGAGCCGGCCACCCAAAAACAGAACAGGCCGGTTCATGTCCTCCGGGGAGGGCGACCATGGCGACTTGGCAATTGGGGCTCCTGCTGCTGGTGGGGGCCTGGGCGCTGCAATCCGTCGGCGTATGGCTGCAGATGCGCCACTACGCCCGCACGGTCAAAAGCATCGGCAGTGAATTCGACGAGGGTTTCCTCGGCACCGGGTTCGTCCGCGGACGATTCCAGAAGGGCACCATCGCGCTGGTCGTCGTTTCCGACGATCTGGTGGTCCGCCGGGTGTCGACGATGACCGGGCGATCCGTCTTCGCGAAATTCCATTCCCATCCGGCCCTGGCCGGACTCCGTCTCGACCGGCTCGAGGCGGCGCTTTCCGACGTCGAACACTTCGACGCCGGCAGGACCGCGGCCATTCTCGCGGCGGTCGCTCAGATCGAAACCCGCAGACAGAAACGGAGGCAAGAAGACACCGGCTCCCATCTGCTTCGTCTGGAAAACGCCTGAGGGCAAACCAAAAAAGAAACGAAGGGGGAAATAATGTCCATCACGACACTCGTCCTGCAACACGCGGACGCCTTTGCACAGCACATGCCTGCTGTTCAACAGGCGGTTCTCGATGTTGCGATCCAAGGCAAGGCGACACTGAAGGACGCGTCCAACAATTTCGTGGTCCTGGCATCCGACACCGCGATCACGGTGGAGCAGTTCCGCCAGAAGCTCGGCACGGTCACTCAAGAGACCCAGATCGGCTGGCTGGCCAACGCCGGCAAGTATTTCATCGGCATCTTCCAGAAGGGCGGCGAAGTCTTCGTCGGTTTCGTCACCGGTATCATCCCGACGCTGGTCGTCCTGATGACCGCCTTCTACGCGTTGACCGGCATGGTCGGCGAAGAACGGGTACACGGCATCGCCCGCAGCGCCGGCAAGACGGCTCTGACGCGCTACACCATCCTGCCCGTCCTCTCGGTGTTCTTCCTCACCAACCCGATGTGCTACACCTTCGGGTCGTTCCTCGAAGAAAAGCACAAGCCCGCCTTCTACGACGCGGCCGTGTCCTACGTTCACCCGCCCCTCGGGCTCTTCCCGCACGTCAATCCCGGCGAATACTTCGTCTGGGGTGGTGTCCTCGTCGCTCTTCTCGAACTCGAGAAGAAGGGGACCGTCGCCACCGGTTATCACGTCCAGGTTGCGATCTGGTACGCGATCGTCGGCCTGGTGGTCATCCTGTTCAAGGGCATTCTGACCGAACGGATCACCGCGATCATGGCGCGTCGCCAGGGCATCGAGCTCTGAGAGAAGGGGGAGTGTGATGTCCAAGACATTCAACGCGATCAAGATTTCCAAGGGTCCCGGTGGTTGGGGCGGGCCGCTGGTGATCCAACCGACCGATCAGCGCGACAAGATCGTATCGGTGACCGGTGGCGGCATCCATCCGGTGGCGCAGAAGATCGCCGAACTGACCGGCGGCACCGCGGTCGACGGCTTCAAGATGCCGCCGCCCGAAAGCGAGATGGCGGTGGTCGTGGTCGACTGCGGCGGCACGGCGCGCTGCGGCGTCTATCCGCGCAAGCGGATCCCGACCGTCAATCTGACCCCGGTCGGCCAGGTCGGCCCGCTGGCGCAGTTCATCATGGAAGACATCTACGTCTCCGGCGTCAATCTCGCCTCGCTCCAGGCGGCGGCGGAAGGCGAAGGCGTGACCGGGGGAGCGACCGGTGCCGCTCAGCCGACGGCGGCGGCGAAAGTGGTGGTCCCCGAGCCGGACGCCAATCCGATGCTGAACCTGATCGCCAACATCGGCCGCAGCATGGGCCGTATCGTCGGCATCTTCTTCAATGCCGGCCGCAAGACCATCGATCAGATCGTCCGCAACGTGCTGCCGTTCATGGCCTTCGTGACCATGCTGATCGGCTTCATCCTGTACACCGGCATCGGCGACATCCTCGCCAAGCCGATGGGCCCGCTCGCCAACAACATCGTCGGCCTGCTGGTGATCTCCGCGATCTGCGGCCTGCCGTTCCTGTCGCCCATCTTGGGACCGGGCGCGGTCATCGCCCAGGTGATCGGCGTCGCGATCATCGGACCTCAGATCGCCAACGGCACCATCGCCCCGTCGATGGCTCTGCCGGCGCTGTTCGCCTACAACACCCAGGTCGGTTGCGACTTCGTTCCGGTCGGCCTGGCACTGGGTGAAGCAGAACCGAAGACGATCGAAATCGGCGTTCCATCGGTCCTGCTCAGTCGACAGATCATGGGGCCGATCTCGGTGATCTTCGCATGGGTGGTCAGCCTGATCGTCTTCTGAGCGATCCGACCGATCGTGAGGGCGGCCCCGTCCGCGGGGCCGCTCCACCCTCGAGAGGCTTCGTCACCTCGATACGCGCTCGACCGTCTTTTCGATGATCTTCACGGCCGCGGCCGTCGAAGGAGAGAGAACCAATGTCTGCTCACCTCAAGACCGAAATCATCGCCGTGGGCCCCGATGTCGCCGAACTGGTCGGTGACGGCGTCCTCATCCTGTTCGGCGCCGATGCGCCACCCGAACTCGCCGAAGTCTCCGTCCTGCACGCGCCGCTGGCGCCGATCGCCGACGAGGCCCCGGTCTGCGGAACGCCGATCACCATCGGTCCGGTGACCACCACGATCACCGCGGTCGGCCCGACCGCCTGGAAGAAGGCCGGCGAGATCGGCCACGTGGTGTTCAACTTCAACGGCGCCACCACCGCCGAACGTCCCGGCGAGATCTGCGCCGGCGTCGTCGACACCGCGGTGCTGACCGCCGCCCTGAAGGTCGGCCAGACCATCGCGATCGGCTGATCGAGTCCGTCTCCGCCCATTCGAGCCGTCAACAGAGGTCGACCGTGACCATGGAACGCGCCACCATCGTACGTGTGAGGGAGGGGCTGCACGCCCGCCCCGCGACCTGTTTCGTAAAGCTCGCCAAGAGCTTCCAGAGCGACGTGGAAATCGTCAAGGGCGCGAACCGGGTCAATGCCAAGAGCTCGGTCAAGCTGATGCTGGCCTCGGTGCTGGAAGCCGATCCGGTCGTCGTCAGGACCTCGGGGGCGGACGAGGCGGAAGCGCTCGAGGCCCTGGTGCGGTTTCTCGAAGATCCCGAGTCGGGGATCGAAGCGGGCGGCGCGGCGACGCCGGCCGCACCGGCCGCCACGCGGACCGACGCGAGCGCCGACAAGGACGACGGGCGCACCGAGGACGGCGGCCTGCGCGGCATCGCGGCGAGCGAGGGCAAGGTCGTCGGGCCGGTGTTCGGGTACTTCCCGCCGAGCATCGACAGTGCCGAACGCATGCTCGCCGAGGGCGAGATCGACGACGAGATCGCCCTCTTGTCGCGGTCGGTCGCGGTCATTCGACGCCGCATGGTCGACTCGTTGTCGGCGCCCGAACTGTCGCCGGTGCATCGCGGCATCATCGCGGCACTCGCCGAGATCGTCGCCGACGACGCGGTGATCGAGGAGATGGCGACCGAAGTCCGCAAGGGGCGCGACGCGGTGACCGCGGTGCGCGAGGTGATCGGCAAGACCGCCGCGGCCTTCGCTGCGGTCGACGACCCCTACATCGCCGCCCGCGCCGACGACGTCACCGCGGTCGGCCGGCAACTGTGCCTGGAACTGCTCGGCCGCAAGGACATCGTCCTCGAGGACATTCCGGCGGGGTCGATCCTGGTCGCCGAGGACATCGGCGCCTTCGATCTGGCGCGGGCGCCGCTCGATCGGATCGGCGGCATCGCCTGCGCCCAGGGCGGGGCGACCTCGCACATCGCGATCATCGGCCGGTCCCACGGCATTCCGACGGTGCTGGGTCTGCGCGGCGGCATCGAAGCGCTGCGCGGGGCGACCGAGATCGCCCTCGACGGCACCCACGGCGTCGCCTACGACGTCCTCGACGACGATCTGCGGGCCCGGTTCGCCGCAGCGGTGGCCAAGGCGGCGGCGGAGAAGAAGGCGCTGGCGGTCTATCGGTCGATCGTGCCGAAGCGCGCCGACGGCACCGTGATCGAGGTCGCCGCCAACATCGGCTCGCTCGAGGAGATCGACGCGGCGCGCGCCGCCGGAGCGATGGGAGTCGGACTGTTCCGCTCCGAACTGCTGTTCATGCTGCAGACCGGGCTGCCGTCCGAGGAGATGCAGTACCAGACCTATGTGACGCTGGCGCGCGCCTTCGCACCGCATCCGGTGATCGTCCGCACCCTCGACGTCGGCGGCGACAAGCCGCTCGCCGGCATCCAGTTCCCGGAAGAAGCCAATCCCTTCCTCGGCTGGCGCGGCATCCGGATGTGCCTCGATCGCCCCGACATCTTCAAGCCGCAGCTCCGGGCGCTGCTCCGCGCCGCCGTCGGCGGCAATATCGAGGTGATGCTGCCGATGGTCTCCGACCTCGGCGAGGTGCGGCGGACCCGGGCGCTGATCGAGGACTGCGCCGCCGAACTGACCGCGGAAGGCGTGCCCTTCGAACGGTTCGCGGTCGGGGTGATGATCGAGACGCCGGCGGCGGTGATGATCGCCCGCGAGTTGGCCAAGGAGGTGTCGTTCTTCTCGATCGGCACCAACGACCTGACCCAGTACATCATGGCCGCCGATCGGCTCAATTCGTCGGTCGCCGGCCTCAACGACGTCACCAACATCGCCGTGATGAACGCCATCGAAATGACGGCGCGCGCCGGTGTCGAAGCCGGGATCATGGTCGGCATGTGCGGCGAGGCCGCCGGGCGGGTCGACCTGATCCCACGCTTCATCGCCATGGGGCTGACCGAGCTCAGCATGAGCCCCGCCTCCATCCCCCGCGCCAAGAAGTGCATCGTCGACCTGACGACCGCGACCTGACGAGGCCCCTGTCGGCGCGGCGCGGCGCCGAGACCGAAAAGACGTCGGACGACCCGGCTCGGGCAGCCTCGCTTCCCGGAACGGTGCCGTGCGGCCCGCAAGACGAGCGGAGCGATCGGCCCGACGGCCGACGGCCCCCAGCGACGGAGACTGCCAGACATGCCCAGCTACGACGTCATCGTGATCGGGGCCGGCCCCGGAGGATACGTCACCGCGATCCGCGCCGCCCAACTCGGCTTCAAGACGGCGATCGTCGAAGCCAAGCACCTCGGCGGCATCTGCCTCAACTGGGGCTGCATTCCGACCAAGGCGCTGCTGCGCTCGGCCGAGATCTACCAGTCGATGCTGCACGCCGCGGCCTACGGCCTGTCGGTCGAGAACCCGCGTTTCGATCTGGCGGCGATCGTGGAGCGGTCGCGTGGTGTGTCGCGGCAGCTCGCCACCGGCGTCGGCTTCCTGTTGAAGAAGAACAAGATCGACGTGATCTGGGGCCGGGCGACGCTCACCGCTGCCGGGGCGCTGACCGTCACGGCGGCCGACGACCCGCCGAAAGGCGCGCTCGGCGGCGGCGACTACCAGGCCGGCCACATCATCCTGGCGACCGGCGCCAAGCCGCGGGTGCTGCCGGGGCTGGAGCCGGACGGCAAACTGGTGTGGACCTATTTCGACGCGATGGTGCCGAAGACCTTGCCGAAATCGTTGCTGGTGGTCGGATCGGGGGCGATCGGCATCGAGTTCGCCTCGTTCTACAACGCGCTGGGCGTCCAGGTGACGGTGGTCGAAGTGCTCGACCGGGTCCTGCCGGTCGAAGACGCCGAGATCTCGGCCTTCGCCCAGCGCAGTTTCGAGAAGCAGGGGTTCACCATCCTGACCGAGACCAAGGTGGTCGGGCTGGTCCGTCACGACGACAGCGTCACCGCGACGCTGGAGGCGGCGAACGGCGGGCGGCGTGAGATCACCGTCGATCGGGTGATCTCGGCGGTCGGCGTGGTCGGCAACGTCGAGAACCTCGGCCTGGAACGGCTCGGGGTGACCACCGAGCGGGGCTGCGTGGTGATCGATGCCTTCGGCCGTTCCAACGTGGCCGGCGTCTATGCGATCGGCGACATCGCCGGGCCGCCGATGCTCGCCCACAAGGCCGAACACGAGGGCATCGTCTGCATCGAGGCGATCGCCGGTCTCCATCCCCATCCGATGGACAAGGCCAAGATCCCCGCCTGCACCTACAGCCATCCGCAGGTCGCCTCGGTGGGTCTCAGCGAGGCCAAGGCCAAGGCCGCCGGCCTCGATGTCCAGGTCGGCCGCTTCCCCTTCGTCGGCAACGGCAAGGCGATCGCCATGGGCGAATCGGAGGGGCTGATCAAGGTGATCTTCGACAAGCCGTCGGGCGAGCTGCTCGGTGCCCACATGATCGGCGCCGACGTCACCGAACTGATCCAGGGTTACGTCGTGGCGATGAACCTCGAGACCACCGACACCGAACTGATCCACACGGTGTTCGCGCATCCGACGCTGTCGGAAATGATGCACGAGGCGGTGATGGCGGCCAATGGGCGCGCCATCCACGTCTGAGCGACACGACGCCCGCCGGGCCGCGCGCTCCGCGTGCCCGGCGACGTTTCGGGAGAGACCGATGGACCCCACCCGCTTGGTCGTCTTCGATTGTGACGGCGTCCTGGTCGACAGCGAACTGCTGGCGAGCGAAGCCTACGCCCGGGTCTTCGCCCGCCACGGCGGCGTGATCCCGGCGGAGGTGTTCGGGCAGTGCGTCGGCATGAAACAGGCCGACATCCTCGCCAAGATCCGCGACCTCACCGGGCTGACACTGCCACCCGGCGCCGAATCCGAGATCTGGCCAGAGACCGAGGCATTGTTCGCCACATCGCTCGCGCCGACCGCCGGGCTGATCCCCTTTCTCGAACGGCTCGGCACGGCGCGCTGCGTCGCCTCCTCGTCCTCGCCCGAGCGGATCCGACGCAGCCTCGCTCTGACCGGGCTGACGGCCCATTTCGGCGACGCGGTGTTTTCCACCTCGATGGTGGCGCGCAGCAAGCCGGCCCCGGACATCTTCCTCCACGCCGCCGCAGCCTTCGGGCTGCCGCCGGCGCGCTGCGTGGTGATCGAGGATTCGCCCTACGGGATCGCCGGTGCGGTCGCCGCCGGGATGACGGCGCTCGGTTTCACCGGCGGCAGCCACAGCGACCCGAGCCACGGCCGGCGGCTGCTCGACGCCGGCGCCGACCGGGTCTGCGCCGACTGGCACGCCGTCGGCGAGGCCTTGGCGGCGCGCGGATTCGTTCCAGACGAGGTGCCGACCGTCGGCGGGCAGGAATGAGGGAAAGATCTCATGCATGAACATTCGTATTGACCAAAAGATATAAGTGCACTACCGATACGTCACGGCAACCGAAGAATTGCCACCTGAGCGAGGAGAGCCGATGGCCCGATCATCCTTGACCACCCCCGAGCCGGACACCGCGACCGCCGCCGGTCGCCTGCCGGCCGCCAATCTGCCGGAGGTCTATCGGCGGTTGGGCGCGGCGGAAATCCGCGACGCGCTGCGCAAGATGCGCCTGATCCGACGCTTCGAGGAATCCGCGGAAGAGGCTTATGTCCGCGGCCTGATCCACGGCACGATGCATCTGTCGATCGGCCAGGAGGCCAGTGCCGTCGGGGTCTGTTCGGCGCTGTCGCCCACCGACTACATGACGTCGACGCATCGCGGTCATGGCCATTGCCTCGGCAAGGGCGCCGACGTCGGTCGGATGTTCGCCGAATTCTTCGGGCGCGAAGACGGTTATTGTCGCGGCCGCGGCGGCTCGATGCACATCGCCGATCCCTCGACCGGCAACCTCGGCGCCAACGGCATCGTCGGCGGCGGCCTGCCGATCGCGGTCGGCGCGGCGCTGGCCGCCAAACGGCTCGGCAACGGCCGGATCGTCGTCTGCTTCTTCGGCGACGGCGCCAACAACGAAGGCGCCTTCCACGAGAGCCTCAACATGGCCTCGGTGTGGAAGCTGCCGGTGGTCTTCGTCTGCGAGAACAACAAGTACGGCATGTCAACTTCGGTCGCCCGGTCGACTTCGGTCAAGAACATCGCCGATCGGGCGGTCGCCTATTCGATGCCCGGCGTCACCGTCGACGGCAATCGCTTCGCCGACGTCGCCGATGCGACCCACGCGGCGGTCGAGCGCGCCCGGCGCGGCGAAGGGCCGAGCCTGATCGAATGCCTGACCTACCGGATCCGCGGCCATTCCAAGTCGGACCGCAACCGCTACCGCACCAAGGAAGAGATCGAGAGCTGGCAGAAGCGCGATCCGATCCAGCTCTTCGAGGCCGAACTGCTCGAGTTCGGGCTGATGGATACCCCCGAAATGGTGGCGATCCAGACCTCGGTCGAAGAAGAGATCACCGCCGCGATCGAATTCGCCAAGGCCAGCCCGGCACCGTCGCCGGCCGACCTCACCCGTTACGTCTACACCACCGAGCGAGGCAGCCATGGACACCATGGTGCGTGAACTCAGCTACTCCCAGGCGATCCAGGAAGCGATGGCCATCGCCATGGAACGCGATCCGCGCGTCTTTCTGATGGGCGAGGACATCGGCGTCTATGGCGGCGCCTTCCAGGTGACCGGCGACCTCGTCCACCGTTTCGGCGAGGATCGGGTGATGGACATGCCGATCTCGGAACTCGCCGGCGCCGGCGTCGCGGTCGGCGCGGCGCTCGCGGGCATGCGGCCGGTGTTCGAGTTCCAGTTCTCCGACTTCGCCACGCTCGGCATGGAGCAGATCGTCAATCAGGCGGCCAAGCTCCGCTTCATGCTCGGCGGCGCAGTGTCGGTACCGCTGGTGATGCGGTTTCCGGCCGGCTCCGGTACCGGTGCGGCGGCCCAGCACAGCCAGAGCCTGGAGGCCTGGCTCGCCCATGTCCCCGGCCTCAAGGTGGTGCAACCGTCGACCCCGCACGACGCCAAGGGCCTGCTGTTGGCGGCGATCGAGGATCCGGACCCGGTGATGATCTTCGAGCACAAGCTGCTCTACAAGACCAAGGGGCCGGTGCCGGAAGGCTGGTACACGGTGCCGCTCGACCGCGCCGAGATCCGCCGGGAAGGCCGCGACCTCACCGTGGTCGCCACCTCGATCATGGTGATCAAGGCGCTGGAAGCGGCGGCCACGCTGGCGCAGGAGGGGATCGAGCTCGAGGTCGTCGACCTACGCTCGCTCAGGCCGATCGACACCGAGACGCTGATCGCCAGCGTGTCGCGCACCCACCGGCTGATGTGCGTCTACGAAGGCGTCAAGACGCTCGGCATCGGCTCGGAAGTCAGCGCCGCGATCGCCGAGAGCGAGGCCTTCGACCTGCTCGATGCGCCGATCGTCCGGCTCGGCGGTGCCGAATGTCCCCTGCCCTACAACCCGGAACTGGAAAAGGCCGCAGTGCCGCAGGTCGCCGACATCGTCGAGACCGCCCGCCGGCTGGTCCAGGGGAGGATCTGATCGTGGCGACCGAAGTCATTCTGCCGCGCGTCGACATGGGTATGACGACCGGGACGATCTCCAAGTGGTACGTCGAAGCGGGTGCGACGATCGAAAAGGGGCAACCCCTGTTCGAGATCGAGACCGACAAGGCCGCCATGGAAATCGAGGCGCCGGCGACCGGGCGGCTCAGCATGCCCGCCGCTTGTGGCGTCATGCAGCCGGTCGGCCAGATCGTCGGCTGGATCTTGGCCGAGGGCGAAACCTCTCCCCCCTCTGCCGTCGTCGAGGCCCCGGTTGCCAAACCCGCGGCTTCGCTCGCGGGTGCCTCGGCGATATCCCCGGTCGCCGAGGCGCCTGCCGCCACGCCGGCGCCGACCGCCGTCCTGCGCGCCACACCGCTCGCCCGCCGGACCGCCGGACTGGTCGGCCTGGACCTGTCGCGGGTCACCGGATCCGGCCCGCGCGGCCGTATCGTGGTCGGTGACGTCCGGGCCGCGGCCGACGCCGCACCGGTCGCTGCGGCGCCCGCCGACGGACCGGTGAACCGCGCCGTCGCTGCGGTGGCGATCGGCGCTCCGAGCGAACAGATCCGCGGCCTCTACGAGCCCGACGACTTCGAAGTGACGCCGCACGACACGATGCGGCTGACCATCGCCCGCCGGCTGACCGAATCCAAACAGACGGTGCCGCATTTCTACCTCACCGGCACCTGCACCCTCGATCGGCTGCTGGCGCTGCGCGCCGAACTCAACGCCGATGCCGACCTCGTCGACGGACGGCCGAGCTTCAAGCTGTCGGTCAACGACTTCATCATCAAGGCCCTGGCGGTGGCGCTGCGCAAGGTTCCGGAAGCCAACGTCACCTGGACCGACGAGGGGCTGCTCCGGCATCGCCACAGCGACATCGGCGTCGCGGTGTCGGTCCCCGGTGGGCTGGTGACACCGGTGGTGCGCCGTGCCGAGATCAAGTCGCTTCGGGTGATCTCCGAAGAGATGAAGGATCTGGCGGCCCGGGCCCGGGCGCGCCGACTGAAACCCGAAGACTATCGAGGCGGCACCTCGGCGATCTCCAATCTCGGCATGTACGGGGTCGAGGAGTTCGCGGCGATCATCAACCCGCCGCAGGCGACGATCCTGGCGGTCGGTGTCGCGGAAGAGCGGATCGTCGTCCGCAATCACCAGCCGGAGGTCGCCATGCGGATGACCGTGACGCTGTCGACCGACCACCGTGCGGTCGACGGGGCGGTCGGTGCCGAGTTGCTCGCCGCCTTCAAGGCGGCGATCGAACGGCCCACGTCGACGCTGGTGTGACGCCGACGTCGGGGTGATCGACGCCACCTTCAACGCAGAGCATCTCGGACGGCCCGCGGCGGTTGCAGGTCCGGGCGAGTGAAGGCCGCCCAGGCCGTCTATGCGACCTTCCCGCAGGAGAAGGTCGACCTGATCTTCCGCTCCGCCGCCTTCGCCGCCGCCGCCGCCCGCATCCCGCTGGCCGTGCAGGCCGCGGAAGAGACCGGCATGGGCGTGCTCGAGGACAAGGTGGTCAAGAACCACTTCGCCTCCGAATACATCTACAACAAGTACAAGGACGAGAAGACCTGCGGCGTCCTGGAGGTCGACGAGGTCGGTGGCACCATGACCATCGCCGAGCCGATCGGCCTGATCTGCGGCATCGTGCCGACCACCAACCCGACCTCGACCGCCATCTTCAAGGCGCTGATCAGCTTGAAGACCCGCAACGGCATCGTCTTCTCGCCGCATCCGCGCGCCAAGTTCTCGACCTGCGCCGCCGCCCGCCTGGTGCTCGACGCCGCGGTCGCCGCTGGCGCGCCGGCCGACATCATCGGCTGGATCGACACCCCCTCGGTCGAACTGTCCAACGCCCTGATGCGCCATCCGGAGGTCAACCTGATCCTCGCCACCGGCGGTCCGGCGATGGTCAAGGCGGCCTATTCCTCGGGCAAGCCGGCGATCGGCGTCGGCGCCGGCAACGCGCCGGTGGTGATCGACGAATATGCCGACATCAAGCGCGCCGTCGCCTCGATCCTGATGTCCAAGACCTTCGACAACGGCATGATCTGCGCCTCCGARCAGGCGGTGGTCGCCGTCGACGCGATCTACGACCAGCTGCGCGAGCGCTTCTCGAGCCACGGCGGCCACATCCTGAGCCCGACCGARCTCGACGCGGTGCGCAAGATCGTGTTCCCCGACGGCCACCATCTGTCGCCGTCGATCGTCGGTCAGTCGGCGGTCAAGATCGCCGCGCTCGCCGGCATCGACGTGCCGCCGACCACCAAGGTGCTGATCGGCGAGGTCGAGGACGTCGGCGACGACGAGCCCTTCGCCCACGAGAAGCTGTCGCCGACGCTCGCCCTCTACCGCCGCCGCGACTTCGCGWSCGCGGTCGACGCCGCCGCCGCCCTGGTGGCGCTCGGCGGCATCGGYCACACCTCGGTGCTCTACACCGACCAGGACCGYCACGACGAGCGGGTGCGCGAATTCGGCGCCCGGATGAAGACCGCCCGCATCCTGATCAACACGCCGTCGTCGCACGGCGGCATCGGTGATCTCTACAACTTCAACGTGGCACCGTCGCTGACGCTGGGCTGCGGTTCGTGGGGTGGCAATTCGATCTCCGACAACGTCGGTCCGAAGCACCTGATCAACAAGAAGACCGTTGCGAAGCGAGCCGAGAACATGCTCTGGCACAAGCTCCCCAAGTCGATCTATTTCCGTCGCGGCGCCATCGTCGAAGCGATGAAGGACCTCGCCGGCAAGAAGCGCGCGCTGATCGTCACCGATCGCTTCCTGTTCCAGAACGGTCACGTCGACGAGACSATCCAGCTGCTCAAGAACAACGGCATCGACGTCGAGATCTTCTCGGAYGTCGAGGCCGACCCGACGCTGGCCGCCGTCCGCAAGGGCGTCGAACGCGCCGCCGCCTTCAAGCCGGACGTCATCGTGGCGCTCGGCGGCGGTTCGCCGATGGACGCCGCCAAGATCATCTGGGTGATGTACGAGCACCCCGACGTCCACTTCGAGGACCTGGCGCTGCGCTTCATGGACATCCGCAAGCGCATCTACAAGTTCCCCAAGCTCGGCGTGAAGGCGGAGCTGGTGGCGATCCCGACCACCTCGGGCACCGGCTCGGAGGTCACCCCCTTCGCGGTGGTCACCGACGACGTCACCGGCATGAAGTACCCGCTCGCCGACTACGAGCTGACCCCGACCATGGCGGTGGTCGACGCCAACTTCGTCATGAACATGCCGAAGTCGCTGACCGCCTTCGGCGGCATCGATGCGGTGACCCA